>NZ_SBHM01000006.1 GCF_004028095.1 Paenarthrobacter ureafaciens | reverse complement strand
ATTTACAGGCTACCGAGTCTGCTCTCTTTTAGCTGAATTCCAGCTCCTGCACATCTCCATGCGACACAATGGGGCTATGTCTAACATTTTTGGTGGTCCAAAAGCCGTCGAAGAAGCCCGGAGCGTCCCGCAAGGTGACACCGTAGGCTCCTACACTTCCTATTTGGATGCCCAGAAGGCGGTGGACTACCTCGCAGACCAGCAGTTCCCCGTGCAGCTGGTATCCATCGTTGGCAACGACCTCAAAATGGTGGAGCGCGTCACGGGCAGGCTCAGCTACCCGCGGGTTGCCCTGTCAGGTGCCCTGAGCGGCATGTGGTTCGGCCTCTTCGTTGGCGTCATGCTGTCCTTCTTCACGCCGGGCGGCGGTCCGTTCTCCATCATCACCTCGGTGCTCATGGGCGCGGCCTTCTTCATGTTGTTCGGCATTGTTACCTATGCCACCCAGCGGGGTAAGCGTGACTTCACGTCCACCAGCCAGGTGGTGGCCACCAACTATGACGTCATTGTGGCTTTCGAGGCTGCCAACGAGGCCCGGCGCCTGCTCCAGCAGTTGCCCATGAATCCGGCGCAGGCCGCAGGACAGGGACAGGGCTACGCTTCGCGCCAGGAACCGTCCCAGCCGTCCCAGCCGTTCCAGCAGCCGGGCCAGGCCCCGGAACGCCCATCCACCTGGAACGACCCCTATGGCCAGCGCGCCCCGCAGCCCGGGGAACCTGAACCGCGTCCTGCGCAGCCCGCCCCGGCGCCTGCACCGTCATCAGCACGGTTCCCGGACCTGCCGGACGGACGTCCCCAGTACGGCATCAGGGTTCCCGAAGGGCAACCGCAGCAGGGCCAACAGCCCCAGCAGAGCCAGCAGTCCCGGCACAGCCACCAGGGCAGCGATGACAATGGCCGGCATGAGGCAGAGCGGCCGCAGCCAGGCCAGAACCAAGCCGGCCATGAGTCACCTGAAGCCTCCGAGCACGACGCCGGCAGGCAGTAAGCATGCAGGTAGTAGCAGGCGGGCAATATTAAAGCGAAGGGGCCACCGGGATTATCCCGGTGGCCCCTTCGGCTTTCTTCCACGCTGGGGAACTAGCCCTCCTGGTAGATTCCCGCCATCCAGGCCTCGACGTCGTCGGCCTTGCGGGGGAGGGCGGAGCTCAGGTTCACCGGGCCATCCGCCGTCATGAGGATGTCGTCCTCGATCCGTACACCGATGCCGCGGTATTCAGCCGGGATGGCGAGGTCCTCGGCCTTGAAGTACAGGCCGGGTTCGATCGTGAAGACCATGCCCTCGGCGAGCTCACCATCCAGGTAAAGTTCCCGCTTGGCCTGGGCGCAGTCATGGACGTCCAAGCCCAGGTGGTGGCTGGTACCGTGCGGCATCCAGCGGCGGTGCTGCTGGCCTTCGGGACTGATGGCTTCATCCACGGAAACCGGCAGCAGGCCCCACTCGGCCAGGCGCTCGGCGAGCACTGTGGTGGCTGCCGTATGGATCTCGCGGAACTTCACTCCCGGACGGGCAGCGGCGAAACCGGCGTCGGCGGCGTCGAGCACTGCTTCGTAGATCTTCCGCTGGATGTCGGTGAACTTGCCGTTCGCCGGCAGGGTGCGGGTGACATCGGCGGTGTAGAGGGAGTCAGCTTCCACGCCGGCGTCGAGCAGGAGCAGATCGCCGGCGTCGACCGTTCCCGTGTTGCGGTTCCAGTGCAGCACTGTGGCGTTGTTCCCTGAAGCTGCGATGGTGTCGTAGCCCAGTTCGTTGCCTTCTTCGCGCGCCTTGGCAAAGAACGCGCCTTCCACGACGCGTTCGCCGCGTTTGTGGGTCAGGGCGCGGGGAAGTGCACGGACGACGTCGGCGAAACCTTCCACGGTGGCCGCGACGGCGATCCGCATCTGCTCCACCTCCCATTCGTCCTTGATGAGGCGGAGTTCTGAAAGGGCTTCGCTGAGCTTCTCGTCCAAGGCATCGAGCTCGCCCAGGTCAAGGTTCTCGGGGTCCTTGGCCGTGTTGTAGCGGGCCGTGTCCACCAGGGCGTCGATGTTCTCGTCCACCTTGCGCACCAGGCGGATGGAAATGCCGCCGATCTCCGGTGCGCCGACGTTCTTGGTGATGGCCACTTCAAGTTCGGAAATGTGGGCTGTGGGCAGCCCCAAGCGGGCCTCGAACTCGGCGAGCGTCGGCCGGGGGCCGATCCAGAACTCACCGGCACGGGAATCAGCGTAGAACTGTTCGGTGTCCCTGCCCGCCAGCGGACGGAAGTAGAGCGTCGCGGTGTGGTGGCCGCCGTCGTCGCCCTTGCCCTCTGCCACCGGCTCAAGGATGAGGACGGCATCCGGCTCGTGGTCCAGGCCGAGGCCGGTGAGGTGGGCGAAGCCCGAATGCGGGCGGAAGCGGTAGTCGCAGTCGTTGGAGCGGACCTTCAACGGACCGGCCGGGATAACAAGCCGTTCGCCTTTGAACTTCTCGGAAATGGCACGACGGCGGCGGGCGGCGTGGTCCGCGACGGCGTCACGCGCAGGGGTCACCTGCGGGGCCGGCGCCCAATTGCTGGCCATGAACGCCTTGAAGGCATCGGACGTGGGCCGCTGCGAGCGGTTGTTGACGCGCTCTTGCAGTGGCTGGGACTCAGCGGAGTCCATGTGCTGGGAGTTTTTGGCATCATTCACCGTTACATCGTCCCACCAGTTCCAAGAGGAGGCCAACGGCTGCGCCATGGCGCGGCCAACGCCTGTTCCGTGATGCGGCCACCGCCTGTTCCGTGGGGAGGCCCACGGCGCAACACGCTGAACAAGCCGGCATCCCATAGGCTGGGAAAGTGAGGATTGACCTGCATACGCACTCGAATGTTTCCGACGGTACCGAAACCCCGGCCGAGGTGATCCGGTCAGCTGCCAAGGCCGGATTGGACGCCGTGGCACTGACGGATCACGACTCCACCGACGGTTGGGACCAGGCGGCGGAAGCGGCAATCCACCATGGCCTCGCGTTCGTCCCCGGCATGGAAATCTCGTGCCGCACGGACAAAGGCATCAGCGTCCACTTGCTCAGCTATCTCCACGACCCCACCCACCCCGGCCTGTTGGAGGAGATCAATAAGTCCAGGGATGCCAGGCTCACCCGCGCCGAGCGCATGGTCACCCTGCTCTCCGAGGACTACCCCTTGACCTGGGACGACGTCATCCACCATGTAGCTCCGGGCGCAACGGTGGGTCGGCCGCATATCGCCGATGCCCTCGTGGCCGCCGGGGTGGTAGCCGACCGGTCAGAGGCCTTCAACAGCATCCTCACCTCGCATTCGCGCTATTTCATCCAGCACTACGCACCTGACCCGGCACTCGCCGTCGGGCTTGTCAGGGCCGCGGGCGGCGTGCCCGTGTTCGCCCATCCCGTTGCGTCTTCGCGTGGCCGCATCGTGGGGGACAAGACGTACAGGGAGATGATCGACGCCGGGCTGTTGGGCCTGGAAATCGATCACCGCGACAATCCGGAAGAAGGACGGAAGTTCCTCCGCGACCTTGCAGCCGAACACGGCCTGCTGATCACCGGGTCCTCCGACTACCACGGCACCGGCAAACCCAACCTGCTGGGCGAGAACCTCACTGATCCGGCCGTCCTGGAAAGGATCGAGGAGCGGGGCACGGGAAGCATTGTGGTCCGCTGATGGACCTGCAGTTGCTGGCGTCCGTGATCGTCACCTTGTTCGTCATCATGGACCCGCCCGGAACCGTGCCGATCTTCATGTCCCTGACGGCACAGATGAGCGCCAAGGACAGGAACCGTTCAGCCCTGCAGGCGCTGCTGGTGGCCACCGGCGTCATCGTCGTGTTCGCGATCTTCGGCCAGTCCATCCTCAACTACATGCACATTTCCCTGGCTGCTTTGCAGGGAGCGGGAGGACTCCTGCTGGTGCTGATCGCCCTGCAGCTGCTGACCGGCAGCACCAGCGGGGAGGAGAACGCCGCCAAGTACAAGAACGTGGCGTTTGTGCCTTTGGGGACGCCGTTAATGGCTGGCCCCGGCGCCATCGTGGCAGTCATGGTGTTCGTGCAGCAGTCCACTGAGCTGTCCGAATACCTGGCCGTGGGCGCGGGGATTGCTGCCGTGCTCGTTTCGCTCTACCTCGCCATGCGCTTCGCCGGAGTCGTTCAACGCGTGCTGGGCGAGAACGGCGTGGAACTCGTGACGAGGATTGCCGGTCTGCTGCTGTCAGCTATTGCCGTGCAGATGATCGCCGACGCTGTGCAGGCTTTCGTCAAGGGCGCTGCCTGACCCGTCAAGGGAGCCGCCTGATCCGTCTAGGGAAGCAGGAGCGGCGTGGAAGACCGCCTTGGTTCCCAGCCGCTTGCGCATGACCTCGATCGCCTGTTCGTTCTGATCCACGCACACGAACTTCCTACCGAGTTTGCCGGCAACAGCGCCGAGCGTTCCGGAGCCGGCGAAGAAGTCCAGGCACCAGTCACCCTTGCGGCTTGAAGCTGTCACTACCCTGCGGATGAGCCCCTCGGGTTTCTGCGTGGGGTAGCCGGTTTTCTCGCGGCCCGTGGGGGAGACGATGGTGTGCCACCAGACGTCGGTCGGCAACTTGCCGCGCTCGCGTTTTGCGGGCGTCACCAGCCCCGGCGCCATGTACGGCTCCCGGTCCACTTCCTCGTTGTCGAAGTGGTACTTGGCCGGGTTCTTCACGTACACAAGTATGTTGTCGTGTTTGGTGGGCCAGCGGTTTTTGGCCCTTGCGCCGTAGTCGTAGGCCCATATGATCTCGTTGAGGAAGCACTCGCGGCCAAAAATGGCGTCGAGCATGACCTTGGCGTAGTGCACCTCGCGGTAGTCCAGGTGCAGGTACAGTGTGCCGTCATCGGCCAGGAGCCGCCACGCTTCCACCAGCTTTGGTTCCAAGAAGGACCAGTAGTCGCTGAAGGCGTCGTCGTAGCTGTGCAGGGCGCCCTTGATGGTGTCATAGGAACGGCCTTTGAAGCCCACCCGGTCACCGTCACCGTCCGCGTTGCGGACCATGCGCGTTTCCTGGCGCCGCTGGACCCGCCCGGTGTTGAACGGGGGATCCACGTAGATGAGTGTGAAGGCGCCGTCCGGCAGCGTGGGAAGGAACGATGCGTTGTCCGCATGTACCACCAGGTTGCTGCCGTCCGGCGCCCAAACAGTTTCAGCCATCGCCGTCCGGTTAGGCCTCGGTGGTGGCAGGCGTGGTGCCTGCGGCCTCGCCGGAAACTACCTCGCCGTTGCGACGACGGGTGCGGGTGCGGCGGGTACGCGCCGGCTTCTCCGATGCACCCTCGGCGGACTCGCGGGGAGCAGCGGTCGCGGTGCCCTCTGCATCGGAGGTACGACGGCGGCGCGTGCGGTTGCGTCCGCCCTCGCCCTTGGAGCCGGCGGAGTCTGCGGACTTTCCGTCACGGGTGCGGCCACCATCGCGACCGGATCCGCCCTGGCGGCCTCCGCTGCGCGAGCGGGAGTTCTTCTTGCCCGTCTCGCCCAGGTCCTCCAGGACCTCGGCGTCCACGCCTGCCAACATCCGCTTGTTGCGGGGCAACCGCCCCTTGGTGCCCTCGGGGATGTCGAGGTCGGTGTAGAGGTGCGGGGAGGAGGAATAGGTTTCAACCGGTTCGGGGACGTTGAGTCCCAGTGCCTTGTTGATCAGCGCCCAGCGGGGTACGTCGTCCCAGTCCACGAACGTCACGGCCGTACCCTTGTTTCCGGCACGGCCGGTGCGGCCTACGCGGTGCAGGTAGATTTTTTCGTCTTCGACGCACTGGTAGTTGATGACGTGGGTGACGTCCTCGACGTCGATGCCGCGGGCGGCAACGTCGGTTGCGACGAGCACGTCCACCTTGTTGTTGCGGAAGGCACGCAGCGCCTGTTCGCGGGCTCCCTGGCCCAGGTCACCGTGGATGGCCGCTGCTGCGAAGCCGCGGTCCACGAGTTCCTCGGACACCTTCGCGGCGGTGCGCTTGGTCTTGGTGAAGATGATGGTGCGGCCACGGTCCTTGGCCTGCAGGATCCGGGCAACGACTTCAGTCTTGTCCATGCTGTGGGCACGGTAGATGAGCTGGCGGATATCGCGCTTGGTCAGGCCCTCGTCATTGGGGTCCGCAGCGCGGATGTGCGTGGGCTGGGTCATGTACCGGCGGGCCATGGCGATGACCGGGCCGGGCATGGTGGCCGAGAAGAGCAGCGTCTGGCGGACCGGGGGAGTGCCGGCGATGAGGGTCTCGACGTCCGGCAGGAAGCCGAGGTCGAGCATCTCGTCGGCCTCATCGAGGACTACCATCTTGACGTTCTTGAGGCTTAGGTGGCGTTGCTTGTACAGGTCGATCAGGCGTCCGGGGGTGCCCACCACGATCTCCACGCCCTTCTGGAGGGCATCGATCTGCGGTTCGTAGGCACGTCCGCCGTAGATGGTGGCAATGCGGGCGTTGCGCTTGCGCGAAGCCGTCTGGAGGTCGTTGGCCACCTGGACTGCAAGCTCGCGGGTCGGGACGATGATCAGCGCCTGGGGTGCACCCTGGACGGCAAGTTTGGCGTATCCGGCGTCGTCGCGGCCTTCGATCCGCTGGAGTACCGGAATGCCGAAGCCCAGGGTCTTGCCCGTTCCGGTCTTCGCTTGGCCGATGATGTCATGGCCGCCCAGGGCCACGGGAAGCGTCATGGCCTGGATCGGGAACGGGTGCGTAATTCCGGCGTCGGCGAGGGACTCGACGATGTCCGCGCGGACGTCGAAGTCGGCGAAGGACTTCTCTTCGATCTCGTGGGGGGTCTCGTCCGAGGTGATCGTTTCCTCGGGTTCGATGGTCTCGGTTCCGGTGGAGTCCGTCAGGACTTCATGGGTGTGCAATTCACTCACAGGGAGTTTCCTTATTCATTTGGGCAGGCGCTGCATGCTCAACGGCGGCAAAGCTGTACCGGAGCACGAACTGGCGCAAGCATTTCCAGTGGAAGCCGATCGCGGGCTATCTAAGTACTGGCACTGGGGACCAGCGGGCACATCTCAAGATCGCGTAGGGGCGGGCTTGTTGAGTTCAAAAATTAACTGAATCAACGACCGGGCATCCATTACTACTGTCCCAGTCTATCCTGTGCCGGACAAAAACCCCGTTGCGGCCGAAATCCCTGAGGCCCATAGCGGCCCGACACCGCGGATTCCCTGGCCCACTAGGTGTCATTCGGCCAGTTCGAACCTGATCACCCGGCCGGTGATGTCGGCCTTCACCAGGCGCACGCGCACCTGGATTCCGGACACCAGCTCACCATCGCATCGGGCAGTGACGGCAGGTTCGGCGATCTGCACGGTGCCGTAGGGGCCATTGCCGTTGCCGTTCCCGTTGGACGGCTTGGACCCGGAAATCACCACGGCGTCGAATACCTGACCTACGTGGTTTGCCGCGAGCGCGGCTTCCACGGTGTCCAGGGCCATTCGCTCCAAGCGGCCTGCCAATGAGTCGGAAGCAGCCATGATCCCGGGCAGGTCAGGCAGCGCTTCCCGTGCCCACACGGGGATCTCCCGGCCGTTGCTGAGGGCTTCGCAGATCACCAGGACAAAGCGGTCAATGAGCCTGCGGAGTGGAGCAGTGGTGTGCGCGTACGGGGCCCCGATGGCGGACTGGACAACGTTCTCCGGTACCTCACCGTCGAACGGGGTGTAGCCGGCGCCCCGGAACAGCATGCCGGCGGAGTGGAGGATGGCCAATTGCTTCGGATCCGAACCATCGAGGGTCCGGAGGTACTCGCCGTAGCTGATGTCGCCGTCCCACGGTTTTCCGAGGGCCTGGGTTTGGCGCTTGAAGTGCAGTAAGGAGCGCTCATCAGGGGCCGGCATGGTCCGCAGGATGCCCACCTTGCCGTCGAGCATCAATTGGGCCGCAGCCATTCCGGTCATCAGGGACATCTGGGCGTTCCAGTCCTCGATCGGCAGCGAGGGAGCAGCCACGATCCGGTAGTCGCCGTCGGTGACCTGGACGATCTCCTGTTCTGGCATGTTCAGGCTCGCCCCGCCGCGTTTGCGCTCGAGTTCGACCCGCTTCAGGCCCACTTCCTTCAGGAGCATGAGGACCTCGGGGGCGGTTCCCGCATCGATCTGCTTCTGTGCACCCTTGTAGCTGAGCTTTGCACGGCTGCGAACGGTGGCCCGCTCCACGGACATGGAGACCACTTCCGCGTTGTGGTCGAGGTCGAAGTCCCACACGAAGGCGCTGCATTCCTGCTCTGCCAGGAGGCTCCCGGCTTGCTCGCTGATGACCTCCGGATGCAGCGGGACCCTTCCGTCCGGTGCGTAGAACGTTTGCCCGCGCCGCCGCGTTTCGGCGTCCAAGGCTCCGCCGGGGGCCACGAAGGACGGCACGTCGGCAATTGCGTACAGGACCTTGTAACCGGCATCGTTACGCTGAATGAACAGCGCTTGGTCCAGATCGGTGGAAGTCGCGGGGTCTATGGTCACGAACGGCACGTCCAGCAGGCTGCGGGGCGGCAATTGCAGGTTTTGAACCGCCTGGCGCGCTTCATGCTCGGCGTCGGCAGGGTAGTCGCCGGGTAGTTCCAGCTCGCTCCTCAAGGCAGCCAGGGAGGCAGCGAGCCGGTCGGAAGAATCGTCGACGTTGGGCGCTATCCGATGATGTGACACGAAAGTCAGACTAGCCCGAAAACGGCGGATAGTCTTGGACCATGGGCACGTCCACTCCTGGCGGAATTCCCGCGGACGTTCTCCCGGCAGAGCTGCTGGGAGCCATGGCCTATGGCGAATTGTCAGCGTTCGGGCGGTTGTCCGCGGACTCCCGCTTCGCTCCTACCCTCCGGGACCGGGCTACCTTTGCCAAGATCGCGGTCGGTGCATTCGGCAACTATGCGTTGATCAGCGGCCGGCTTACCGAGATGGGGCGGGACCCCGAGGACGCCATGCTTCGCTTCCAGCCGTCATTCGATCACTTCCACGAACGCACCCCGCCAGGGGACTGGTACGAGTCTGTTCTGAAGGCGTACATCATCGACACGGTGTCCTCGGACTTCTACAGGACGGTGTCCGCCTTCCTGGATGCCGGGACACAGCAATTCGTCCGGAAAGTCGCTTCTGCGGACCAAGCCACCGAGGCGTTGCGCATCCTCCTCATGCGGGCCCTGAGGGACGATCCCAGGTTGGCTTCGCGCCTTGCCCTATGGGGCCGAAGGCTGGTGGGTGAGGCCCTCACCCAGGTGCAACGGGTGGCGTTGGAGCACCCGGACCTGCGTGCCGTACTTCATGACGGACAGGCCAAGGCGGAGGTAGGCCGGTTGACGGCGGAACTCGCCGATCACCACGGCCGCCGGATGACGGGCCTCGGACTGGCTGCCTAGGCGTCCAGGGCTTCGAGCAGCGACTTGGCCGCCGCCGTCGGGTCTTCTGCTTCGGTGATGGCGCGGACTACGACGATGCGGCTGGCTCCTGCCGCAACCACCTGCTCCACATTCGAAAGATCGATCCCGCCAATGGCAAACCAGGGAAGGGCGGATCCTGCGCGTTCCACAGCTTCGGCGGCATATGTGACCAAGCCCAGGCCTACTGGCGTCCGGCCCGGTTTGGTGGGTGTGGTCCAGAGGGGACCGACGCAGAAGTAGTCCAGTCCTGCACTGCCCGACGAAGCCGCAATGGCCGCGTCCACCTGATCAGGCCCATGCGTGGAGAGACCTATGGCGGTGGTGTCCCCGAGCAGCTGCCGGGCCACGGGCAGCGGAAGGTCCTTTTGGCCCACGTGGAACACGGGAGCCCCGGAAACACGGGCGATATCAGCCCGGTCGTTGACCGCCCACAGCTTGGAATGCCGGGCGGCAACTTTGTTCAGGACCTCGAGCAGCTCCAGTTCCTCGGCGGCCTCAAGGGTCTTGTCACGGAGCTGGATGATGTCCACGCCGCCTTCGAACGCGGCGTCCACAAAGTCTTCGAAATCGCCTTGCCGCCGGCGGGCATCGGTGCACAGGTAGAGGCGGGCGTCGGTGAGGAGATCAGGCTGGGTCATGGAAACCAGAGTAGTTCCTCTAAACTGGGCACGTACTGCGGGAGCCGTGACAGCGTCATATGACCGTCCGGCTGAGAGGGCTTCAGAGCCGACCGCTTGACCTGATCCGGCTAATACCGGCGTAGGGAAGGAAACCAATGGCAGAAGCCATCGAAGCAGACGTTGCCGTCATCGGCGCAGGCGTAGTCGGCCTGGGCATCGCCCACCGGATCCGGGCCACAGGCCGTTCCGTGGCCCTCATCGATCCGAACCCTGCCAGTGGAGCAACCTTTGCAGCGGCCGGGATGCTGGCCCCCGTGAGCGAACTCCACTACCAGGAAGAAGATCTCCTGGAACTGATGCTCGAATCGTCCAGGCTATGGCCAACGTTCGTGTCCGGATTGTCCGGTACCGGCGTCACCACCGGCTACAGCACGACGTCGACGCTCGCGGTGGGTGCCGACGCCGCCGATCGACGGGCGCTCGCCGATCTGCGCTCCGTGCAACAGGCGGCGGGGCTCACAGTGGAGCCGTTGATGCTGCGGGACGCGCGGCAGCGCGAGCCGCTGCTCAGCCCCGGAATTTCATGCGCTTTCGATATCCCGGCCGACCACCAAGTGGACCCCCGCCGGCTGGCGGAGTGCATACTCGCCGGATTGGCCGCGCACACCCCGTCGGATGCCACATGGGTCCCGGGCGCGAGCAGCGGGTTCCAGCTGGCAGCGGAGGCCCGGCGGCTGCTGTGGGAGGGTGACCGCGTTGTGGGCGCTGAACTCTCCACCGGCCAAGTGGTAGCGGCAAGGGAAACCGTGCTGGCCAATGGCTTGGCGGCTGCGGCGACCGGCGGACTTCCTGAGGACCTGCACCTGCCGCTCAGGCCGGTTTACGGAGACATCCTCAGGCTCCGGGTACCGGAGGACCTGCGGCCGTTGCTGACCTCCACAGTCCGCGGAATGGTGCGGGGAGTGCCGGTATACATCGTGCCCCGCGAGGACGGGACCGTGGTGATCGGGGCAACCCAACGCGAGGACGGGCTCTCGACGGGATCGAATGCGGTGTCTGCCGGCGGCGTGTACCAGCTGCTTCGGGACGCCCAGATCCTGGTCCCCGCAGTCGGTGAGCTGGAGCTCATCGAAGTGACAGCCCGTGCACGGCCGGGCACCCCTGACAACGCTCCGCTCCTGGGGCGGGTGGGCGCGGCGGACGGCGCCCTCCGGGGCCTGATCATAGCCACGGGTTTCTTCCGCCACGGCGTACTCCTGACCCCCATAGCCGCACAGATCGTGGCCGGCTTGCTCGACGGTTCCGCGGATGACCGGTGGGTCCGGTTCCGTCCGGATCGTTTTTCTCCGCAAGGCGCCCTCGCCGGGCGCGGCATTCCAACACCATCCATCGCTTCCACCAAGGAAACAGCATGAACATCACACTCAATGGGGCCCGGCACACCGTGGCCGATGGCGCATCCGTCAGCACCCTGGTCACGTCCGTTACCGGACGCGCCCTCGACCCGAGCGGACAGGCGGCCGACGGCGGCAAGCTGGGTGTCGCCGTCGCGCGCAATGCGGAGGTGGTCCCGCGTAGCCAGTGGGCAGCAACGAACCTCGCCGACGGCGATGAACTCGAACTCGTTACCGCAGTCCAGGGAGGCTGAGCATGACCATCCTCAACACCGAAACGACTACTGACACGCTGGAAATCGACGGTGTCGCCTTCAGTTCGCGGCTCATCATGGGCACCGGTGGCGCCCCGAGCCTGGACGGTTTGGGGGCGGCCCTGGTGGCTTCCGGCACGGAGCTCACCACGGTAGCCATGCGCCGCTACTCGCCGGCCGAGACGGGCTCGCTGTTCCAGTTGCTGGTGGACAACAACATCCGGGTGCTGCCCAACACGGCAGGTTGTTTCACTGCCAAGGACGCTGTCCTTACCGCGGAGCTGGCCCGCGAGGCGCTGGAGACCGATTGGGTGAAGCTGGAAGTCATCGCGGACGAACACACGCTGTTGCCGGACGCGGTTGAACTCGTCGACGCCACTGAACAACTGGTCAATCGGGGTTTCAAAGTCTTCGCATACACCAACGACGACCCCGTGTTGGCACTGCGACTGGAAAACCTCGGCGCCACTGCGGTCATGCCCCTCGGAGCACCGATCGGGACCGGTCTGGGCATCCTCAACCCGCACAACATTGAAGTCATTGTGTCCCGTGCCTCCGTGCCTGTTGTCCTGGACGCAGGCATCGGAACTGCTTCCGATGCGGCACTGGCCATGGAGCTCGGTTGCGACGCTGTCCTCCTGGCCACAGCGGTGACGCGTGCCCAGAACCCTGTCCAGATGGGTGAGGCATTCATGCACGCCGTCAAGGCAGGCAGGCTGGCCAGGCTGGCAGGCCGCATTCCACGGAGGGAACACGCGCTGGCATCATCGGCGATGGAGGGCCGGGCAGAGTTCCTCTGAGCCCGTACCAACCTGCGACGGCAGGTACTGCTGACAACTGTGGCCACCACCCCATGCGGGTGGTGGCCACAGTTCTTAGTCGCCCGGTTGAGCCGGGAAGGTGCTACAGGCGGAGTGCTTTGGTGAGCGCTTCAGTGTCCCGCACGGTCCGGGTCCTGCCAAGGAACACCGCGACGCCTGCCGCAGCTGCCGTGCCAAGGACGATCGGCAAGACCCACGGAATCCAGGTCAGCCCCGGCTGGTAGCCGAAGCCGGCGGCAATGAAGGCGATCCAGCTGAGGGCGCCGACTCCGAGGGATACTCCCGCGGGGACGGCAATGCCGTACTTGCCATGCCGTTTGTCGTTTGCCCACACCAGGAAGCCGGTAGCGACGGTAACGAACACCATCACGACGAGGGAAAGCATGGGGTCTCCTTAGCGTTGCGGGCGTTCTGGATCAGAGTGCGCCGAAGCCCACGCGACGAACTTCCTCCGCGCCGATCTCCACGTAGCCCAGGGCACCGCCCGGAACAATGACCTGACGGCCCTTATCATCGGTGAGGCGCAATTCCGAGCCCTTGGACAGGGCGTCTGAAACAAGCTTGCCTACGGCCTCGGCATCGAGCGAGGATTCGAGCACAATTTCGCGGCCAACGTTCTGAATGCCGATCTTTACTTCCACAACAAGGCCTCCAAGCCAATCAACGTTTTAGGTCAGTCCCTTATTTGTAGCCTAGGACTCTTTGGGGAATCGACTGATTCCGCGCCAAGCTAAACGATAGATCAGATCACTGGCCACATCGAGGTCAAGGTTTCCATCCGTTTCCAGCCAGTACCGGGCGCTGACCTGCGCCATTCCCGCCAGGCCGCGGCCCAGCAACTGAGCTTCAAGGGGCGGCAGCTTGGTGTCTTCGGCGATCACATGGGCTACTGCGTCCGCGAACGTCTTGTTGAACGTTTCCAGGCGTGAGCTGACGTCGGGATCGTTGATGAGGTCCGATTCGAAGACGAGGCGGTGGGCCTGGTCGTCATCGGCAATGAACTTGTAATAGGCGCGCATTACCGCCTTGACGCGTTCCTTGTTGTCCGTGGTGGAGTTCAGCGCGCTGAGCATCAGTTCCGTCAGTGCGGCCAGATGGCTGTCCAGCAACGCCATGTAGAGGTCCCGTTTGGAGGGAAAGTGCTGGTAGAGGACCGGTTTGCTGACGTGGGCGGTTTCGGCGATCTCATCCATGGCTGCTCCATGGAAGCCATTGGAAACGAAAACCTCCAATGCCGCGTTCAGTAATTGTGCCCGGCGCTCGTCCCGCGGCAACCTTGCTGAGCGGGTGGAACCGGACCGTTCCTGCTTTGCTGCCCCATCGTTTGCCCGTGCGCCGTCAGCCACAGTCTGCCGCCTTTCCTTTGCAGTTATGACCACTGTACCGGTGGGTAATATGACCGGGCGGCATCGGCAGGCATACATTGGGGTATGGCCTCAATTCTTGCTGCCCCCACTGCGCCCGCGGTCCTGCCGCCACTCGTTGAACCGGCCGACGGACTGACGCCGGCCGAGGTGGAACGGTACTCCCGGCATCTCATCATTCCCGAAATCGGCGCGGTGGGCCAACGCAGGCTTAAGAATGCGAAAGTCCTTGTCATAGGTGCCGGTGGCCTGGGATCTCCGGCGCTTTTGTACCTGGCCGCGGCCGGCGTCGGGACTCTGGGCATTGTGGACGATGACACCGTTGACTTGAGCAACCTCCAGCGCCAGGTGATCCACGGTGTTCACGATGTGGGCACACCCAAGATCGAGTCCGCGCGCAAGGCCATCGCCGAGCTCAATCCGCTGGTCACCATAGTGCTGCACAACCAGCGGCTGGATGCGTCCAACGCGCTGGAGCTTTTTGCGGGCTATGACCTCATCCTCGACGGTGCGGACAACTTCGCCACGCGCTACCTGGTCAACGATGCCGCAGCGATCCTCGGCAAGCCGTACGTCTGGGGCTCCATCTTCCGTTTTGACGGCCAGGTCAGCGTGTTCTGGGCAGAACACGGCCCCACCTACCGCGACCTGTACCCCGAAGCCCCACCCGCCGGCTCGGTGCCCTCCTGCGGCGAGGGCGGTGTCTTCGGCATGCTGTGCGCCGCAGTGGGCTCGCTGATGGTGACCGAGGCAGTGAAGCTGATTACCGGCGTCGGGCGTTCCCTGCTGGGGCGGGTTGCCCTTTTCGACGCGTTGGGCGGCAGCTGGCGCGAAATCAAGGTGTCCAGGGATCCCGAAGCCCAACCCATCACGGAACTGACGGACTACGAGGCATTCTGCGGGGTTACGCCGCCGGCCCCTACCGACGGCGAACATACCGTCACGGCCAAGGAACTCGCCGCGATGCTGGCCGAACGTGCAGCGGGGCAGCGCGATTTTGACCTGGTGGACGTGAGGGAATCAGGCGAGTACAGCATCGTGAATATCGATGGCTCCGTGTTGATTCCGCAGGGAAGGATCCTGGCCGGTGAGGCTTGGGTTGACCTGCCGCAGAACCGGGACATCGTGTTCCACTGCAAGGCAGGGACGCGTTCGGCCGCAGTGCTGGAGGCCGCACGGAAGGCGGGGTACACGCGGGTCAGCCATCTCGACGGCGGTATCCTCGCCTGGGTGCGGGATGTGGAACCGGAGAAGCCCGTCTACTGACATGTAGGCAGAAACAGCCGCCTACCGGTTGCGGTGGGCGGCAGCAGGGTTCAACTGGCGAACTTGCGCTAGGCGCTTTCGGAGCGAAGTTGCTGGTGGTCTACCGGGCACTCCGCTGCGGGAGCTGCCTGGGGCTGCTCCACCTGGATACCGTAGAGCGCATCCAACGCTGCCACGTAGTCTTCCTGACGGCCGTCGGAGGCCAGTTCGCGGGCACGTACGGTGGGGATGTGCAGCAGCTGCTTCACCATCCGGCGAAGGGCGAATTCGACCTCCTCGGCCGCTGCAGTGCACCCGTGCCGGGCGCGGACTTTTTCCATTTCGGAGTCGAGGACGTTCATGGTGTGGCGTCGCAGGGCAACGATGGCCGAATCCACCGAGCGCGATTCGCGCTCTGATTCGAAAGCCGTGGCGGCGCCGCTGACGATCGCACTGGCCTGGGACAGCGACTCGGCCTGCTCCTGCGGCGCAGCCAGGCGGACTGATTCGAGGGTAAGGAGTTCCACGCCGTCGAGTTCGCCGACGGCGGGATCGAAGTCGTGGGTCAGTGCAAGGTCGATCGCAATCAACGGCTTTCCCGAATTGGTCCTGACGCGGGCGAGATCCTCTGCCTCAACCCGGTTGTCGGAGCCGCTGCAGCCGATCATCACGTCGGCGGCTGCCACGGCCCCGGGAAGCGAATCGGCGTCGAGGGCTGTTCCGCCGCGGGTGGCAACGAATGTTTCCGCGCGGCCGGAGGAGGAATAGACGGAGATGTCCGAGCAGCCCCGTTCGCGCAGCAGGGACATGGTGGCTCCCGCATAGGCGCCGGTACCGAAGATCACTACCTTCTTGGTGGACCAGTCCGGATTGTCCGAAAGATCGGTGGCCAGGTCCAGTGCCACGGAGACAATGGAAAGGCCACGGGAACCCAGTGCCGTCTGCGCGCCAACGTCCTTGGCGGTCTTGGAAGCCGCTTGGAAGAGCCGGACCAGCCCCGGACTTGCGGTGCCTTCCTGCTGTGCGGTGATCAGGGCGCGGCGGACCTGCCCCGCGATCTCACGTTCGCCCACGACGGCGGAATCCAACCCGGCGCTCACTGCGAAGAGGTGGCGTGTTACGTCCGGACCCGCGTGGGTGTTGAAGGAACGCGACACGAGTTGCTCATTGAGTCCACTGAGTTCGCTGATCTGGGAAACCAGGGCGGAGCGGGCGGCTTCGACGTCGGCGCCGTTTGCTGTTTCGCCATAGATCTCGTAGCGGTTGCACGTTGCCAGGACCACGGCTCCGGAGACGACCGGTGAGCCCGTCAGGGCGGTGGAGGCCAGCTCGGAGGAACCGTTGCTCAACTGAGCGACGGTTTCGAGGTCGATGTCGGCGTGTGTAGCCACCAATGAGAAAAGAACCACAGCAAACCAATCATAGCTTTTTCGTAGCGCGGTAGAACAACGTGCCGCCGTGGCAATGACCACCAGCTGGAGTGATCCCTGCCACATGGGTATGGCGGCGGGTGGAACGTGACAGCCTGTCGTTATCTTTTGCACCGGATTTTCGGCACAATCGAAGGCATGACTTCTAGCGCGGCACCCTCCAACAATACGGCCATCAATGCCCCGGCAGGCAAGCTTGGGCCGGGCCACCCCCTCAATGATGGCCGCACTGCGGACTCGCCGCTGATCACCGCCTACCGCGGCGGTACGCCTTCGCGCAGGCCCGTATGGTTCATGCGTCAGGCCGGCCGTTCCCTGCCCGAGTACCTCAAGGTACGTGAGGGCGTTGCCATGCTCGATTCATGCCTGCGTCCTGAACTCGCCGCAGAGATCACGCTGCAGCCCGTGCGTCGCCATGATGTAGACGCCGGTATCTTCTTCTCCGACATCGTCATTCCCCTCAAGCTCGCCGGCGTCGGAGTGGACATCGTTCCAGGTGTCGGGCCGGTGTTGGACAAGCCGGTACGGACCGCCGACGACGTAGCCGCGCTGCCCGAGCTGACCTGGGAAGCGCTGGAGCCCATCCGCGAAGCCGTCCGCCTCACGGTGGCAGAGCTTGGCAAGACTCCGCTCATCGGTTTTGCCGGCGCGCCCTTCACCCTGGCTGCCTACATGGTGGAAGGCCGTCCTTCCCGGGACCATCTGGGCCCCCGGACCATGATGCACGCAGACCCTGAAACCTGGACGGCGTTGGCCAACTGGGCTGCCGACGCCTCGGGCCTGTTCCTGCAGGCTCAGTTGGAAGCCGGCGCGTCGGCCGGCCAGCTCTTCGATTCCTGGGCGGGTTCCCTCGGCCTGGCTGATTACACCAGGTTCGTTGCGTCGGCCTCCTCGCGGGCCCTCAGCCACGTTCGCGGACTGGGTGCGCCGTTGGTGCATTTCGGTACCGGCACCTCCGAGCTCCTGGTGGCCATGCGGGATGTCGGCGTGGATGTCGTCGGCGTCGACTACCGCCTGCCGCTGGACGAGGCCAACCGCCGGTTGGGCGGAAGCGTGCCGTTGCAGGGCAACATCGACCCCGCGCTCCTTTCTGCTCCCTGGGAGGTGTTGGAGGCCCACGTCCGGGAAGTCATCGCAGCCGGTTCCGCGGCACCCGGACATGTAGTGAACCTCGGCCATGGTGTTCCGCCCGAGACGGATCCCACCGTGTTGACCCGGGTTGTTGAACTCATCCACTCCATCCCCTCGGAGTAGTCGTCGTGCGCTCGCGAGGTGCCGCGCCCCAAAGCCCCACGGCGGTGGTTGTAGGCGGCGGCGTCTCAGGCCTGGTGGCCGCCCGCGAACTGGCGATGGCGGGCATCGCCGTGACGGTTCTCGAGGCTTCGGAGTCCTGGGGTGGCTGTGTGGGAAGCCACGTCGTGGCAGGTCTGTCCCTTGACAGTGGGGCTGAGTCATTCGCTACCCGCTCTTCCGCTGTTGCCGACCTGGTCCGGGAGCTGGGAATCGGCGGGCAGATCGTCGCACCGCGGCCCGGGGGTGCATGGGTGCAATTGCCCGAGGGCGCCAGGGAACTTCCGAAAACCGGAATCCTGGGCATCCCGGCCAACCCGTGGGACCCCGAGGTCCGGCGCTCGCTGGGCTTCCTTGGTGCCCTGCGCGCATCCATGGACCGGATCCTGCCGGCCGGGCTCGGCACCTCTGCCGAGCTGACGAGCGTTTCCCAATTGGTCCGGACGAGAATGGGCAAGCGGGTCCTTGAGCGCCTGGTGGAGCCCGTGGTGGGCGGCGTCCATTCGGCCGACCCGGCCCTGTTGGACGTTGACATGGTGGCGCCCGGGCTTCGCGATGGCGTCCGCGCCAACGGCTCGCTTGCCGCTGCCGTCGCAGCACAACGAAAGGCTGCGCGCGGTGCGGGGTCCGCGCCTGCCAAAGCCGGCTCCGCCGTCGCGGGGCTGAAGGGCGGCATGCACACCTTGATCGGAGCCCTGGTCAAGGACCTGCAGGACCGCGGGGTAGTGCTGCTGACCCACCAGCGGGTGGACGGCATACGCAAGGCCGGAACCGGTTGGCAGGTTTCGGCTGGTGATTCCACGTACGACGCCGGGCGGCTGGTGGTTGCGCTCGACGGCCCGGCCGCCGTCGGACTGCTTGCGGACTCGGTGCCGGCGCTGGCTGGACTCCGCCCGGAAGCAGGCCCTCTGGTCAGCCTGGTGACGCTGGTGGTGGATCTTCCCGAACTGGACAGCCGGCCGCGCGGTACCGGAATCCTCGTTGCCCCCCAAACTCCGGGAATCAGGGCCAAGGCCCTGACGCACGCCACTTCCAAGTGGGATTGGCTTGCCGGGGAAGCCGGTCCCGGCACCCACGTGGTCCGCCTTTCCTACGGACGGCTGGTCGGTGTGGATGGCTCTGACGGGCAGGCTGCATCGGTCATGGACGACCAGTCCCTGCTTTCGGCTGCAGTGGAAGACGCCTCGAACCTCCTCACGGTTCCCATCACCCGTGCGGACGTCGTGGATTGGGACGTCGTGCGATGGGAAGGCGCCCTGCCGTTTGCCGCCGTGGGTCACAAACAGCGCGTGGCCGAGGTTCGCCGGGTCTGCGGGGCCGTGGAGGGCCTGGCTGTCGTGGGGGGATGGCTGGCCGGGAACGGCCTTGCTGCCGTGGTTGCCGACACCCGGACCCAAGCGAAGAAGCTGGCCCACGACGCCGCCAATATGTGATTTGCGTCACTTCTACGTCTTGTAGAACTGATCCGTTTCGACTTAGCGGCCAGCACGGGGCAAACTTGAACCATGAGCCACACTTCCGCCGAATCTGTCACTAAAACTGCCGAAAACGAAGAACAGTTTTTTACGCTGTGGACCGTTTTCAAGCGCTCTGCCGACGTCTTGCGCAGCGGCGAAGCTGCCCAGGAATTCGAAGCCCTGACCGGGAAACTGGCTGCCGACGGCGTTACGGTGCGAGGGTGCTATGACGTGTCCGCCATGCGTGCCGACGCTGACATCATGGTGTGGTTGCATGGCTCCAAGCCCGAAGACCTGCAGTCCGCTGTCCGCGCCATCCGCCGGAGCAAGCTCTTCGCAGGAACGGAGATCGTTTGGTCGGCCATGGGCGTCCACCGCGAAGCCGAATTCGCCAAGAATCACGTGCCTGCCTACGCCCGTGGCGTCGAGCCCAGCACCTGGCTCTGCGTTTACCCGTTCGTCCGCTCCTACGAGTGGTACATCCTGCCGGCAGAAGAACGCGGCAAGATGCTGCGGGACCACGGCCTCCTGGGCCGGGACTTCCCCCAGGTCATTTCCAACACCGTGTCATCCTTCGCCTTGGGTGACTGGGAGTGGATCCTCGGCCTCGAGGCACCTGAGCTCGTGGACCTCGTGGACCTGATGCGCCACCTGCGCGCCACCGAGGCCCGCAACCATGTTCGTGAAGAAATTCCGTTCTACACCGGGCGCCGGGTCACCGCCGCTGAGATTGCAGAGGTCCTTGCATGAGCACTTTCCCCATCTCCACTGAACCGAACCAGGTGACCGAGCGCGGCAGGCTGGAGCCGAAGAATTACGACGCCGTGCTGCTGGCCTCCTTCGGTGGTCCGGAAGGCCAGGAAGACGTCATCCCGTTCCTTCGGAATGTGACCAGGGGCCGGGGCATCCCTGACGAACGCCTTGAAGAGGTATCGCACCACTACCGCGCCTTTGGCGGTATCAGCCCCATTAACCAGCAGAACCGTGAGCTCAAAGCCGCCATTGAGGGTGAGCTCGCCCGCCGCGGCATCGAGTTGCCTGTGCTGTGGGGCAACCGTAACTGGGACCCGTACATCGCGCCGGTTTTGCAGGACGCCTACGACGCCGGCCACCGCCGCATCCTGATGCTCACCACCAGCATCTACTCCTGCTACTCCAGCTGCCGCCAGTACCGCGAGGACATCGGCATCGCGCTGACGGAAACGGGTTTGGACGGCAAGCTGGAAGTGGACAAGATCCGCCAATACTTCGACCACCCCGGCGTAGTGCAGCCGTTCCTGGAAGGAACCGCGGCCGGACTGGAAGAGATCCGCGGGAAGCTCGTTGCCGCAGGCGAAACGGACCCGGACTCCAAGATCCGTGTCCTGTTCGCAACCCACTCCATCCCTACCCGGGACGCCGAGGCTGCGGGCCGGTCCGTCGACGAGCCCCGCGAATTCGCCGAAGGTTCCGCCTACGCAGCCCAGCACCTCGCCAACGCCAAAGCCATCATGGACCAGGTGGCACCGGACGTTGCCTGGGACCTCGTGTACCAGTCGCGTTCCGGAGCGCCGCACATTCCGTGGTTGGAACCGGACATCAATGACCACCTTGAAGCGATCGCGCCCGAAGGCGTCCGCGGTGTGGTGATCGTGCCGCTCGGATTCGTGAGCGACCATATGGAGGTCGCCTGGGACCTCGACACCGAGGCGCTGGAGACGTGCGGAAACCTCGGAATCGAAGCTACCCGGGTCCCAACCCCCGGCACCCACGCGGCATTTGTCTCCGGCCTGGTGGACCTGATCTGCGAACGCACCGTGGAGAACAACATCTCCGAGCGGCCGCACGTGACGGACCTCGGCCCGTGGTACGACGTATGCCGCCCGAACTGCTGCGAGAACTTCAGGGGTGCCAAGCCCGTGATAGCCGAGAAAGGCGCCACTGTCGGTAGCGGACATGACCCCTATCCGGTGCCGGAGGGCAGCAAGTGAGCGTCCGCATCGGGACCAGGGCCAGCAAACTGGCCCTCACCCAGACCCAGCAGACGGCGGACCGGTTGGCCGCCGTCGGGGGCTTTCCCGTGGAACTGGTCCACATCAGGACCGAAGGTGATGTCCGGACGGGTTCGCTGTCCCAAATGGGCGGCACGGGCGTGTTCGTTGCAGCGCTCCGTGATTCCTTGCTGGCAGAAACCTGCGACGTCGCCGTGCACTCCTTGAAGGACCTGCCGACAGGCGCCGAACCCGGTCTGACCATCGCGGCAACGCCCAAGCGCGTGGACGTCCGGGATGTATTGTGTGCCCGCGACGGCCTGACCCTGGCCGAACTGCCGGGCGGGGCGAAGATCGGCACGGGCTCCCCGCGCCGCGCGGCTCAACTGCGTGCCGCCCGTCCCGACATCGAGGTCCTGGATATCCGCGGAAACGTCGATACCCGCCTTGGCCGCGTCCCGGGGCTGCCCGGCAACGCTACGGACGACGTCGTGGAGGGCAAGTCCAACGACCTCGACGCCGTAGTCCTGGCCGCCGCCGGCCTTGAGCGCATGGGCCGGCTGGACACCGTCACCGAATACTTCGAAACGTCAGTGATGCTCCCCGCTCCCGGGCAAGGAGCGCTTGCCATCGAATGCCGGACATCCGATGCGCCGCAACGGGACCAGACCGGTGGGGGAGAAGGAGTGCTTGCCCAGGCCCTAAGCGCACTCAACGACGACGACACCCGGCTTGCGGTGACTGCAGAGCGTGCTGTGCTGGCCAGGCTCGAGGCAGGCTGCGCAGCCCCCGTGGGTGCCTACGCGTTCCGGAAAGGCAGCATGCTGCACCTTGAAGCAGTGGTGTGCGCCGTGGATGGGACCCGGACAGTCAGGGAAAAGAAGGCCACGGACGGGCTGACGGAAGTTGGAGCCACCCTGCTCGGCATCGAAGTGGCAGAGCAGTTGCTCGCCGCCGGCGCCGCGGAGATCGCGGACCTTGCCGCTTCCTGACCAGCCGGACTTCCACGCCCTGCAGGGCCGCCGCATCCTGATCACCAGGAGCGCGGACAGGGCCCGGCCCCTTGCTGTCATTCTGCAGGGCAAGGGGGCGGAAGCCTTGGTGCTCCCGCTCATCGACTTTGAGCGGGTCGAGGACCAGGGGCCGATGGACGCCGCTTTGGATGAACTCCAGGGCGGCTCCTTCGATTGGTTGGTCATCAGCAGCGTCACAACCATCCGCGTGCTGATTGAAAAGGCCGCCGAACGGGGAATCCAGCCCCGCCAATTGGTACCCGGGACTACCCGGGTTGCCGCTGTCGGTACTTCATCCCGGAGCGTCCTTGAGGCACTGGGAATCGCCGTGGACCTGGCCCCGGTAGGCCAGCAGTCCGCCGAAGGCCTGGTGTCTCTGTGGCCCGCTGGCGGGGGCCGTGCGTTCCTGCCCCAGGCGGACATCGCCGCACGCACCTTGGCCGAGGGGCTGCACGCTAAAGGTACGGCCGTATCGGTTGTCACCGCCTATCACACGGTCGACTACCCGGCCCGGCCGGAACGGCGCCTTGCCGGTGAACTGCCGCCCGCCGTCGTGGCCTCCGGCCAGGAAGCCGGCCGTGAAGTGACCGTCCAGGATGTGCGCGTCGCGCTCGACCACGGCACGCTCGACGCCGTTGTGGCCGCCTCACCCAGCGGCGCCAAGCGCATCGCCGGCAACCTCCTGCCGCTGGGAAAGTGCCGCCTTGTGGCCATTGGACGCCCCACCGCCGCGGAAGCAGCGCGGCTCGGCCTGACAGTTGCGGCCACAGCCCAGGAACCTACCCCGGACGGCATCGCGACCGCCTTGGAATCCGTATTCGCCAATGAAGGGAACACAAGATGAGCTTTCCGAACCACCGTCCACGCCGCCTGCGCACGACACCGGCCATGCGACGCCTCACCGCAGAGAACCGCCTGGCGCCCGCAGACCTGATCCTGCCCGCCTTCATTCGCGAGGGCCTGACGGAGCCAAGCCCCATCTCTTCCATGCCCGGCGTCGTCCAGCACACCACGGACACGCTCAAGCGTGCGGCTGCGGAGGCTGTGGAACTGGGCGTTGGCGGCATCATGCTGTTCGGAGTTCCCGAGGTTCGCGATGCCCGGGGGACCGCGTCTTTGGATCCCGAGGGCGTCCTGAACAAGGCCATCCGCGATGTCAAAGCAGAAGTGGGTGATCACCTCGTGATCATGGGAGACGTCTGCCTCGACGAATTCACCGACCACGGGCACTGCGGAGTCCTGGACTCCAATGGTTACGTCGACAACGACGCCACCCTGGAAATCTACGGCCAGATGGCCGTGGCCCAAGCCGAGGCGGGTGCCCACGTGCTGGGGCCCTCGGGCATGATGGATGGCCAGATTGCCGTCATCCGCCAGGCCTTGGAGGAATCCGGGCACAAGAACACGGCCGTGCTGGCCTACGCCGCAAAATACGCTTCGGCTTTTTACGGCCCGTTCCGTGAAGCCGTGGATTCCCAGTTGCAGGGCGACCGCCGGACCTACCAGATGGACGCTGCCAACCGCCGCGAAGCGATCCTGGAAGTGGAACTGGACCTCGAAGAGGGGGCTGACATGGTCATGGTCAAGCCCGCCATGAGCTACCTCGACATCCTGGCCGACGTCGCGGCGATGAGTCCGGTCCCGGTCTCCGCCTACCAAATCTCGGGCGAATACGCCATGATCGAAGCGGCTGCCGCGAACGGTTGGATCGATCGTCGGGGTGCCATCACGGAGTCCGTCCTGGGTATCAAACGGGCAGGTGCCGATACCATTCTCACCTACTGGGCCTCCGAACTCGCAGGCTGGCTTAAGGAGTCCTGATGACCCCTGTATCGTCCGATCCCACGGCCCCTGTGGGTCCCGGGGAGATCCTGCTCGGCCTCAATACTTTCGGAGACGCGGGGCTGGATGCCGACGGGAACCCCAAGGAACACGCGCAAGTCCTGCGCGACTTGCTGGAAGAAGCAAAACTGGCGGACGCCGTCGGAATCCACGCCTTTGGTGTCGGGGAGCACCACCGCCGCGATTTTGCGGTATCCGCGCCCGAAGTGTTCCTCGGCGCCGCTGCCGCCGTGACCTCACGGATCCGGCTGGGAACTGCGGTGACGGTCCTGAGCTCCGATGACCCCATCAGGGTTTTCCAGCGCTTCGCTACCGTTGATGCGTTGTCCAACGGGCGTGCCGAGGTGATGCTGGGCAGGGGATCCTTTGTGGAATCCTTCCCCCTTTTTGGCCTGGACCTGGCTGACTACGAGGTGTTGTTCGAGGAGAAACTGGACCTGTTCCACAAGGTCCGGGCCCAGAAGCCCGTTCACTGGGAAGGCCGGACAAGGCCCAACGTCAACGGGCTGCAGGTTTACCCTCGGCTCCAGCACCACCTGTTGCCCGCCTGGATCGGCGTAGGCGGGACACCGGAATCCGTGCTGCGGTGTGCGGAGTACGGATACCCCATTATTTTCGCCATCATCGGGGGAGAGCCCCGACGATTCGCGCCCCTGGTCAATCTCTACCGGGAGGCGATGGGGAAGTACGGGCACCCCATGCGCCAGATCGCCACGCACTCACCGGGCTACATCGCCGAAACTGATGAAGCCGCGCGCGAAGAACTCTTTCCGCATTGGTTGGAGCAGCGCAACCGGATAGGATCCGAGCGCGGCTGGGGTCCGGGTAACCGCGGCGAGTTCGAGGCCATGTGCGGTCTGCAAGGTGCCCTCTACGTGGGCTCACCCGAGACAGTAGCCCGGAAGATAGCCCTCCTCAAACGGAACCTCGGGGTTGACCGCTTCGATCTCAAATACAGCAACGGAACGCTGCCGCACGGGTCCATGATGCGTTGCATCGAGCTCTACGGCACCGAGGTGGCCCCGCGCGTGGCGGAGCTCCTCGCCGAACAGGCCTAAGCAAGCGTCATAGCGGCGCTGGAATCACTGGAAGAATAGGAACCATGACCTCATACACCCCTGTGTCCGACCAACTGTTCGATCGGGCCCAATCCCTGATGCCCGGTGGTGTCAATTCGCCTGTTCGTGCGTTCGGTTCAGTGGGCGGTACACCGAAGTTCATGGTCTCCGCCAAGGGTGCCTACCTCACCGATGCTGACGGCCGCGATTACGTGGACCTCGTCTGCTCCTGGGGCCCGGCCCTCCTGGGCCACGCCCACCCCGCCGTCCTCGAGGCTGTCCACGCGGCAGTTGACCGGGGCCTCTCTTTCGGCGCGTCCACTCCGGACGAAGCCAACCTTGCCGCACTGGTTAAAGAGCGCGTTTCCGCCGTGGAACGGATCCGGATGGTTTCCACTGGCACGGAAGCCACGATGACAGCAGTCCGGCTCGCCCGCGGCTTCACCGGCCGGAACCTCATCATCAAGTTCGCCGGCTGCTACCACGGCCACCTCGACGGTTTGCTTGCGTCCGCAGGTTCGGGCGTTGCCACCCTTGCACTTCCGGGCTCCGCCGGAGTGACGGCAGCGGCGGCCGCCGAAACCATGGTCTTGCCCTACAACGATCTGGCCGCCGTGGAAGAGGCTTTCGCCGCCCACGGCAAGGACATCGCTGCGGTCATCACGGAAGCAGCGCCGGCCAACATGGGCGTTGTCACCCCGGGAGAGGGCTTCAACGCAGGCCTCTCCCGGATCACCAAGGAACACGGCGCACTGCTCATCCTTGACGAGGTGCTGACCGGATTCCGTACGGGCTACGCCGGGTACTGGGGTTTGACCGGTCAGCAGGAAGGCTGGGCTCCGGACCTGCTGACTTTCGGAAAGGTGATTGGCGGTGGAATGCCGACGGCGGCCCTCGGCGGCCGTGCCGACGTCATGGACTACCTGGCCCCGGTGGGACCGGTGTACCAGGCGGGAACGCTGTCCGGGAATCCCGTTGCCATGGCCGCAGGTGTCGCCACCCTGACGCACGCCACGCAGGAGGTCTACGCGCACGTCGATGCCCGGTCCTTGGAACTCTCCGCTGCCCTGTCGTCCGCCTTGGACGCCGAGGGCGTGGACCACTCCATCCAGCGCGCCGGAAACCTGTTCTCGGTGGCCTTTGGCACGTCAGCCAACGGTGTGCACAACTATCAGGACGCCCAGGCCCAGGAAGCATTCCGGTACGCCCCGTTCTTCCACTCCATGCTGGACTCCGGCGTCTACCTTCCGCCGTCCGTCTACGAAGCATGGTTCCTCTCCGCAGCCCACGACGACGCTGCCATGAACCGGATCTACGACGCACTGCCGGCAGCAGCCAAGGCCGCCGCCGGAGCAACCGCCTGAGGGCCGGCGCCAACCACCGGCGCCCCATCGGCTTCCATGATGCTGATGGGGCGCTGTTTGCTTAACGGGGGTAGTGTCGTAGGGAACCCAACCCCAACGAATCCACGGTTTACCATGCGCACCACCACGTCCTTTGCCTTCCCCAGCAAGTCCGTCACGGCTGTCAGCAAGACCGTCATGGCTCTTGGTCTCACCGCAGTTCTGGCAACCGGGTGCTCCAACAGCGGAGCTCCCGGGTCCGCCACCCCGACAGCCCCGCACTCAAGCCCCGCTCCGCCGTCGGCGTCCTCCCCGCCGGCCGCGACGCAAAGTCCTGGCCCCGCCTCAGCCTCAAGGGACGCGGGGCCCAGCTTGAGCGCTGCGCCGCCTACTTCGGCCGCACCTGCTGATACTGCGTCCCAACAATTGTCCCGGCTCAGCCTGGATCAGCGGGTTGGCCAGTTGTTCATGGTCGCGGCCAAGGCAACGGGCGCGGATCCGGGCACCATGACGGCCCTGACTACCTACCACACAGGAAATGTCTATCTGAGCGGCCGCAGCAAAGCAGGCTCCGAGGCAACGGCCAAGGTCGTGGCCTCCCTGACCGGAACCGTCAGCCCGGGCACCACCGGGAACCTTCCGCTGTTCGTCGGGACGGACCAAGAGGGCGGCAACGTGCAGGTCCTTTCCGGTCCCGGATTCACAACCATTCCTGCGGCAACAGCACAGGCCGGGCTGGGCGGAACCCGGTTACGTTCCGAGGCAGCCGTGTGGGGCAAGGAACTGCGGAGCGCAGGTGTCAACGTGAACCTCGCGCCGGTTCTGGACACCGTTGCCAGCCCGGAGTTCGCACCGTCCAACGGCCCTATCGGACGGTTCCAGCGTCAGTACGGCTATTCACCCGGAACGGTGTCCGAACTGGGTAACGCCTTCGCCTTGGGCATGGCCGACGCAGGCGTGGCACCGGTGGTGAAGCATTTCCCGGGCTTGGGGAGGGTAGTGCCCAACACGGACGTCAGCAAGGACGTGCGGGATAAGGAAACAACCCGGACCGATCCCGCCTTGGCGCCTTTCCGTGCGGCTATCAGGAATGGAACCCGCTGGGTCATGCTCTCCAACGCGTACTACGACAAGATTGACCCCGCCACCATTGCTCCGTTCTCGCCCGTGATCACGTCAATGCTCCGCGAGGACCTGGCATTCGACGGGATCATTGTCTCAGATGACCTGTGCAGTGCCGCCCAACTGGAACCCTGGGGGAGTGCTGACCGGGCGCTGAACTTCTTCGGGGCCGGGGGAACCATGATGGTCTGCGCGGACCCTTCCCGGATCCCTGCCATGCACCAGGCCGTCGTCGACAAGGCGCAGTCGGATCCTGCCTTCATGCGGAAGATCGACGATGCAGTCCTGACGATTTTGCGGGTCAAAGCCGCGTCAGCCCTTTAGAGCGGGCGCGTCTTAAAGGCCCATCCCGGTCTTCGTGGAAGCCAGGGGATCCACGGAGACCAGGACCCAAGAGGAAAGCCCCGTTTTGCTCCGCTGGTTAGCGGAACAAAACGGGGCTTTTCACTCAGCGGCGGCCCGGGATGGCGGCCGTGAGGGAACGTGCCTTAGAGGACGTCCGAAAGGAATCCTTGCAGCCGTTCGGTGCGGGGGCTGGTGAACAGTTCCTCCGGAGGACCGGACTCCACCACCACACCGGCGTCCATGAAGGTCACCGTGTCCGAGACGTTCCTTGAGAAACCCATCTCGTGCGTGACCACAACCATGGTCATGCCGCCTTTGGCCAAGTCCGTCATCAGGGCCAGGACGCCCTTGACGAGCTCCGGGTCCAAAGCCGATGTTGCTTCGTCGAAGAACATGACTTCCGGCTTCATGGCCAGTGCGCGGGCAATAGCCACGCGCTGCTGCTGTCCACCGGAGAGATTGGCCGGCCGGACGTCCGCTTTGTGCTTCAGTCCCACCAGATCGAGTTGGGCAAGGGCCTCCTCGCGGGCCTGGTCCTTGGACATGCCGCGCAGCTTGCGCAGGGCCAGCGTCACGTTCTCCGCAACTGTCTTGTGCGGGAACAGGTTGAACTGCTGGAACACCATGCCGATGCGGCGCCGGAGCTCATCCGGGTTGTCCTTCAGTACCGACTTGCCGTCCAGGAGGATGTCCCCCTGGTCGGGTTCGATGAGCCGGTTCATGACTCTGAGGAGGGTGGACTTGCCGGAACCGGAAGGACCGATCACGGATGCCGTGGTGCCCTGCGGAACGTGCAGGTCGATGCCCCTCAGGACATGGTTGCTGCCGAAGGAAAGGTGAATGTTCTTGGCCGTCAATGACCCCGAAGTGAACTCGCTCATGCCTGGGCTCCCTTTCCGACGACTGCCGCGGCATCGTCCGGTTCTTTCTTCTCAGGGCGTCCTGAGCGCATCCTGGCGTCGATCCAGTTCACGAAGTGCGTCAGCGGAATGGTCAACGCGAGGTAGAACACGGCCGCAGCGACGTATGGCGACAGGTTTCCTGTGTTCGCCGCTGCGTCCTTGCCGATCTGGAAGATTTCGCGTTCCGAGGCCAGAAGACCCAAGAGGAACACCAGCGAGGATTCCTTGATCAGTGCAATGAACTGGTTCACCAGCGCCGGAAGCACGCGGCGGATACCTTGGGGTACCACCACGAGCCGCATGGAAGCGCCGTAGCCAAAGCCAAGGGCGCGGGAGGCTTCCAGCTGGCCCTTGTCAACGCTCTGGATGCCCGATCGGAAAATTTCACCGATGTAGGCGCCGGACATCAAGGACAACGCAGCGATTGCCATGGGGTACGGGCTGGTGGAGCCGGTCAGTTCCCGGATGATGGGTCCGAAGCCGAACCCGATCACCAGGATGGTCAGCACCGGGGGCAGGCCGCGGAGGATGTCCGTGTACACACGGGCAATCCACCGGGCCACAGGGTTCCGGGAAATCCCCATCAGTGCAAGGGCCATGCCCAGCACCGTCCCGATGATCCCCGAGATGATTGCCAAAACGAGGGTATTCGGCAGGCCTACGGCGAACATCTTGGGAATGACTTCGCCCATCGCCTCCCAGTCAAGGAAGGTGTCTGCGAGTTGCTTGAGGATATCCATGGAACCCCCGGGTTACTTGGCGGGAATCTGGACGGCCTTGCTGCCCGGCTTCCAGCCCTGCGGGGTCTGCTCGGCCGCCGTCGGACGGTCCTCGTACCATTCGGCAGTGAGCTTGGTCCACGTGCCGTCAGCGATGACAGCGTCCAGGCCGGCGTTCAGCGCGTCGATCAGGGGCTGGTTGTCCTTGTTCACGGCGTACGCGGTGAAGTTCTGGGTGTTGACAACCTTTTCGGCGATCTTGGTGTTGTCGCCTTCCTTTACCTGGCCGGTGGCCTGCTGCGAGGGGGCAACCCAAGCATCGATCTGGCCGTTCTTCACGTTGCCGTAGACAGTGTTGTAGTCAGGGAAACGGACGGGCTCAAGCTTGAGGGTGTTGGTGACGTAGTCATCCTGCACGGTGCCCTGGACGACGCCGATCCGGACGCCTTCCTTGAGGTCGGCGAACCCGGTGACCTTGGCGTCATTCTTGGTCACGACCGCCATGTAGCCGAAGTCGTAGCCATTGGTGAAGCCGACCGTCTTGCGGCGGGCGTCCGTGGTGGAGATCGAGGAGGATCCGACGTCGAACTGCTTGTTCGCTACCTGCGACAGGAGTGCGGAGAAGTCGGTGGAAGCGAACTCGACCTTCAGGCCCAGCTTGTCGCCGACCGCGCGCAGGAGCTCATTGTCATAGCCGGTGAATTTGCCGGAGCCATCGATGAAGATGTTCGGCGGAGCGTCGCTGAGCGTGCCGACGCGGAGGGTACCTTCGGTGATGAGGCCAAGCTTCGACTTATCGATCTGGTCGATCGGAGTGACATCCGCGGTGGTGTATTTGTCCAGCGTCTGCTGGTCGCTGCCCGCGAGTGCATCCGTCGCTGAGCTGCTCGACTCTGAGGTTCCTCCGCCGCAGGCCGCGAGGGAGATCACCAGGGCTGCTGCAACGGGAGCAGCAGCGAGCCACTTGGGCGCTTTGAATTTCATCAAGAAATCACTTTCATCGAAGGTCACGTCAGACGTTTGTGGTGGGCGGGGAACGTAACAGCACCAGGTTTCCGGCTGTCCTAGCAGACTTCGACCCGCCAAACTTAATTATGTCACCAACGCCCGGAGGCCTTTTGAATCGAACAGGTGACCGATGTGGTCTTCAAATGCCGAATTATCGGAGGGCGTGGGGCATACCCAGCCCTCTAGCGTTCCGTCGGTAGCAGGGCTTGGGAAATCAGTGGGCGCATCATGGCCCACAAAGGAGTTCCCTGAATGTATGTGAGTTGCATCGCACTCCGTCGCAGGCCGGCAGGGTGGAGGTCAGAAACCTCCGCGGCTGGCATCCTCCGGAGGGAGCACCGGCCACTGGCCTTCGATGACTGCAGCAGGCTTGCTCCGGCGGAGGTATTCCTGGAAGTCGGCAGCCTGGGAAGCTGCCCAGTCCACCTGCAAATGATGCAACTGGGATGCAGGCATGTGCAACTTGGGAAACTTTCCCGCCATGGCGTCCAGGACGCGAAGGGTGGCCAGCGCATCCGCAGCAGAAGTGTGGGCGTTGTCCAGAAGGACACCGTACTCTTCGCAAAGGGCTGTCAGCGTCCGCTTTCCCTTGCGGTACCGGTCCACCTGCTTGTTCATAATGTAGGGGTCCAGGACAGGGAAACGGGTGAGCTGCGGCACGCCGTGCCTGGCCGACTCTGCCGCAAGCACCGTAAAGTCGTAACTGGCGTTGAAAGCGATGATGGGCGTGCCGTCATCGAAAAGACCCTGGAGGACGCCTGCGACCTCGCGCGTCACGTCAGCCGCCGGACGGCCTTCGGCCCGGGCCTTGGCTGTGGTGACGCCGTGGACCTCGCTTGCTTCCAGGGGAATCTCAACACCGGGGTCAGCGAGCCATTCATGTTCCTGGACCAACTCGCCGCGGGAGTCCACAACCGTGATTGACGCCGTGACTATCCGGGCGGAGCGGGAATTCTTTCCGGTGGTCTCGAGGTCGAAGGCAGCACGGGGAAGGGTATTCCAGGAACTCATGGTTTCAAGCTACCGGCCGGCACCGACACTATTGGGAGCGACACTCTGCAGCTACGCTGATCACATGCGGATGGAGTATGTAACTGCGGTGCTCGCCGTTGTTGACCTCATCCCGTCGGGCGCCGCGGTGTCCTATGGCGACGTTGCGGAGCTCCTTGGCTCCGGCGGACCGAGGCAGGTCGGCTCCGTGATGAGCCACTATGGCAGCGCTGTTCCTTGGTGGCGCGTCCTCCGTGCCAGCGGCGAAGCGCCGCCCGGGCATGAAGCCGAAGCATTGCGGCACTACCTCCAGGAAGAGACGCCGCTCCACGGTGCGTATGACGCTTTCCTGCGAACGGGGGAGGGGCGCTGGAGGGTGGACCTGGTGTCTGCCCGTTGGGCACCTTCGGACGAGGAATTTGACCAACTGGATGTGATCTCCGACCAGTTGGAGCGTCAGCTCCATATTTTGTCAGTGCCCGATGATGAAATGACTGTGTGACCGTAACTGCCGCCAAGAAACGCCAAGCCCCGGCCGCGCTGCGCCTGCTCCCTCCGAAGGAAACGCATTACGCGGCACCCGTGTTGTCGCCGGACCAGGAAGCAGTCGTGACCCTTGGGCAGGGCAGCGGCCCGGTTCTGATCCCTGGCGGGCCGGGCACGGGCAAGTCCACTGTCCTGGTTGAATCGGCCGTACGCCGCGTCACCGGGGGCGGAGTGGATCCGGAGAATATCCTTATCCTTGCCCCGGGCCGCCACGCCGCAGCTGCTTTGCGGGACACCTTCACAGGGCGGTTGGACAGGAGCTTGAGTACGACGCCGGCACGCACCTGGGCGTCGTACGCTTTCGATGTCATCCGGCGTGCCAAGGCAGAAGGCGTCCTGCCGCTGCCGCGGCCACCCAAACTGCTTTCCGGGCCTGAGCAGGACCTCATCATCAAGGAACTGTTGGAGGGCCACACCGCGCCGGGCTTCGAGTTGCCGTGGCCTGAAGACCTGTCGGCGGCTCTGTCCACCCGGGGTTTCCGGCACGAGATCCGTCAATTGTTCGACCGTATTATCGAATCCGGACGCACGGCCGAGGACCTGGTGGCGCTGGCGTGGGAATGCGGGCGGCCGGACTGGATGGCTGCGGCCGAACTCTACCGTGAGTACAGGGACGTCCTGGACCTGCGTATGCCGGAGGCCTTCGATCCCGCCGGAATTCTTACCACGGCCCGCCAGATCTTCCAGGATTCGCCGGCCTTCCTGGCAGCCGAACGGGAACGGCTTCAATTGATCCTGGTTGATGATGCGCAGGAATCAAACCCGGCCATCTTTGAACTGTTGGCAGACATTGCCGAGGGCAAGGACGTCCTGGTCACATACTCGCCGGACACCGTAGTCCAGGGTTTCCGAGGCGCGCGCCCGGACTTGGTGGCGGACCTTCCATCCCTGCTGCGGGGCGGGCGGGAGGAAGATGTCCTCGTCCGCCCGTTGTCAGTCACGCATCGCCACGCCCCGCAGGTCGCCGAGGCGTGGACCAGGGTGGCGTCACGGATTTCGCAACGTGCGGGCGGACAGCTGGCCCGTGTTTTAGCGCAGCCGGAAGTACTAGCGCAGCCGGATGTTCCAGCGCAGCCGGAAACAGGCAAGCCGCGCAACGGCCATTCCGTCCCCGGCGTGCAGGGTACGGCTGAGGGCCACATACTGCCCTCTTCCGTCCACGAGATGCGCTACATAGCGCAGCGCATCCTCCTGGCGCAGCTACGGGAGGGCCGGGAACTCAGCGAGATCGCCGTCATCGTCCGCAACGGTGGCCAGATTTCCCAATTGGAGCGGTACCTGAGCGGCCAGGGAATTCCCGTCCGCGTTCCCGTTGCCGACTCCGCAGTCCGGGACGAGGTAGCAGTTCGGCCCCTGCTGGAGGCTTTCGCGGTCGTCCTCGATCCGGAGAAACTCACACCGGAAACCGCAGTCTCCCTCCTGACCTCGCGGATTGGTGGCGCATCGGCCATTGAACTGCGCAGGCTGCGGCAATCTCTGCGGCGCGAGGAGCTCCAGGGAGGCGGAGGCAGGTCCAGCGATGCCCTCCTGGTAGAAGCGCTCCTGCAGCCTGGTGCCCTTGCAACCCTGGGTATCGAGGGAAGCGTTGCACGGAGGCTTTCCCGAATGCTTGCGGCCGGCTCCGCAGCTGCGAATGAGCCCGGGGCCAATGCCGAGTCGGTCCTCTGGGCGCTGTGGAACGCCACCGGACTGGCGTCACGGTGGGCGGAAGCAGCCCTCGAAGGCGGCAATGCGGGTGCGCGGGCCGACCGCGACCTTGATGCGATGATGGCCCTGTTCCATACGGCCGAACGCTACGTGGACCAGCTGCCGGGCTCCGGGCCCGAGCAATTCCTGGAGTACCTGCTGAACCAGGAACTTCCCATGGACACCCTGGCGGCGCGGGCACAACTGGAAGAGTGCGTCGAACTGATGACGCCCGCCAGCGCGGCAGGCCGGGAGTGGCCCGTCGTCATAGTTGCCGGGCTCCAGGAAGGGGTCTGGCCCAACACCCGGCTTCGCGGTGAGTTGCTGGGAAGCACCCTGTTCGCCGATGCCGTAGAGCATGGCGTGGAATACGCGCTGGGGCGCGGACCACTGAGCCGCCTGAGGGACATCCGTTATGACGAGCTACGTAGTTTTTCCACGGCGGTTTCGCGGGCCCGCGAGGTGCTGATCTGCACGGCAGTATCGTCCGAGGACGAACAGCCCTCCTCATTCCTGGACTATGCGGCACCTTTGCCGCAGGGGGAGTACCAGCGGGAGTACACCCCCGTGGACCGGCCCATGACGCTGCGTGCGTTGGTTGCCGAGCTCCGTCAGCATGCACAGTCCGGAGAGCCGGCAGCTCCGGGAGAACCCGATGTCGCGGCCGTTGCAGCGCGTGTGCTTGCCCGCCTCGCCATGGCCGAACCGCCCGTTCCCGGAGCCCACCCGGACTCCTGGTGGGGGTTGGCGCCCCTGAGTTCGGAGGCCGCCATCGTACCGCCCGGCGGAACGGTCAGCGTGTCGCCGTCCAAGGTGGAGACCGTTCACAAGTCGCCTCTTGATTGGTTTGTCCAGGCCGCCGGCGGAGAAGCAGCAACGGACTTTGCCCGAAGCCTGGGGACCCTGGTCCACGGCATTGCCCAGGAGTTGCCGGAGGCCTCGGGAGCCGAGTATGTTGCCGAACTCGTCAAGCGCTGGCCCACCTTGGGCATGAAGGACAACTGGGAAGGCAAGCTCGATTTCCAGCGTGCTGAACTGATGGTCCGCAAGCTGGCCCAGTACGTAGTGGAGATGCGCAGCGAAGGCCGAAGCCTGTTGGCAGTGGAACACGATTTCGAAGTCCGCCTCCCGGACCTCGAACACGGCGAGTCCGGAACCGACGACGGCGCCCGCCACGCAGTCCTGCGCGGACAGGTGGACCGCTTGGAAATTGATGCCGAAGGGAGATTGGTGATCGTGGACCTCAAAACCGGCAAGCGCCAGCCCGGCAAGGCGGACGTTGCCCGCCACCCGCAGCTCGGGGCTTACCAGGTCGCCGTCCTCGAAGGGGCATTTGAGGATGCCGGCGTGGTTGGACCGAATGTCGACGCCGGCTCCTCCACGGATGCTGCATCCGCCCGCGCCCCGGGGGGCGCCGCCCTCGCCCAGTTGGGAACCAAGACCAAAACGCCCGTCATTCAACAACAGGATGCGCTGGAGGAAGAGGACAATTGGGCTGGGCCCCTTGTCAACGAAGCCGCACGTTTGATGGCAGGAGCAACATTCGAAGCCCGGCACGATCCCGGCAAGAGCGGGTTCGGCGGACACGGCTGCCGCCTGCCCGATGTTTGCCCGTTGTGTGCCAGAGGAAAGCAGGTCACGGAATGACGATCGATCTTCTGGACGGGATGGGCACAACTGCTGCAACCGATCCCCGCTCCCATGAACCGCTCCCGGTCCGGTTTACGCCTTCTGAGCTTGCGGGCATCCTTGGCGAGAAGAACAGGCCAACTCCGGAACAAGCAAGCATCATTGAATCCCCGCTGACTCCCCGGCTGGTCATCGCCGGCGCGGGTTCCGGCAAGACCGCCACCATGGCGGACCGGGTGGTGTGGCTGGTCGCCAACGGCTGGGTGCGTCCTGAAGAGGTTCTGGGGGTTACGTTTACCCGCAAGGCTGCCGGTGAGTTGGCCAGCCGGATCCGGGCCAAGCTCGCTACGCTTCAACGCATTGCTGCCGAAGATGATGGCCGGCTTGGCTTTCCGGAGAGCCTGGCCAACGCCGACGACCTCGAGCCCAAGGTATCCACCTACCACTCTTATGCGAGCAGCATCGTGTCCGATTACGGATTGCGCCTGGGCATCGAACGGGACGTCGTCCTGCTGGGGAGCGCCCAGTCGTGGCAATTGGCCAGCCAGACCGTTGAGGCTTACGACGGTACCTTCGAGCATTTCACGGCCGCTAAGTCCACTCTTGTCAATGGCGTCATCCAGCTCGCGGGTGAATGTGCCGAGCATCTCCGGGAGCCGGACGCGGTGCGGGAATGGATCCTGGAAAAGGTCGGGGTCCTGACCCGGTTGCCTTACGTTGCCGGTTCCAAAAAGAATCCAACCCAAGGCGCCTTGGACATGGCAGCGATGCTGCGCACGCGGGCCAGCGTGGCTGATATGGTGGTCCGCTACCAGGAAGCCAAACGGCAAAGGGGCGTCCTGGACTTCGGGGACCTCGTAGCGCTGGCCGCGCGGATTGCCCACGATATTCCGTTGGCAGCGGCCACTGAACGGGCACGGTACAAGGTGGTCCTCCTTGACGAGTTCCAGGACACCTCACACGCCCAATTGGTGCTCTTCTCCCGGCTTTTCGGGGACGGCCATGCCGTGACTGCCGTGGGCGATCCCAACCAGTCCATTTACGGGTTCCGGGGAGCTTCGGCCGGGCAGTTGTTCCATTTCGTGCACGAGTTCCCGGTCCGCCTCACAGCCCCGGCACGCGGAGAGCCTGGCTTGGCTCCGGCGCCCACCTCCTACCTCACTACTGCGTGGCGGAACGGCCGGAACATCCTCACGGCTGCCAACACCATTGCCGCACCGTTGAATCAGGAAGCCTCCAAAGACGGCCCGGCCGGTGACCGTACCAGATCCGGCGGAGTGCAGGTGCCGCCGTTGGTCCCCAGCCCGGCGGCGGTGGAGGGCGCTGTCGTCATGGGCCGTTTCCAGACGGACGAACAGGAGGCCGCAGCCCTGGCCAGGGATGTCCGCCGGTACCAGCGAACCATCTTTGAGGAGGAGAAAGACGGAACGCCGGTCAGGCCCACCATGGCCGTACTTTGCCGGCGTCGAGCCCAGATGGAGTGCCTGCGCCGGGAGTTCGAGGTCCAGGGCATCGATTACCAGATCGTGGGCCTCGGAGGCCTGCTTGATACGCCGGAGATCGTGGACCTGGTGGCTACGCTCCGCGTACTGGCCGATCCCGGACGCTCCGATGCATTGATGCGGTTGTTGGCGGGGGCACGCTGGCGGATCGGTCCGGCAGACCTCATGGCATTCAGTGACTGGTCACGCTACCTGGCGCGTCGCCGGTCAAGCCCCGGGGTGCAGACGGCCTTCCCTGATGACCATGAGGATCCGCAGGCCGTCGTGGTGGAAAGCGATCTCACGGACTCGGCCAGTCTCGTCGAGGCCCTGGACTACCTGCCTCAGGCCGGGTGGACCTCGGCGCAGGGAAGGACCATCAGCGGGGAGGCCCTGGGCCGCCTCGCAAAGCTGTCCGCGGAGTTGCGTGTGCTGCGCAGCTACATCGGTGACGACCTCACGACGCTTTTGGGTGAGGTGGAACGGGCCATGCTCCTGGACATCGAAGTAGCGGCCAAGCCGGGTGTCAGCATTCATCAGGCCCGGCGCAACCTGGACGCGTTCCAGGACGCCGCCGCAGGATTCCTGCAGACGTCGCAGCGGATCGATCTGCTGGCTTTCCTGTCGTGGTTGGAAGCCGCGGCCTCGGAGGAAGGCGGCTTGGATGCAGCTCCCGTAGAGGCGAACCGGGAAGCGATACAGCTGCTGACAGTCCATGCTTCCAAGGGCCTGGAGTGGGACGTGGTCTTCGTGCCGGGCCTGAATTCCGGGTCTTTCCCCAGCAACCGTGACTCGCGCTGGAGCAGTGGCTCGTCCGCCCTGCCGTGGCCGCTGCGGGGGGACCACGCGGACCTTCCACAGTGGGATCTTGACCAGCCTGACCAGAAGGGATGGCTCGACGCAGAGAAGGCCTTCAAAGCCGACGTTCAACACCATGGCGAGGCCGAGGAGCGGCGCCTCGCCTATGTTGCCTACACGCGGGCAAAGTTTGTGCTGTGGGTCTCAAGCGCCGCCTGGAACGGTTCCAGGGCGGGTATTGCAGAGATGTCGCCCTTCTTATCGGAATTGGCCCAACTCGCAGACCACGGCGCAGCGGGGATCCACCCGGAATCAGTGTCCGAGGAAGCACTGCCGCAGTCGAGTCCGCTGACAACCACAGTTGAGGTAGCGCTCTTTCCTTACGATCCCTTGGAAGGGCCGTCGGATCCCCGTAGTGGCAACCGCCTGCGGCTGGCCCCCGGTCGTCGTGCGGCAATGGACAGGGCAGCGGAACTGGTTCGCGGGTTCATCGGGGATCACGGGTCAGAGCCACCCTTGCCACAGGAAAACACGGCGGCGCACGGGCGGTTCCTGCGCTGGTCGGAAGAAGCTGCACTTCTGCTCGCGCGCCATGGCCGGCACTCTTCGGAGCAAGCCGTCCATCTGCCCAGCCATATCTCGGCCTCGCTGTTTGTCGACTTGGGAACCGATCCCGCGGCAGTTCTGGCACAGTTGCGCAGACCGGTGCCACGGGAACCGGGAATGTCCGCGCGGAAGGGAACTGCCTTCCACGCTTGGGTGGAAGAGTACTTCGGAACCACCGGAATGTTGGACCTCGACGAGGCCCCGGGAGCGGACGCCCACATCGACGACGCCTACGGGCTCAAGGAAATGGCTGAGGCGTTCAAACAGTCTGAGTGGGCACACAGGGCACCTGCCTTCGTGGAAGTACCCGTGGAGACGAAGATCGGGGACGTCGTGGTCCGCGGCAGGATCGATGCCGTCTTCCGCGACGCAGACGGCCGCTGGCATTTGATTGACTGGAAAACGGGTCGGCGCCCCTCAGGAAAGCAATTGGAGGCACGGGCGGTCCAGTTGGCTGTTTACCGCCTGGCCTGGGCGAGGCTCCAGCAGGTTCCGCTGGAGGATGTCAGCGCTGCCTTTTATTACGTCGCTGAGGACGCCGTTGTGCGTCCGCATGACCTCGGAACGGCTGAAGAGCTTGAAGGCATCATCGCCAAGGCCCTGCTCCACAACGGTGGCGGGAGAGGGCAATAATCGTGGCGGTGGGGCTCAGGCCCTGTCCGCTGCGTGCACCGGCGCCAGCTTGACGACGTTGATGGCCGTAGTGGAGGTGTCTTCCTTCTCCGAGGTCCCGGTGGCAGGCCCTGCTGCGACAACGGGGATTGTCCCCGTGGCATCGGGGTCCTGTTCGGACTCGACGTCCCCGGCACCGGATGAAGCGGCCTCTGCTTCGGCGTCAGGGATGGCCGCCACACTCACGGCGGGAAGCGCCGGTCCCTGCAGCTGAGCGGCCCCTGCACCTGTCCCGGCGTCCGCCGGAGCAGCGGCGTCCACGCGCTCGTCCGTGGTGCCTTCCTCGGCGCGGGCTGCTTCATCCTTCCGTGCTTGCTCTTCGATGTCATCGGCGAGCGACCGCAGCATGGATTCGGCTTCCGCCGTCATGTCCTGGTGCCCGACGGCCATCGCCTTGACCAAGTACTGCGCTAGCGCGAATTCGGCCAGGAGAGCTGCCCGCCGAAGCAGGTGGGGATCAGGATTCTCGCGGCGGACCTGCGTGTACCGGGCCAGAACCGCATCAATGAACGATGCCTCATTGGAAGCAACCAACCAGGCGAAGTCGTCGGCGGGGTCGCCGATGCGGAGGTCGGTCCACCCGGTGACAGCAGTGACGGCGTCGTGCTGCACCATGAGGTTGTCTTCGTGGAGATCGCCGTGCACCACCGAGGTATTGAACCGCCACAGTGCCACGTCTTCGAGCGCATGTTCCCAACGCCGCAGGAGGACGGCCGGAATCTTTCCCGTCGTCGCCGCCTGGTCCAGTTCGTTGAGTTTGCGTTGCCGGAACTCATTGGCCGAATAGCTGGGGAGGTCGGCATTGGTGACCAGCGCCAAGGGAAGATCGTGGATCGCCGCAAGTGCCGAACCGATCTCGCGTGCCAGGTCCGGACTGCCTTCGGAGAGTTCCTCGATGGAGAGGGTGGAACCCTGCAAATGGGCATAAACGAAGGTCGTGAGGTCGCCTTGGCGGACCGTCCCTGCCACGGTAGGCACATGGAACGGCAGCTCGGCCCGGATGGCAGGCGCGAAAGCGCGCAGGATCATGAACTCCGTCTCGAGCCGTGTGCTGGCCTCCGGGTGGCGCGGACACCTGACGCGCCAGCGCTTGCCCTCGCCATCCATCAGCAACGCGGAGTCGAAGTCGGCGTCGTCAGGGGAGGGGGCTGTGGCCGTCGGCGCCAGCCCGGGCACCGCCGCGGTTGCAATGGCGGCCAATTCAAGCGGTGTTCTTCTCACGTCTTCAACGGTAGATTGAGTCGCGCCCATGGCCATGATGCACTGCGGCGAGTCTCCAGATCTTCCGGAAATCAAGGACGAATCGGGGCCGTACGGGGCCTCCGTCCGTCGGGCGTCCACATCGGGATGCTTGAAATGTTATTTGTCGGTGCGAGTCAGTACGGTAGATACATGAGCTATACGGAGTCTCCAGCCCTGGCCAACCACCTTATGGACACTGTTCTTCCGGTCCGCCCTGCCCTGGTGGATCGCGGCTCCGCAGCACGGCTCAAGCCGGGAATGGTGGAGGAGCTTATTGCCTCGGGGACGGCCAAGGCCATAGTGATTTCACAACGCCAAGCCTTGGTAAACGGCCAAGGCTTGTGGTTCGGCGATGCCCTCACTCTGTGGCAGGGGTTGAACCAGTCCGGGCCGGGGAACGTCCTCCCGATCTACCTGGGCACCACCTTGGGCCCGTCGTCGGTTCCGGAAGGCACCCCCGTTGTCCTCTTCTCCGTGCGTGAACAGTTGACCCTCGGTTCACTGGCTCCGGCGGATACGCAGTGGGCAGGTTTCCGGGATGTCGCGGGGCGGCTGGATGCAAGCGACACCGCGCTTTTTGTTGAGGCCAGTGCCATCAGCAACTGGCATGCCACGCATACGCATTGTCCGCAGTGCGGCACACCTACCGACGTTGAGGCCGGCGGTTGGGTCAGGCGTTGCCCCGCCGATAACTCGGAACACTACCCGCGCACGGATCCGGCGATCATTGTCACGGTGGTCGGGCCTGATGGCCGCTTGCTCCTGGGCGGTGGCGGTCCGGCGGATGCAAAGAACTATTCAACCTTGGCCGGTTTCGTTGAACCGGGTGAGTCGTTGGAACAGGCAGTCGTCCGGGAGATCGGCGAAGAGGTTGGCGTCCGGGTCACCGCCTGCCAGTACCTGGGTTCGCAGTCATGGCCGTTTCCGGCGTCCTTGATGCTGGGGTTCACTGCCACCACGGACGACGCCGTTGCCCGGCCCGACGGCGTTGAGGTTACCCGCGCCCGGTGGTTCAGTCGCGAAGAACTGCAGGATGCCGTGCTGCGTGGCGAGATCACCATTTCCACGCGGCTGTCCATTGCCCGTTCCCTGATAGAGCACTGGTACGGCGGAGTGATCGAAGACCTCCAACCGTGATCGAAGGAATGACGCCGGCCGACGGGACACTTGAGGACAGAATCCTTGGCGGCCTGGACGAGGAACAACGCGAGGTAGCCAGCACCCTGACGGGGCCGATCTGTGTCCTGGCCGGTGCCGGCACCGGCAAGACCCGTGCCATTACGCACCGCATCGCGTATGGGGTGCATTCGGGCGTGTACTCACCACAGCGGCTGCTGGCTGTCACCTTCACCGCCCGCGCTGCTGCTGAAATGCGCAGCAGGCTCAGGGACCTTGGCGTACCCAACGTGCAGGCACGCACGTTCCACGCTGCGGCGCTGCGGCAGCTTCAGTTCTTCTGGCCACAAGCCATCGGGGGCACGCTGCCCAGCCTCCTCGACCACAAGGCGAACATGATTGCGGAGGCCTCCCGCCGCCTTCGCCTGAGCACCGACCGCGCATCCATCAGGGACCTCGCCGCGGAAATCGAATGGGCGAAGGTCTCCATGCTGACGCCAGCCAATTACCTGGAAAACGCGCAGGGCCGCGGTACTCCTGGCGGCTTGGACCTCACGGCCGTCTCGCGCGTGTTCCAGGCCTATGAGGACATCAAAACGGACCGGAACGTCATTGACTTCGAGGACGTCCTGCTGATTACCGTTGGGATCCTGCAGGAAGATCCCAAGGTGGCCGCTACGGTGCGGGAGCAATACCGCCACTTCGTGGTGGATGAGTACCAGGACGTCTCACCGCTGCAACAACGGCTTCTGGATCTCTGGCTCGGCGAACGCGACGAACTGTGCGTGGTGGGCGATGCCAGCCAGACCATCTACTCCTTCACCGGTGCTTCCCCCCAACACCTCCTGGGTTTCAAGGCGCGGTACCCCAAAGCCACGGTGGTCAAGCTCATCCGCGACTACCGGTCAACGCCCCAAGTGGTCAAGCTGGCCAATGACCTCCTTGGCTCGCGCCGGAGCGGCGGCCCTGCGGCCGATGCAGCCTGGGCGCCGCCGCTCAAACTTGTTGCCCAGCGGCCTGTAGGACCCGATCCCCGGTTCGTGGAGTGCCCTGACGACGAGGCAGAAGCAGCAGTCGTGGCAGGGAAGATCCAGGAGCTGCTCAACGCCGGAGTCAAGGCCAGCGAGATCGCTATCCTGTTCCGGACCAACGGCCAATCCGAAGCCTATGAACAAGCGTTGGCCTCGGCAGGAATCGGCTATCAACTCCGCGGCGGAGAGCGGTTCTTTGCACGCAAGGAAGTCCGTGACGCCATCCTCCAGTTGAGGGCGGCTACCCGGGCAGTGGCGGAGGGCCCGCAGGAGACCCTCGGCCAAGTTGTGCGGGACATCATCGCTTCCCTGGGTTATACGGAGAATGCCCCGCACAGCGGCGGGGCGTTGCGCGAACGGTGGGAGTCCTTGGCGGCGCTGGTGGCATTGGCGGATGAGCTTTCCGCCACCAGGGGAGAGAGCTTCACCCTCGCTGAGTTTGTCAATGAGCTCCAGGAACGTTCCGTGGCCCAACACGCTCCCACGGTGCAGGGCGTTACCCTTGCCTCCCTGCATGCCGCGAAAGGCCTGGAATGGGATGCCGTTTTCCTGGTAGGGCTTAGTGAAGGCCTCATGCCCATTTCTTTTGCCGATTCACCCGAGGACGTGGACGAGGAACGCCGGCTGCTGTATGTCGGGATCACCCGGGCCCGCGAACACCTCAACCTGTCCTGGTCCACTGCCCGGACGCCCGGCGGCAGGGCAAACCGCAAGCCGTCGCGGTTCCTTGACGGCCTTCGTCCTGACTCGGTGGCAACCGCCAACGCCCGGAGCAGCGCCGGTAAGCCGCGGCGAAAAGCGGCTGCCCCGGCGTCGTGCAGGGTTTGCGGCAGCATGCTTGCAACCGGGGCGGAACGGAAGGTCGGACGCTGCAACCAGTGCCCGCCGTCGTACGAGGAACAGACCTTCGAAGCATTGCGCCAGTGGCGCCGCGAGGAGGCACAATCAGCCGATGTGCCTGCATACGTCGTCTTCACCGACGCCACCTTGACAGCTATCGCCGAGGCCCGGCCCGGGTCCTTGGAGCAGTTGGCCGGGCTGGCAGGCGTGGGGCCATCAAAGCTGGAGCGGTATGGGGAAGCAGTACTGCAGGTTATTGAACAGAGTTCCGGACACTGATGGCTGACGACATCCCGCTGCGCACAGAGGAAGGCGCCCCGGTGCTCGTGAGGCGCTCCGCACGTCGGCGAAGGACCGTAGCGGCGTTCTGGGAAGACGGCAATGCAGTGGTGGCCATTCCCGCCTCCTTCAGCAAAGCCCAGGAACGTGAGTGGGTGCGCCGCATGCTGGCCAAGTTGAAGACGCAGGGGGAGCGCCGTGCGGGCGGCTCGGGTAAACGCCGTCCGGCCACCGATGAGGCGCTTGCCCAGCAGGCGGACTATCTATCCCGGACCTACCTGGACGGCAGGGCAGTCCCGACGTCGGTCCGCTGGGTTACCAACCAGAACTCCCGGTGGGGATCGGCGACGCCGGCCGATGGAACCATCCGCCTTTCCCACAAGTTGCAGCCCATGCCCCAGTGGGTCATCGATTACGTCCTTCTTCACGAGCTGGCGCACCTCCTGGTGGCCGGGCACACGGCGGATTTCTGGCGTCTCCTGGAGGCCTATCCGCAAACCCAGCAAGCCAAGGGTTTTCTCGAAGGAGTCGCCTTTGCCACCTCGCGTGGCTTGAACCCGGAGTGATCTAAAGAGCCCCGACGCCGGACAAACAAAAAGCAGTGGCCGCCTACGCAGGGCGGCCACTGCCGTAGCTGTTGGCTCAGGGGTTTCTTCGCGGAGCCGTTACTTCGTTGGTCCGGATTCGGAGTCCGGGTCTCCATCCTCAGGGGCCTTGGGCTCGTCCGGGGCCGCGGCATCATCCGGGGTGTCGTAGCCGCCGCTGAGCAGTTTCTGCAGGGCATCGTCCACTTCGCTGTCGCTTGCCTCAGCAAGCCGGCGCCGTTCGGAGAACCCGTTGGGATCGTCCAGGTCCTCGCCCGTGGGCAGGAGGTCCGGGTGGTGCCAGATGGCGTCCCGGCCCTCTATGCCGCGCTCTTGCTTGAGGGTTGCCCACAGTGTTGCGGCATCCCGAAGACGCCGGGGCCGCAGCTCCAGCCCCACAAGGGAAGAGAAGGCGTGTTCGGCAGGGCCGCCGGTTGCGCGGCGTCGCCGAACCATCTCGCGCAGCGCCGTCGCTGAAGGCAGGACCTTCTCTGTGGCCTCGGCGGTGAGCTCGTCCACCCAGCCCTCGACCAACGCCAGTGCGGTTTCCAGTTTCTCCAGGGCTGCCGTCTGCGCCGGGGTCCGTTCGGGAGTGAAGACGCCTTGCGACAGGGCTTCCTGGATACCCTCCGGGTTGCTCGGATCCAAGTCCCTGGCGAGGTCTTCGACCCGGGACATGTCAATGTGGATGCCGCGGGCGTAGGCCTCGATGGCCCCCAAGAGGTGTCCGCGAAGCCACGGTACCTGGACGAAGAGCCTGGCGTGGGCAGCTTCGCGGACGGCGAGGAATAGCCGGATGTCGTTCTCCGGCAGGCTCAGTCCTTCGCCGAACTTCGCTACGTTGGCAGGCAGGAGCGCCATTTCCAGGTCCGCCAAAGGAACGCCGATGTCCGTTGAGCTGACGACTTCGGCGGAGAGCGCGCCGATTGCCTGTCCAAGCTGCATGCCGAAGATCGCTCCACCCATGTTCTGCAGCATCGAGGAAGCGCCGCCCATCATCGACTTCATTTCCTCGGGCATTTGCTGGCTGAGGGCGTTCGACAGGGCGTTTGCGACGCTGTTGGCAACAGGTTCCGTAAGGCGCTTCCACGTCCCCAACGTCGCCTCGACCCATTCGGCACGGGACCACGCGCGGCCGATCAGTCCGGTTGAGGGAAGGTCGGTCACAGGATCCAGCCACAGTTCCGCCAGTCGAAGGGCTTCATCGATCTCGCGCGCCTGCTGGGAGTTCACCGACGGATCGCCGCCGGCAGCCGCCACCCGCCGGGCATTATCGTGGGCGAGTTGCCAGTTGACAGGACCGTCAGAGGTGGAACTCATCATGGCCTGGACCTGTGCGAACATCTGCTGCAGCAGGTTGGGGTCGTTGGGCAGCCCGGCGGCCTTTGCCAGTTCGGCCGGATCGATGTTTCCCATTCCCTGGCCGCCCATCAGGTTCTGCAGCATTTCCGCTAGCGGATCCTTGGGGGTTTCGTCGTCGTTTGACGGATTGCTGGGGTTTGAAGACATGGTGCCGCCGATCGTCGAACTGGCTGGTGATCACTTTCACCGTACCGCGCGCCGGAGGGGCTGTCTGCCTGCGTGGTGCGCCGTTCGCTGTAGGCAAAGAGGCCTTCCGGGTTTACGAACGCGTAGTGTGGATGCTTGGTATGTTCCCTCTGCCGCCGTAGCGGCAGGAGAGAAAATTGGCCGTCAGGCAGTGGCGGCATAGAGAGGCACCAATGCTTACTTCGCCCAGCCCCGAAGGTTCGGTTGACCCGCGTCAAACGCCCGATGCCGATCCCACGTCCGCGGCGCCCGCGCCTCCGGGCGGCTCCAGCCGATACATGATGATGGTTGTTTCGGGCCTGGTTGCGCTGGGCCTCGGTTTGGGAGCCGCTGCCCTTCCGGTTCCTTACGTGGTGGAGTCCGCAGGCCCGACGTTCAATACCCTTGGCCAGGACGGCGATAAACCTGTCATCACGGTGTCCGGCCATGAAACCTACCCGGCCAAAGGCAACCTCGATCTGACCACTGTCCTGATGGCCGGTGGTCCGAAGAGCCCGGCAAGCATCTACGATCTTTTCCGTGCTTGGCTGGATAAATCGAAGGCTGTCTATCCGGAAGAACTGATTTATCCCAAGGGCACCACCGCGGAACAAACCGTTCAGCAGGGCGAGATCGCCATGGAGACTTCGCAGGAGAATGCTGTTGCTGCGGCACTGCGTGAGCTGGACATTCCCTTTGAGCAACGGTTGACGGTCGCGGGGCTCTCTGATGGGTCTCCTTCATCAGGCAAACTGCAGGAGGGTGATCGCCTCCTTGCCATCAATGGCAAAGCCATCACGTCCATGAGCGTGGTCCAGGCCGAACTCTCCGCCGGGGCCGGGGCGCCGGTGGTCGTCGGGATAGACAGGAACGGATCCACGACGTCGGTCACGGTGACGCCAACCAAGAATGCCAGCGACCGTTACGTCCTGGGAGTTCTGCTGTCCAGCGATTTCACCTTCCCTTTCGACGTGAAGATTTCCCTGGACAACGTGGGTGGCCCCAGCGCGGGCATGATGTTCGCACTGGGCATCGTCGACACCCTTACTCCCGGTGACCTCACCGGCGGCCGGCATGTGGCCGGAACCGGCACCATCACTGCGGACGGGGCTGTTGGGCCCATCGGGGGAGTAGCGCAGAAGATGATCGGGGCCAGGCAGCATGGAGCGACGATGTTCCTCGCCCCCGCAGCGAACTGTGCAGACGTCGTGGGAAACGTCCCGGATGGTCTTCAAGTGGTGAAGGTGGAGACCTTGGCGGATGCCAAGGCCGCCGTGGAGCGGCTCGGCTCGGGCCAGGACACATCGGGCCTCCCCACCTGCGCAAACAACTAGACTGGCCGTGGAACTTAGCTCCGCCGCCACTCGTGGCATATATGACGGCTTCACCTGCACCCAGCTGGGACGGCCGTCGAACACCCGCATACCGACTTTCAACTGACGACCAATGAGGTACAGAGTTTGTCCCGTCCCGCCAGCTCCAGCCCACCCGGAAGATCGCCGCTGAGACGAGGTGCCCTGACCCCGACGCTCATTGTCGTGGCCGTGGCGGTCGTCGGGTTCATTTTCTTCGCCAATGTGTGGACAGATGTCCTGTGGTACCAGCAGTTGGGCTTCTTCGAGGTCTACATCCGCGAGAACCTCGCCAGGATCATCACGTTCATCGTCGGCTTTGCCATGATGTTCGCCGCCGTCTTCTTCGCAATCCGGATCGCCTACCGGTCCAGGCCGGTGTATGCCCCGGATGCCGACGCCCGCGACAACCTCAACCGCTACCAGGCGCAGCTGGAACCTGTGCGCCGGGTCGTCATGGTCGGCCTGCCTATCCTTTTTGGGCTCTTCGCCGGCAGCGCTGCCGCCAGCCAGTGGCAGAAGATTCTTCTGTTCTTCAACCAGGAACCCTTCGGACAGGCGGATCCCCTGTTCAACCTTGACATCAGCTTCTACCTGATGTCATTGCCCTTCCTTGGCTTCGTCACGGGATTCCTGATCAGCATCGCGGTGGTTGCCGGTATTGCCGGCATCCTGACCCATTACCTTTACGGCAGCATCCGGCTCATGGAGCGCGGGGTCTTCACCAGCCGTGCAGCCCAGATCCACATCGCCGTCACCGGCGCACTGTTCCTGCTGCTGCTTGGTGTCAACTTCTGGCTGGACCGTTACACGACGGTTCAGAGTGCCTCCGGCCGCTGGGCCGGTGCGCTCTACACGGACGTCAACGCCGTGGTGCCAACCAAGGCCATCCTGGCCGTGGCGGCAGGCCTGGTAGCTATCCTGTTCATCGTCGCCGCAGTCATCGGCCGTTGGCGCCTGCCGGTCATCGGCACCGCCATGCTGATCATCACCGCGATCCTGGCCGGCGGCGTCTACCCCTGGGTGATCCAGCAGTTCCAGGTACGCCCGTCGGAGAACACGCTGGAACGGGAATTCATTTCCCGCAACATCAATATGACCCGTTCCGCCTACGGTCTGGACAAGATCGAGGTATCGGCCTACAACGCCACGACGACGGCGCAGAGCGGTGCGCTTGCCAAGGACGCCCAAACGGCCGCGAACATCCGCCTCCTGGACCCCAACCTTGTGTCCTCGGCGTTCTCCCAGCTGGAACAGTACCGTCCGTATTACCAGTTCCCGCAGACGTTGAACGTCGACCGTTACACGGTGGACGGAAAGGTTCAGGACACGGTGATTGCCGTGCGCGAACTCAACCCTGATGGTCTGAGCGCCAACCAGCAAACCTGGGTGAACCGGCACATCGTCTACACCCACGGTTACGGCGTAGTAGCGGCCAAGGGCAACAAGTTCACGGTCGACGGCAAGCCGGAGTTCCTGCAGTCCGGTATCCCGTCCAGTGGTGTCCTCGGCAACGACACTTCCTACCAGCCGCGCATCTATTTCGGCGAGAATTCGCCTGAATACTCCATTGTGGGCGCTCCGGAGGGATCACCCCACCGTGAGCAGGACCGGCCGGCCGGGCGTGAAGGCACCGGGGAAACCCAGTACACCTTCACTGGAAACGGCGGACCGAATGTTGGCAACTGGCTTAACCGGATTCTCTACTCCATCAAGTTCCAGTCCTCGGACCTGCTTCTGTCCGACGGCGTCAACGAGAAATCCCAGATCCTGTACGACCGCAACCCGCGCGAACGTGTAGAGAAGCTGGCGCCTTACCTCACGGTGGACGGCAATGCCTACCCGGCTGTGGTGGATGGTCGCGTGAAGTGGATCGTGGACGGTTACACCACGAGCCAGTACTTCCCGTACTCCCAGCCGCAGCAGCTGCAGAACGCCACCGCTGACTCCCAAACGACTGCCGGACGAACGGTTGCCTTGCCAAACAGCTCGGTCAACTACATCCGTAACTCGGTCAAGGCGACTGTTGATGCCTACGACGGCTCGGTGACTCTCTACGCATGGGATGAACAGGATCCGCTCCTGAAGGCATGGCAGAAGGTCTTCCCGACGACGCTGAAGCCGTACACGGAGATGTCCGGTGACCTTATGAGCCACGTCCGCTACCCGGAGGACCTGTTCAAGGTCCAGCGTGAACTCCTGGGCCGTTACCACGTGACCGACGCTGACAGCTTCTACCAGAACAACGATGCCTGGAGCGTTCCGAACGATCCCACGGTCTCGGAGCCGGTCAAGCAGCCGCCGTTCTACATGTCGCTGCAAATGCCCGATCAGGACAAGCCAGCGTTCCAGCTCACCTCGTCCTTCATTCCGCAGACCGTCAACGGAAATGCGAGGAACATCCTGTATGGCTTCCTGGCTGCTGATTCCGACGCCGGCAACGTCAAGGGTGTGAAGGCGGACAGCTACGGCAAGTTGAGGCTGTTGCAACTTCCCACTGACACGCAAGTGCCGGGCCCCGGCCAGGCGCAGAACAAGTTCAACTCCGATCCCACCGTGTCCCAGGCATTGAACCTCCTGCGACAAGGAGCCTCGGATGTATTGAACGGCAACCTGCTGACGCTCCCCGTGGGCGGTGGCCTGCTGTATGTGCAGCCGGTCTACCTGAAGTCGACGGGTGAGACGTCGTACCCGACGCTGCAGCGCGTCCTGGTGGCCTTCGGCGACAAGATCGGCTTCGCGCCAACGCTGGATGAGGCGCTGGACCAATTGTTCGGCGGCAATTCCGGTGCGAAGGCCGGGGACTCCGATAACAATGGCCAGACTCCTGCGACTCCGCCGGGTACCACCACGCCTGAGGCTCCGGCGGACGCCAAGGCCGAACTCAAGGCGGCACTGGATGAAGCCAACAAGGCCATCACGGACGGCCAGGCCGCTCTCGCCAAGGGCGACTTCGCCGCTTACGGAACCCAGCAGACCAAGTTGTCGGAGGCCTTGAAGAAGGCACTCGACGCCGAGGCCAGGCTGGGAGCAACTCCCGCACCTGCGGCGACGCCCAGCGCTACGCCGTCGCCCTCCCCAAGTAGCTAGTCTGTATAGCAAGGCCGGTGCCCGCTCCCACCACGAGCGGGCACCGCTTTTTAAGGAAGCCTGTGCCGATTCTTAAGGAAGCCTGTGCCGAAGCGTTTACAGGAGACTGGCGCTGGGCTCCCGGTCAGGGGAGACGCACATCACGGCTCCAGGATTTGGACTGCCGGTCCGCGGACGGTAATGTTGTTGGTGCGACGCGGGGTGGAGCAGTTCGGTAGCTCGCTGGGCTCATAACCCAGAGGTCACAGGTTCAAATCCTGTCCCCGCAACTGGAGAAGAAAGTCCGGATCAGTTTTACTGATCCGGACTTTCTGTTTTCCCCGGGGGTTTTTTGGACCCCATGTTTGGGGTTAGCGGCCCGCATATTTTCATGAACCCCGAATTATTTTGTGACCGCATATTTTTCGCGGACGCAGATCCGCGACGTGATCTCGGGCACTCCGGGGCTATATGGTCATCAGCACCCTGCCGCTTAGGGTATTGTTGTTTGAGCGACGCGGGGTGGAGCAGTTCGGTAGCTCGCTGGGCTCATAACCCAGAGGTCACAGGTTCAAATCCTGTCCCCGCAACTGGAGAAAAGATCCGGATCAGAAATCACTGGTCCGGATCTTTTGTTTATGCGTATCCAGCACCGTCCTGATGCGGTGCTAGCATCGATTCCCGAACAGCTGGGCGCGCCGATCGCCGGGAAGGGCCAATGGTCGAAGAAGACTTCACACAAAAGCTTGAGGGCCAGGTCCTGGAGCGGAACAGTCCCGTGGCCGTGTACCAACAGGTGGCCGATGTCCTGGCGGACCACGTCAGCCGCCTGGAACCGGGTGCGAGGATTCCCACGGAGGAGTCGCTGATGGAAGAGTACGGAATCAGCCGGACCACCGTTAGGAAGGCCATGGAAACCCTCGTAGCCAAGGGGCTCCTTGTACGCCGCCAGGGCAAGGGAACATTCGTCATGGCGCAGCGCCCTGCCCGCATGCTCAACCGGCTGGCCCCTTTCATGGAGACCTTCACGGCTGCCGGGATGAAAACGGTGAAGGGGTTGATCGAGTACAAGTGGATGGAAAAAGACAACACCGTCCCTGCCAAGCTCGTCTCCGCGGACAACCTTGTCCTGGTCATCCGCCGTTCCTACTCCAGCGGAGGATGGCCCTACGCCATAGCGGAAATCTTCATCCCGTCCCATATCGGCCGGCACATCAGCCTTGCTGACGCAGAACGGAACTCCATCTACCAGGTGATCCAGGACAGGACCTTGAAACCCCTGCAACGGGCCGAGATCACCGTGACCATGCACGCACCGCCCGAGCACCTTGCTGACGCCCTGAATGTGCGGGAGTTCCCGGTAGTGCCGCGGCTTGAGAGGACCACCCTGGGTGCCGATGACGAAGTCCTGGAGTGCACTGTGACGTACTTCCATCCCAACGGTTTTGAGATCCGGGCCGAGGTGGCCACCGAAGCGGCCCCGGCCCGGCCCACGACGGACCCGGCAGCGTTTCCGGTTCCCTGAGCACGCGCGGCGGGTAGGGAGCCCAATCATCCCGGCGTTAAGCAAAACTGGCCGGCCCTTAGAGGACCGGCCAGTTACTCGACTCAGTGATCAGTGACCCGAGGCAGTGATCAGAGCTTGTCGAAATCTGCTTCGTCGATGGTTACACCGCTGGAGGCGGGGGCGCCGCTTCCAATGGCAGGCTTGCTGCCACCGGACTTGAGGGCTGCCAGGCGTGCTTCAATCTCAGTCTGCTCTCCCAGATCTTCGAGCTGGTTGAACTGTGCGTCGAGGCTGGAGGCAGCCAGTTCCTGCTGACCGAGGACCTTGGCCTCCTCGCGGCGGATCTTCTCTTCGAAACGGCCCACTTCGCTGGTGGGGTCCATGATGTCGATGCTCTTGAGGGCGTCGTGGACCTGGGACTGTGCGGCTGCGGTTTTGGAACGGGCTACCAACTCGTTGCGCTTGGCGGTGAGCTGGTTCAGCTTGTTCTTCATCTGGTCAAGGCCGCTCTTGAGCTTGTCCACCACCTCGGTCTGCGAAGCGATGCTCGGCTCCGCTGCCTTGGCCTCGGACTCGGCTGCCATCTGGCGCTGGATGGCAACCTTGGCGAGGTTGTCAAACTTCTCGGCATCCACGGTGTCACCGGAAGCGCGGTATTCGTCGGCCTTGCGGGAGGCGGCCAGCGCCTTGTTGCCCCAGTCCTGGGCGTTCTTGACGTCCTCGTTGTAGTCGGCCTGCAGCATCCGGAGATTGCCGATGGTTTGTGCCACTGCGGACTCGGCCTCGGCAATATTGTTCGTGTAGTCGCGGACCATCTGGTCCAGCATTTTCTGCGGATCCTCAGCCTGGTCCAGCAAAGAGTTGATGTTTGCCTTGGCGAGCTGTGCGATCCGACCGAAAATGGACTGCTTAACCATGGTGTTGCCTTTCGTCCTGCTCAGTGGAAGCCACTGAAATCAGTGATCAGTTGTTGTACCGCTTAGGTGAATGGGGCCAGGGGCCCACCTGGTTCGTGGTGGCGGGAACCAGTTTGTGTTGCCTAGAAGCTGCCGGAGTCGCCTCCGCCGAAGTCGCCTCCGCCGCCCCATCCGCCGCCGGAGTCGCCACCGAAGAAGCCTCCTCCGCCGCCGTCGCTGTGGCCACCGCCCCATCCGCCGCCTCCGCCGTTGAGGATGGAGTTGATCAGGATGCCACCCAGGATGGCGCCGCCAAGTCCGCCGCCGCCTCCGCCGCCTCCGAACATGCCGCCACGGCCGTAGCCCTGGTCGGCGTAGCCGAAGTGGTCGACGTCGGCCTGTGCCAACTGTGCCGCCTGCGCCGCGAGCGAGTGTGCCTGCTGTGCGTAGGTCAGTGCAGTGACGGGATCATTGCGGGAGATGGACAATGCGTAATCCAGGTTCCGTTGGGCCTCTGCCAGCCGGGTGCGTGCCTCGGTGCCGACCCCACCGCGGCGTGCGGTGATGTAGTCGCTGGTTGCACTGATCTGGGCTTGGGCAGCCATGATGGTCTGCTGCAACGAGGACTGTGCGCGGCGCGCCTGTTCCTGTTGGTCCCGGATGCCGGAGAGGGCCTGGTCCAGGGCCTGATGCGCCGTTTCCACCCGCGTCAGGGTTGCGATGGGATCGATCTTTCCGCTGCTGATTTCATTCTTGACCTGCGCCAGGGCTGCTTCAACGCCAGCTACCGGTCCGGCGAGCTCGGGGTGCTGTCCGGACTGGATCATTGCCCTTGCCTGCGCCAGGTCCTGGCTGGTTTCGGCCACGGCGCTTTCGAGCGAGTTCCGGGCTTCGTCCAGGCTGCCGGCGGTCTTGGAGATCGCGTCGATCAGCACGTTGGTCTGATGAAGGCTCTCTTCGGCGGCGCGCACCGCAACAGCAGCAAGGCTGTTTTCGCCGGAAGCGAGTTTCTCCTGGGCTGTTGCCGCCGCGTTCTGGACGAACGCGAGCCGCTCCTTGGCCTGCAGGATGTTGTCGGAAACCTGCGCCGACGCGGAGTCCGCGTACTTTGTCCGAAGAGCCTCGAGAGACTGTTCGGCGCTGGCAATTCGTGCGTCCGCTTCCCGTGCCCCGTTCGTTACTGCCGCGAGTGCCTGGGGAGCGTTCTTCTCCAGTTCGCGAAGTGAATCGAAATCGGCTTTCTGGTCACGGAGGGAGGCCAGCGCGGCCTCGGAACGACGGATGATCTCGCCGAGCCAGCTCCGCTGCTGTTCCTCGGTGTCGGGGATATGGTCGTCGAGCTGCTGCTGCAGCTTGAACGACTCCGTCATGTGGTTCTTGGCTTCCTGCAAGGCCTTGGTGAAGTTGCCGATGGCTGCATCGCCATACTGTGCCTGCGCAAAACCGAGTTCCTGCTCGCTGGACTTGATGGCGTCATCCGCCTCGATCAGCAGCGATCCGCTCTTTTGGCGAAGCTCGGGGATGCTGAGGCCTGCCAAGGGGTCCAGCTGCCCGCTCTGGGGACCATAGCCGGCGTCGGAAGACTGGCCGGCCTTTTTGCGCCGATTCCGCAGGTACAGGTAGGTTCCAGCACCGGCGACGGCCACAGCGCCGACTCCCACCAGGACGCCGGCTCCGCTGTTGCCACTGGGAACGGTGCCGCTTCCGCCGCCGGCGGCGTCGCCGATGGCGGCTGCGGTGTCAATGGCTGCCTGGGCGTAGTCCTTCTTGCCGCCGGCAAGGTTCGCGACAATGGCATTCTGTGTGATGTTGGTGCGCTTGGAGTAGATAGAGCTCTGGGAATTCGGGGCGAAGTAGTACTGGCCGGCAGTCGATATCGCCAGGACGACGTCCGCCTTGCCCATCTGCTTCTTCTCGGCCACGGCCTCGCCCCAGGCCTTGGGATCGGAGGGGTTCTCGAAGGAGTTAACCGTCACCACGTAGAGGTTGTACTTGTGGTCCTTGAGCGTCTTCTGAATGGCGTCCTGGACCTCGCCCTTCCGGCTGCCAAGGACGTTGGCGTCATCGACGATGTTTGTGCCGGATGGAATGGTGACCGGGTCCGCAGCCCAGGCCGAGCCGGCCGGGAGGGCCAGCACTCCAGCCACGCCAATCACGGCGAGTACACGTTTCACTATTGACCGCATGTGCAACCCTTCAGCACGTCTGCGACTGGAACAGGGCGAACCAATCGTCACAGAATGCTCAGCGCCCCCACGCATGGTGTAAAGCCGCAGGTCGCTGTGGCAATTCCTCTTGATTCTATGGTGCACCCCATACCCCGTCCACAGGGCTGAATATGCCACCAGCGAAATACAGGAGAAACCCCGAAGTTCCGCGCGTTGAAGCCTTCAGCGCCGGTGGGGACAGCGTGTTCCCGGGAAGGAAAGTGGCCTTTCAGTAAGCTCCCAGCAAACGTCCGAAATTGTTCCAGTCAACGGGTCCATAGTTGAGGTAGGTCAGAACGAAAGGACACCCCCATGACGGAGAACCCAGCTCAGGGAAATGCACCGGAGAACCGCGAGCCTTCGGCGCCACGGGACGGTACGGGCACTTCCGATGCCAACCCCACCCGGCAGCAACCCGCAGCCGGCTCCGGCTACGGAGCTCCTGCCCAGCCCACTGCCCCCTTGCCGGCGTTCCAGCCGGGCGCCGAGGGAGGCCGCCCCGCCGCCGGCCCGCAGTTCGCCCAGCCCCAATACGGACAGGCTCAGCACGGCCAGCCCCAAACAAGCCAGTCACAGCACAGTCAACCCCAACACGGCCAAGCGCAGCCCGGAGGCTACCAGCATTCGGACCGGGCCCCGTACGGCGGAGGCTACCCAGCTACCGGGCAACGGCCCGAGTACCCCCAGCGCCACCCGTTCTACGGCGCACAGTCCACCGGCGGCCACGACCCAAACAGCAGCCACGCACAGCAGGGCCAAGGCACTTACCACGCCCCTGGCCAGCAGCCCTCCGGGAAAACGAAGGCCAAGCCGGTCTTCGGCGTCGGGACGCTGGTTGCCAGCATCCTGGCAGCGGGCCTCGTGGGCGGCGGAGTGGTGGCTGGTACCAGTGCGCTGATGGATGAGCCTGCCACGGCGTCCTCCAGCAGCGGCCAGTCCAGCACCCTGATCGTGAACAACAAGGACGACGTCAACGTCATTACGGCTGCTGCCGCAAAGGCGTCACCCAGCGTTGTCACCATCAAGGCCACCAGCGGTAATGAAGGTGGCACGGGCTCAGGCATCATCATTGATGACCAGGGCCACATCCTGACCAACACCCATGTGGTGACGCTGGACGGCGCTACGTCCAACGCCGCGATCGAAGTTCGTACCAGTGACGGCAAGGTCATGAAGGCCACGATCGTGGGCACTGACCCGCTGTCCGATCTCGCGGTCATCAAGGTATCCGACGCCTCCGGGCTGGTGCCGGCCACGCTGGGTGATTCCTCCAAGATCAACGTGGGGGACACCGCCGTCGCGATCGGTTCGCCGCTTGGACTCACCGGCACGGTGACCGACGGTATTGTCTCAACGCTCAACCGGACCATCAGCGTTGCCTCTTCCGCCGTTCCCGAGGACGGGCCGGACAACAGCCAGGGCAACGACGAGGGCTTCCAGTTCGCTCCGCCGAACGGCGGCCAGAGCCAGCGCTCGGCGAACGAGGGATCGATTGCCATCAACGTGATCCAGACGGACGCCGCCATCAATCCGGGCAACTCCGGCGGCGCCTTGGTCAACAGCAAGGGCGAGATCATCGGCGTCAACGTCGCCATCGCCTCGGCTGGCAGCGGCAATTCCGATTCTTCGACCGGCAACATCGGTGTTGGGTTCAGTGTGCCGATCAACCACGCGAAGCGGATTGCCCAGGAAATCATCGACAACGGGAAGGCCAGCCACGGACAGTTTGGCGTGTCGGTCAGGTCAAAGTCGTCCACGGGCGGCAATTCCGGTTTCTCGGTGGGCGCAGAAGTCGCTTCAGTGACCGCGGACTCGGCGGCCGCCAAGGCCGGCATCAAGGTAGGGGACGTCGTCACCAAGTTCGGCGACTACGCCATCAGCGACCCCAACCAGCTGACTGCCGCCGTCCGCGAACAGCCGGCCGGTGCCAAGGTCAAGGTCACCATCGAACGCAACGGCCAGTCACAGGAAGTCGACGTTACGCTCGACGCCGCCAAGTAGGCCGGGCCCAACGTAAAGCTGGACCCAACGTAAAGTACGACGGCGGGGGGCACCTGCGGTTGGCAACCAACCCATGGTGCCCTCCCGCTCCGGGCGTCGGCCGCGGGCGAGGACCGATCCTGAAACAGGAGTTAACCCCGCAATGGTTTTTTGCGGGCAATATGCTTAGCTAGGGGGAGCCCACGCGTTTGGGCGTTTCACGGCCACGTTTACTGCGGTTGGCCGTCCACAAGCATGGAAGGCTGCTTCGAAGACAGTGGAAGAGACATTGAAGATTGTCGTTCTGGTCAAGCACGTCCCGGACGCCCAGTTCGACCGGCACATCACAGGACCGGGCAACACCACGGACCGTGACGAAAGTATCTTGTCCGAACTGGATGAATACGCCCTCGAGGCCGCGCTGCAACTTGCTGAGGAACGCGGCGGCGCCAAGGCCGGCAACGAGGTCATCGCACTGAGCATGGGGCCCTCCGGGGCCGTGAACTCCGTCAAGAAGTCGCTGCAGATCGGTGCCTACTCCGGAGTGCACCTGAGCGATGACGCCTTGGCAGGATCCGACGCCGCTGCCACGTCCTTGGCCCTTGCCGCCGCCATCCGCCACATCTCCTCCGACGGACGTCCCGTGGACCTGGTCCTGACGGGCATGGCTTCCACGGACGGGGAGACGTCCTTGGTTCCCGCGCAGCTGGCCGAGCGCCTCGGCCTCCCGCAGCTCACCTTCGCCTCCACATTGGAGGTCAACGGCCGCACTGCCGTGGCACGCCGGGATGCGGGGACGCACTCGGAAACAGTGGAAGCGCAGCTGCCCGCGCTCGTCTCTGTCACCGATCAGATCAACGAGCCCCGGTACCCCAACTTCAAGGGCATCCTGGCCGCCAAGAAGAAGAAGATCGCGTCCCTGACGCTGGCCGACGTTGGAGTTGATGCCTCCCAGGTGGGTCTCGCCGGATCCTGGACCGTGGTGGAAACGGCAGAGGCCCGGCCGCCGCGGACAGCAGGCACCATCATCAATGACGAAGGCGACGCCGGCATCAAGCTGGTCGACTTCCTGGCCGCACAGAAGCTGCTCTAAGAGGACTGCACACATGGCAAACGCACTTGTTTTCATTGACAACCCGGGAGCATCGCTCAAGAAGAGCAGCCTGGAACTCCTGACTCTCGCCCGCCAGCTGGGGGAGACCGCCGTGGCGGTCAACGGTGAACTGAACGACGACGCCGCGGCGACCCTGGGCGCCTATGGCGTCACTGCCGTGTACCAGCCGTCGTCGAACGATCTGGGCGATTACCTTGTGGGGCCCAAGGCCGCTTACCTTGCCGCCGCTGTAGCGGCTTCGGGAGCAACCCGCGTGCTCCTCGAAAACTCGCCGGAGGGCAAGGAGATCTCCGGGCGGCTGGGCATCAAGCTCAGCGCCGGAGTCATCACGGATGTTGTTGGCGTGGAAGCCGATGGGACAGCCCATAAGTCTGTCCTGGCCGGCTCCTACAACACCTCCGCCAAGGCCACGACGCCAGTTGCCGTGCTGACTGTCAAGGCGAACTTGATTGAACCGCAGCCTGCAGATACCGCTACCACGCCGGAGGTTGCCAAGGTGGAAGTTCCGGCCGACGCTACCGCGGCGGCAGCGCGCATCTCATCCCGCGAGGCCAAGCCTGCCTCCGGCCGTCCGGACCTGAGCGAGGCCCGGATCGTGGTGGCAGGTGGCCGCGGTGTTGATGGCGACTTCGGACCGCTGGAGGAACTGGCGGACGTCCTGGGGGCTGCCGTTGGCGCTTCACGAGCCGCAACGGATGCCGGTTGGATCGGCCACGACGCCCAAGTGGGCCAGACCGGCGTCACCGTCTCGCCACAGCTCTACATCTCTGCGGGTATCTCCGGAGCGATCCAGCAGAAGGCCGGCATGCAGACCTCCAAGGTAATCGTGGCCATCAACAAGGATGCCGAATCTCCGGTGTTCGAGATCGCCGACTTCGGGATCGTTGGAGACCTCTTCAAGGTCCTGCCCCAGGCTACAGCCGAGATCAAGAAGCGGAAGGGCTAGTTCCTTGGCTTTTGACGTTTCGTCATCGAAGAGCCCGTTCAATGCCTCCACGGAGCGCGTTGAGCGGGTGCTTTGTTTTACTGCCCACCCGGATGACATCGACTTCGGAGCTGCCGGCACCATTGCTGCCTGGACCGCTGCGGGCGTCCAGGTAAGTTACTGCATCATGACCGACGGTGACGCGGGCGGGTTTGATCCCGTGGACCGTGAGCGCATCATTGGGCTCCGGGCCGAGGAACAACGGCACGCGGCTTCCCTGGTAGGAGTGCAGGATATCCACTACCTGCATGAGCGGGACGGGTACTTGGAGCCGACACACGAGGTCATCAGGCGGGTGGTGGAACTGATCCGCCGGATCCGTCCCCAGATTGTCCTGACGATGCACCCTGAACGGAACTGGGACCGGATCCAGAAGAGCCACCCCGACCATCTGGCAGCGGGCGAGGCCGTGACACGGGCAATCTATCCTGCGGTAGAGAACCCGTTCGCCTACCCGGAACTCGCCGAGGCCGGCCTAGAGGCTTACAAGCTGCCCTGGCTATGGTTCATTTCCAGCCCCGGATCGCTGGAAAACCACTTTGTTGACGTCACGGACCACGTGGACTCGAAGCTGGCGGCCATCCGGATCCATGCGAGCCAGCATCCCGACGTGGCGCACATGGAACGCGTGGTGCGGAACAACCTGATCGCGAACGGAGGACGCGCGGGCTTCCCTGAAGGCCGGAGTGCTGAGGCGTTCCACGTGGTGGCTGTCAACGGAAACAGCACCATAGCAGGGTTCTGATATTGCCCTGATGTAACCCCTGCCATATGCTTGACCTCGGTTAAATCATATTTATTTGAGGAAGGCGGACTTTGATGGCGAAGACTGCACAACAGCCCGTTCTGGTGATCATGGGGGTCTCCGGTTCCGGCAAGTCGACGGTAGCGGGCGTGCTCGCAGGCAAGCTTGGCTGGGACCTGGCCGAGGGCGACGACCTGCATCCGGAAGCAAATGTGGCAAAGATGCACGCGGGACAGGCGCTCACTGACGAGGACCGCTGGCCGTGGCTCGGCACCATCGCGGACTGGATCAAAGCGCACACTGCCGCAGGCACTCCGGCCATCATTACGTGCTCCGCCCTGAAGAAGAAGTACCGGGACGTCCTCCGGGGCGAGGGCGTGGTCTTCGTGTTCCTGCAAGGCAGCAAGGACAGGATCTCGGACCGGCTTGCTTCCCGGCACGGTCATTTCATGCCGACGTCCCTCCTTGAATCGCAGTTCGAAGCGCTCGAAGAACCGACCGAGGACGAGAACTACGTTTCGCTGTGTGTTTCGGCCTCGCCCGCCGAAGAGGCGGACGAGGTCATCGAACGCCTTGGTCTCCACCCGGTTGGCGCCGGCGCGGGCTGACGCGGGCGGGTGCCTGCAATCAAGCGGAGCCGAGCGGTACCACCAGGACCGGGTCGCTGGTGGGGGCCTGCGATCCGCCGGTGGGCTCCACCGTAATTGCCACGGAAGACGCCGCGGAAAGTCCCTTCACCACAGCAGGCTTTGAGAGGGTTTCGGCATCCATGGTGCCTTGCGGGACAGGAGCCGAACCGTCCTTGGGGAGGGTCCACAGCTGATACACCTTGCCTGATGGGGCAGGGGCTACGCCGTCCATAAGGACCACGAAGGAGTCTTTCGCAGACGACGCCGAGATGGTGGCGGTGCCGCCGCCGGGAACGTCGGCCGTCTTCTTCTGCACGTCCTGGGCTTGGAGGACCTGGGCGACGGGATCGTTCTGGCCTGCCATGTAGCCGCCGATGCCGACGCCGGCCACGGCGATGACAGCTGCGGCTGCAGCTCCGATCAACCAGCCACGGGCACCCCCAAGGCGACGTCTTTCGGCGCGTTTGGTCCGTGCTTCGTCAAGATCCGCGACGGCGGCCGGTGCTGCAGGTTTGTCAACCACCACAGCTGCGCCCGGCCCTTGTTCGGCGTCAACTCCCTGGGCGCGGGGCTCGTGGGCGATCTTTTCCATCAAGTCGTGGAACAGGCGGGCCGGGGGCTCTTCTTCGGCGGTAAAACTGATGGCCAATGTTTCCCGGGCCTGCCGGACGCGCTCAAGGAACTCAGGTCCTTCGGGAGCGTCCTTGATGTAGTCATCGATCAAAGCACGTTCGGAATCCGTAACAGCGTCCAAGGCATAGAGTTCTGCCAACTCCAGGACACGGCCTTCGGCCAGGTCGGTTGCGATGTCGTTCGCGAACATTTTGCGGATGAATCCTCCACTGCTTTCGCTCAAGTCAGCCCACCCCCAAGCACGTCTTGAGGCGCAGGAGGCCGTCCCGGATCCGGGACTTGATGGTCGGCACGGCTGCGCCGAGTTTTTCTGCGACTTCCCGATACGTGAGGCCGCCGTAATAGGCCAACCGGACAGACTCCTGCTGGGTTTCGGTCAGTGTTCCCAGGCAGCGGCTCACAGCTTCGGCTTCGAGGTTGGTTCCAACTTCCTCGGCCACGACGTCATGGTCGGGATCCTGGCTTGCCGCACTGTACCTGGCTTCGCGGTCCGAGGCGGCCTGGACTGCCCGGACGCGGTCAATGGCCCGGCGGTGGGCGATGGTCATCAACCAGGCCATGGGGCTTCCCGCCGAGGAATCGAACTTGGCAGCGCCCTGCCACACCTGCATGAAAACTTCCTGGGTGGCATCCTCGCTGAGGTCCGGGTCGATCAGGACGCGTTTGGCCATCCCGTAAACGCGTCGGGAGGTGAGCCGGTAGAAATCCGCAAAGGCCTGCTGGTCGCCGTTGGCAACCAACTCAAGCAAACCGGCCAACTGCGAACCCACGTCAGTTGCCGGGGCGGTTTCAAAAACCGGGGGAGCGGGGTTGTTGGGGGTGTCCATCACGTTCAAGCATATGTTGTCCAAGGGCTGACGTGCAGGCCAACCGGGCCCAGATACTGTCGCTGGAACATTGCGTGGCGGCATGCCCCTCTCCAGCGTACTCACATGCGTCTCCTTCCCGGCCTTCGGCGGCTTTTTCCCGCATCAGGTATTCGGAGCCGCAGCCGGTCCGGATGGCTACAGTTTGGCTCCGGCGAAGCCGTTCTGGCGCCATGCCTCGAACACGGCGATGGACGCTGCGTTGGCCAGGTTGAGCGAGCGCAGGGAAGGAAGCATGGGCAGCCGGACGCGTGCGGTGACGTGCGGGTCCTGCTTCAACCACTCAGGCAAGCCGACGGATTCGGGCCCGAAGAGCAGTACGTCGCCCTCTTGGTACGCGATATCCGTGTAGGTTGTGTCGCCGTCGGACGTGAATGCGAAGACGCGTTGCGGCTGGAGTGCAGCCCAAGCGGCGTCAATGTCCTGATGAACGGTCACGACGGCGAGGTCATGGTAATCGAGGCCGGCACGGCGAAGTTTTGCGTCCGAGAAGTCGAAGCCCAGCGGCTCAACCAGGTGGAGCTCAGCGCCGGTGATGGCGGCAAGGCGGATGGCATTTCCGGTATTGCCGGGAATTTCGGGAGTGTGGAAGAGGATGCGGAACACCGTCCCATCCTAGCGATGCCGGGAGCGGCTGCAGGTCAGTGCATGCCCCGCAGCAAGCGTGCCAGGACCGGCACAACCACGGTGTTCGGCGCCGGCCCGGAACTGAGGAACTGCTTGAGCCCCCGGGCCAGGCCTGCACCGTTGACTATTTCTACTCCGCCTCCGGAACGGGATTTGCCGTAGTGGTCGATCACGGGCTCGTGCAGATTGCCGTCGGGGCTGTGCAGGACAACCCACCCGGTGACGTTGAGCTCGGGAAAAAGGTCCTGCATGTGCCTGACGATGTGGGCCAGTTGCGGGGGAGCGATGGAGCGGCCGCCGTGGCGCAACGATTGGCCGTCCCAGGCATAGGCACCCTTGGGGAGCAGCATCGAGCCGACCAGGGCGAGCCGGTATCCGGACAGCACCGCGTGGTCAATGTGGTTGTTGTCCGACGGGGACCGCAGCCCGTTGATGAGCCTGGCCGCAGGAATAGCTGACAGGACCTGTTTGCTGATGAGCTGGACTGTCCGCGTTTCCCGCTGGATACGGGCTTCTGCCCCGAAGATGCCCCGCCTGCGGGGCATGCCATGCACTTGCTGCACGGCCTCTGCCCGGGAAATGAGGGGAACTTCGTTGGGGTCATCGAACGCGGGAACGTACACCGGGGCGTCCCCGGCGGTGTTGCGGGGGGACTGCGGGCGCCTGACTCCTGCGGAAGTGGCGGACCCGCTGGCAGGTCCCTCGTAAGCTGCTGCTCCGGAACGGCCCGGGGCCGGGGTATTGGCGGCGTACCTGCGGTCGTACTCCGCCCGGCGGCGCGGGTCGATCAGGGTTTCGTAGGCCAAGGTAACCCGGCGGAAGATCTCAGCGTCTCCGCCATGGTCCGGGTGTGCCTTCCTGGCGGCCTTGCGGTAGGCCTGTTTGATCTCCTTGTCCGTCGCGGTGACGGACACGCGAAGGACCTGGTAATGCGAACTGTTGCCCTCGGCCAAGCACAGGCCCTTCTCTAGTCTGGTGCGTCCCTCCTTGCATCCACAGAGGAGGGGCGCGGTTCGGCCAGTTTATCCAGCCAACAGTTGAACGTTCGCAGCGGTGGCTCTGGTTCCCGGCAGGGCGGCTAGACTCAGTCGGGCAGGACAGCGAGTGAGGAGCAACAGTGGTACGCAATGTTCGACGACGGCTGCTTGGCTTGGGTGCCGTGGCATCAGCCGCAGTCCTCGGCGCCTGTAGCGTCAACGTACCTGACCCGGCCGCTCCGAAGCCGTCGCCGGTGGAATCCACGTTATCGACACCGACTATTACGCCCGGCCACGATGCAGCTGCTGTCGCGGCGAAGGATCTGCCGTTGAGCGCCGGGGCCAGCCTGGTACCGGGGGATCCGGTGACCATGGAGTCCAAGTTGCAGGAAGTCCCGGGATGGTCGTTGGTCCATGCAGCAAAGCAGGGCGAGGACGAATATAAGAAGTCCGATGGCTGCGTGGCGGTCACCCGCGTCTCGATCAATCAAGGGCCCCTTGTCGAAGCCGGAAACGACGAGGCCTCCACAAAGGCCGTGTTCCAGTACATGAATCCCGCGATCGACCCCGGCCGGCTGACGCCGGTGACACTTCGTTGGGGGCAGGATACGGACAAGCCGCTGAGGAAAGTGGAACTGCTGGCGCTGGAATCCTCAGCGGCAAATGGTGGTGCTTCCGCAGTGGTTTTGGGTCGGCTGTTCAGCGGCCCGGCCGCGTCCGTTTACGTGTCCATCACGTGCCCCGATGACGCCGCCCTGGCCAAGGCGAGGGCCGACGTCGAATCCGGCGTGGTACTGGTACCACCCGCCTGAGCACCTGCCGGACTACTTCCCGTGCCTTGAAGCAAGCCGGTTCAAGGCCAGGGCGCCAACCAGGAGGCCGAAGTCCCGCAGGGCGACGTCGAAGAAGCTGCCCAACACCAGCAGGTTGACGATGATCCCCAGAAGCCACAAGGCCACAATGACCGAGCCTATCCGTGGCCGCAGGGCGACGATGATGCCGGCAATGATCTCGATGATGCCCACGCCATACATGAAGGTCTGGGCCGGAACCGGGATGACGGTGGTCGCCGCGGGCGCCAGATAGGCGGTCCAGTCCGTGAGCAGGTTGGTGAACTTGTCCAAGCCGAACAGGATGGGCGCCACCGTAAAGATGGTGCGCAGCAAGACGAACGCCTGACGGGATGTGCGGTCCTCCAACACCGTGGTGGTGGAGACGGCGTGTGCAGTTGAAGGTTTCATGGCGATGCTCTCTTTCTATAAATAGGTATCTTGATTTTAGAATCGCCGGGATGATGAATCAACGAATGTTGTTTTTAGAGATAGTCTTGAACCATGAGCAAGCAAAAGGCACCGTGGCTCGCCAGGATTGCGGCGCTGGCTTCCATGGACGACGTGAACCGCCGTGCCCTCTTCAGGTATGTTGGCGACGCGGGCGATGCAGTGGGGCGGGACCAGGCGGCAGAAGTACTGGGTATCCCGCGCAGTACCGCGTCCTTCCACCTGGATCGATTGGTCCGTGACGGAGTGCTGCAGGTTGAGTTCCGGAAAACCTCGGCCAAAAGTGGTCCGGGTTCCGGGCGGCCTTCGAAGTTCTACCGGACGGCCGTGGATGAAGTGGGCGCTTCGGTTCCGGACCGGCACTATGACCTTGCCGGGGACGTCATGGCGCGTGCCATCTCCACATCTCTTGGCAACGGCGGGTCCGTTGCGGAGGCCCTTGAAGCGGCTGCCCACGGCAGGGGACGCGAATCCGGACGGCCCGGAGAATTTTCAGCCGTCCTGGCCGATCTTGGGTACGAACCCGTGGAGGACGGCAGCGGTGGATACAGGCTGCTCAATTGTCCGTTTCACCGGCTGTCCCGCGACCATGCGGAGGTGGTGTGTGCCATGAACGGAGCGTTGCTCAAGGGGGCAGCGGAGTCGTCCGGGCTGCCGGCTGACTCCGTGGTGCCCGATCCGGGGCCCGGCCACTGCTGCGCCCGCATCACCGCAGCTCGATAGAATTGCAGGGTGCCCGTATACCTTGACCACGCCGCCACCACCAGCATGTCGGCCGAAGCGCTCGCCGTCATGACCCGCGAACTTGCCCGGACGGGAAATCCTTCCTCCCTGCACAGTGCGGGACGCCGGGCGCGACGGACGGTGGAAGAGGCCCGTGAAACGCTTGCCGCTGCCGCGGGTGCGCATCCTTCCGAAGTCATCTTCACCTCCGGCGGTACGGAGGCCGACAACCTGGCCGTCAAGGGCTTGTATTGGTCCCGGCGGGACGCGGACCCGAAGCGGACACGGATACTCTGCTCCGCCATCGAGCATCACGCCGTCATGGACGCGGTGGAATGGCTCGAGCGGCACGAAGGTGCCGAGGTTGCCTGGCTTCCTGTTGACGCTCAAGGCGTGGTCCGGTTGGACGCCGTTGAGAGCGAAATTGAGCGTGATCCCGGCTCTGTGGCCTTGGTGACCGTCATGTGGGCCAACAACGAGGTAGGGTCCATCCAGCCCATCCCGGACGTCGTCCGGCTGGCGGCCCGCCACGGAATTCCGGTTCATGCGGATGCCGTGCAGGCTTTCGGCGCCGTGCCTTTGGACTTCCGCTCCTCCGGCCTGGCGGCCATGTCGGTCTCCGGCCACAAGATCGGCGGACCCGTAGGTGTGGGCGCCCTTTTCCTGGGCCGGGCCGTCTCCCTGACGCCCGTGCAGCATGGCGGCGGCCAGGAGCGCGACGTGCGCTCAGGGACGCTGGACACCCCGGCCATTGCGGCCTTCGCTGCTGCCGCTGAGGCCGCCGTCGCCAATCTGGACGGCGAAGCCGGGCGGCTCGGCTCGTTGCGTGACCGCCTCATTGCCGGCGTGCAGAAGGTAATTCCTGAGGCAGTGCTGCGCGGCGCTCCGGCTCAAGGTCGCTTGCCCGGCAATGCCCACTTCACGTTCCCCGGCTGCGAAGGTGATTCGTTGCTGTTCCTGCTTGACCTGGCCGGAGTCGAGTCCTCCACCGGTTCTGCCTGCACCGCGGGAGTTCCCCGGCCCTCCCATGTCCTGCTCGCCATGGGCTTGGACGAAGACACCGCGCGGGGCGCTCAGCGGTTCAGTCTGGGCCATTCGTCCACAGACGCTGACGTGGAAGCCCTATTGAAAGCACTGCCGGATGCGTACGCGCGGGCACGCCAGGCGGGTATGGCCGGCCATGAATCGAGCATCCAGACGGCCGCCACCGAAGCCCGGAACGGTATCCGGGCCTAGCTTGCGCGGTCTGCGGATGGGTTGCGGGACCTCCTGCTATGCAGCAGCCGCAAACTCCTCCAAGGGGTTGGCCGGATCCAGGAGTCGCGATACGTCTACGGGGACGCGCCCTGAAATCAACGCCTTGATCGGTTTCTGGACCCGCCTCTGGTTAACGCTCATCCCTGCCACCACCTGACCCGTGCCGCCCTGGGCGTTCCGGATCCAGAATGCGGTAAAGCTCCCGTCCTCCATTGAGCCCCTGATGGCGGGCTCGATGCCGGTAGTGAGTGACGGAAAACCGGAGTATTCCATGCTGAGGGTGAACTGGTCTGTATAGAAGTACGGGACCGCGTCGAGGACGGCGTCCTGGCCCAGCATGGATTTGGCCGCCACCTTTCCCCCGTTGAGGGCGTTGGCCCAGTGCTCGCTGCGGTGGTGCTCACCGGTAAAGGGGTGCAGCGCATTGGCTACGTCTCCGGCTGCGAGGACGTCCGGTGCGCTGGTGCGCAGTGAGGCATCCACTACGACGCCGTTGCGCACCTCAAGGCCCGCCGCTTCGGCCAGTGCCGTGTCGGGAGCGACGCCGACGGCGATGATCGCCAGGTCCGCTGGAATCTCAGCCCCGGTGTTGGTGGTGACGGACGAGGCGTGCCCGCCGCGTCCTTCGATGGAAACCGCACTGGCCGACAGATGGAATCTGACTCCGTTGTCTTCGTGCAGCCCCCGGAAGTAGGTGCCCAGTTCGGGGCCGATGGCTGTGCTCAGCGGGATGTCCTCCAGGCCAAGCAGGGTGACCTCGTTGCCGTAGCTCCGTGCCGCCGCCGCGAGTTCCATGCCGATCCATCCTGAACCGATCATGACCACCCGCCGTCCGCCTTGCTCCAGGAGCGAACGCAAGCGGATGCTGTCGTCGAAGGTCCGGAACGTCATCACGCCTTCAAGTTCCGAGCCGGGGAGGGGGATGCGCCGGGGTTGGGCTCCTGTTGCCAGCAGCAACTTGGCGTACTGCCGGAGGCTCCCGTCGTCCAGGGCGACCGAGTGCTCCCTGGTATCAATGGCTGTCGCGGAAGTGCCCGTGAGGAGTTCCACGCCGTTTTCCACGTACCACTGCGAGGGCATGACCGGCACCGATTCCTCATCGGCCTTTCCCAGGAGGAACTCTTTGGAGAGCGGAGGGCGGAGGTAGGGAATCCGGGGCTCGGCCGCAAGGAGGGTTATGGGTCCTTCGAACCCTTCAGTGCGCAGTGTCTTGGCGGCGGTAGCGCCAGCCAGGCCTCCGCCGGCTATGACCATTGGTTCAGTTGCCATGTCAACTCCGATTCTAAAACTGGTCTCTTTGACTTTAGAAGCGTCGGGGACGGCAGTCAAGGAAAACTGTCCGCTCAAATGAATCGGCTAGAATAGATGGGCGCGCCGACTGATCTGAGCCGGATCCGTGCCACCAATCCCCATCACAGAAAGCCAGCATGCGAGTACTTGCAGCAATGAGCGGCGGAGTTGACTCCGCTGTAGCAGCCGCCCGGGCAGTTGAGGCCGGGCATGACGTCGTCGGAGTCCATCTGGCGTTGTCGCGCATGCCTGGAACCCTCCGGACGGGAAGCCGTGGCTGCTGCACCATCGAGGACTCCCGCGATGCCTGGCGCGCCTGCGATGTCCTGGGGATCCCGTACTACGTCTGGGACTTCTCGGAACGCTTCAAGGAAGACGTCGTCCAGGACTTCATTGATGAGTATGCGGCAGGTCGGACGCCGAACCCCTGCATGCGCTGCAACGAACGCATCAAGTTCGCTGCGCTCCTTGAAAAGGCCATCGCCCTGGGCTTTGATGCCGTGTGCACCGGCCATTATGCCAAGGTCATTGAGGATGCGGACGGCAACCGGGAGTTGCATCGTGCCGCGGACTGGGCAAAGGACCAGAGCTACGTCCTGGGCGTCCTTACCCATGAGCAGTTGAAGCATTCCATGTTCCCCCTGGCTGACACCCCCTCCAAGGCCGAGGTGCGGGCCGAAGCGGAACGGCGCGGCCTTTCCGTGGCCAACAAGCCGGACAGCCACGATATCTGCTTCATCTCCGACGGCGACACCCGGGGCTGGCTTGCCGAAAAAATCGAGATGACCACCGGAGACATCGTTGATGAAACCGGCAAGAAGGTCGGCGAGCACCCGGGGGCCAACGCCTTCACAGTAGGGCAGCGCCGTGGTTTGAAGCTGGGTACCCCGGCAGCCGACGGCAAGCCACGGTTCGTCCTTGAAATCCGTCCCAAGGAAAACAAGGTTGTGGTTGGCCCGGAGGCGTTGCTGGCCATCGATGAGATCCGGGGGATCAAGGTGTCGTGGGCAGGCCTGCCGATCGCGGAGGTCGCGACAGGCGAGCAGTTCCCGTGCCACGCCCAGGTCAGGGCCCACGGTGATCCGGTTCCGGCAACGGCCCGGGTCGAGTCGGTCCAGGACGATGCCGGTGTTGAACGGACTGAACTTGTGGTCACCTTGACCGATTCCTTGCGCGGAGTCGCGCCCGGGCAGACGGTGGTCCTGTACCAGGGCAGCCGCGTTCTCGGACAGGCAACCATCGACGTCGCCCGCTCACTGCAGAGGGCCGCCCTCTAGCTGGTTGCCTGACAGGCGGGCGGACGCCCATACTTGCCTCAGCAGCGTATCCGCTGCGGTGGGGTCCGCAATGGGGACGGCGATGGCGGTGGCATTTCCGAAGAAGAGCCCTGGTGACATCAAGGCGGGGCAGACGGTCTCAGTGACCGTCCTCGCGGAAGGGCCCATAGGCGCAGCGGGATCGCCGCCGCTGACCGCCCAGGTCAGGATACCCGTAGAACGTCTTCGCCGCGGTCCGACAGGCAATCGCTACGCCGTCCACATCCGTAAATGGCGGGGCACGACCGTTTCCCCGGTGACCCTGACCAGCAAAGGCGATCCATGGCAGCTGTTGTCCGAGCCTCCGCCGTCGGACCTTCGCGAACTCCTGGATGACACCCGCTTCCTGGCCCAGCACGTTTACGGGGTGGCCATGCACACCCTGGATATTTTCGAGACCACCTTGGGCCGTCGCATGCCGTGGAACCCGGAGGGCAGGCTGATCCTCAAGGCCCGGGACCTGGTCACGGCAACAGACACCGGCTACGAGCGCGGGAGCAACACCATCCGCTTCGGTTCCGTTGACCGTATGGGTTACAAGGTGCCCACGGCCCTCTACCGGGACATCGTGGCCCACGAGGTGACCCACGCGATCCTCGACGGGTTCAGGCCGGCCTGGGCGGACCAACTGGCTACGTTGGAGCAGCTGGCCATGCACGAGGCCTTGGCCGACCTGGTGGCAATATTGTCCGTTTTCTCTTCCCGGGACATCGTGTACCGCCAGCTGGAGGCAGCTGCCGGAGGCTTCGAAGCGGGCCAAGCGGTGGATGATGCCTTATTGCTGCGCTCGCTGTTCGACTTTGCCCGTGACCTGTTCGCGCGCGGGCCGTTGCGGGAGCCGTTTGTCGGCGCAGTTCCGGAGAATTGGCAGCAGTTCCCGGAGCCCCATGCGAGGGGAGCCGTCGTAGTGGGGGCCGTGCTCCGTGCCGTGCAGAAATTGTGGTCCGAGCGGAACAACCGTTTCGGGGAAGCGCAGAGCCTGCACCAAAAAGCGGAGTCCGGTTCTATTGTTGCCACGAGGGTATTGCGGATGGTGATCAGGGGGCTCTCCTATATGCCTCCCGTTGACGTCGGGTGGCGTGACCTACTGCGCGGGATCATCGCGGCGGACCTGGACATGGTGCCCGAGGACCCGCATGGTTACCGCGAAGCGCTGCAGGCCGAGTTTTCGGCCATCGGCATCCGGCGGGTGTCGTCGAACAACATCAGCGGCGTGGAGAATTACCAAGGGCTCCGGTATCCCGTCAGGCTTTCCGCGCTGGGCTCCGACCCCCAGGAAGTGCAGCGTTTCGTCTGGGAAAATCCGAGGCTCCTGGACGCGGCCCGCTTGGAGCGCCGAACTCCGTTGAGTTCCACCCGCGTCCGGACATCGGAAAGGGTCTCTCCGGACGGGTTCATTGTCTCCGAAATCGGCGCCTCGTTCATCCAGACTGTGCGGATGAGCAGGCGCGAAGCATTCGTCCGGCTTGGCCTCAAAACGCGCAGGGAGTATGTGGACATCCGCGGGGGAGGGCTGCTGAGGTTCGACGCCGGCGGGCGCCTCGTCTATGCGGCCCTGAAGCCGGTCATGGACAGGGAACGGCAGGGGCTGCTGTTCGGCTCGGACGAGGAACACGACATCGAGGAAGCCGCTTCCTCCGGAGTCAAGGCCAAGTTCCACTCCACTGGAGAGTAGGCGTCACCGGGAAAACAAGCGCTGGACGGACCTTCGTGAACCGATGTCTGCCCTCCTGCGGCCTGCCCCCAACGTCAGCTTCCCCACGCTGCCTTGCGGGCCGCCGTCGTGCCTTCCAGTTGCGCCACCTGGTCAAAGCCCCCCGCTTTCAGCGCTTTGCTGACGAGTTTGAGGAGGTCTGCACGTCCCAGCGAGCCGTCACTCTGGAGCGACCTTGCCAGATGGTAGGTGAAGGCACCGTTATACCGGCCGTCGAAGTAGGCATCGGCGGCTGTTTGGTCGGACCTGCAAGCTGCCATCAGCACGGGTTTTGAGTGCTTGGCCGCCTTGACCATGTCCCTGAGCGTCCGGACGTCGCTGTTTTCCGAGGCGATGACGGCCCTGGGCGTGGGTGCCGGCAGGAAGCGCGGGCGCCTGCCGGGCAGCAGGTCCAGGGACTTAAGCCCGGTTCCGCTGTGACAGGTATCAAGGATGACGTCCATGAGGACCCCATCGGGCAGGCGTTCAAAAATTGCCGACAGTTCATCGTCGGAGATCACTGTGTCAGGATCCCAGGCATCGCCGGCATTGTTGATGTCGTAGCAGGCGAAGGCCTCATCAAGGCGGTCGGGCTCGTCGCCGCTGGTGTCGGGTATCTGGGTTCCATGGCTGGAGAACGTCAAGACGATGTGGTCTGCGGTCCCGTCCACAGCCTTGTCGACCAGTTGCGAGAGTTCGGCCATGACATTCTTCTTGGTGGCTTTCGCATCCCGGAGGACCACGACTTCCTTCGGGGGAAAACCGTACGCGGAGCCCAAAAGGCCGGACAGATCCTCGGCGTCGTTGACGCAGCCTTGGAGCCAGCTTGATTGGGGCAGGAATTTGAACTGGTTGATGCCTACGCAGAGGGCTGCCTTGCTCATGGGCCAAAGATATTCCCGGGGCGGGAGCCAGGCAATGGTCCCCGCCCTTCCACCTGAGCTACTCGCAGGTAAATTTTGTATCTCGAATCACAAAATTGCCGCTTTTTCGGGTGGGAAGTCTGATTGAATCGTGGAATCAAGAGTGCGCTCCGTCACATTCATCCCTTGATGGGGCGCCCAATCCATCGAACAGAAGGTTCACAGATGGCAATGAACAAGAAGGCCCTGCATGGCGTTATCGCGCTCGCGGGCGTTTCCGCGCTCGCACTCACTGCATGCACAGGGCCCTCGGGCGGAGGATCTTCTTCCGCGCCGGCGGCAGCCGGACCCATCGCTTATGGCACTACGGACAAAGTCACCTCCTTGGATCCCGCAGGCTCCTACGACAACGGTTCATTCATGGTGATGAACCAGATCTATTCGTTCCTGCTCAACTCCAAACCCGGCGGGGCGGAGCCCGAGCCGGACCTGGCGGAGTCCTCATCCTTTACGGCGCCCACCGAGTACACCGTCAAGCTCAAGCCCAACCTGAAATGGGCCAACGGGCACACCCTCGACTCGAAGGACGTCAAGTTCTCCTTCGACCGGCAGGTGGCGATTGCCGATCCCGCGGGTCCGTCATCTTTGCTGACCAACATCGAGAGCGTCACGGCCCCCGATGCGAACACCGTGGTCTTCAAACTGAAGCTCGCCAACGACCAGACCTTTGCGCAGATCCTGAGCAGCCCCGCCGCGCCGATTGTGGACGACGAAGTCTTCCCGGCAGACGCTGTGCTTCCGGATGAGGACATTATCAAAGCCAAGGCTTTCCATGGGCAGTACACGATTGACAGCTACAAGAAGAACGAATTGGTGAGTTTCAAGGCTTTCCCGGACTACCAAGGAGTCCTCGGGAAACCGGCCAATGACGAGGCGACCATCAAGTACTACGCCAGCCCCACCAACCTGAAGCTGGATATCCAGCAGGGCAACATCGATGTCGCCTTCCGGAGCCTGAGCGCCACAGACGTCGACGACCTCAAGAAGGACTCCAAGGTCAAGGTAGTCACCGGCCCGGGTGGCGAAATCCGCTACATCACCTTCAACTTCGACACCATGCCTTTCGGCACCAAAGCCGCCGACGCCGACCCCGCCAAGGCCACAGCGGTCCGCCAGGCAATCGCACACCTCGTTGACCGGGAGGCCATTGCCGACCAGGTCTACAAGGGCACCTACCTCCCGCTCTACTCGAACGTCCCCAACGGTTTCCTCGGGGCAAACCAGTCCTTCAAGGATGCTTACGGCGAGGACGGCAAGCCCAGCCTGGACAAGGCCAAGAAGGTGCTTGCCGATGCCGGGATCACCGAGAAGGTGGCACTCAACCTGCAGTACAACCCGGACCACTACGGCGGATCCTCGGGTGACGAATACGCGATGGTCAAGGAACAACTCGAGAAGTCCGGGCTCTTTACCGTCAACCTGCAGTCCACCGAGTGGGTCACGTACAGCAAGGCAAGCCGCGCCGACGAGTACCCCCTGTTCCAGTTCGGCTGGTTCCCCGACTTCAGCGATGCTGACAACTACCTGACGCCGTTCTTCCCCGAGGGCGGGTTCCTCAAGAACCACTACAACAACCCCACGGTGAACGAACTGATCAGCAAGCAGCTCACGGAGGCCGACAAGACAAAGCGCGAGAAGGACATCCAAGAGGTCCAAAACGCTTTGGCGAAGGATATTTCCACGCTGCCACTGCTTCAGGGCGCCCAGGTGGCCATCGCCGGAAGCGGCGTCAACGGCGTCGACAAGACGTTGGACGCTTCCTTCAAGTTCCGCCTCGGAACCGTGTCCAAGTAACCACGCCTCTGCGCTGGGAAGGGGGCGGGACACTTATCCGGTGTCCCGCCCCCTTTGCTGAGCCACCTTCTCCTCGAAGCCCGGCAGGCGCTCCAGCCAAACTCCGCTGAACCAAAGCAGGAATCGCAGGTAGCAAATGACAACACTCGTTGACGTGCCTGACGCCGAACCCGGCGTCGTCACACCCAACAGCAAATCCAGGTCCGGGGGAGGACTTGGCAGATACATCGTGGTCAGGTTCTTCCTGATCATCCCCACGGTCTTCATCCTGGTGACCCTGGTCTTCTTCCTCATGCGGGTCATCGGCGACCCCATCACCGCTGCCCAAGGTGGGCGGCTCCCACCGGACGTCCTCGCACAGCGTATCCATGAGGCCGGCTACGACAGGCCGGTGTTGGTCCAATACTTCGAGTATCTTGGCCAGCTGATCACCGGAAACTTCGGCACTACCATTACCGATCGCCGTCCCGTGGTCGAGGTACTTTTCACCTTCGGCGCGGCCACCTTGGAATTGAGCATCAACGCCCTGGTCGTGGCCCTCGCTGTCGGCATTCCGTTCGGACTCATCGCGGCCCAGCATCGGGACAAGGCTTCGGACGCGGTCCTGCGGCTCTTCGCGATCCTCTGCTACGCCACGCCCGTCTTCTTCTCGGGCCTTCTCCTCAAACTGACGTTTTCGGTATGGCTCGGCTGGTTCCCGGTGGCGGGCAGGGCCTCCACCCGGACCGAGTTGGCCATGAGCAACCTTGCAGCGCCATCGGGCATCTATTGGCTTGATGCGATCAGGAGCGGAAACTTCACGGCACTGGGCGACATCGTTTCCCACGCCGTACTCCCGGCCATCGCCTTGGGTTTGTTGACCGCCGGTGTGTTCCTCCGCCTGGTGCGGACGAACGTCATCGGAACGCTGGGCAAGGACTACGTCGAAGCCGGGCGTTCACGGGGTGTCAGCGAGTACCGACTGGTCACCAAGCACGCCTACAAGCCCGCGTTGATCCCCATCATCACGGTCATGGGCCTGCAGATCGCGCTCATGCTCGGCGGCGCCATCCTCACCGAAACCACCTTCGAGTGGAAGGGCCTCGGGTACCAGCTGGTGCAGTACCTGAACGCCCGCGACTTCGTAGCCGTCCAGGGCATCGTGGTGCTCTTGGCCGTGATCGTTGCCGTCACCAACTTCATTGTCGACATTATTGCGGCCCTCATCGACCCGCGAGTGAGGTACTGACCTTGAGTACTCCTGAACTTACTGCGCCCAAACAACCGCTCCTGATGCGGCTGCCCGTGGTATCCCACCTGCGTAAGAGCGTCGGCCTCCAACGGGGGATGCTGATTGCCGGTGTCATCCTGAGCGGCCTCTTTGTGCTGACCAGCATCTTTGCCCCCTTGCTGGCCCCCTATGGCTATTCGCAACTCAGTGATGATTCCGGTTCGTTCCCCACCCAGCAGGCACCGAGTGCCAAGCACCTGTGGGGCACCACCGTGGGAGGCTATGACGTCCTTTCACGAGTGGTGTGGGGATCGCAGACCGCTGTGACCGTGATCGTGGTCTCCGTAGCGATGTCTCTGTTCCTTGGGGTGGCCCTGGGACTGCTGAGCGGCTACTTCGGAGGCTGGCTGGACAGGATCCTGGTGGTGGTGGCTGACGCCATCTACGCTTTCCCCACGCTCTTGCTGGCCATAGTGGTCTCCATTGTGATCAGCCGTGGCCAGTCCAGCTTCTGGGGCGGCATCTTCTCCTGCGCCTTCGCCATCACGGTGGTGTTCGTACCGCAGTACTTCCGGGTGATCCGGGCCGAAACCATTCGCCTGAAAGCCGAGCCGTTTGTGGAGTCGGCCAAGGTGCTGGGGGCCTCCAGCCTGCGGATCATCAGCCGTCACATCTTCAAGAACGCCACCCGGACGCTGCCGCTCATGTTCACCCTCAATGCCTCGGAGGCGATTCTTACCCTGGCCGGCCTTGGCTTCCTGGGCTTTGGCATCGAACCCACTTCGGCTGCTGAATGGGGCTTCGACCTCAACAAGGCCTTGGCGGACACCTCCTCCGGCATCTGGTGGACGGGTGTCTTCCCAGGCTTGGCCATCGTCCTGACAGTGCTTGGACTGACCCTGGTGGGCGAAAGCATCAATGACCTCAACGACCCCCGGATCCGGAGCCGCAAACGGGCCGGCGCCACCAAACCCAACGGTGCACAGTCCGGCACAACCGGGACCGCACCGGCGGAAGGACCCACGCCATGAGCATCAACCTCGGAGAAGTCCAGGACCACGCACCGCAAAGGGAACCGGTCCTGTCCATTGAGAAACTGCAGGTCACCTTTGCTACGGACGGCGGCGACGTCCGGGCGGTCAAAGATGTGAGCCTGGACGTGAGAGCCGGCGAAGTACTTGCCATTGTGGGCGAGTCAGGATCGGGCAAGACCGTCACGGCCAAGACCATTCTTGGGTTGCTTCCCGAAACAGCCATCAGTTCCGGCGCTGTCCTCATCAAGGGCAACAACGTGATCAGCCTCGGCACATCAGCCCTGCGCCGTATCCGCGGACGCGACGTTGCCATGGTCTTCCAGGAGCCTTCCACGGCACTGAACCCGGTCTTTACGGTGGGGTGGCAGATTGCCGAGGGCATCCGGGCCCACAGTACCGACGGGCACCGGGTTTCCGCCAAGGAAGCAAAGGCGCGTGCCACGGAGGCGCTGCGGAAGGTCGGAATCCCCGACCCGGAGACGAGGGTTGACTACTACCCGCATCAGTTTTCGGGCGGACAGAAGCAGCGTGTGGTCATCGCAGCTGCCCTGGCGTTGAACCCCGGGCTGATCGTGGCGGATGAGCCGACCACCGCGTTGGACGTGACCGTCCAAGCCGAAATCCTGCAGCTCCTGCGCGATCTGCGGGACAACTACGGCACCTCGATCGTCCTCATCACCCACAACATGGGAGTGGTGGCCGATCTCGCCGACCGTGTGGTGGTGATGTACCAAGGGGATGTGGTGGAGGAGGCGCCTTCCAAGGTGCTGTTCGCGGAACCCAAAGAGGAGTACACCCGGAAGCTCCTGGCCGCCGTACCCCACCTCGGGCGGAACTCAGCATCCGAGGGAGCCCGGGGACGCTTGCACCAGGACGGCAAGGTCCTGGTTGAGGCGAAGAACCTGGTGATCGAGTATCCCGGACGGTTTGGCAAGCACGGCTTCAAGGCCGTCGATGACGTCAGCTTCACGGTGTCCGAGAACGAAGTCTTTGGCTTGGTAGGCGAGTCGGGGTCCGGCAAATCCACCATCGGACGGGCCATTGCGGGCCTGACCAGGGTAACCGGGGGCAGCCTGAAGGTTCTCGGCTACGAAATGCTCGACTTCAAGGAGCGCACCTTCCGCCCCCTCAGGAAGGACATCGGCTTCGTCTTCCAGGACCCCGCAGCCTCGTTCAACCCCCACTTGACCATAGGGGAATGCGTCGCGGAACCACTGATGATCCATACCAAGCCAAGCGCTGCCGAGGCGCGCAAGCGGGTAGGCGAGTTGCTCGAATCAGTCCAGTTGCCGGCGTCGTACGCGCAGCGGTACCCGCACGAGTTGTCCGGCGGCCAGCGGCAGCGTGCCTCCCTGGCCCGGTCCCTCGCGCTGAATCCGCGCCTGCTCATTGCCGACGAACCTACCTCGGCCTTGGACGTCTCGGTCCAGGCGAAAGTCCTGGATCTCTTCAAGGACATCCAGGAGGAATACGGGTTCGCCGCGCTGTTCATCAGCCACGACCTGGCAGTGGTTGATATGTTGTCGCATTGGGTGGGGGTGCTTTACAAAGGCAAGCTGGTTGAACAGGGGATTGGCAACCACGTCATGGGCTCGCCGCAGCACGACTACACCAAGCGGCTGATCGCCTCGCTGCCGGTGCCGGACCCGGAGGAACAGGCCCGACGGCGGGAGGCCCACCGCGCGCTGCTGGGCGGAGCGACCCCGGGGTAACAACAACGCGGGGCCAAGTGCCACACCCTAGACTGGGAGGCATGACCGAGCAGAACAATGTCCTTCCTGATGACTCCGAATCCTTCGACCCGGCAGCGAGTTCCCTGTCCGGACAAGTGGACCGGGCCATCATGGACGAACTGTTGTCCATCCGCTCCAGCATCGACAACATCGATGCCACGCTCGTGTTCCTGCTCGCCGAGCGGTTCAAGGCCACCCAGAAGGTAGGCATCCTCAAAGCCACGCATAAGCTGCCGGCGGGTGATCCGGGACGGGAAGCCGCCCAGATCGCCCGCTTGCGGCGCTTGGCCGAGGACGCGCACCTTGATCCGGCGTTCGCCGAGAAGTTCCTCAACTTCATCATCAGCGAGGTCATCAGGCATCACGAGGCCATCGCCGAGAACCACCAGACCACCAATCAGCAGGCCTAGGCGTGGCAGAAGTACAGCAACACCGGACCAGCGCAACCGCACTGGGACCGTGGCCGGCGAACGACCCCGCTGAAGCGCTCCGCACCATCCGCGGAGAACTCGGGGACCCGCACGTGCCGTTCCTCCCCGAATTGCCGGACCGGGGCGTCGGCTCGGACCCTATCGGCCGGACGGGGAGCTTGCTGGTTGAGCTCGCGATCGACATCCAGCCACACGGCTGGCGGCTGGTGGACCGCCCGGGAAAGGACCTCCAGCGGGCGCGGTCGGCGCTGGCCTCCGACGTCAATGTGCTGGCCGACGTGGCGGGGGCCGAAGAGAATCCTGCGTCCGCAATCAAGATCCAGTTCGTGGGGCCGCTGAGCCTGGCAGCCGGACTTTACCTCCACAATGGCGAGCGGGCCCTGTTGGATTTCGGTGCGCGGAGGGATATCGCGGAGTCGCTCGCAGCAGGGGTGGCCGATCACCTTGGACGTATTCGTGCGGCCGTTCCTGGCGCAGAAATCGTGGTCCAACTGGATGAGCCGGACATCGCAGCCGTCATGGGCGGGACCATTCCCACCGCCAGCGGGTACCGAACCCTCAGGTCCATTGACGGCGAAGAAGTCACCGCTGCATGGCGGCTGGTCATCGAGGCGATCAAGGCAGCCGGGGCAGTAGAGACCGTCATTTCGGTGCCGGAGATCGAAGCGCCGTTTGAACGGATCATCACTGCCGGGGCTGACGGGATCGCCGTGCCGCTCAAGGCTTTGACCACACGCCAATGGGAACAGCTGGCCGCTGCCGTCGAAGCCGGGAAACGCCTGTGGGCCGGGGCTCTTGGCACGGAGAAGCCGCTGCCGAGGACGGCCGAAGTGGTGGACAGCATTTGGCGGCCTTGGCATCAGCTGGGTCTCCCGGCCGCCGGATTGTCCGGGATGCGCGTCACGCCCGCCACGGGCCTGGCGCACCTGAAACCTGCCGAAGCGCAGGCGGTCCTCACCAAACTGACACACGTTGCCGACGGACTGGACCAACTGGCCCTCGGCTAGGACGGGAACAACCGGCCCACGGTTTGGGCTGGACCGACTGGCCCGCGGCCAGGTTGTCACCGGCCCGGGATCAGATTCGCTCAGATGCGCTGTTCCCAGCGATCCGGTTCAGCGTACCGGGGCAGCGACTGTCCGGCGGCGCTGCCGGGCAAGTAGGGAACCAGCCGGTAGTCGAACCGGCCGGCGTAAACCAGGACGAGGCCTACCTGGGGTTGGATCACCTTCACCTGGATGCGGTGTTTGCCCTCTTCGGCGTCCCACCACTGTTCGGCATACGCGCGGGCATCCATGGCGCTGGGCAGGGGGATCCGAAGTGGTCCCAGGAACAGGCGGCTGTTTTTCGAAACTCCGCGGAGCTTTCCGTCCGGGGTGGCAGAGACCTCGAGGTCGGTGACAAGCCGCCGGTACCTGCCCACGTGGTCCACCAGCCGGTGGGCCCCGGCTTCAGGGATCGCGCTGGTGGTGTCATGAAACAACCGCGTTCCCGAGGGAAAGAAGATCTCTCGCCGTGCTGTCAGCGCGGCACGGTTGAAGGGGTCCACATGGGCGTGGTTTTCGATCCGGAAGGGAATGCCCTCGCCGTACTCCGGGAAGAACGCTTCCTCGCCGGTAGTCAGCGACAGGAAGGGGCGCAACCATATTTGGCGGCAGCCCACAACATCGAAAACACCCTGTCCTACTCCGTAGTGGCCCGATCCCGCGGAAAGGGAGAAATAGTCCTGAAGCTCCGGAGCCAGCTGTTCGAAGGCATCGCCCAGGGCCAGTTTGTAGATGGGTTGATTCATTGTGCAGTCAGTCCTTCCTAGAGTCGGCCGGCGGCTTTGAGCCGGATGTAGGCATCGGCGAGCATGGGCGGCAGCTCGAGCGGGTGCGCATCAACTACTTCAGCCCCAAGTTGGCGCAGCTGGTTTGAAACGGCAGCCCGTTCCAAGAGGGCCCGTTCAGCTGCGGCGGCGCGGAAAACCTGGCTCGCCGTCGTGCGTTCTTCCTTCATCGCGTCCAAAAGCGGATCACGTACGGATGCCACCACCACCACATGCTGCGTGGCCAGCCGGGCCACCAAGGGCAGGAGGCCCTCCTCGGGGGCACCGCCGTCGAGCGCGGTCAAGAGCACCACCAGGGAGCGATGCGCCGAGACGGCCCGCACCTGGCCGGGTATCTGTTGCCAATCGAGCTCGATGAGTTCGGCGTCCAGCGGTGCCATGGCCTGGACGAGCTGCCCCAACAGGTTCCCCTTCGACGCCGATTCGACCCGGGCGCGCAGCCGCCGGTCATACGCGAGGAAGTCCACCCTGTCGCCGCCCCGTTCAGCCAGGACGGCCAGCAGCAGCGCTGCTTCGATGCCCGTATCAAGCCTGGGCTCATCAGCGATCCGTGCTGCAGCTGTGCGTGAGGTGTCCAGCACGATCACCACCCGCCGGTCCCGCTCCGGACGCCACGTGCGAACCACCACGGAGGTACGCCGGGCTGTGGCCCGCCAATCGATGGATCGGACGTCGTCGCCGCGCACATAGTCCCGGAGGGAGTCGAATTCGGTTCCAGCGCCGCGGATCTGGACGGCTGCCCGGCCGTCCAGCTCCCGAAGTTTGCGGAGTTTGGAGGGCAGATGGCGTTTGGAATGGAACGGCGGAAGGACCCTCAGCTTGCCGGGCAGGGGACGGGTCCGTTGCCGGGCGGCGAGCCCCAAGGGGCCAAGGGAACGGATGGTCACGTGCGGCGATTCCAAGTCTCCCCGCCGGCTCGGGCACAACGTCACGGACATTCGACGGCGTTCAGCCGGCGGAACTGCCAGCGACTGGACGGCATAGGCCGCACCTGCCGAGGGTTGCCAGGCATCCCTGACCACGGCGCGGAGCCTGCGCCGGCTTCCGTTAGTCACCGTCAGCGTGGCAGTGACGCTGCTTTCAAGAGTCACATTGGGTGGCTGGCGCCGCTCCAACGTCACTTTGGCCGGTGACGCAGCCAGGACCAGATCGATGACCAGGAAGAGCAGGAGCGCTCCGGTAACGAGCAGCACTGTTGTCCATGCAGGAAAGAGCACCAAGGGAGCCAGCGCGGCGAACGCCAACAGGACAAAACGGCCCGTGATTGCCATTCAGGACGTCCTGGTCATCGGGGCACCGGCACGGAGGCCAGGATGCTGCCCAACACATCATCGACCTTGATACCGTCCATCTGGGCCTCAGGCCGCAACCCCACACGGTGCCGGAGGCACGGCAGGGACAACGCCTTGACGTCATCCGGCGTGACGAACGTCCGGTTCGACAGCCAAGCCCACGCCTTTGCGGAGTTGAGCAAAGCGGTGGCGCCACGGGGCGAGACGCCCAGCTGGAAGGATGGAGCCGATCGGGTGGCGCGGACAACGTCCACGATGTAGGCGAGGATCTCGGGAGCAACGGAAACCGCCGCCACCGCCTCGCGCGCACGGGCAAGCTCGGCGGCTCCCGCCACCGGACGCACTCCGGCCGCGCCGAGGTCGCGAGGATCAAAGCCCGCCGCGTGCCGGCGAATCACCTCAATTTCCTCCATCCGGTCCGGTAACCGCATGGTGAGTTTCAAAAGGAAACGGTCCAACTGGGCCTCGGGGAGGGGATACGTTCCTTCGTACTCCACCGGGTTCTGGGTGGCAGCCACGATGAAGGGTTCGGGCAACCGCCTGGAGACCCCGTCCACGGAAACCTGCCGTTCTTCCATGGATTCCAGGAGGGAGGCCTGGGTCTTGGGCGGAGTCCTGTTGATCTCGTCGGCGAGGAGGATGTTGGTGAACACCGGACCCTCCCTGAAGGAGAACTCCGAAGAGTGGGAATCGTAGACCAGGGATCCGGTGACATCGCCCGGCATCAGGTCCGGCGTGAACTGGACACGCTTGGTCTCCAGGCTCAAAGCGGTGGAGAGCGCCCTCACCAGCAGGGTCTTGGCCACCCCGGGGACGCCCTCCAGCAAGACGTGGCCGTCACACAGCAGGGCGATGAGCATGCCTGTGACAGTCGGGTCCTGGCCTACGACGGCCTTGCCCACTTCACGACGGACATTCAATAAGGCTTCCCGTGCAGGATCTTCCCGATGGCCTTGGTGCGGGTGCTCCGGGGCGACGGCCGGGGAACCACCCGCTGTAACCGCGTTGTCCGGGTACGCGCCGGTAGTTTCCGCGTAGCTGCTCGGCTGGTTGTTCATCGGCCCATGGCCTCCTGTTCGATTTGTTCCATGCGCTGGGCCCATTGGACCAGGTGTCCTTCAGTCTCCGGATGGGTGCTGAGCAGCAATGCTTGCATCTCCGGTACCGGCCTGCCGAGGCGATACGCCAAGGCATCAACAACCGCATCGGGGGTGGCGTCGGCTCCCAGCTTGAAATGCCTGGCCAGCCTGGTGAGGGTGCCGGCACGCAGGGTGTCCGCAGCGAGCCGCAACGCCCGTGAGTCCTGGTAAAGGCGCGCCCTGCCCTCGGCTGTCTCAGCCGCTTTCACGACGACCGGGAGGGGCTCAAAAACCAAGGGCCCCAACCGGCGTGCCCGCCACGCAATGGCAAGCAACGCCACAAACCCAAGCCACGGTCCGGCAACGGCCACCCACGGGGGAGCGAGCTCGCTGAGGGTTGGGGCCGAACGATCTGCTTGGATATCGGCCACGGAGGGCAAGTACCAGACCAGCTTCTCCGTGGTACCCAGCGTACGAATCGCCAGGGCGGCGTTCCCTTGATCGGCGAGGTGTTGGTTGTCCAGCAGGTCGGTGCTGCCCAAGACCACGAGCCTGCCCCCTTCGACCGCCGCATACAGTCCCGGTCCGCCGTCACGGATCGGATAGCAGACGGCGGGACCGGAATACACTGCGCCCCGCGCTGCGACGGGACCGGCAGCCTGCGCATCTTCCACTCCGCAGGCGGGATTCAACGTCGTTATGTCCTCAGGGACCACGCCGCCCGGACGGATATCGGCATCGAGGGCGCGCAGAACGGTCAGGCGGGGAGAAACCACCGTCATCCGGTTGGCGGAGTCCCGCAGCCCGGACAGCTGTTCGCCGTCGAGGAAACCCCGGGGATCATAGAGCAGCAAGCTTGCGTCCGGATCGCGTTCCAGCGCGGCTGTGGTCTCCTCCAGGGTGTCGGTGCTGGTGACGTCCACCCCGTGCTGGCTGAGGATTTCAGCCACGGCCATGGCACCTCCCGGACCGGGGTTGTTGGCGGACAACCGCCTGGAGTCCTGGGCGGCTGCTTGCCGATCCACCACAAGGTAGGTGACGAGCCCGGCGAAGAGCAAAGCCAGGATGATCCACAGTGCGTTTCTCCGGAACCACTGTCCGGCCCGGGGGTGCCGGTCGCGGTGTTGCGGCTTATTGGGCTCGGTCGCGGGTTCTCCCGTCCGGGCTTCGGCCAGGGTTTCCGTGCGGCTCATCGAGGCACCGCGAATCCTGTGGCCGCAGGTGCGCCAAACTCCGGTGCCATGCCAAGAAGCTCGGAATCAACGGCGCATACGGCCTCAAAATCGGCTCTGTGCGCAGGCATTCCGCCGTAGAGGACGGCGTCGAAGCTTCTTGCCGCATCCGTCAGGCGCAGCCTTGCGATAGGGAAGACCCCGCCCAGTTGCACGGCTGCTTCATCGGCCGTGCGGCCGGGCCTCGCCTCAATGATGTCGCGTTCCTCCGAGGACCGGACCACAGCGCGGAACTGTTCGACGACGGCGGCCCGCCAGTCGCCGTCGTCCGCGGCAGCCGCCGCCCGTTGCCGGTATGCCGCAGCGTCCAACACCGGCTCATCGCCGAAGACGTCGGGAACAGGTTTCCTGCGACGCGCGTTCAGCCTGGGACGGACCACGATGACGGCCACCACAATGAGCGCAATGGCCAGGGCGATGATGACGGGAACGGCGATTCCGTTGCCCGGCGACCCGGAGTCGCTGCCAAGGGAAGCCAGCCAGTCCAGGAAATCCTGCCATACCTGCTCCAGCCAGCTTGGCTGCGCGTCCGGGTATTTGGGCTTGGACAGTTCTTCCTCCGCCCATCGCCGTGCTTCGTTCCGGTCCGGACTCACCGGTGGTTCCAAGACAGCGATTGCACTGGGAATCCGCAGGAAAGCTCCCGTCATGCCGACGGCCACCCGGCACTTCTCCCTCGCGGGGCACCGGGAATCCCGTCAGGGTCGGCGCCGGACTCCATGAGCCTCATCAACTCGACGTCCAGTCCTTCCCGGCGCATCCGCAGGTCCATATAGATCAGGGCGGAGACGGAAGTCTGGAAGGCGAAGGTTATGGAACCTACCAGCGTTGAAACGACCGTGGAGATAATCGTGGTTACCAGCAGGGCCGAACTCATGGAAGCGAAATCCGGATGCGGCGAGACCACCGAGCCGACCGCGCCCGAAGCCAACTGCACCGGGATCTGGACGACGTAGCCGATAACCCCAACCAAGAGGTTCACGACGATCGTGATGCCGAAAATCCGCCACCAGCTGTTCTTGGTCAACTGCCAGGAGCGCAGCAGGCCCTGGTAGATTCCCACCCGCTCAACCACGATCGCCGCCGGTGCGAACATGAGCTTGATGGCGATCCAGAGGTACAGGACAAACGCCCCAAGCCACAAAGGAATGACCAAAGCAAAAGCGGCAGGGCCCAAATTCATCAGCAGCACCACGGCAATGCCGGCGACGGCTGCCATAGCCAGGAGTGCTGCGAAGGTCAGCAGGGCAGCCACGCCCAGCAACGGCCAAATCCGTGGGGCGGCCAGCTTCCACATGGCCTTGAAGCCTGTCCTCCGGTTCAGCACCGACCGGGATACCGGGACCACCAGCACGCCTTGGAGTACTGACCCCAGGAATGCCATGAGCATGGTGATGCCAAGCGCCCCGGCCATCATCCCGATGAAAGGGCCAAGGAGGCCGTCCAGTTCGGCACGTGATTCCACGGTATCCAGCGAATCGACCGCTTGGAGCAAGCCCAAGGAAACGGCCCCCAGAAGGGTCTGGCTGATGGCTTGGACGATCAACGCTGAACCGACCATGGCCGCGGCATTGCGGCGGATGGTCTGGAACGCGCCGTCGAGTATTTCCCCGAACTGCAGCGGACGCAACGGGATGATGCCTGGTTTGGGAGGTGCTACATATAGGGGTTGTCCATAGGGTGGCTGTCCGGGGGGCATGCCCGGCTGCGGCCAACCCGTTGGCGGCTGGGCCGGCCAAGGCTGTTGTCCGGCCGCCGGCTGGTGTGCCGGCGGGGATACCGGGGGAGTGGGCCACACCGGGGTGCCTCCCCACTGCGGCTGGGCACCCCAACCCGGCTGGGCACCGGCAGGTGGCTGCTGGCCGTGCTCTGGTTGTGACACGAATTCCTCCCCATCAGACCCGGCCCGCCGCTTATCGACGTCCCCCAAACGGACCTTCGGACCCCAGCCTATAGTCACGGCGCCATACCTCCTAGCATGACCTTCCGGCCTTTCGTGGCGGCCCTGTTGAAGGCTTTGCAGTACGGTGGAAGAGGCCTGTGGGGCGCCATGCCGTGCGCCCGCCCAGCAGGACAAAGGCATGTGGATAAGGGAACATATAACTATGAAGGCACGCATTCTGGTAGTTGACGACGACGAGGCACTCGCGGAAATGATTGGCATTGTGCTGCGCAACGACGGCTTCGAACCGGTGTTCTGCGCAGACGGCGGCCAGGCCCTCGATGTCTTCCGTTCGTCAAAGCCGGACCTCGTGCTCCTGGACCTGATGCTTCCGGGATCCGACGGCATTGAGGTGTGCCGGCAGATCCGTGGGGAATCGGATGTTCCGATCGTCATGCTCACCGCCAAGTCGGACACCTCGGATGTGGTTCGCGGCCTGGAATCCGGCGCGGATGACTACGTGCCGAAGCCATTCAAACCTGCCGAGCTCGTGGCGCGGGTGCGGGCCCGCCTCCGTCCCGGTGAGCAAAAGGCACCTGAAACGCTGCGGATCGCCGATGTCACCATTGACGTGGCCGGACACATGGTCACCCGCGGTGGTGAGAGGATTTCGCTCACGCCCCTCGAATTCGATCTCCTGGTGGCTTTGGCCCGCAAGCCTTGGCAGGTGTTCACGCGTGAGCTGCTCCTGGAACAGGTCTGGGGTTACAGGCACGCCGCGGACACCCGGTTGGTGAATGTTCATGTCCAGCGTTTGCGCTCCAAGATCGAGCGCGATCCCGAAGCGCCTGAGGTTGTATTGACGGTTCGTGGTGTCGGATATAAAGCAGGTTCCTGAGTCGTCCCCCGGTAAGGCCGGCCAAGAGGAAACCGAACAGCCTCCCGCCGGCACCGGTACACAGCCGGACGTCCCGCCTGCGGAACGTCAGACGTCGGAAGGGGCCTCTTCCTCCAGCCACCGCCAAGAGCGGAACGTGCGGTGGCTGATGTCGCGCGCGCGTATCTGGACGCGCCGTGGCCTCATACTGGTGCTCAGGGTGTCGCGGCTGGTTTCCATCGGCATTCGGCAGATCCGGCCGGGACTGCGCTTCCTCTGGGGCTCACTGCTTAAGAGGTGGCGGCGGTCCCTTGAGTTCAGGACTGTCCTCACCACGTTGCTGCTGGCGGTGACGTCCTTTGCCATCGTCGGGGCATACCTCTCGAACCAGATCGCCAACAACCTCTTCCAGGAACGCCTCGCCCAAGCGGAATCGGAGTCCCGTTACAACGTCAAGCAGGTCCAGGACACTTTCGACGGCGCTCAGGTCACGGATCAGTCCAGCGTCATCACGCTGGTGTACGACACCCTCACTGCGGTGGAAGGCCGGGGTTCGGTCATCCAGCGCCGCTACGTCTTCGAAGCCGTCCCGGAACAGACCAAGCCCCGCAACCGATGGGTCGAGTCACGCGCTTCGGACCAATTGACTGTCCGCGTCATCCCTCCTGAACTCCGCAAAGCGGTGCAGGAAGGAGGGAAGCAACAATTCTGGGCTTCGATGGAGTTCCCGGTGGGCAACGAGGACCGTCCCGGCATCGCCGTGGGCAACAAGGTCACGTTCAACGGGACCATGTACGAGCTCTATCTCATCTATGACCTCAACACGGCGCAGAAGACGTTGGACGAGATCCAGAACGTCCTGCTGGCCGGTGGCGCAGCACTGGTGCTCATGATCGGTGCCGTCGCCTGGTACGTCACCCGGAACGTCGTCAGCCCAGTCAGCCATGCCGCCGTCGTTTCCGAAAAGCTCGCGGCAGGCCAACTGCAGGAGCGGATGGTGGTCAAGGGGGAAGACGAGGTGGCCCGCCTCGGAGCATCCTTCAACCACATGGCTGCGAGCCTGCAGGAGCAGATCACCCAGCTTGCCACTCTCTCCCAGATGCAGCAGCGCTTCGTCTCAGACGTTTCGCACGAATTGAGGACCCCGCTGACCACGGTGCGGATGGCCGCGGAAGTCCTGTACGACGCCCGCGAAGACTTCGATCCCATGAACAAGAGATCGGCCGAGCTCCTCTACAACCAGGTGGAACGATTCCAGTCACTGCTTTCGGACCTGCTGGAGATCTCGCGCTTCGACGCGGGAGCGGCCGTCCTGGACGCCGAGCCGCAGGATATATTCCAAGTCCTGGGCCAAGTTATTGAAGGCGCAGCTCCGGTGGCTGAGGAGTATGGTTCCGAGGTCCTCCTGCACGCCCGTGAGAAGAGCATCATCGTGGAAATGGACTCGAGGCGCATCGACCGTATCCTTCGGAACCTGGTACTGAACGCCCTCGAGCACGGGGAAGGCCGGCCGGTCCACATTTCCGTTGCAGCCAACCAGGATGCTGTGGCCATCGCAGTCCGTGACCACGGAATCGGGATGACCCCCACAGAGGCGGCCCGTGTGTTCGACCGCTTCTGGCGGGCCGACCCCGCCCGCGCCAGGACAACCGGGGGGAGCGGCCTGGGCCTGTCCATCGCCGCCGAGGACACCAAGCTGCACAATGGTTGGTTGCAGGCGTGGGGCCGCAAGGGCGTTGGTTCGAACTTCAGGTTGACCTTGCCGCTGCGGCAGGGAGGGACAATCCTCAAATCACCCCTCCAACTGGAACCCGCGGAATTCGCCGTGAGCGGCATAGAGCCGGGGGCAGTGCTCGAACGGCAAGTGCTGTTGCTCAGCGCAGCAGCGGACGACCCCACGGCCTGGCCGGCTTCGGATGAGTTGGGTGCGCCCCTTGGGGACGCCGGCGTGGTACCTGCCGAACATCAAAACCCGGGTGCGGTTGACGACGCCGGACAGGGCACCCGCGACGACGACGTCGAGGCAGGGAACCATGACGTTCCCGGCGCTGAAGACCGGCCGGAGCAAGGGAAAGGACCGACGTCGTGAATCGCCAACAAGCCCGCAAACGCGCCTTCGTGGCCATGCTGGCGATCCTGATGGTCCTGCTGGCTTCCTGTGCGCAGATTCCCCGGTCCGGACCGGTTGGCAAGAGCAAGGATGAGGGCGCCGGAAACGCCAACGCCCCCGTCTTCTTTCCGGCGGCACCTCGCGCCGGAGCAAGTCCGGAAGCCGTGATCGAGGACTTCTACATGGCGGGCAGCGGCTACGAGGACGACTACCCTGTAGCACGCCAGTACCTCACCCAGGCGCAGTCCGTCACCTGGAAGCCTGACAAACGTGCCTTGGTGTTCCGTGAGGCGCAGGTTGTTAAGACGGCCATTGAAAACGAATACGTCTACCAGCTGGATGTTGCCTATTCCGTGGATGCCGACGGCATAGCAACCCAGTACCCGGCTGGAACCAAGGAATCCATTCCCGTCACCCTGGACCAAGTGGAAGGGGAGTGGCGGATTTCCAAGGTGCCGGACGGGACAGCCATACCCGAGGAAACCTTCAAGGTCATCTACGGTGCCTATCCCATCTACTTCTACGACCCCACCTTCACTTATGCGGTGCCGGACTACCGCTGGTTCATTAAGAAGAAGACCGTCAAGTCGATGACCAGCGCCTTGCTCGCCGGTCCCGCACCCTACTTGCGTGGCGCCGTCGTCAGCGCTTTTCCGTCCGGGATGAAGCTGGCCCGTGAGTCGGTCCCCGTCGTGTCCGGGTCCGCGCAAGTGGACCTCTCGGCGAAGGAGCTTTTTGACGCCTCGGCCGAGGACCGCCAACGCATGCAGAACCAGTTGGCTTTGACATTCAGGAGCCAACCGGACGTGATAAACGTCCAACTGCGTGCAGACCAGGACCTGGTCCGGGTGGACGATGACGGTTCCGTCCTCCCGCCTGTGGTTGACCGAAGCGTTCCCGCCCGCCAAATAGCCATCAACAACGGGGAATTGGTCCGCTACGAGAACAACAGGATCTCACCCTTGCCTGACATTCGGTCGGTGGCGGGCCTGGGGCCGCATGCACCGGCCGAGTCGCCCGTGTCCCAAACCATCGCGTTCCTCAACGGAGACAAGACCACCCTGTACGTCATAGAGCCCGGACAGGAAACGGCCAGGCAACTGACCACCAGGAGCACCCTCACCGGGCCTTCTTTCAGTCCCGGTGATTGGGTTTGGACTGCCGGTCCCGGTGCCAGCGGTGCCACGGAAGTGGTCGCCTTCAAACCCACGGGCATTGCAGCAGGCATGGCTATGCCGTCAGTGACCATGACCCCGGCCTGGTTGTCGGGCAGGACGGTCAAGGACTTCCGTGTTTCCAGGGAAGGAACCCGGGCGCTGGTTATTTCCGAAGCCAACGGAAAGACGGCGGTACAGGTGGCCGGCATAGTGCGCAATTCCGACGGGACTCCGAAGGACCTTACGGTGCCCGTAAACCTGGTCACCTCTTCCGAACCGGACCAGGGCGTGTGGGTCAACGGTTCTTCGGTGGCAGTGATGGCGGGGTCCGCCACGGCAACCGTGGTTCCGGAACTGCTGTCCTTGGCATCAGGGGATCCCCAGCAGCTTGCGCCCTGGGACGGTCTCACGAGCCTGAGCGCCGGCAATGGCCCGGAGCAAATATTCGGCCAATCCGAGGCCGGGGTCTTCCAACGCGTAGGAAACGGTTGGGAGCTACAACTCAAAGGACCTACGGAGCCTTCCTTCCCGGGATGAGGTCCGCCGCTTCAAGGTTATTCACGCTCAAGGTTATTCACATAGCCGCGCGGGTGGCTGCCGACTAAGCCACCCGCGCGTCAGGCTTGGGACATGCTAAACACATACGCCATCCGTGGGCGGTGGCTGCTGTGACGTCCGCGGTCCGCAGTCCCCGCAATCCCCGGAGTCCGGCCACGTCTTTGCTTGCCCGCCGCGACCCTGACCTGGACTCCCGGGATCCCGGAGTTGCCCGCAGGCGCGGCGAATACCGTGCCGTGCGTGCCAGGTGCGCCGCGGCCTTTCAGCGCGCTTGTGGCGAGTTGCTCGTGCTGCTCGTTCCTGTTGAGTGTGTTTGCTGTGGAGTGGAGGACGCCGTCATTTGCGGCGTGTGTGCAAAGAAAATCAGGCTGTTGTGTGCCACGCCTTTCCGTGCGGAGCAACAGGCGCCGGCATTAGTGGACATCGATGGGACCGCGACGTTGGAAGTCGTGGCAGCGGGCCCGTACCGTGAGGAACTCAGCCAGGCGTTGTTGTCGTTCAAACGGCTTGGCCAATGGCGCTTGGCGAATGTCCTGGGCGCGTGCCTGGCACGGGCGGTGGGAGCTGCCGCCGGTGGAAAAGCAAGCTACTGCCTTGTTCCGGTGCCCAGCAGCGGAGCAGCTTTCAGGAAGCGTGGTTTCAGCCCCGTGCAACTCCTCCTGGCCAGTACGCGGCGCCGCCGATTGCTCCCGGACTTTCCGGTAGTGGACGTCCTGCGGAAACGCCCCGAACCTGTGCTGCTTATCCGTAGGGGAGCTTCGCCGCGGAGTATCCACCAGTACCTCGCCGGCGTTCTCGGAAGAAGCGGCGGTATCAGGAAAGCCGGAGGACAGAAGGGCTTGGGGCGCGGAGAACGGGCCAGGAGGGTCGCCGGCTCCATGCAGGTGCCGTCCCGGTCCACGAAGAAGATCAACGGGCAAAAGCTCTTGATCATTGACGATGTTCTGACCACCGGGGCGACGCTCGCCGAATCAGCCAGAGCGCTGTCCGCAGCCGGCGGCATCGTGTGCGGAGCCATCGTGTTGGCGGCCACGAGGCCACCAGCCTACGCCTCCGGGCCGGTCGGCGACGAGTCCCCGGAGTCCTTGTGACCAAATCAAAAAATAAGTTGCCAAAGGATGAATAACTCGTGCCGATGAACTAACGTCGGTTGTGGGTACCAAGAACAGATGTACCTGTCGATAGCGGCTCGGAAAGGGGCTCGACTGTCTGTCAGACCGGCCCCAAGAAGCGTCGTTGTCGTGTCACCTGAGTTATTGGAGGGCACCATGGAGTTCATGATCAGCGGACGAAATCTGACAGTTTCCGACCGCTTCCGCGAATATGCCGGCGAGAAGATCTCAAAGATTGAATCCCTGGGGGACAAGGTCCAGCGGGTTGACGCCAAGGTTTCCAAGGAGACCAATCCCCGGCAGACGCCCGGCCAGCTTACCGTTGAAGTGACAGTCTTGGGCCGAGGCCCTGTTATTCGTGCCGAAGCCACAGCCGCTGACAAATTTGCTGCCTTCGATCTCGCCTACAACAAGCTTCTTGAGCGTCTGCGGCGGGCGAAGGACAGGAAGAAGGTGCACCACGGGCGCCACACGCCCAAGGCCGTTCGCGAAGCAACGGCATCCCTGGAGCCTGCCAGTACAACGGCTCCCATTTACGAGGTGGCCGGTAACAGCGAAACCGCTGCAGCCGAACCCGACGAGCGGTCGCCGTACGAGATCGAAAACGATATTCCCGCCGGTGATTCCCCCGTGCTTATCCGCCGGAAGGTTTTCCCGGCAGCCTCGCTCACGCTCGACGACGCCGTCGACAACATGGAACTCGTGGGTCACAACTTCTACCTGTTCCTTGATAAGGAAACCAACGCACCCTCCGTTGTGTACCGTCGAAGCGGCTGGACCTATGGTGTGATCTCCCTCGATTCCACCTGTGAGCCCGGCCAGGAGGCCGTCGAAGAGAAGATCCACGCGTACCGCTCGGACGACCAAGCAGCAAGCGCACGGTAATCGGCGCGCTGCTTGTAGTGAAAGGACTCCCATGACCGTTTCGCTGAGCCTGTCACAGGCGCGGCGGATGGCTTTGGAGGCCCAAGGATTAGCAAGGGTCCGGCCCACCACCCCCGTAACAGCGAGGGCGGTGGGCCGGACTTTTGCCCAATTGCAGTTGGTGCAGATCGATTCGGTCAATGTCCTTGCCCGCAGTCACTACCTGCCCTTCTTTTCCCGGTTGGGTAACTATGACACCGCGATCCTGCAGACGATGGCAGGGAGGGCGCCTCGAAGAATGATGGAGTACTGGGCCCATGAAGCCAGTTTCATCAGGCCGGAACATTTCCCCGATCTGCTTGCCTGGCAGAAGCGGTACTGGGTGGGCGCCCACTCGTTGGACGAGGAGGTGCGAATTGACATGGAAAACCGCATCCTCGCAGTACTGGCGACGAGCAGGCCGATGACCGCCTCGGAACTGACAGCCAAGTTGGGACATGATGAAGTCCAGGACCGGGCGAACTGGGGTTGGAACTGGAACGTCGTCAAACGCGTTCTTGAACATCTCTTCGAGGAAGGGCGCGTTTCAGCCGCTGCCCGAACCGCCCAGTTTGAACGCCGGTACGCCCTGACGTCCCGTGTGTACCCCGGAGGAACACCGGAGTGGATGGATCCCGACGCATCCATGGACCGCTTGATCGAAGCAGCGGCGAAGGCTCATGGCATTGGTACGGTCCGGTGCTTCGCAGACTACTTTCGTACGCCGACCAAAGCCGGACAGGCCTCCGTGGAACGGCTCCAGAGGGCCGGCCGACTCGAGCGCGTCACCGTGAAGGGCTGGGACCGCGACGTTTTCCGGCATGTTGACGCAAAAATACCGCGCCGGGCAGAAGGGCGCGCGCTCCTCAGTCCCTTCGATTCGCTGGTTTTCGAACGGCGCCGCCTTGAAGAACTCTTCGGCTTCCACTACCGGATCGAGATCTACACGCCTGCGGCCAAGCGGCGTTTCGGCTACTACGTGTTGCCATTCCTACTTCGCGAAGGGATCGTTGCGCGGGTAGACCTGAAGGCTGACCGGCCAGGGGGCAGGCTGTTGGTTCGCTCTGCCCATGCCGAACCCTCGGCGCCCTCGGATACTGCTGAGGAACTGGCAGCAGAGCTGTGCCTCATGGGGGATTGGCTTGGGCTTCAGGAAGTGGTGGTGTCACCTGTCGGAGACTTGGCCCGGACGCTCAACGAGGCCATAGCGGCCCGTCGCCACTCCCAAGATCCGCTCGGCGGGCGCGTCAATCCGCTGACAGGGGAAACAGGCTACGTGGCCTTGGTCTCTCCCGTAGACTGAAACAGCCAGAATTCGGCAGCATGAGACTGGGAGCAATTTCACGTGGCATCACTAATCGAAAAACTTCTCCGCACGGGTGACAAAAAAACCCTGAAGCAACTGCGGAACTATGCCGATTCCATCAATGCCCTTGAAGACTCATTCAAGACGTTCTCAGATGCCGAACTCCGTGAAGAGACCGACCGGCTCCGCGCCCGTCACCAAGACGGAGAAACCCTCAACGATCTTCTCCCCGAGGCCTTCGCTGCAGTTCGGGAGGCTTCGTCCAGGACCCTGGGAATGCGCCACTTCGACGTACAGCTCATGGGTGGCGCCGCACTCCACCTGGGCAACATTGCCGAAATGAAGACCGGTGAAGGTAAAACACTCGTCGCAACGGCGCCTGCCTACCTGAATGCTTTGACCGGCAAGGGCGTCCATGTTGTGACGGTCAACGATTACCTTGCCGAGTACCAATCCGAACTGATGGGCCGCGTCTACCGCTTCCTGGGCCTCACCAGCGGATGCATCCTGTCCAACCAGGATCCGGCCTTGCGCAGGGAACAGTACGCTGCGGACATCACGTACGGCACCAATAACGAGTTCGGATTCGATTACCTGCGCGACAACATGGCCTGGGATGCCAGCGAGCTCGTGCAACGAGGACACCATTTCGCGATTGTTGATGAAGTCGACTCCATCCTGATCGACGAGGCACGTACACCGCTGATCATCTCCGGCCCCGCCCAGGGGGACACCAACCGCTGGTACAGCGAGTTCGCCAAGGTTGTTCTTCGCCTCCAGCCGGACGTTGACTACGAGGTCGACGAAAAGAAGCGCACGGTAGGCGTGCTGGAATCCGGCATCGAAAAAGTCGAGGACTACCTCGGCATCCAGAACCTGTACGAATCAGCCAACACTCCTTTGATCGGTTTCCTCAACAACGCCATCAAGGCCAAGGAGCTTTTCAAGCGGGATAAGGACTACGTCATCCTGGACGGCGAAGTGCTGATCGTTGACGAACATACCGGACGTATCCTCGCCGGGCGCCGCTACAACGAGGGCATGCACCAAGCGATCGAGGCCAAGGAAAACGTCGAGATCAAGGCAGAGAACCAGACTCTCGCCACCGTCACCCTGCAGAACTACTTCCGCATGTATTCCAAGCTGTCCGGCATGACCGGCACGGCTGAGACGGAAGCCGCAGAGTTCATGAGCACCTACAAGCTGGGCGTAGTAGCCATCCCGACCAACCGGGACATGCAGCGCATCGACCAGCCTGACCTCGTCTACAAGAACGAAATCGTGAAGTTCGACGCGGTGGTCAAGGACATCGCCGAGCGGCATGAGAAGGGCCAGCCCGTCCTTGTGGGCACAACCAGCGTGGAGAAGAGCGAATATCTCTCCAAGTTGCTGGGTAAAGAGGGCATCCGCCACGAGGTACTCAATGCAAAGAACCACGCCCGGGAAGCCTCGATCGTGGCACAAGCGGGTCGTAAAGGCGCAGTGACTGTTGCTACCAACATGGCAGGCCGCGGCACGGACATCATGTTGGGCGGAAACGCCGAGTTCACTGCGATTGCCGAGTTGGCCAAGCGCGGACTCGACCCCGAGGAAAACTCGGACGAGTACGAGGCCGCTTGGCCGGAGGCGCTCGCCGCGGCCAAGCAAGCCGTCAAGGATGAGCATGAGGAAGTGTTGGATCTGGGCGGTCTCTACGTCCTGGGCACTGAGCGCCACGAATCCCGCCGCATCGACAACCAGCTTCGCGGACGGTCCGGCCGTCAAGGTGATCCCGGTGAGTCCCGCTTCTACCTCTCCCTGACCGATGACCTCATGAGGCTGTTCAACTCCGGTGCAGCCGAAAGGCTCATGAACAGTTCGGTCCCGGACGACGTTGCCCTGGAATCGAAGCTCGTGTCCCGAGCCATCGCCTCGGCCCAAAGCCAAGTGGAAGCCCGCAACGCGGAACAGCGCAAGAACGTCCTCAAATACGATGATGTCCTGAACCGCCAGCGCGAGGCTATCTACGGTGACCGCCGTCGGATCCTTGAGGGGGACGATCTCCACGAAAAGGTTCAGTTCTTCCTGGAAGACACCATTAACGCCCTGATTGACGCCGCGACTGCCGAAGGTACCGGCGACGATTGGGACTTCAACCAGCTCTGGTCGAACCTTAAGACCCTTTACCCGGCAACGGTCACCGCCCAGGACATCATTGATGAGGCTGGAGGCAAGTCCAAGGTTACGGTCGAGTTCCTGAGGAATGAGATCCTCTCCGACGCGAAGTTGGTCTACCAGGCACGCGAAGAAGCTATCGGCTCTGAAAGCATGCGTGAGCTTGAACGTCGCGTCGTCCTTTCGGTCTTGGGACGGAAGTGGCAAGAGCACCTTTACGAGATGGATTACCTCAAGGAAGGCATCGGCCTGAGGGCGATGGCGCAGAGGGACCCGTTGGTGGAGTATCAGCGCGAGGGCTATGTCATGTTCCAGAGCATGATGGAGGCCATCCGCGAAGAGAGCATTGGGTTCCTCTATAACCTCGAGGTAGAGGTAACCCCGGCGGAAGACGTTGTGGTGGCCGACGACTCTGTTGGTGGCACGCATACCGAGCACCACGAGCCTCAAATCCGGGCAGCAGGCCTCGAAGCGCCTGAGAAGCCGGCTCAGCTGCAGTACACGGCGCCCGGCGAAGACGGAGGAACCCAGACGCGCATTGAGGGAAGGTCTTCAGGCCGTTCGGGAAACCCGGCGAAGGCAGCCACCCAGGAACCGCGGAAGCCCGCTAAGAAGAAGCGGCGTTAGTTCGGTTCGTTCGAATCGTGAGAGTCCGGGATCGTTCAATGCGAGCGATCCCGGACTTCTTCTTGCCTGATCGCGAGCGGTTCATCCAATCTCGAGCGCGGTCACCTGCCACACATCGTCCATCAGTTCCAGCCGGATTGCCAAAGCCCGGCAGCGTTGCTCTTCCGCCACCACGACTGAGGCCTCACAGATGGTGTCGGAAATGCTGCACACACGTACCGAGCGCACCATGGGGCTGAGGTGGATGCGTTGTGATGCGCGCGATTTCGCGGCGTGTTCACGGGTCAAGGCAGCTCTGTGTTGAAGCGAAAAATAGCAGTCATCAGACAAGGAAACTGCCAACTGTTGTATAGGACGCGTTCCGGCAAGCACCTCCACGACTGCCTGGGCTATGCTGCGGGCAACCAACCGGACATCGATACTGTTGCCGCCGGAGCCGCGGACCGGCAGCCTGCGTTTCGGTTTTGGCCTGGCGCCCAGTCGTTGGGTAGTGCTTACGCTCATGGTCCATCCTCAGAAAGTTGCTTGAGGGAGCCGGGCATGGGGTTTGCCTGGCTCCAGTGCTATCTGGGATGACCCTGAAAGGGGTGAAATTGGATCTAAATGCCCCTGAGCGGGCAGATTTGCTGGAGTGGGACGAATGGTCAGGTTCGCGGCGGAGGTTTCAGGACCTGTCCGGGATGGAGGACCGCAGGGTCCTCGCCGATCGTTGTTTTGTTGGCCGCGTACCACTTGGGCCACTCGAGGGCGATATCGAGATCACTGGCGAATGGTCCTGACCTGCTGGCCGCGATGGACCATAGGGTGTCGCCCGGCATGACAACAACGCCTTCATCGTCCGAAGCTCGTGGCGTTGCCACGCGTGCAGAAGACCGACTGAGTAAACCCGGGTCGATGATTGGAGCCTTGGGCTTCCACCCGGGTGTCACGTTCAGGCCTGTCTTCGTCCAAGCGGCATCGGGTGACTGTGCTGTGGACGTGCTTCTCCACCCCGGATCGGGAACAGAAGCGGCGAAGGCCGCGGTGCCTCCTAGAAGATTCACGCTCAGAACGGCTGCTCCGATGCGAATCATGAAAGCAGGGGTGGCTTTGGAGGCGACTCGCGCGGCAGTACTTTGGCCGGTTCGTTTCAAGACATTCGCCATGAGGCCGAGAACAAAGGAAAGTAACCACCAGGACACGACAGCCAGACCCGCGAGGTTCGCGCCGAGGCCGAAGAGCTGGTCAAACGTCAGTGCGTCAATCGGCACCGCTTTTATACGTGGCCAAGGGCCGCCGACAACCACCAAAAGGCAACCGATGAACAAGATGGCAATGGCCAACGCGGCGTCGTTCCGAAGTGGTCTTAGTTCCTGGCTCATCGGACTCGTGCTCCCCACAGCAGTTTGATGTCATTTGATGCAATTAGTTCAGTTTGAACTTCTTTGATGCACTATGTCCAATTGTTACGCGCCGTGGTGTTGCTGCTTGTTTCTTCAGAGCCTAGCCTGAGCAGATGAGATGGGACTCTCTTTTCGGTGACATGGAGGCGCAATTTTTTGCTGACCGCACGTTGGCGCGGGAAGCAGAGGTTGCCGAACGTGCCCGCGTGGAGGTCGCGCAGTTCGAACTCGCCGACAGGCTCCGCGGCGCCCTCGGGCGCGAAGTCTCGATCACGCTAAACAATGGCAGCAAGGAAGCCGGTTCATTGGGGCGGGTCGGGGCGGACTGGTTGGTGCTCAACACTGCCACCCGTCAGTGGCTCATTCCGTTGCATTCCGTGAGCTATTTCGAGAATCTTGGCAGGCTGGCCCGGAAGCCTGTGAATGGGCCCGCTTTGGTATTTCCCTTGGCCAGTGCCCTTCGGGGCCTCGCCCGCGAAAGGCAGAGTGTTGAGGTCCATGTGGCGGCAGGCGCTGCGGGGCGTGTGCTCAGCGGAGTCATCGACAGGGTGGGCAAGGACTTCCTGGAGATCGCTGTCACAGGAGGAGAGGCGCGCCGTGCCACCGCCGTGACTGCTGTAGCTACCGTGGCCTTTAGGTCTCTGCTCGGGGTGCGCTCTGCTTCGCGACGCGAGTATTAGAGGAAGGTGGACCACTGCCGCTTTCAGGCAGATTTGGACCTGGATTTCTCGATCATCCGGCTCGCCTCGGCATAGCGCTCTTCGATGTACTGCTCCAACATCTTTTCTTCGATCCGCCACTGGCCGCGGCCGCCTACTTGTATGGCCTTGAGTTCTCCGCTCCTAACGAGCGCGTAGGCCTGGGGCGAGTTGATCTGGAGTTGTTCGGCAACGTCGGCCAAGGTCAAGAAACGGGGCATGGGACCATTTTGCCATCGAAATGCAGGCTTTGGTGCAGTTATCCACAGTTTCATGCTTTTCATGGCTCTTCGGTTGGGCTTGGTGCTGGAATCCCCGGACAATGAGGTGGCGGAACAGCCGCATGTCACAACTGACGGGGGAGCATGAATGATGGAGCAGGGGTCACCTACCGGAACGGCGCGATTGAAAGCCCCTTCATGGAAGGACCCCAGGCTCCTCATCGGGATTCTGTTGGTCTTGCTGTCCGTGTCAGGAGTCGTGGCCGTTATCGGCTCCGCTGACAAGACCAACAAGCTGTACGCGGCTAAGGAGCCAATCGCTGTGGGCCAGTCCATAAGTGCCGATGACTTCGAAGCGGTTGATGTGCGTTTGGGAGATGTGGAGGCGTTCTACCTAACGGTTTCAGCCGGCCTTGCAGAAGGCGACGTGGCGCTTCAGCGGATCGAAAAGCACCAGTTGGTGCCTCGTCAAAGCCTCGGGCGGGCCGATGCTTTGGACCGCAAACCCGTGGCCATCCCTGTGGAGACAGCGCTGCCGGACCAAGTAGTTCCCGGGGCCAGGGTGGACGTCTGGGTTTCGAAACCGGACTCTGCACGCGGCTTCGACAGGCCGGTCCTGTTGCTCCCCGGGGCGGAAGTGACCGCGGTTGCGCCCGGTTCCAGTGCTTTGGGGGCGTCCAAGTCAACAGTTCTCCTGGTCCTTGTGACAGATCAACAGATGCCCGAGCTGCTGGGCGCGCAGGCTAACGGCGCAAAGGTATCCGCGGTCTGGAACCCTTCAGGCGCTCGGCAATGAGCATTCCGGTAGTCACCTTCGGCCCCGACCAACAGTTCGTGGTGGGTGGGCTTGAGCGATTGCACGGTCCGGTCACCGTCGTTCGGCGCTGCACGGAACTGACGGAGCTGCTCGCAGCATGCGAAAGTGGCTTGGCCATGGCCGCCGTCATTTCGGCCGACACCTCGGACCTCTCGTCCAGCCTCGTGGAGAGATTGGACGCCGTGGGTGTCTCCGTTGTCGTGCTGACAGATGACGCTGAGGAAATGCTCCGACTGGAAGCGATCGGCGTGCTGCCGGAGCGGGCGGACATAGCCGCCGCCGACCTTGCCGACCGCATTTCCCGTGCGGTTGACCGGCAGAGGGAGAGCCCCCGTGCTGCTGCGGGAACGGCTTTCGCCGGGCTCTTCCCGGATGCGGAGGTGCAGCTGCCTGCAGCTGAGGTGGTCCGGGAGGGCGCAGGGCGGGTCATCGCAGTGTGGGGACCGGTGGGAGCGCCAGGGAGGACCACGGTTGCGGTCAATGTCGCTGCCGAACTGGCTGCCCGGGGAAGCTCAGTCATTCTTGCGGATGCGGACAGCTATGGTGCCAGTGCATCAGCCATGCTGGGTCTGCTTGATGAATCTGCTGGGCTTGCCCAGGCGTGCCGCTTGGCAGATCAGGGTGTCCTTGACGTCGCTGGACTCACCCGCATAGCGGAGGTGGTGCATGTGCGGGGTAACAGCTTCCGTCTCCTTGGGGGCGTTACCCGCGCTGATCGATGGACCGAACTCCGGCCTTCTGCCCTGTCAGCCGTAGTGGAGCGGGCCAAGCAGCTTGCGGACGTTGTGGTGGTGGATGTCGGGTTTTGCCTGGAGGCTGACGAGGAATTGAGCTTCGACTCCATGACCCCGCGCAGGAACGGAGCCGCATTGAAAATCATGGAGCTCGCAGACGAGGTCATTGCAGTCGGAGCGGCGGATGCCGTGGGCATCCCGAGGCTCGTCCGAGGACTTGGGGAGCTGAAGGACACCGCTGAACAGGCCAACATTCGGGTGGTCCTCAATAAGGTCAGGCAATCTTCGGTAGGGCGGGGACCAAGGCAACAACTGCTGCAAGCCTGGGAACGGTTCGGGCCGGGCATGGCCATTTCCGCTTACCTGCCCTCAGACCCTGCTGCCTGCGATGCGGCGCTCCTGTCGGGAACGGTGCTCCTGGAGTCCGCCCCCGACTCCGCACTCCGTAAAGCCATTGCGGAGCTGTCCTGTGCAGATATCCAGCATAATCGAGAATCCGCTGGACGAAATACCAGAGCCCTTGGGTTCCTTAAGCGCTAGGCTCATTTTGTGGGCTGCAGAGTCGCAGCAATCAACAGGTGATGGAGGCGTTTGTAGATGTCGTCAGGGTCCAGTGTGGAGGATCGGTCCGATGCAGCAGTTGTCCGCGAAGGTTTCTTCGGTGACTACTACGAGCACCTCGCAGAGGAGGATTCCCGAGGCTACTCTCCTGAGGTCCTGATTGCCCGGGCCAACAAGCACAAGGAGCTGGCGTCCTCCCGCCTGCCAGGAAATGCAGTAGTAGAAGTCGTTGGGGAGGCGGATCGAAGCGTCGTCTACATTGTCACGGACGATATGCCTTTCCTCGTCGACTCGGTCAACGCTGAACTGGTGCGGCAGAACTGCGCCATCCGCCTGGTCATGCACCCCCTGTTCGTGGCTACCCGCAACCGTGAAACCGGGGATCTGGCCAGCGTTTCGCGCGTCCCCTCCAACGTCGGAATCTCCAGCGGCGACACCGCAGCATTGCCCAGCGTGGCGCACTTGCTGGGGAACGGCGACAACGCCTCGCACATGGAATCCTGGATCGCCGTCGAAATTGACCGCGTGAATGACGACGCGCGGAAAGAGCTGGTCGAGGGCCTGCAGCGCGTCTTGGGGGACGTCCGCGCCGCCGTCGAGGACTGGCCGAAGATGCGGAGCAAAGCCCTGGAACTTGCCGAGGCTTTGGGCACCGTTTCGCACCCGGAGCAAATTGCCGAACTCCGCCAGGCCCAGGACCTCCTGCGATGGTTGGACAAGGGCAACTTCACGTTCCTCGGATACCGGGAGTACGACCTCATCAATGAGGACGGCGAGGATGTCCTGGAGCTTCGCGAGGACAGCGGCCTGGGCTTGCTGCGTGCAGGCGACAATACCCGGCAAATCCAACACCTTACCGACGCCGGCCGTAAGCGTGCGCGGGAGAAGCGGGCGCTGGTCATCACCAAAGCCAACTCCCGATCGACCGTTCACCGTCCGGCATACCTTGACTACATTGGCGTGAAGAGCTTCGATGCCGCCGGCAACGTCAACGGCGAGCGCCGCTTCATTGGCCTTTTTGCCACGAGTGCGTATACAGGATCCGTTCGGAACATCCCCATCGTCCGGGACAAGGTGGATGCCGTGCTTCGCAACGCGGGGTTCCCCATTGACTCCCATTCGGGCAAGGACCTCCTGGGCATCCTGGAGACCTACCCGCGCGACGAACTCTTCCAGATCGAGGTTCCCGACCTCGCCGCCACAGCGACGGGAATCCAGCGGCTGCAGGAGCGCCGCAGGACCAAGCTCTTCCTGCGCCCCGACATCTACGGCAGATTCATGTCTGCCGTGGTGTACCTGCCGCGCGACCGCTACACCACCAGCGTCCGCCTCAGGATCGAGCAGGAGCTGCGGGAAACCTTCCAGGCCGAAAGCATTGACTACGAGGCAAGGATCACCGAGTCGGCCCTAGCCCGTGTGTTCTTCCGGATCCGGCTACCCCGAACAGCCGAATTGGCAGAAGTGAACGTTGCGGAGCTGGAACACCGGTTGATGCGCGCCTCCCGTTCATGGAGCGAAGGCATAGCCGAAGTCCTCCGCGAGAACCGGCCCGCAGAAGAAGCGGACGTACTGTCAGGGTTGTGGGCCGAAGCTTTCCCTGCCGGCTACCGCGTGGACTACGAGGTGGAGGACGCCCTCGAGGACATCGAACGCTTCGAGAAGTATGGCGCCCAGGCGGAACGCAACGGGGAAACCAACGCGAACCTGCGTCCGGGTGTCCATGTCTACCTTCCGGAGGGGGCGGGAGAGTCCCTTGAAGAAGACGCCCGCGTCAAGCTGTACCTCATGGAGCCTAAGAGCCTCAGTCAGATCCTTCCTTACTTCCACAACCTGGGCTTGGAAGTGCTCGATGAACGGCCCTTCGAAATCGAAACCGCCGACCACCGCGACTTCTTCCTCTATGACCTTGGCCTGAAGTACCCCACAGGTATTGATCCTCTCGCCACGGGCAACCTCTTGGCTGATTCCTTCGGCGCCGCGGTGACAGGTGCAGTCGAGTCCGACGACTTTGACCGCTTGGTGCTCCGGGAAGGGATGCACTGGCGCCGGGTCACGGTGCTTCGCGCGTATGCCAAATACATGCGCCAAATGGGCAACACGAACTCGTTCGGGTTCATTGCCGACACCTTGTTGTCCAACCCTGAAGTCGCCCGCGGACTGACTGTACTCTTTGCTGCACGGTTCGATCCCGAGGTTTCAGACGACGAACGCGAGGAACGCCAGGCTGCCGCCCGCACCGCCCTCGCCGAAGCAATCGAAGACGTTGCGACGCTGGATGCTGACCGTGTCCTGCGGACCTTCGTCAACCTGATCGAGTCGACGCTTCGCACCAATTACTTCCAGAACAAGGGCTACCTCAGCTTCAAACTTGATCCGACGAGCATCGAGGGATTGCCCTTCCCGCGGCCGATGTACGAAATCTGGGTTTACTCGCCACGGGTCGAAGGTGTCCACCTCCGCTTTGGCAAGGTGGCGCGTGGCGGCCTCCGTTGGTCCGACCGCCGGGAAGATTTCCGAACGGAGATCCTCGGTCTCGTCAAAGCCCAGACCGTAAAGAACGCCGTCATCGTGCCCACGGGTGCAAAGGGAGGATTCTTCGCCAAGAAGCTTCCGAATCCCACCGTGGACCGCGCCGCGTGGATGGCAGAAGGTATCGAAAGCTACAAGACCTTCATCCGTGGGCTGTTGGACATCACCGATAACCTCGTCACCTCGCCTGAAGGCGAAAAGCTCGTTCCGCCGTCGGACGTTGTCCGGCACGACGGCGACGACTCCTACCTGGTGGTCGCTGCGGACAAGGGAACCGCGACGTTTTCCGATACCGCCAACGGGCTGGCGGCAGAGTATGGTTTCTGGCTGGGTGACGCCTTCGCTTCCGGAGGCTCGGTTGGATATGACCACAAAGCCATGGGCATCACCGCCCGCGGCGCCTGGGAGTCCGTCAAGCGGCACTTCAGCGAACTGGACCTGGACACGCAGACCGAAGAGTTCACGGTGGTGGGTGTCGGGGATATGTCGGGCGATGTTTTCGGCAACGGCATGCTCCTTTCCCGGCACATCCGCTTGGTGGCTGCCTTCGACCACCGGCACATCTTCCTTGACCCGACGCCGGATGCGGCGGCTTCATTCGCCGAGCGGCAGCGCCTGTTCGAATTGCCCAGGTCATCGTGGGACGATTACGACCGCGCGCTCATCAGCGAAGGCGGCGGTGTCTTCCCAAGGCAGGCGAAAACGATTCCTGTCTCCGAGCAGGTCCGCCAGTCACTCGGACTGCCCGACGGAACAACCCAGCTGAGCCCGCCCGAGCTGCTCCGCGCCATCCTGTTGGCACCGGCGGATCTGCTGTACAACGGCGGCATCGGCACCTACATCAAGGCGAGCACGGAGACCAACGCGTCCGTAGGGGACAAGGCAAACGATGCCATCCGCGTCGACGGACGGGACCTGCGGGTCAAGGTCGTCGGTGAAGGCGGAAACCTTGGCCTGACGCAGCGTGGCCGCATCGAGGCCGCCTTGCAAGGCGTCATTCTCAATACGGACGCAATCGACAATTCCGCCGGCGTTGACTGCTCCGACCACGAAGTAAACATCAAGATCTTCGTCGACCGGATGGTGTCCGCCGGGAAGTTGGAGGAGTCCGAACGCTCCCGGTTCCTTGCGGACATGACCGAAGAAGTAGGGCGGCTCGTCCTGCAGGACAACATCGACCAAAACATCCTGTTGCTGAACGACCGCACGCGGGTGGCGGAGTGGAGCCCCAGTTACGAACGGCTTATGGACTGGTTGGAGAAGTCGGCCGACCTCAAGCGGGATCTTGAGGCGCTTCCCTCAACGGACACGCTGAGGCAGCGTCTCGACCAGGGACAGGGACTGACTTCTCCCGAGCTTTCGGTCCTTGCTGCTTACGCAAAGATCGAGCTGGCATCCGCGCTGCGTGAGAGCGACCTTTCAGAAGATCCTTGGTTCAAGGACACCATCCGCCAGTACTTCCCCAAGCAACTGCGCGAGCGTTTCGATGCGGAACTGGATACCCATCCTTTGCGTCGGGAAATCATCGCGACTGTGGTGGCAAACGACATCATCAACCTCGGGGGCATCACGTTTGCCTTCCGTGCCATTGAGGAGACGTCCGCCAACGAGGCCGCCGTCGCCAAAGCGTTCGTTGCCCTTCGGGAAATCTATGAGCTCGATTCGATGGTGGACGAGCTGAACGCGTTGCCGGCATCCTTCCCCACGGAGCATTGGAGCGAGATCCACTTGGACATCCGCAGGCTCCTTGACCGGGCCGTTCGCTGGGTGCTGGGGCAAGGTATCGCATCCCAACCGATCGCCGACGTCGTGGATTCCTTCAAACCGATGATGGTGCCGCTGCGTGCCCGGCTCCTGGACTACCTTCGTGGAGACGACAAGGCCCGCGTGGCCGAGTGGTTGGAGAAGGCCCTGTCCTGGGACCTCCCGGACCACCTGGCACACCGTTGGGCGGAACTGTTCGAGAGCTACGCCCTCCTGGATATCTCCCGTATAGCCACCTCGCGTAGCGCCGACGTCGAGGACGTGGCCAATGTCTACTACACGGTGTTCAACCGGTTCCATGTGGACGCCCTGCTGGAGCGCATCAGCGCCTTGCCCCGGGATGACCGCTGGCAGGCCCTGGCGCGGGCTGCGTTGCGGGATGATCTCTATTCCACAGTTGCGGACATGACGACGTCGGTGCTTGAGTCGACGGAAAAGGGCGCCTCTGCGGAGGACCGGCTGAAGGCCTGGGAAGGGCAGAATGCTGAACAACTCGGGCGGGCGAAGACCATGTTCGACGAAGTGAACGCACTCGAGGCCGATGACATGGCCTCACTGTCGGTAGCATTAAGGCTCTTGAGGTCAATCGTCCGACGCTAGCTGTCAGCCGGCGTCGAAAATGGAGGTGCAGTGGCAATCTTTACGGACCCCATCAGGGAACACGCTGATTTCGGGCCTGGAGATGCCGAATGGCTGCACCTCCTGGTCGGTGACTGGCAAATGGTCGCCGACTTGGCATTCGCGGACCTCGCACTGTGGTTTCCGCATCCGGAGCTGGGCTACATTGCCCTCGCCCACGTCCGTCCTTCGACATCGCATACGGTGTTCCATGCGGACTTCGTGGGTGAGGGCATCCGCTCGGATCTGAGGCCCCTCGTTGAGAAGGCCTGGAACAGCCGCTCGATCGAACGCTCCAGCGAGACCAGCTGGAGCAGCGAGATGGCATTGCGGGTAGAAGCGGTTCCCATGGTCCGGAACGGCAGGACACTTGCTGTGGTTACGTCGCACATGGACCTGTCCAGTTCCAGGATGCCTTCCAGGCTTGAGCTGACGTATCGTCAGTGCGCCTACGACCTCCTGAGGATGGGAACCCTGGGTCTTTGGCCGGATTTCGCATCGCCCACCGGGTCACGGCGTGGCGCGCCGCGCGTGGGCGACGGACTCATCCGACTCGACGCGGACGGAGTGGTCCAGTACGCAAGCCCGAACGGAGTCTCCGCCTTCCGTCGTCTCGGAGAAGTGGAGTCCCTGGAGGGAAGGTCGCTGGCCGAGGTCACGGCAGGGCTGCTCAAGGACCGCCGGATGGTGGACGAGACGCTCCCGCTGGTAGTAACCGGCCGGATGCCTTGGCGGAGTGAGATCGAATCCCGGGGCGTCAGCCTGTCCCTCCGGGCTATCCCTTTGCGGGATGAGCAGCATCGCTTTGGTGCCCTGGTCCTGTGCCGGGACGTCTCGGAATTGAGGCGGCGAGAGATGGAACTCGTCACCAAGGATGCCACCATTCGGGAGATCCATCACCGCGTCAAGAACAACCTCCAGACTGTTGCTGCCCTCCTGCGGATGCAGTCCCGGCGGATGGTCAGTGATGAGGCGAAGCAGGGACTTGAGCAAGCCATGAGGCGCGTAGCCACGATTGCGCTTGTCCACGAGACCTTGTCGCAGGGACTGACCCAGAGTGTCGACTTCGACGAACTGATTGGCAGGCAGTTCCGGCTTTCAGCCGAGGTCGCTTCGCCATCGCAACATGTCCGCACGGAGCGTTCAGGCATGTTCGGGGAGCTTCCGAGCGATTTTGCGACGCCGCTGGCGTTGGTGATCAACGAATTGGTCACCAACGCCGTGGAGCACGGGCTGGAGGGCCGAACCGGTACCGTGTGGCTCTTGGCCGACCGCACTCCCGGCGAAGGCAACGATGAGTTCTTGACGGTGACCGTCGCCGACGACGGTGTTGGACTTCCCGAAGGGCAATACACGGAAGGGCTGGGTTTGCAGATTGTTCGGACACTCGTCACGAGCGAGCTTGGCGGCTCTATCCAGTGGAGCCCGCGGGACGGCGGCGGTACCGCCGTCGAGATCGTGTTGAATCTGGCCAGGGGATAACTGACACCGTTTCCCGAAAAGCACTGATTCCCCACCGTGGTGGGCAAGAGCGGATCAAAAAGGCTCAGGCCGCGGACCATTCGGTCCGCGGCCTGAGCCTTACGTATTTCCTGTGCTTATGAGGCGCGGCGGGCGCGGGCGGCGCGTCGCTTGAGCGCGCGGCGCTCGTCTTCGCTCATGCCTCCCCAGACGCCGGCGTCCTGGCCGGACTCCAAGGCCCACTGCAGACACGTGTCCACCACGGGGCACCTGCGGCAAACGCTCTTTGCTTCCTCAATTTGGAGAAGTGCAGGTCCCGTGTTGCCGACTGGGAAGAAGAGCTCCGGGTCCTTGTCGAGGCAGGCTGCGCGATTACGCCAATCCATGCTGATCAGTCACTCCATTCGTGAGAACTAGGGGGCCCCTTGTGAAAACATTCACGAGAGGCTTCAAAGGAAAGGGGCCCGCATGGGCCCCCTTGGTCGTCTGAGTCAAGCGTTTCATGTTAACGCCTTGTAAACAAGGGGTATTCGTCGTTGAAATGCCCGGAATCCGTGAGCGATGCATCACACCAGCCGCCAGTGCCCTCACTGCTAAACGACTATCTCGGGTAGTGTGCCAGTGTGTCAAGACCTCCCGCTAACCCCGCCCAGCCGTCCCCTGACAGCAACGGAAACGAGGACCGGTCAGCTGCGGCTCCCGTAGGCCGTCCCGCTGATGGTTCCCTCCCGAAAACCAAGCGTCCTCCGGGAATCAAGGTGATTTCCGTTGTTGTACTGCTGGAAGCTCTTGCGTTGCTGACTGCAGCTGCGTGGTACGCGTTCGAGTTGCTGACGGGAGCGCCTGTGCTCACCTTCTGGGGAGCAGTGTTCACTTTGGGTCTGCTGCTGGCCTTCTCAGCATGGCTCTTTGCGGTGGGTCATTTCTTGTTCCGCGGCTACCGTTGGACGAGGGCCGCTGCCTTGGTGGCGCAGTTGTTCGTCCTGACCATTGGGTTTCCCACGGCGACGAGCGGCTTGATCCTGCCGGGACTTGCCATGATTCTGCCTGCCCTTGCTGCCATCCTCTTCCTGTTTCAGCCAAACGTTATTTCGTTCGCGTCCCGGACAGGTGGCACCGAAGGCGCCCTCTAGCCAGTGTTCCGGCCCCTCGGGTCAAGCCCGCCCCTCGAAACGCCCGCCGGCGTAGGCCGCTTGAAAGGGTATTTGGCTGGCCCCCTGGATGAGGATGCCGCGGCCGGCAGGGGGAACAGATGACTCAACGTTCAGCCGTACTCCAAAAACATCGCCATCCAAGGGTGTGCGGGGACTGAGGACAAGGCCCGACCTGGTGGCTTGCACAACCTCGGCGAACGGAAGACGGTGCAGGAGCGTTGGGGAAGTGGTAGCTGTCATGACAATCGCGCCTACTGAACCCGCCAAGCCGGCCAAGGACTGGCGCGCTTGGGGGTTCAAGGTGTCGGCGTTGTCCACCAGCAATACGGTGTCCTTATCCAAGGCTCCAAGCGACGCCGCTTCCGCCAGGTCGGTCCAGAATGCGCCATCTCCGACGTTCTCTACCGGGGAGAGCCACGGCACAGCGGAGTTGACCGACATGAGTGTTCGCAATAGTGAGGTCTTGCCGGAGCCCGGCCCGCCAAGGACCAAGGTAATGCCCCCGCGGCGGAGGGGAATAGCCAGTGGCGCGGCGTCGTCACCGCCTACGCCAAACCATGCTGCCGACACCGCGTCACCGCAGGTAGGCGGTTGCTCCGGTAATTCCTTAGTCCCAAGGAAGGCAGGAAGAGGCTGAAGGCGCAGAGGGGCAGGGGATTTTGCAGCCAGGGGGCCGTACGGCCAGTCCTTCCCGCCAGGTGTGTTTTGGAACTGGGCGACGGCACTCTTCCCCTGAACGAAGCTGCCCAGAGCCACCGCGCGTCCCGGGAGGGGATCGACGGGGGGAAGCTTCGGCCAGTGGAAAGTGGATTCTTCGGTGGCGCCGGCCGGAAAGAAAGCACGGTTCGGGATGGTCGCAAAGAACCGCGAACTGACGAGTTCGCGTTCACCGCAAATCAATACCGTCACGCCCAGAGGCGTTCCGTCCCGGACGATGTCGCGTAAGACGTCTTCTGCCCAGGCGTAAGGGCTGTTTCTGATGGCAGAGACCCACGTGCACCATCCAGCGATGATGAGCAGGATTCCCGGGCTCGCAACGGGCCCGTCGCTTGAACTGCGCCGGTCCGCCATGAAGCTCTTTATCCGCTCAAGGACCCGTACAGCGAACGCCAATTGGTGCAGGTGTGCCACCGCGCCGTACCGGTCGGATTCAGGCAGTCCCTGGAACGTGCCAGTGGCGTCGAGGATGTAGCTGTGGACTGTGGGGTCCGTAGTGACGATCCGTGCCGAGACGGCCCTGAATGCTTCAGGCATGCCGCTGCCCGTACTGCCGATCATCGCGAAGTGCCCATGCACTGACGGCGTCCACGACAACAGCTCAACAGTCTGGGACCCGGGACGGTCGACCAGGCCAAGACCGATGCCATGGCCGGTGCCGTGCCCACTGTGAACATCCTTGGGGGCAGCGGTCACGCTGTCACAGGTAGCGGGCCCCGGGTCCCAGGGAATCTCCGCCGGGAGGGGCGGGGCAATGATTCGGCGGGGAGCGCTGCCAGCGCCCATGGTGGTTGCCGCCGCTTGAATCATTGCCACAAACGCCGGCAGACCCTGCTCCGCCAATCTGCCGCGGGGTGCCCGTTGCGGGGTGTTTCGGCCGACTCCCGGATTGTCCGACCCCGAGGCAGCTTCCTCCCAGGCATCCGAATCATCGCCGTCCCGGGTGTCAGGGCCATCGAGAGCGGGCTGCACGCATGTCTCATCCAAGTGACCGCGATGTGCAACCAGAACGGACGCGGATTGGAATTCTTCCGGCGCACCAAAGGCCCTGGCCAGGAACGCCCGACCCGGGAGGCGCACAGGGATCCCGGCAGCGACCCCTGTCTTGATGATGTCTGTTGACTCCGCCTCTGATTGCACCCGAAGGGCAATGCTTGTGGTTACGTTGGCGCGGATGTCGGCCGTCAGTGCCCCTTGGGGGCGCTGCGTGGCCATGACCAGGTGGAGGCCCAAGGAACGGCCGACGGCTGCTATCCGCATCAGCTCCCGGAGGGCTGCGGGCTCTTCATCCACCAGCATCCGGAACTCGTCTATGACCAGTACCAAACGGGGGATCGGTCCAACGGATCCCGAAGCGGGAGGGCGGTAGTCCTTGATATCGGCAACGCCCCCGGCGTGGAATGCTTCTTCGCGGTACCGGATTTCACTGCGCAGCGATTCCAGGACGCGCTTCATGCCCTGACCGCCAAGGTCGGTGACCAACCCGGCGCAATGCGGCAGGCGTTCCAGCGGCCCCAAGCCGGATCCTCCTTTGAAGTCAATGAAGAGGAACACCAATTCCTGGGGTGGGTAATTCATTGCCAGTGAAAGCGACAGGGTCCGCAAGAGTTCGGACTTGCCGGCGCCAGTGGTCCCGGCTACCAGCAAATGGGGACCGTCCATAAGGAAGTCGAAGGCCACCTGACCGTGGCCGTCCTTACCCAGAACGGCTTTCAATGTGCCGGACCCGCTGTTTTTGTGCCATCTCGAGGCAAGGCTGCGTGGACCCCTTGGGACGATCTCCTCCAAGGAACACTCATCCGGCAGCAGGTGCGGGCCGCCCTCGGCTGATGTGGCTTGTCGCGCGGATAACGCCCGGCAGAAGCGGTCAAAGACCGGCTCGGTTACCAGGTCGGGAATGAATCTTTGCCGCGCGCCGGGAGAACCCAGTGTGGCCGATATTCCGGACGGATCCATGTCGATTGTCCACGCACTGGAACCGGCGGGGTGGGCTCTTTCGTGTCTGACCACCTGCCAGTCCGCTCGAACGGCCGCCTCCACCAATGCTTCCACCCCGGAGGAACCGGCGGGAGGGGCGTTGAACACGAAGAGCCTTCCCGGCAGCCTGCCACTGCAGGCATGCAAGCCCGCCAGTGCAGCTTCAGAAGTGGCCGCCACAAGGCAGTCCTTCAGGAACCGGGCAGCAAGAGGCACGTTCGCGCCGCTGCCCAGGATGATCACGGGGACACCAACGGCTGCGGGATACGCGGCAAGCTGCATAAGCATCAAGCGGACCAGACCAGCGAAGTGGAGGGGGTCGCCGGTAACCGGAATCTGCCCCGCGGAAGGAGGCAGAGTCAGGGGAACGCCTGCCAAAGTGGGAGGGCGGAACTGAGGGTCCTCTGGAAGCAGCCGGATGTTGGCCGGAACCGAGGCCAAACCAAGGCGCAGCCAGATACCGGATGTTCTTGGACCGCCGGAACCTGGTTTCGCAACGCGGGCCAGGGCACGGCCTTCACTGTCAGCAGGGGCCGCGGCGCCACAAGCGGAATCGCCGGGACCAGCAGCAGAGGCCGGGGGCCGGGGCGTCTCCAGGAGTATCGCCGTCGCAATCCCGGCAGCGGACGGCGACGAACGATTCCGACGTTTTATGTCCTCACTCACGGCTTGGCCGAGGGCGCGGCGAAACTCGCGGCGGGCTTGTCTTCCGGAGAATGCCGCCACTGACAGGCTGACGGCCGAGATCGCGGTGAAACCCAGGAACATCCATGATCCTGTAGCCAAGGCAAGTCCGACGCCGAGGAGCAAAGGCAGAAGGCCAGTGACAAGGCCCGCCCATCGGTTGCCGCCGCCCGTGGGCCGGTGAACCTCCAATGGCTGGTGCACTGAACAGCCGGCCTCCGTACCGGGCAGTGGCACCGGTGCTTTTGAGGCGAGCAGGGAGAATATCGAATTTCCGCATTGGATGGTTGATGACGTGTTGACGGGGCCGAGGTTCGTGGGTTTCCCGTCGATCATGAGCGATGGTTCCGGGGTGGCCGGGCGGCAATTCGGCTCCGGGGAACGATTCGCCGGCAGGCGGGTCAGCGTCAAGTCCGCAAAAGAGACGTCCAGTGCTGCATGTTCGCGGGAAATGTCAGGATCGGGGACTGAAATGTGGGCCGTGCCGCGGCCTATGAGGTTCCGTCCGCGGAGAACGGGATACATTGCCCCTGCCGCCGGGCCGGAATGCGCCACGAGAAGCATGGCCGGCGGGCTGGCCTGTGCATGACCGCCCTGACCTCCGTCCACAAGGACCGAACCGTTCACCAATGGAGGGACACCAACTACCAAGGTCCTCAAGTCTTCCCCGGCAACATGGATCCTGCCGGTTCCGTGGGTATCGGCGAGCAGCGCCGCCAGCTTCCTTCCCGGCGTCCCCTCCGGAAGGTGGATCGTGAGTTCCTTGGGCGGCCCGTGCGTGGCAGCCAGGGGACCCCGGGCCAAAGTGCACTGCAAGGGCATTGGCCGATCCTTTCGTAGTCCGGAGCAGGTTCGCCTGCTCGTCCCGACGCTACGCGGACAGCCGGCAGGCCACTACGGACGACATCTGCTATGTGGAAAACGAACGGCGGCACCGGCGGAGCTACCTTGATACGAACGCTGTGTACGTCTCCGCTAAGATGAAACTCGTTGTCCCGTGTGCTCAATGAGGAAGGACCTTCACCGGTGATAGTGGTTGCAGAGACCGCCGATGTTTCAGACGAGGCGGTAATTGGTGATGGATCCAAGATCTGGCATCTGGCCCAAGTCCGCGAGAAGGCCGAACTCGGTGCCAACTGCATCGTTGGGCGCGGCGCCTACATTGGTACCGGAGTAAAGATGGGGGATAACTGCAAGGTCCAGAACTATGCGCTGGTTTACGAGCCGGCTGAGCTGGAAGCGGGTGTCTTCATAGGCCCTGCAGTGGTGCTCACCAATGACACCTTTCCGCGCGCAGTCAGCCCGGACGGAAGCCTGAAAAGTGCCCATGACTGGGAACCCGTTGGAGTCACCATCCGTGAGGGTGCCTCCATCGGTGCGCGCGCCGTATGCGTGGCTCCGGTAACCATTGGGCGCTGGGCTACCGTCGCGGCCGGGGCAGTGGTGGCCAAGGATGTCCCCGACTTCGCCCTGATGGTAGGTGTTCCTGCCAGGCGGCGCGGATGGGTTGGCAAGGCCGGCTTCCCGTTGGAACGCCGCGGTGAAAACTGGGTCTGCCCCGAGACCGGCGCCACGTATGTTGAACAGAACGAAACCCTTCGAGAGGTAGAGGCATGAGCCCCGAATTCATTCCCCCGGCCAAACCGATCATCGGTGACGATGAGGCCAAAGCCGTGCAGGCGGTGCTGGCCTCCGGGCAGCTGGCCCAGGGCTCCGAAGTTGCATCCTTCGAGCAGGAGTTTTCCCAGGTTCTCTTGGACGGGCGGGCGGCCGTAGCGGTCAACTCCGGAACTTCCGGCCTGCACTTGGGACTCCTGGCTGCGGGAATTGGTCCCGGTGACGAGGTAATTGTTCCCTCGTTCACGTTTGCGGCCACCGCCAACTCCGTCGCCCTGACCGGAGCTACTCCGGTTTTCGCGGACGTTGACCCTGACTACTACACCCTGGACGCAGCCTCCGTTGAGTCCAAGATCACCGATCGCACGGCGGCAATCATGCCCGTGCACCTCTACGGCCACCCGTTCAACGTTGATGCCATTGGGGCAGTCGCCGAAAAGCATGGAGTAAAGGTATTCGAGGACGCCGCCCAAGCTCACGGGGCATCGGTGAACGGCCGTAAGGTAGGCACCTTCGGTGACTTCGCCATGTTCAGCCTTTACCCCACCAAGAACATGACCTCCGGGGAAGGCGGCATGGTCAGCACAGGCCTGGCCGACGTCGAACGTCGCCTTCGCCTTCTGCGGAACCAGGGCATGGAACGCCAGTATGAAAACGAGCTGGTGGGCTTCAACTGCCGTATGACCAACATCCACGCAGCGATCGGCCGTGTCCAGCTGACCAAGGTTGACGGCTGGACCAAGACCCGGCAGGACAACGCAGCCTTCTTCGACGCCAATATTGAAGGCGTCACCACGCCGAAGGTCGCCGAAGGATACGCGCACGTCTACCACCAGTACACCATCCGGATTGCCGATGACCGCGACGGTTTCGCCAAGGCCCTTCGCGAGGAGTACCAGGTTGGTTGCGGTGTGTACTACCCCATTCCCAACCACCGCCTTGCGCCGTTCCAGACGTCGGACGACCTCCCGGTCACGGAAGAGGCTGCGTCCCACGTGCTCTCGATCCCCGTGCATCCCTCCCTGAGCCAGGATGACCTGGAACGCATCGTTGCTGCCGTCAACGCTGTGGCGAAGGCAGGCAGCTAGTGGCTAATCTTCGCGCAGGCCTCATTGGCTTGGGCATGATGGGCCGCCATCATGCCCGGGTTATCCGCGAGCTCGAAGGCGTCGACCTCGTCGCGGTGGCAGATTCATATGGCGATCCGCACAACGTAGCCGACGGCTTGACAGTCCATGGCTCGGTCGAGGAACTCATTGCGCAGGGGATCGACATGGCAGTTGCCGCCGTCCCCACGATTTTGCATGAGGAAGTTGCCCTGCAGCTGGCTGAGGCCGGAGTCCACTGCCTCGTCGAGAAGCCGATTGCCAATGACTCGGCGTCCGGACGCAGAATTGCTGAAGCGTTCGAGTCCAAGGGCCTCATCGGTGCCGTTGGTCACATCGAACGCTTCAACCCCTCGTTGCAGAGCCTCCGCGAGCGGCTTGAGAACGGTGACCTGGGCGAGGTTTACCAGATCAGCACGCGCCGGCAGGGACCGTTCCCGGCTCGTATTGCGGATGTTGGCGTCGTGAAGGACCTTGCCACCCACGACATCGACCTCACGGCTTGGCTGGCACAGAGCAACTTCGTCAACGTCGTGGCGCACACAACTTCCCGAAGCGGCCGTGACCATGAAGACATGGTGACCGCGATCGGCCACCTCAAGAGCGGAGTGGTCACCAACCACATCGTGAACTGGCTCTCGCCCATGAAGGAGCGCACCACCGTTGTCCTCGGTGAGCGGGGTGCTTTCATTGCCGATACGATCTCGGCAGACCTGACGTTCGTGGAGAACGGCACGTTCCAGACCGACTGGGATTCCATCGCCGCCTTCCGCGGCGTATCGGAAGGTTCGTCCACGCGCTTTGCGCTTGCCAAGCGCGAGCCGCTGAAGATGGAGCATGAAGCGTTCCGGGACGCTGTTCTGGGCAAGTCCCTGAACATCGTGACCATGGCCGAGGGTCTTGAAACCCTTCGCGTCGCGGAGGCCGTTTTGGACTCCGCAAAGTCGGGTACCGTCGTCGCGCTTTAGCGATTATCCCGGGTTCGGGTTGTGGGGGAGGCCGGCTGTTGCCGGCCTCCCTTTCCCGTTCCGGCACTGCGCCCGTGAGCGGCCGGCAGGGCCGCGGATACGGGGAACCCGCGGCTCGTCGGGTAGCCTTGACCAGTAGACGTGGGCACTTCTGTGCCCGCACGCCAATACACAGGAGAGTTTGTGAACGCTGATCTCGTCGTCGTCGGCTCGGGTTTCTTTGGCCTGACCATTGCAGAACGCGCCGCTACCGAGTTGGGGCTGAAGGTCGCGGTTCTTGATCGCCGCCACCATATTGGAGGAAACGCCTACAGCGAGAACGAAGCCAAGACAGGAATTGAGGTCCACCGCTACGGGGCGCACCTCTTCCACACGTCGAATGAGCGCGTTTGGAACTACGTGAACCAGTTCACCAAGTTCACGAAATACCAGCACAAGGTCTACACCAGCCACAAGGGCGAGGTGTACCCCATGCCGATCAACCTCGGCACGATCAACCAGTTCTTCCGCTCGGCAATGAGCCCGGCCGAGGCCAGGGACCTGATCACGGAACAGGCCGGCGAACTCGCAGGCACCGATCCGCAGAACTTGAACGACAAGGGAATCCAGTTGATTGGACGCCCGCTCTATGAGGCGTTCATCAAGCACTACACGGGCAAGCAGTGGCAGACGGATCCGAAGGACCTGCCGGCTGAAATCATTTCCCGGCTGCCCGTGCGCTACAACTACGACAACCGGTACTTCAACGACACCTACGAGGGCCTTCCCGTGGATGGCTACACGGCGTGGATCGAACGAATGGCGGACCACCCGAATATCGAGGTCATCCTGAAAACGGACTTCTTCGATGACGGAGAGTTCGGCCGCTCGTCCGTGCTGGGACAGGTACCGGTCATCTACACCGGCCCCGTGGACCGTTACTTCGACTATGCCGAAGGTGATCTTTCCTGGCGCACTATCGACCTCGAAGAAGAAGTCCTTCCGATCGAGGACTTCCAGGGTTGTGCCGTCATGAACTACCCCGACGCCGATGTCCCCTACACCCGCATCCACGAGTTCCGTCACTTCCACCCGGAGCGTGACTACACCAAGGACGCCACCGTCATCATGCGCGAGTTCTCCCGGTTTGCGGAGAAGGGCGACGAGCCGTACTACCCGGTAAACACTTCCGATGACCGCAGCAAACTGCTGGCCTACCGTGACTTGGCGCGCGGCGAGAAATCAGTGCTGTTCGGCGGCCGCCTGGGCACGTACAAGTATCTGGACATGCACATGGCCATCGGTTCGGCCCTGTCCATGTTCGACAACAAGATCAAGCCGCACTTCAGCGGCGGCGCAAAGTTGGAAAGCGGTGGAGTGGACGCATGACCGCCACGACGAACGAAAGCCAGGAGACGAACATGACGGCGACGCAAGCCGAGGCTGAAGCAGCACCCCGGGAGAGCGATCTTCGCATCGTCCAGCGGGTGGTTTTTCCTGCTAACCGCGACCTCGATACCTTGCCGCTGTACGTGGACCCGGATACCAATAAGATCCGGAAGCAGGAAGAAAACGGTCCAGCCGTCGTGCAGGCCGTGGGCATGGCCCGCAAACTCCACCCGGAAGACATCCTGGACCGCGGCTCGGTCCAGGTCCGCAGGGGCGAGCGACTCTCCTTCGGCTCCTACTTCAATGCCTTCCCGGCAAGCTACTGGCGCAAGTGGACCATAGCCACCAAAACCGTGCTCCACATCGAGACCGAGGGCGAAGGCACAGTCATCGTCTACCGCTCCAACGCCAGGGGCGCTGCCCAGCGCGTTGATTCGATCCTGGTGGAGGGCAACGCTTCGAACGACTTTGAGCTGACCCTCGCACCGTTCGGTGACGGTGGCTGGTACTGGTTCGACCTGATTGCCGGCGGCGACGGGATGACTCTCAAGAAAGCCCACTGGGCCGTTGCTTCCGAAGGCCGGCCGCAGAGTAAGGTCACGCTCGGCGTGACTACCTTCAACCGTGCCGACTACTGCTTGGAAACCATCAAGGCGATTGACGCCGATTCGGGCTTGCGCGGGATCCTCGCTGAGCTGATCATCGTGGACCAGGGCAACAAGAAGGTTGCCGACGAGGATGGCTTCGACTCGGTGGCAGCCTCAATGGGTGACCAGCTGCGCATCATCAACCAAGGCAACCTGGGCGGTTCCGGCGGCTTTGCACGCAACATGTACGAGATGCTCGTCTCGGACAAGAGCGACTACGTCATGCTCCTCGACGATGACATTGAGCTGGAAACCGAAGGCGTCATGCGCGCGGTCGCCTTCGCGGACCTTTGCCGCAAGCCCACGATTGTGGGCGGCCACATGTTCGACATGTACAACAAGTCCGTCCTGCACGCGTACGCCGAGGTAGTGAACTTCTACAGGTTCCTCTGGGGACCGGTGGAGGGCCTGGGCAACCATGATTTCTCGGCTGAAGGGCTCCGCTCGACGCCGCTCCTGCACCGCAGGTGGGATGCGGACTACAACGGCTGGTGGATGTGCCTCATCCCCAAGGCGGTCGTGGAGGAGATCGGCCTTTCGCTGCCGGTATTCATCAAGTGGGACGACGCAGAATATTCGCTGCGTGCCCGTGCCGCTGGGTACCCCACCGTCACGCTTCCCGGTGCTGCCGTGTGGCACGTCTCCTGGGCAGACAAGGACGACTCGGTTGACTGGCAGGCTTATTACCACGAGCGGAACCGCCTGATCGCCGCACTGCTGCACTCTCCTTTCCCCAAGGGTGGACGGATCTTCCGGGAAAGCCTGAACACGGACATTAAGCATCTTGTGTCCATGCAGTACTACCCCGAGCAGGCACGCATCATGGCCCTGCGCGATGTTCTTGAGGGCCCGTCCAAACTGCATGAGCAGTTGCCCACCACCATGCCCAAGCTCAGGACGATGCGTGAAGACTTCGTCGACTCGCAGGTCAAGACCGATCCCGGTGCATTCCCGGAGGTCTTCAGGAAGCGCCCGCCCAAGAAACCCCAGACGTACAAGCAGCCGGGTGCCCTTGGACTTCTTCCATGGGCAGTAAAGACTGTCCTGAAGCAGACCATCGCACCGGTGCGTGAATCGGCACACAGCAATCCTGAGGCACATGTTGCACACCAGGACGGCAAGTGGTGGAGCCTGGCGCACTTGGATAGCGCAGTGGTCTCAAACGCCGATGGAACGGGCGCATCCTGGTACCGGCGCGATCCGAAACTCGTTCGCAAAATGCTCGCCGAAACGGCACAGTTGCACGCGCAGCTCTTCTCCAATTGGGAAACGCTTCGTGGCCAGTACCGCGATGCCTTGCCGGAGATCACCTCCATGGATTCCTGGCGTGAAACATTTGAAGCTTCGGAGCCCAAACAGTAGCAATGGCCGACTCGACTGATACATATGCTGTTCCCGGGGTTGGTGCCGGGCTGCTGGACGTTTTCCGGCGCCGGTACCTCCTCAAACTGATTGTCCGCAAGGAACTCCGGGTCCGATACCGGGGTTCGGTACTGGGGTTGGCCTGGTCCTACGTCAAGCCACTCGTGCAGTATGTGGTGCTCTTCCTGGCATTGGGCATCGTTCTCCGGGTGGGCGACCAGATCCCGAACTATGCGCTGTATATGTTCTCCGGCGTGATTGTGGTCAACTTCTTCACGGAGGCCTTCTCCAACGCAACGCGTTCAATCGTGTGGAACGCGCCGTTGGTGAAGAAGATCTACCTTCCCCGGGAGCTTTTCCCGGTGGCATCAGTGTGGGTTGCAGCGGTGCACTTCCTGCCTCAGTTGGTCGTCCTGCTTGCCGCGGCCCTGCTCAACGGGTGGCGACCCGACGCGGTCCAGCTGTTCGGGGCCGCTCTGGGCTTTGTGATTGTTGCCGTCACGGCTACGGGCCTTGGCTTGCTGGCAGGTGCCATCAACGTTTTCTTCCGTGATGCCGAAAACATCGTCGACATGCTCATGATGGTGGTTACGTGGACTTCTCCGGTCCTTTACGACTGGACCATGATCCGTCGCCTGGCTCCTGACTGGGCGCTGACGATCTACCAGCTGAACCCGGTGACGGTGGCCGTGGAGCTGTTCCACTGGGCATTCTGGTACCCGACGGTGACCAAGCCTGTAGAGCTGCCTCCGCACCTGTTGCTGACCGGCTTCGCCGGTCTTGGCATGGCGGCCCTGTTCCTTATCATCGGCCAGCTGGTGTTCCGCCGGCTTGAGGGCCACTTCGCGCAGGAGGTCTGAGTGGGCGCCGCAATTATCGTCAAGAACCTGAAGAAAACCTTCAATCTGCGGCACTCGCATTCCATGAAAGAGACGCTGGTGTGGCTCGCCAAGGGGCGCAAGGGGGACCTTTCCAAGAAGTTTGACGCCCTTCACGACGTCAGCTTCGAGATCCAGTCCGGCGAGACAGTGGCACTGTTGGGGTTCAATGGTTCAGGCAAGTCCACGCTGCTGAAGCTGATCTCCGGCGTCATCCTTCCGGACAAGGGCACAGTCCGAACGAAGGGAAGGGTCGCGGGCCTCATTGAGGTCGGCGCTGGATTCCACCCTGATTTGTCCGGTCGCGAGAACGTGTTCCTGAATGCAGCCATCCTTGGGATGACCGAAGACGAAATCAACGCCAAGTTTGATGAAATCGTGGCGTTCTCGGAAATTGAACAATTCATCGACACTGAGGTGAAGTTCTACTCCTCGGGTATGTTCCTCCGCCTCGCGTTTGCGGTGGCGGTGCACACCCAGCCGGATATCTTCCTCGTGGACGAAATTCTGGCCGTCGGTGATGAGCCCTTCCAACGCAAGTGCCTGGCCAAGATCAAGCAGTTATCTGATGAGGGACGCACACTGGTGGTGGTGAGCCACGACCTGGATATGATCTCCCGCATTTGTGACAGGGGAGTGGTCCTTTCTTCCGGTACCGTCCAGTTCGAAGGTCCAGCGGACCAGGCCGTGGCCTGGCTGAGGGATCGTAACTAACCGGCCTCCAAACGCCAAAAGTCGTCTGTCAACGGATGGCTAGTGGAAGCATCTAAGAAAGGCGACCGTAGGAATGGGTATCGGCCCGCTGCTGTTGTGTGTACTCCTGATTGTCGTGTTGTGGTGGGGGCCGGGCTGGCTGCTTGGTGAAGCACTGGGAATTCGTCGCACCGTCCTGCCCGTCGTGGCGCCGTTGCTTGGAATGGGGGCCCTGACAGTCATTGGCGTCACCGGCCATTCCCTGGGAATGAGCTGGCAGCTCCTGCCCGTTGCCGGAGTCCTGCTGCTGTTGGCCGTCGTGCTTTTCGCCCTTCGGATCTTCCTGGAGCGAAGATTCCCGGAAAGGTTCGGCACGCACGATCCGGGTCGCGCCGGGCTCTTCGGGAAGCACCACATCGCCGGGGCCTGGTGGATCCTGCTGGCCGGTCTGGTAGCCGGCGGTACCGTTGCCGCGGTCTCATGGACCGTGGGTACGGAAGGCCTCCTGGGCATCAACCAGGACTGGGACATCCCGTGGCACGCGAACATGATTCGTTTGATTTCGGTAAACCATGAATGGGACCCGGGGATTGCCGGCAACTTCGCCTACTACGACACCTCCATACCGGAGGCTCCGATTCGAAGCTATCCCATAGCTTTCCATGCACTGCTTTCTTTGGTATGGCCGTTTACCGGGGTCAGCCTCCCCGTCTTCCTCAATGTGTTCGTCCTGGTCATGATGGCCGTGCAGTTGCCTTTGAGCACGATGGCGCTGACCATGGTGCTGACCCGGCGGCCGATCGCGGTTGCTGCAGCAGGCGCGGTGTCAGGCTGGTTCACCGTCTACCCGTATGACCTCCTGTGGCGTGGGCCGTTGATTCCTTTCTTTGCCGGAATGGTCCTGGCGGGTCCCTTCGCGTTCCTGGCCATCAAGGGCGCCCTTGAGCGCCGCTACTTCTGGATCCCGGGCATCTCCTTCGGGGCCGTGGGCCTCATTGCGGTCCACCCCTCCTTGGCGTTCGTAGTCCTGCCGCTCCTGATTTTCTGGTTCTTGTCAGCCTTGGTCAGGAGAAAGGGCCGGGTTCTGGGGATCACGGTCTACCTGGCCGTCGCCGGGGTGCTGGCTGTTGTGTTGGGCTTGCCCATCATCCAGCAGATGCTCAAGGAGTCCGAACGCGTCTCCAAGATGATGTGGGCCCCGGATACCGACCGTAATGGCGCCATCCAAAACATCATCTTCCTTCACCACGGCTCCATCGCCATGCCCGTCCTGACTGCACTGGTGGCGTTGGGGTGTCTTGCGGTCGTTTTCAGGATCCGCATGTGGTGGTATTTCGGACCCGTTCTTGCTTTCGCTTTCCTTTCGGTTTACACGATGGGTAGCGAGAGCCCCCGCTTCCTGAACCTGACGGCGCCGTTCTATGACGACCAATGGCGGATCTTCGGGATTCTGGTCATGCTGCTGGTTCCTTTGGCGGGGTTGGGTGTTGCCCAGGCCGCGGAGGCAACTGAGTGGGTGGTCCGCAGGGTCCGCGCTCGCCGGCAGTCCCCTGAGGCCGGACGTGATGCTCGACGGCGGCCCAGTCGCCTCGTGGCTGTGGCAGCGGCGTCGGTGGTCCTGCTGGCAGCAGGTATTGCTGCCATTCCATACTTCAAGCAGAATGCCGAACGTATCAATCTCAACACCAAGGTGGACGGTCCCACGTTGAGCGTCGACGAAGTGGATCTGTTGAGCAGGATGGACCAGTACGTGCCGGAAGAGGCCACTGTCCTCAACGACTCCTGCGACGGCTCCGTGTGGATGTACGCCCTCGGAAACCGGATGCCCATGATCCGGCACTTCGAGATCTTGCCAACCAACCGGCAGTTGCTGGTGCTGCAGAAGCTCCCGGAGCTGGCCACGGATGCAGCAGCGCGTGAGGCTGCGGCTGAACTCGGCATCGAATGGGTCTACATTGCCGATGGCCGGATCCGCGCGTGGGATGAGCCCAAAGAGGGTTTGACCCAGCCGGACTCTATTCCGTACCTGCAGCTCGTTGCCCGCGAGGGCAATGCAGCACTGTACAAGATCGACTGGGCCCAGCTGCCCGGTGGCAAAGAAGCCTTCGATGCGGCCGCCAAGGATCGCGTCCAAGTCGATGGCGTTCCGGGAATCCTTGAGAACCGGAACCCTGACGGCATCGCCCCGCTTGGAAGGATCTGCTGACAATGAAGGCTTTCATCACCAAGTTCTTCACCTCCAGCCTGTTCCGGTTCCTGCTGATCGGCGGGCTCAGCTTCCTGGTTGACCTGGGGCTGCTGGCTCTGTGCTTCCAGGTCTTCGGGTGGCCGCTGTGGCTCGCCACAGGCGCAGGTTTCTGGGGAAGTTTCTTCTTCAATTACTTCTTGCAGCGCCACTTCGCCTTCGGCGGAGGCGGGACGGCCTTGGGCGGGGTGCTCCGGTACTCGGTCCTCTTGGTTTTCAACACCCTGGCCGTCATGGGAATCGTTGAGCTTTTCCAGTTCCTGGGAGCCGGCTACGTCATCGGTAAAGTAGTGGCGACCGCTGTCACCATGGGCTGGAACTACTTCATCTACAAGCACTGGATCTTTCCGCACAAGAAGCCTGTGCCGGATGCCGGCCACAAGTCCGGTGGAGTGTCCGAAACCGACGCACCACCACAGAACCTCACACCAAAGAGCAGCGAAGGATAAGCGATGTATCGAGGCGTTCGAATAGCCGCGGTCGTACCGGCCTACAAAGAAGAGAACCACATCGGGCAGGTCATCAAGACCATGCCGGATTTCGTCGATCACATCGTCATTGTCGATGACTGCAGCCCCGACGACACTTCGGGAGCTGCCCGGCGCGCCGATGACGGACGCGTGACGCTCATCCGCCATGAAGTGAACCAGGGTGTTGGCGGGGCTGTCCTGACGGCCCACAAAGCCGCAATGGAATTGGGCTCGGACATCAACGTGGTCATGGCCGGCGACGCGCAGATGGATCCGGAGTACCTGCCCCAGCTGCTGGACCCGGTGGTTGACGGCTACGGGTTCGCCAAGGCCAACCGCTTCTTCTCCGGCGAGTCCTTTGCCGGAATGCCCGGTTACCGGATCTTCGGCAACATCGTGTTGTCCTTTATGACCAAGTTGGCTTCGGGGTACTGGCACATCTTCGACCCCCAGAACGGTTACACGGCTATCCGGACCGAGGTCCTCCGCAGGCTTCCGATGAATAAAGTGGCGGCCCGCTACAGCTTTGAGAACGACCTCCTGATCCACCTCAACATCCTTGATGTCCCGATCGTCGACGTTCCCATCCCGGCTGTGTATGGAAATGAAGTTTCCAGCATCAAGCTGCGGAAGGTCATTCCCGAACTTCTGGCCATGTTGTTCGGCGGCTTCTGGCGCCGTGTCTGGTGGAAGTATATGGTGTGGTCCTTCTCAGCCGTTGCCTTGCTTCTCATCGCAGGCCTGGCGCTGATCGTCATGGGTCTTGGTGTCGGTGCCTGGGTGCTCGCGGCCAGCGTCGGTTCTCCGACGGCGGGGTCGGTGATGCTTGCTGTGGTGCCCTTTGTGCTGGGTGTCCAGATGTTGCTCGTTTCCTTGCAACTGGACATTCAGGCAAGTCCCGACAGGCCAACGATGCATCCCATGAAGGAACGTGCCTGACGCCCTAACAGGCTCCACGACAGCGAAAGGCCCGGACACACTGTGTGTGTCCGGGCCTTTTCCTATCCGCCGGGTAGTCCCCGCCGGGTTACGGATCGGCGGGAACTGCCTGCCAGGGCGTCATGGAAGGGAAGTAAATCCTCCCCAGCCCCAACCGACCTGGCTCCTTGAGAGCCAGCCGGAGGTTCCATTTCCGGGGTAGAGGAAGAGGCTGCCGCCGGAATCACGGGCCAGGACGTCGTTCTTGCCGTCCCCGTTGAAGTCGCCCGGTCCGAGGATCGCCGTCATGGAATTCCAACCGCTTCCCACTTGTACACGGCTAAGCCAGCCTCCGGTGCCGTTGCCCGGGTAGAGCCACAGCAGTCCGGACGTATCCCTTGCGAGGACGTCGGTTTTGCCGTCCCCGTTGAAGTCACCCGTGCTCAGGATGGCTGACATGACGTTCCATCCCGTGCCCACCTGCGAGACAGTACCGAAACCACCGGTGCCGTTCCCCCTATAGAGCCTCAGAATGCCCGACGAGTCCCTGGCCAGCAGGTCGGCCTTCCCATCGCCGCTGAAATCACCGGGAGCGATGATCATGGTCATTCCGTTCCACGCCGTCCCGGCTTGGACGCGTGGCTGCAGACCGCCGCTGCCGTTGCCGGGGTAGAGCCACAGGACGCCGTTGGAATCCCGCGCCAGGATGTCGCTTCGGCCGTCGCCGTTGAAGTCTTTGGTGGGCACAATCGACGTGAGCGAGTTCCAACCGGTCCCGATCGAACGCTGTGTGAGCCAACCGCCGGAGCCGTTTCCGGGGTAGAGCCACAGCGTGCCGCCATTGTCGCGTGCCACGACGTCGTTCTTGGCGTCGCCGTTGTAGTCCTTCCATGTATTGGCGGGAGGCACGGTCACTGTGTAGGCCTGGGTGACGATCGCGGAACTGTTGTTCGCTGGATCAACCGCAAAGTACTTCAGAGTCATCGACGACGTTAGCGTGATGGGGCTGGAGTACTTGTTGGCGGCCGTGGCCGTGGGATTCGTGCCGTTCGTGGTGAAGTAGATGCTCGATCCTGCTTCGTTGGCCGTCAACGTGATCTGCTGGTTTGCCGGGTAGCTTCCAGCAGGTGGGTTGACGGTCACCACGGGAGGCGTGGTATCGAGGACCGTGTAGGTCCGCGTGGCCACCGCTGACGAGTTGCCGAAGGCGTCCACTGCCAAGGCTTTGACCGTTGTGTTCCCGGTGATCGCGAACGGTGCAGTGTAGGCCTTGGTGCTGCCACCTGCCGCCGTTCCTGGGTTGGACCCATCCGTTGTGTAGTAGATGGTGCTGCCGGACTCACCGGCCGTCATGGTGACCAGCTGGCCCGAGGCGTAAGCTCCGTTAGCCGGGGTGATGGTCAACGACGGAGCAGTGTTGTCCAGGACGTAGGCCTGCGTAGCCACTGCTGACGAGTTGCCTGCCGTGTCCCGCGCAAAGTACTTCAGGGTCATGGTGGTCAGGGGGATTGGTCCTGAGTACACGGGACTGGAAGCTGTTGGCGTGCTTCCGTCCGTGGTGACGTAGATGCTCGCGGCTTCGTTGACCGACAGGGTGATGGTCCTGTTTGGACCGTACGTTCCTGCCGAGGGGTCCACCGTGACAACCGGCGCCGCAGTATCCGGCGCGAAGACGGTCACCGTTCGGGTGGCCGTGGAGGTGTTCCCTGCCTGGTCACGGGCTTCGACCGTGAACGTCGCCGGGCCACTCGGAACATCCGTGTACGTCTTGGGCGAGGTGCACTCCGTGAAGGCGTTCGATCCCAGCTTGCACCTGAAGCCTGCCACGTCGCTTGATGTGGAGGCAAAGACGAACGACGGCGAAAGGCCCACCGTTGCTCCCTCTGCCGGCGAGGTGATGCTCACCTGGGGCGCCGTCAGGTCCGCCGTGACCGTCACAGCGGCATCTGCGCTGACGTTGCCGGCCCTGTCCGTCGCCCGGACCCTGATGATGTGCTGGCCGGCAGTGGAGAGGGTCAACGTCTGCGCGTTGGCGCAGGGCGTAAACGTAGTTGTGGAATCGATGGAACAAGTCAGGACGGAGTCAGCTTCCGAGGTGACCCCGAGGACCGGCGATCCATTGACCGTTGCTCCTGCAGCGGGGGATGTGATGACGGGGGCTGCAGGTGCCGCCAGGTCGATGGTGAATGACCTGGAGACCGGCGTCCCCGACGGAGCGGCCCGGACGGAGAACGTGTAGGCGCCTGCCGCCAAGGCGGTAGGGGGCGTAAACGTTCCGTTGGTGCAAACCTGCCAGACCGGGGTGGCAGTGCTCAACTGGAGGCTGCATTCCAGTGCTCCTCCCGGCGGCGTCGAGGCCACAGTGAAGGTAGGCGTGGAGTCGTTGGTGAAGGCCGGGTTCGGTGCCTGGCCGCCGTTTGCGGCGGTCGGACCGCTAACGATGGACGGAACAACGCCGCCAAGGCTCAAGAGCCTGCCTTTTTGGGTCGGCTTGGCCGTCTCCAGCTGACCGGGGTCTTCCATCACCAGCAGCTTCCCGTCACGAATGTGAAGCCCGCCGATCTTGCTGAAGCCCAAAGCCCACTGGTTGTCCACCGTGTCTGTGCTCAGGTCGATCCGGGAGATCGTGTCTTTGCCCGCATCAGCTGTTGTGGTGCCGCCGCCCGTACCGGTGTACAGGACGAGGGGTGACTCCCAGTCGTAGTAGATGGCCGTCGGCTTGCCGACGTTGTACAGCGGCGAGGGGATATAGTTGGTGAGATCCCCGTCATCGGGTGCGGTGAAGACTGTCAGCCCCGAGGTTTCAGCGACATAGACCACGACGTTACCGGCGCTGTTGCGGTGCGTGGCGGCCAGTCCCAAGGCACTTGAGTTAACGGAGGCTATGTTTTCGATACTCGGATGCAGCGCCGTGGGGTCCACGATCTTGAGGATCATCCGGGCGTTGGCGAACGACAGGTAGATATTCCCGTCAGGGCCGTCGCTGGCCGCATTCGGGCGAAGGTCGCCGTCGAAAATGGTCAGGCGGCTGTCGTACTCGAAGACACTGCTTCCGGAGTTCCACGAAGCACGCACCACTTCGGAACTTCCGACGGCGGCATCAGGAATGAAAGCGATCTCGTCACCGCTGCCCGGATTCCCCGGCGTCGGGTCCACCATGGCAGGGGCTCCCGGAAGCTTCGGTCCGTCATCGCTTCCGGCCAGGGTGCCTCCAAGGCAGGTGTTGGTTTCCAATCCGCCCGTAACAGCGCCGGAAGTCTCCGTGACACGGCAAAAACCGGCCCTGGCATCGGAGACCCAGATCCGGCCATCCGGATCGACGATGGATCCGGCTGCCTTGGTGAGGCCTACTGCCAGGGTCTGGCGCGCCTGGTCGGCTGCCGCGGGTCCCGCCCCCGCCAAGCCGGCAAGGCTCGCGGTGGCGAGGCTGGCCGCGGCCACCAGAGCGGTGAGCCTGCGACGGCGGTGCCCGTAGCCGCGGTTGGCCCGATCAGGGCGCGGGAGGGTTTTATGAGAGGTTCTTGAGCGACCGGCGAGTGCAAGACATGCCAAACCAAGCTGAAGAACACTGCGATTGCGCGTGTCCACCGAGGGATCCCCACTTCATTCGGATGCTCCCCAGCTCCGCATGCATTGGTTATTCGCCCCACGCCGTTTCCGGCTGCGTCTTAGTACATCTTCGACTCAATTTTCACATTTGTCACTACCGCATTTTCTGTGGACTTCGGTAAGCCCCGTCACGGCCGCGTCTTGACCCCTCGATGTACCGCCACGCACGATGGAGGTGGAGGTCACAATGCGCCGGCTCATGCCACTAACTGCTCTATCCCTTTTGCTGCTGACAGGCTGTGTGGTCCCGTCGCCGCAGCCATCGGAGAGCCCAACGCCGTCGGGATTCACCCAAGGGGAGACGACGACGCCGCCCGCATCGTCGCCGTCGTCCGTACCGCCCCCCGACGGCGACGGAAGCGACGACGGGCCGGGGGAGGATACTCCGGGCCGGTACGCGTACCGGTGCACCAGCCTCGATTCCTCGCCGGAGGTTCAGCTGTCGAGCCTTGCCGAAGTCTGGGCAGCAACGAACTACACCCGTATGGATTCCTGCGAAGTCACTTATCAAGGGCCGCAGCCGTTTCAACCTACGGAGCGTGAAGCCGAAGCAATCCAGGTGGCTTCCCGGGACGTCGCCGCAGAGGACGAAGTGAACGTGATGCTGCGGGTCCTGGGTCTCTGCACCAGGGTCAGCGACGAAGCCGGACCCGACGGTTTTGCCGGAGCTTCCAGGGAATCGCTGAAGGCTGCGGCCGACTTTTGCCCCGACGCACCGCAGGGCAAAATCATCGCCGCGTGGGCAGAGGGCACTCGTGTGGGGGACGGCAGCCACCGCGTTGGGGAGGGCCTGCAATCCGGCACCTACCAAGTGGTCAAGCCCGGTCCTTCTTCGGGGGAATGCGAGTGGTCGGTGAGGACAGACGCCGGCGCATTGACAGCCAGTGGAGGCTCCACAGACGCGGCGCAAGGGGTGCGGGTGGAGGACGGCCAAAACTTTACTAGTGACAAATGCGGAATTTGGGGGAAGATGTAGGGAGACGCAGCCGGAAACGGCGTGGGGCGAATAACCAATGCATGCGGAGCTGGGGAGCATCCGAATGAAGTGGGGATCCCTCGGTGGACATGCGCAGGCGCAGTGTTCTTCAGCTCGGCGTTGCAACGATTGCTTTGGCCGGTTGCTCAGGAACCAAAATTGATTCGTCCCAAACCTCCGCCCTTGACATGGCACCGGTCGTGGCAGGTGATGACAAAGTTGCCAAGGAGAGACCGGAACCGCTGGTGAGATACCAGTTCACATGCACGGCCGCTGACGGGAGCCTGATCGGCAAGTTCTCCAGCTTGGAAGAGGTGTGGGCGTCTACCCGTTACCTGCGCATCACTGACTGCTTGGTGGCTTACGTCGGTGCTGGGGCCCATGTCCTGACGGCGGAGGAAACTGCGGCAGTTAACGTCGCTGTGGCGGCGGGGGCTCCCGCCGGACAACAGACCGAATTGTGCCTCCGGATCATCCGGGCGTGCACCCGAACTGACCCGCGCACCCTCAATGCGGCACTGGCCGCCTACGGCGTCCCGATAGTGAAAGGTGCCCTGGCCTTGGCTCCTTTGGCGCCGCAGGCTGCCGTCTTTACCAAGTGGCTAAAAGCTGCCGGAGCGAAATAGAGGTAATTCCTGTCAGCGCAAAAGGGCGCGAACCCCTTTCGAGGTGCGCGCCCTTTTAGGCTGCCTGGAATTCAGGCCAATAATGAATTCATTGCATTGATGAGCGTGGTTTCCACCCCGTTGGCTCCTGCCTTGAAATGGGCCAGATGACCGTAAACGGTCATAGAGCCACCGGCAATTCCAGGAAAGTCCGGTTCCCACCCTCCCTCGTAGCTGCCCAAGGGCATAAAGGGCGGAAAGAATTCGTTGCTGGGGATGTAGCAGCAGGACTCGTTGGCATAGCCGCCCACGATGATTCCGTTGGTGCCGCCGTTCCGGCTTCGGAAATAGGCCGCGTAGCCGCTGACCAGTTCTCCACCGATCATGGCGATCTTCAGCTGTGGGCTGCCGTTGAACTTCCACACTTGGAATGGGGACGGGACCGCGGTCTTGTAACTGTTGCTGTCGATGCGGCCGATCATCACCTGCGCGTGGCGCTGATACCACTGGGGCTGCCCGTTCGGGTTGCCCAAACGTGCCACGTAGGCGGCCCTGACTGCGGCCAGGTTCCCCGCCGTCGCGGTGATGTCCAGCGGCAGCTGGACCTCCTGGTACCTGGTCACCATGGGACCGCTGAGGGCCCGGCCTGCCGATTGCATCGCGGAGTTGACGGTAGCGCCCAAAGCGTCGCCGTGCTGGTCCCGCAGTTCCCAGCTGCGGACACCGCCGGGATCCTGGTCCCCGGCCGGCCCCTGGATAAACATGGCGAAGCAGTTGGGGTTGCGGTTCTCGATGTAGTTGCAGGCTCCCGCTGCAAAATCTCCGTCGAAAAGGGTACGCAGGCCGGCGCTGATCGGGTGGCAGCCATAGCTGAATATGACTGCGGCCGGGGTGCCGTTCCCACGCCGGGCGACGAGGACCGGCACTGCCGTTTCAGTGTAGGGGAGGCCCACCCGGTTGGCGGAGAAATTCTGTGTGGAGACCTTGTAGTCGAAGGTCACGGGCGTTTCATCGGCGTCCAGGGCTTCCTGCGCGAGGTCCACGATAGTGTCCTCAAGGTCGTCGCTGTAAGAACGCACCAAGCCAAGGTCCGACAACCCGTAAGCCATGTAGGGGTGCAGGGTATCAATCAGTGCGGGACCGTTGTGGGTATGCGTGGCCTGGATCAGGATGTCGCTGCTGGACCAGTCGGCCAATGCAAGGATCCTGGTCCTGATCCGCTGGTGCATGGCCCGCGGCAGCGCCAGGACATCCAGGCTGATGATGATGTGCGGGTGCGTGTCTTCCCAGATGAGGATGGCCCGTGCGTACAGAGGTTCGAAAGGGGAGCTGCTGGTGGCTTCCCGTCCGCCGTCCGTTGTCCCGTATCCCGCCATGTACGGATTGGTGCTCAGGGACGGCGTTATGTCAGCGCTGGCAGTTCCTATCCTAAACGCCATAAAAATCACTCCTTGATTGCGCGCTGCGGGATGATCTTCGTTTGCCCCCAAACAAAGCCCGTTTCCCGAATGCACTGAACAGCCAAAACGTGAGACCACCTTTATTAGACCACGCAATACCGGAAATTTGGCGGTTGAAAGGAGATTAATGCCGGGCCCTTGGATGGACCCGCTTTAAAAGGCGAAAGGCCCGTCCCTGGAGCTAATCCCGGGACGGGCCTGCACGGAGCGCCGGTGTTACCTGGCCGCAGCGGAGAAGATCGTCAGGCCATTCCAGCCGGTGCCGATTCTGCTGGGTGTTCCCCAGGAACCTTTGGCTCCGACGGGGTAGTACCGCAGTTCGCCGTCGGTGGTGCGGGCGATGATTCCGGTTGAACCGGCGCCGGCAAAGCTGCGGACCCCGCTGTAGCTGGAGATGATGTCCCAGCCCGTCCCCACGACGCGCGGAGCTTCGGCGGCGAAGGCGCCGGCGCCGTTGCTCCGGTACAGCTTAAGGTCCCCGCTGGGGGTCTTGGCCAGGAGATCCACGTTGGAGTCCTTGTCGAAATCCAGTTGTGCGATATCCAGGCCTGACCAGCCGATGCCGATGGAAACGCCCGTGGACACAGTCTTCCCGCCCGGGTTCCTGAAGTAGTGGAGGCGACCGGTCGCGTCGTAGCCGACGATGCCCGGGTAGGGATCGGCCTTCTTCCAACTACCGACGGTCAATGTCCAGTTCTTCCAGTTGCTGCCGAGGGAGATCGGGTCACCGAAACCGCTGCCGTTTCGTCCCGGATAGACGGTCAAACGACCGTCGGACCACTGCGCCACGATGTCCAATGCCCCGTCCTTGTTCCAGTCGGTGACGAAACCGGCTTTGAGGCCGCTCCATCCCGTCCCTATGAGGTCTTGGGGTGACAGCGCCGTGGAGCCGGTTCCTTGGTACCGGTAGAGGTTGGCGTCCGGCCTTACGGCCAGCACGTCTTCCTCGTCGAGGCCCTGGGTTGTCTCAACGTCCAATGCAGCCCCGCTGATGAGGCTCGCATCGTTCCAGCCCAGGCCGATGAGACTGCGGGTGCCCCACGTTCCGGACGACACGGGGTAGTAATAGAGGTCTCCATTGCCGGCACGTGCATGCAGGCCTTGGGAACCCGAACCGCTGAAATTGGTGGCGGAGCTGACAGCGCTCATCCCGGACCAGCCGCTTCCGACGACCCTTGCCGTTTCATTGAGGAAGCCGCCGACTCCGTTGGATCGGTATAGCCGGAGGGCGCCATCGGCAGTACGGGTGACCATGTCCTGGCTGCCGTCGCCGTCGAAATCAAGCTGGTTGAGTTGGTGCCCCCTGAAGCCTGTGCCGATCAGCGTTCCGTTGCCAAGCGCGCCGCCCCGGGTGTTCGAGTAGCGGTAGAGGTTGCCCAGATAGTCTTGGCCGATGACTCCGGGATAGGGGTCCTTCAGGTTCCACCAGCCCACCGTGAGTGACATTTCCTCCCAGCCTGAGCCCACCTGGACTGCTCCATAGAAGCCGCCGCCCGGGGCTCCGCGGAAGACCTTCAACGTCCCGTCGGACCATTGGGACAAGATGTCCTGGACGCCGTCCTGGTCCCAGTCCACGACGTATACGGCTGTTGCATCCGACCATCCCGACCCAATGGTGTACGGGCCGGTGATCTTGCCCGTACCGCTTGCCCTGAATGCGTCAAGCCTTCCTGAGGCGTTTGTGGTCAGGATGTCCGCGCCGGACTTGATGGCGGGGTTGGACGGGTAGGAGACACCTCGGGCGAAAGTCCGCAGTTGATCGTAGCTGCCGTTGAAGATGTTGGAGTCGCCCTCGAAAGGCCCGGTGCTGCTGTATTGCCACATCGTGTAATTGCCCCAGCTCAGCGGCATGGAACCGGGAGAGTTGGTGGGGTTGGACCAGTAGGAGGCAATCCACAGCGGGTAGCTGCCGAAGGTGGAATTGCCAACGCACGTATTCCACCAGTCCGTGGTGCTGTAGATGACCGGAAAACGTCCCGTCAGTGCCTTCACCGTATTGCCGAAGTCCGCTGCCCACTGTCCGAGTTGGGCCTTGGACATGTCATAGCAGGTGTTGCCGAAGTAAAAGCCGTTGATGGTCCGGCCTGCGTAGGGGTTGTACTCGATGTCCAGCACCGGCGGAAGCGTGTAACCGTCGGCCGTCCACCCGCCACCGTTCGCCACGAAGTACCTGGCCTGGTCGGCGCCGGAGGACCAGTTGGGGATCGCGAAGTGGTAGGCGCCCCGGACCATGCCAACGTTGCGGGAACCGTTGTATTGCTGTGCGTAATTCTCGTTGAGGTAGTAGTTGCCTTCTGAAGCTTTGACGTAAGCCCAGCGGGAACCCATGTTCCATTGGCTCTGCCAGTTGACGTTGCCTTGGTGGGCGCTGACGTCCTGGCCTTGCACTCCGATCGTTGGACGCCAATGTCCGGGATCCGGAGCCATGGGGACGATGCTGCCGACTCCCCGTGACCCCGATGGGGTTGACGTGCTGCCCTGTTCCTTCGCCGCTGCCACGCGGGGCGATCGCTGGCCCATCTCCGCGCCTCCGGCGGGAATGGCTGCCCGCATGGCCGCTTTCATGGCTTCAGGGTCCACAGGGCCGCCAGGCTGGCCCGGGTTTACTGCCTGCGTCCTCGCGTCCCGCTTGTGTCTGGCGGCAGAGTCCGGGGCTTCAGCGGCAGAAGGTTCGACGGCGGTGGAAGCCGCCGGTTCTCCGCCGACGCTTGCCCCCGGCCGAGGCGCGGCTTGCTCAGGGCTGCCTGGCCCGATGGGCGGATACTCCTGGTTGACTGCGGCCGACTCCGTGGTCTGCGAGGGGGGAGCAGGCCGGGGGCCCGGCTCAACTGCCTTAACGGGGCCCACGAGGAAGGTCCCGGCCACGATGGCCAAAGCGAGGCCTATCCCGGTCCTGGCCAGAGACCTGCGTGGAAAAGAGCGTACTGAGTTACTCGTCATATCCATTTTTCCGGCCTGTACCGCGGTTCCGCGGTAAGTAGTGGCTTTGCCAACAGGCTCCGGGGCGGGCGCCTGCATAAGGGACCAAAGGCCAGCTCCTATCGGGCATTACCCTAACACTCGGGAAACTGGAGTGACTAGTGGGACTGATGCTGCACATGGGACGGCCGCAGCCACTTATCCACAAGCTCCACCACGCCCCTTTTGAGCCGGTCCGCCGCTGCCCTAGCGTAAATATCTCGAGATACGCCTCTCGTTTATACGTTCCTGGTTGATGGGGGTTCCATGGATGCGCTGCGCATTATTGAAGGTGAGGTCCGCGAGCTCGTCCGGAGGCAGGGGCTGGATCCTTTCGAGGAAGCCGGAGAAGTGCGGCTGCTAGTTGACGCGGCCATCAATGACTATGGCCAAAGATCGCTTCTGGCCCCGTTGCCCCATATGGGTCCTGTGGACGTGGCACGCCGCCACATTTTCGATGCCGTGGCAGGATTCGGGCCGCTCCAACCACTGCTGGACGACTCCAGCGTCGAGGAGATCTGGATCAACGCTCCACACGAAGTCTTCGTTGCACGCAACGGTGAATCCGAACTCACTGATATAAGCCTGACCGGGCAGCAGGTCCGGGACCTTGTGGAGCGGATGCTCAAAACCTCCGGGCGCAGGTTGGACGTGTCCTCGCCTTTTGTTGATGCCGCCCTTCCCGACGGCTCGCGGCTGCACGTGGTCATCCCCGACGTCACCAGGAAGCACTGGGCAGTGAATATCCGGAAATTCATTGCCAAGGCGCGCAGGCTCGAACACCTCGTGGAACTGGGCAGCCTTAATTCCCAAGCGGCCAAGTTCCTCGGAGCAGCTGTAGCGAGCGGACTCAACATCCTCGTCTCAGGGGCCACCCAGGCGGGAAAGACGACGATGCTCAATTGCCTGGCCTCCGGCATCGGTCCCCGTGAGCGGGTGATCACGGTGGAGGAGATCTTTGAGCTTCAACTTCCCCTTCGGGATGTCGTCGCCCTCCAATGCCGGCAGGCGAACCTGGAAGGCGAGGGCGAAATTCCCATGCGGAAGTTGGTCAAGGAAGCCCTGCGGATGCGTCCCGAACGCCTGGTGGTGGGCGAAGTCAGGGAGGCCGAAAGCCTGGACATGTTGATAGCCCTGAATTCCGGCCTTCCCGGAATGTGCACCGTCCATGCCAATTCGGCGCACGATGCCGTGACGAAAATCTGTACCTTGCCACTCCTTGCGGGATCGAACATCTCCAGCGCGTTCGTTGTTCCTACGGTCGCTTCCTGCATTGACCTTGTGGTTCATTGCAGCCGCCACACTACGGGACGCAGGCAAGTGACCGAGATTTTGTCTCTGGGCCGGCGGGTTGAGAACGGCGTGATTGAATCTTCGCCGGTTTTCCAGATGAGCGAGGGACGGTTGCGCCCCAGGGGGACCTCCATGCCCGCGCCGGAAAAGTTCGCGAGAGCAGGCTTCGATGTTGCCGAACTGCTGGAACTGAACTGATGGCGGCGTTGCTGGGGCTGTCATGCGGGGTGGGAGTCTTCCTGATGTGGTGGTCGGCGTGGTCCGTCCCCGGAACCGGAGTAGCCGCCCCCAAGGGGCCGGGTCGATTGGAACTCCTGCTGCTCTCTGCGGGGATTGAGAAGGTTTCGGGAGCAGGCCTCATCATCAGCTGCGCAGGGTTGGGCTTGGTGGTCATGCTCCTGTTCTTCGCAGGGACGGGCTCGCCCGCTGTTGCTGCATGCTTCGGATGTTTTGGCGCATGGCTACCCGTTGCGGTGGTTCGGAGACGGGCCAAGAGGCGGCGATCCAGCCTGCGGCAGGTTTGGCCCGACGTCGTAGACCACCTGCGTTCCGGCATCCGGGCAGGTCTGTCCTTGCCCGACGCCTTGGTTCAACTCGGCTACAAGGGGCCCGAAGAACTACGGCACCTGTTTGTTGATTTCGCCGCAGATTACAGGTCGGGCGGACACTTTGAACCTGCATTGGACAAGCTCAAGGAGCGGCTTGCGGATCCGGTTGCGGACAGGATTGTCGAAGCACTGCGGATGACACGGGAAGTCGGTGGCTCGGACCTGGGCCATATGCTGGGCACCCTTGCTGCTTTCTTGCGCGAAAGCAGCCGGACCCGGGGTGAGCTTGAAGCCAGGCAGTCGTGGACCGTGAACGGAGCAAGGCTCGCCGTGGCGGCTCCTTGGATCGTGCTGGTGGTGATGGCCGGGAGGCCGGAAGCAATGGCGGCGTACAACTCCGGCACCGGAGCCGGAGTGCTTCTGGGCGGACTGGCAGTGTCGGTGGCCTGTTACTCACTCATGCTACGGATCGGTGCCTTGCCAGAAGATGTCAGGGTGCTTCGATGACGGCCGCTTTGGGTCCAGCGGTCGCTCTTGGCTTCCTGTTGGGGGCAGGATCCTGGCTTGTCATGGTGAGGTTGCCTTTCATGCGGAAGCCAACTTTCCAGGACAGGGTGGAGCCGCAACTAAGGGCCCATAATCTCCACTCCCGTCTCCTTCGCCCGATCGGCCGGGATGTTGCACCCTTTGGGCCTTTGGAGCGCATCCTGCGGCCGGTGGTTCGCGAGGGGCTCGGCTTGCTGGCTCGTTTCGATCCCGGCGGGACCGCCCTTGCGCGCAAGCTGGCCCGGGCAGGTGCCGCGAAGTCAGTGGTCGACTTCAGGGCCGAGCAATTGCTGTGGGCGGCCGGCGGAGTCCTGCTTGCGGTGCTCGGGGTCCTGGCGAGCGCGGTTTCCGGAAGGTTCCTCCCCCTCGCAGCGCTGATTGCCGTTGCGGGCAGTGCTGCGGGCGGGTATTTGCTGCGGAGCTTTGTCCTGGACCTGAGGATAAAGAGGCGCGAGGCGGCGTTTTTGGCGGAGTTCCCGGGTGTTGCCGAGCTGTTGGCACTTGCAGTGGCGGCGGGTGAAAGCGCACTCAATGCGATGGAAAGGATCTGCAGGACGTCCAACGGGGAACTCGCCAAGGAGTTCGCTGAGGTGTTGGCCGACGCACGATCCGGCAAACCCTTCACTGAAGCGTTGCAGGCTTTCTCCGCAAGGACCGAGGTGCCGGCGGTAGTCCGCTTTGTGGACGGTCTGGTGGTGGCTGTGGACCGGGGCACGCCTCTGGCCGAGGTTTTGCGGGCCCAAGCGGCCGACGTCCGCGATGCAGCCAAGCGGGAGCTCATGGAGTCGGCCGGGCGCAAGGAAATCGGCATGATGGTCCCCCTGGTCTTTGGCGTCCTGCCCCTGACCGTCATCTTTGCGGCCTTCCCGGCCGTGGTCGCCTTGGACATCAGTCTTTGACGAGGCCCCACGACTCCAGCCGCAGCAAACAGAACTGATCACCATCACAACCAACTCATAGGAGTGACATGAAAAGAATCGAAGAGAACCACGCATCGGACCCTCGTGCACCGTGGACCCCGGCGGCCCGCCTTATGGTTGCGGCTACGACCCTTGGACAAAAGTTGGTCGGGTACGAGGAAGACCATCCCGAACGGGGCGACGTTCCGGGTTGGGTCATGATCACCTTGATGTCAGCGATCTTGGTTGCAGGCCTCCTGGCCTTGGCGTCTCCGGCACTTGAGGGCCTCTTCAACCAGGCCATCGCCAAAGTAGGCAAGTGATGGTTTGGGCGACGGGCGGGTCTCCTCCCACGGACAGCGGAGCGCGGGAACGCGGATCCGCCGTCGTCGACTTTGTCCTTGTGGGGGGAGTGCTGACGCTTCTGTTCATGTCGGTCATCCAACTGATGCTGGTCCTGCATGTCCGAAACCTGCTGATTGACGCTGCTGCCTCGGGGGCCAGATATGGCGCACTGGCGGATCGGACCCCGGCTGACGCCGTAGCCAGGACGAACGAACTGATCGGCACGAGCGTCAACAGCGGGTTCGGATCCGATATCAGTACCAGGGAAGTCGACATTGAGGGTCGGTCCACACTCGAGGTGACCGTCAAGGCTCCATTGCCGATCTTCGGCCTGATCGGTCCTGGCCACGCATTACAGGTCACGGGCCATGCGGTCATCACGGCTCCACGTTCCAAGGCGGGGAATGCTGCGGCTGGTTGAGGATGAGACCGGCAGTGCGGCGGTTGAGTTCCTGCTCTTGTCTGTCATGCTCATGGTTCCTGTTGTCTACTTCATTGTCACCATCGGCCAGATACAGGCGGGCATGTTCGCAGTCGTGGCCGCTGCCGACCAAGCGGCCAAGGTCTTTGTGTCCGAACCGGAGCCCGGGCAGGCGCTGGCAGCTGCCGAGGAAGCGGTGGCCGTCGCGTTGAGCGACTATGGCTACACGGCAGAGGCAGTAACTGTGGATGTCTCGTGCGACAGGCCCCAATGCCCCTCGCCCGGGGCAACGGTGTCCGTTTCAGTCCACCTGTCAGTACATCTGCCCATGGTGCCGTTTGGGGATGTCTTGAAACTCGATGCTGCCCACTTGGATGCCTCTGCAACACAGAAGGCCGGCCGCTTCAGATGAGCCGGCAGGAAACCCATCCCAAAGAGGAGGGGCAGATAGCAGTGCTGTCCATTGGATTTGTCCTCCTGGCGCTGTTGACGGCCTCGGTAGTCATGGCCGTTTCCGCGGTCTATATAGAGCACAAGAAGCTTCTGTCCCTGGCCGACGGTGCCGCGCTCGCAGCGTCGGACACTTTCATGGCCGGAGACATGGAAGGTGGCGCCGCGCCTTCCGTGTCATTGGGCGATGAACGGGTGTCCGCTGCTGTCCAGACGTACTTGGCAGCCAGTGACGCCTATGCCCATCATGACCAGCTGCACATCGAACCGGGGACACGAAGCAGTCCTGGAGGAACTGCGCTGGTGACACTGTCCGCTGTAGCCCATCCGCCGGTGGTCAGCTTCCTGCTTCCTGAAGGCATCTACGTGGAAGCCACGTCAGCCGCGAGGTCACGGTTGACACAATGACGCCCGAACCGGGCCCTTCTTCAACCGCACAAGGCGTGAGCCGCCAATAGCGTAGGCTTGAATGACCATGGCTGAGATTGACTTTCCCGCAGAAATCCGCGCGCTCCGCGCCACTTACAGCTCCATCGAAGACGTCAGCGATGTCGAAGGCCTCAAGGCCGAAATCGCGGAGTTGAGCGAGCAAGCCGGAGCCCCGGACCTATGGGACGATCCCGCGTCAGCCCAGGTAGTGACGTCACGCCTGTCCCATCGCCAGTCCGAGGTGGAACGCCTCAGCAAGCTTGCCGCGAGGATTGACGATCTGGAAGTCCTCGTGGAACTGGGCCAGGACGAGGGCGACGAGGCCTCGATGGCCGAAGCGGAAAAGGAGCTCGAATCCATCCGCAAGGCGCTCGCGGAACTCGAGGTCGTGACACTGCTGTCCGGCGAGTATGACGAACGTGAAGCCGTCGTGACCATCCGTGCAGGAGCGGGCGGTGTGGATGCCGCCGACTTTGCCGAGATGCTGTTGCGCATGTACCTGCGGTGGGCAGAGCGCCATGGCTACCCGACCACTGTCATGGACACCTCCTATGCCGAAGAAGCGGGACTGAAGTCGGCCACGTTCGAAGTGAAGGCTCCATATGCTTTCGGGACCCTGAGCGTCGAGGCAGGCACGCACCGCCTGGTCCGCATCAGCCCCTTTGACAACCAAGGCCGGCGGCAAACGTCATTTGCTGCAGTGGAAGTCATCCCGCTGATTGAGCAGACCGACTCGATCGAGATCCCGGACAATGAGATCCGCGTGGATGTCTTCCGCTCTTCCGGCCCGGGCGGACAGTCCGTCAACACTACCGACTCGGCCGTCAGGCTCACCCACATTCCCACCGGAATTGTGGTGTCCATGCAGAACGAGAAGTCACAGCTGCAAAACCGTGCTGCCGCGCTGAGGGTACTCCAGTCGCGTTTGCTGTTGCTCAAGAAAGAGCAGCAGGACGCCGAGAAGAAGGCCCTGGCCGGCGACGTCAAAGCATCCTGGGGTGACCAGATGCGCTCGTACGTACTGAACCCGTACCAGATGGTGAAGGACCTCCGGACCGAGCACGAGGTAGGAAATACGTCCGCGGTGCTCGACGGCGACATCGATGACTTCATCGATGCAGGCATCCGCTGGCGTACCGGCAACCGCAACGCTGCCGAGTAGGTCCGGTCCCCCCTCGCCCGTAGCAGTGCGGCAAACGGGAATTGTCCGTGATGGGGGAGCGCCCCAGTGGGTGCGGTTTTGGCGACACGCCCCTCAAACCGGCCGAATCGCCACCTGCCCCTGCGTATAGTCGAGAGGCCGGTGCTCTCACTTCCCCCATTCGAAAGCCCGCGCTCCGGCTGTTGGACTGGGCCAAAAAGTCATGTCCGGCGGGGTCAAAAGGGTCATGATCAGATTTGAGAATGTCACCAAGGTCTACGAGCAGAACGCGCGACCGGCGCTCGATGCTGTCAGCCTTGAGATCAACCGCGGTGAGTTTACCTTCCTCGTGGGCGCCTCGGGCTCGGGTAAGTCCACTTTCCTGAGGCTGATCCTGAAGGAAGACAAAGCGACGTCCGGCTCTGTCTACGTGGCCGGCCAGAACGTAGCCAACATTTCAAGCTGGCGCGTCCCCAAGCTTCGCCGCGGCATCGGGGTGGTCTTCCAGGATTTCCGCCTCCTGCCGCAGAAAAACGTCTTTGCCAACGTGGCTTTCGCCATGCAGGTGATCGGCAAGAGCCGCTCCATCATCCGCGAGACAGTCCCGGAAGTCCTCAAGACCGTGGGCCTCGAAGGCAAGGAGCGCCGCATGCCGCATGAACTGTCCGGCGGTGAGCAACAGCGTGTTGCCATTGCCCGGGCGGTCGTCAACCGGCCTGGAATCCTGCTGGCCGATGAGCCCACCGGCAACCTTGACCCCATCACGTCCATGGGCATCATGGGCGTACTGGACAAGATCAACCAGAACGGCACCACCGTGGTCATGGCCACCCACGACGACGACATCGTCAACGAGATGCGCCGCCGCGTGGTGGAACTGCAGAACGGCAAGATCATCCGCGATGAAGCCAAGGCCCTTTACACGTCCATGATTCCCGTGGTGGGGGAGTCGCGGAGGCTCCGCGATGCAAGCGACGAAGAAATCAACCGCGCCCAGGGGGCCCAGCTGTGAGGCTTCTGTTTATCCTCGGGGAAATCGGCAGCGGGTTGCGCCGGAACCTGTCCATGGTGATCTCCGTGGTGCTGGTGACCTTCGTGTCGCTGACGTTCGTGGGAGCAGCCGGGATGCTCCAAATGCAGATCAACCAGATGAAGGGCTACTGGTACGACAAAGTCCAGGTTGCCGTCTTCCTGTGCAACGATGGCTCCACCACCGTTGGTTGCGCCTCCGGACCCGCCACGAAAGAGCAGCAGGACAATATCCGGGCAATGCTCGAGTCGCCGGCCGTAAAGCAGTACGTCAACGACTTCCAATTCGAGTCGCAGGCCGAGGCCTACAAGCACTTCAAAGACCAGTTCTCCAACTCGCCGATCGTGGATTCGGTCACCGAGGACCAGTTGCCGGCTTCGTTCCGGATCAACATGAAGAACCCGGAAAAGTACCAGATCATCAGCGAGACCTTCTCATCCCAGCCGGGCGTCGAGACAGTCAGCGACCAGAGGCAGGTCCTGGAGAGGATCTTCTCCTGGATGAACGGTGCTTCCGTGGTGGCGGTTGGTGTCGCAGCCGTGATGATCTTCTGCGCAGTGCTGCTGATCACCACCACCATCAGGCTTTCGGCGTTCAGCAGGCGGCGGGAAACGGGCATCATGCGGCTTGTGGGCGCGTCGAAGACAGTCATCCAGCTGCCGTTCATCCTGGAAGGGGTGATAGCCGCCGTCGTGGGTGCTGTCCTGGCCTCCCTCACGCTGTGGCTGATGGCGCACTTCTGGCTCAACGGCGATCTCTCCAGGCAGTTCTTGAATACACCGTTCATTTCGTCGACGCAGGTTCTGGTACTGGCACCGGTGCTCATTGCACTTGGCGGCGGCCTTGCCGGGATATCCTCGTTGTTGACCCTCCGGCGCTACTTGAAGGTTTAGCCGTGGATCGAGAACAAACCCCCGACGCCGGCAAACGCAAAGGAACCCCCATGAGCACGATGGACCGGACATCTCTTCGCCGGCGCCTCGCGTCCGGACAAGCAAGGATTCTTGGTGCCGTCGTAGCGGCCGGCCTGGCTGCAAGCCTCCTTTCGGGCGTTCCGGCCGCGCAAGCAGACAATCTGGACGACCAGCAGGCAGCCCTTGAGGCTGAATCTGCCCGGGTACAGGCATCCCTCGAATTCGTCGACGCAAAGATCGCGAAGGCGGCCGGGGATCTGGTGATCTACCAGGGCCGCCTTCCCGGTGCCCAGCAAGCGCTCCTGGAAGCCCAGGGCAGAGTAGCCAGTGCCGTCAAGGAAGTCGAGGCATTGGCGGCCAGGGTTGAGCTGGCGCAGCAGAACAAGGCCAAGATCACCGAGCAGCTTGAGAGCGACAAGCAGAAGATCACCGATACCAAGAAGTTGATCGGGCAGATTGCTTCCCAGGCCTACAAGTCAGGCGGGGTGCCGACCAACATTGCCTTGCTCTTCGGCTCGGATGAATCGGGCAGCCTGACAGAGTCCATGGACCTTGCCGATCAGGCAATGCGCAGCCAGAACGCTGCGATGACCAAGCTGACCCAGCAAAACGCCACCAACGTCAACTCGCAGGCGCGGTTGGCAGCAGTGGAAGCTGAGATTCAGGACCTCAAGGCGAAGGCTGACGCAGCCCTCGAGCGCGAAAAGGCCGCTCGGGACGAAGCGGCCAGCAAGAAGGCCGAGGTCGACAAGCTTATTGAGGACACCACCCGGCTCAACAGCCAGCTCCAAGCAGCCAAGCCCGGCATCGAGGCGGACCTAGCACGGGTCAAGGCCGAGCAGAACACCGTGGCAGCCGAAATCGAGGAGCGCGATCGAAAGTTGCGCGAGGCGTGGGAAGCCGAGCAGCGCCGGCTCGCCGCCGAAGCGGCTGCGGCAGCTGCAGCCGCCGCTGCGGCGCAGGGCAAGCCGGCCCCGCCGGAGCCGGTGTACGTTCCGCCGGTAGGGTCGCCGTCGGCCTTTGGCCTGCGACACCCGTTTGCCAACTACGTGCCCATCACTTCCGGCTTCGGCTGGCGAGCGACCCCGCCGGGTACCATCGACTTCTACGGCACGGGAGGCTACATGCACACGGGCATCGACTTCGGTGCATCGTGTGGCACGCCGGTCTATGCCGCGGCGGCCGGCGAGGTGTTCAACTCCGGGTGGAATTCCGCTGATGGTGGCGGTTGGCGCGTCAAGCTCTCCCATGGGGTTGTTCAGGGAAACTCGTTGACCACCATTTACTACCACAACAGCAGCATCGTGGTGGCAAACGGGCAGCGGGTCTCGCAAGGCCAGCTGATCGCCTACTCGGGAAGCACCGGCAACTCAACCGGCTGCCACGCGCACTTTGAGACGTGGCTGAACGGTGCAGCCGTGGATCCCATGACCCTCCTGTAGCGTCTTTTCCCCTGAGCGAACTGATTCCGCCACGGCACAGAGCCGGCTCATCCCTGGCGTACACTGGGTTGGAATCCGCAACCAGCAAGGAGTTCTACCGTGCCCAAAGAAAGTGGCCGTAAGGTAGTGGCCACCAATCGGAAGGCCCGGCACAACTACCTGATCCTCGATACCTACGAGGCAGGCATTGCCCTGATGGGTACCGAGGTGAAGTCCCTCCGTGAAGGCCATGCCTCCATGGTGGACGGCTTTTGCACCTTCTATAACGATGAGTTGTGGATGGAGGGCATCCACATCCCGGAGTACAACCAGGGGAGCTGGACCAACCACGCCGCGCGCCGGCGTCGTAAGCTCTTGCTGCACCGGGAAGAACTGGACAAGATCTCGCACAAAATCCGCGAGTCCGGGTTCACGGTGGTGCCCCTTCAGTTGTACTTCCTGGATGGGCGGGCAAAAGTGGAAATCGCGATCGCCCGCGGTAAGAAGGACTACGACAAGCGCCAAACGCTGCGGGAGCAGCAGGACAAGCGCGAGTCGTTGCGCGAATTGCGGGAACGTAACCGACGCTCGTAGCGGGTCGCGGAACCCGCGCGGGTTCCCGGGAATGATCTTCGGGGAACATGCGTTATGATTGGTAGTCCGGCGGGAGTGATGAGCAAACGCCGGTTTGGTAACAAAATACGGGGATGATCGGTTTCGACGATGTTAGTCGCGACAGGTGAAGCGGGCCGAGGATGCAGAATTATCTCGTTAACGCTGTCTGCAAACCAATAAGTGCCGAATCTAAGCGCACTGACTTCGCTCTTGCTGCCTAAGCAGTAAGACAGTCCGTCAGCCCGGGGTTGCTATCGCCCCGGTTCCTGGCGTCATTTAGATAGCCACTGCTGTTTGCCTTCGTCATTGGGGTAAACGGGACTTTTAGATGACTGGGCCTGGATCAGCCACCTGTTTGCAGGATGGCTGGGGCCGAGAAAATCCGACGCAAACTGCGCCCGGAGAAGCCCTGACAACACGACATCGGACGGGGGTTCAATTCCCCCCATCTCCACCCTTGAAAGCCCTCGGACACTCGTCCGGGGGCTTTCTTTTGCCCTCCTGCAGCCCGGCGGTGCCGTGCTGGGGAAGCCCGGCGGTGCCGTGCTGGGGAAGCCCGGCGCTGGGGCAGGGGCCACACCGCGGCCGGTACATCGCAGCAGGTTCACCCACGGCGTAGCCGGGACAGGACTAGGGGACCCGGCGCATCGGTTGTAGTGGATAGGCCCGCAGGGGCATCGGCCGGGTGGCAGGAGGCAACATGATGGACGTCGGGCGCGAGTTTGCATTCGAAGACAACAATCCGGGAGCGGGCAACGGGACCGAAACCGACGACGACGACGTCCTGGACGCGTACTCGCAAACGGTCATCCGCGTGGCCGGCTCGGTGACGCCGCATGTGGCCGCCATCGAGATGGTCAGCACCCGGCGCAACGGCCGGGTTCGGGTGGGCAGCGGCTCGGCTGTGGTCTTTACCGTCGACGGCTACCTGCTCACCAACGCCCACGTCGTTGCCGGGACCGAGTCCGGCCGGGCCGTCTTCGCCGACGGCAAGCAAAGCGACGTCCAACTGGTGGGTGCCGATCCGTTGTCCGACCTCGCCGTGGTTCGGGGACTGGGCAGAACCCCGCCTCCCGCTGTGTTGGGGAACGCGGAATTCCTGCGGGTGGGCCAGTTGGTCATCGCCGTCGGTAATCCCTTGGGGCTGTCCGGCTCCGTGACGGCGGGTGTTGTCAGCGGGCTCGGAAGGTCCATTCCAGTGCGTGCAGGGGAGCACAGGCGGGTGATCGAAGATGTGATCCAAACCGACGCAGCACTGAACCCCGGGAACTCCGGGGGAGCGCTGGCTGACACCAAGGGACGCATTGTGGGCATCAATACCGCCGTTGCCGGGCTGGGACTTGGCCTGGCGGTTCCCATTAATAGGACAACCCAGCGGATCATCTCATCACTTCTCAAGGATGGTCGCGTCCACCGGGCCTATCTGGGGCTGGTGAGCACACCCATACCGCTCGACGCGGGCGCGGTGGTGCGCACGGGCCAGAAGGAAGGGCTGCGCGTCGTGGAAGTGATCGCCGGTTCCCCGGCCGAGTTGTCCGGGTTGCAGCCGGGGGATGTGGTTCTCCAAGCCCAAGGACGGGCCGTTTCCAGTGCCGAGAGCCTGCAGAAGCTTCTCTTCGAGGAGGCGATCGGCCAGCCGTTCCCCTTGACGGTTCTGCGGGAGGGAAAACTGGTGGGGCTGGTTGCGGTTCCGTCGGAAATGGGCTGAGGCGGCCTTGGCTTCCCGGTCAGATGCCAGGACGACCGGAAGAGGTTATTGGTCTTCGGCGCGGACGTCCACGACGCCCACGAAGCGGCTGCCGATACCCTCATACTCGGTTCGTACGTCCCCGGCGAACAACTCGGGCAGCTCCCTGCTGCGGTGATGCCCGCAGTAGACGAATGAGAACTCCGGCCACCATTTCTTGGGCCTGACTGCCTCGGAATAGTTGCAGACCGCGCAGTCCAGGTGCACCCACACCGGACGTTTGCCGGTACGGTTTGCGCGGGACTGGACCAACCATGGCGGCGGGTTGTCCTGGAGATCTCGAAGGTCCGATTCCGACAGCCGGGGCGGGATGCCGTGGCGCTGGGCCATTTCCATGGAGATATCAAGGGCCAAAGCGGCATCACGTCTGCTGATCACCACTCAACGATACGGCAAGCGTAGGCTGTGCACATGACGGCTGAAGCGGCCCTGCCACCCAGCACACCCTTGCAGCGGCGGGTCTTGGTGGTGGCGATCGTGGCATCTTTCATCGCCATCCTGGATGGCTTTGTGGTCAATCTCGCGCTGCCGGCGATCGGGCGCGAATTGGGCGGCGGCCTGGTGATCCAACAATGGGTGGTGGATGCCTATCTGCTGACCTTGGGTTCCCTCATCCTTGTTGCCGGTTCGCTGTCGGATCATTTTGGCCGGGCGAGGATCCTCGAATGGGGCCTCGCAGGGTTCGCAGTCACCTCGGTTCTGTGCGGCTTGGCATGGAACGGTGAAATGCTGGTGATCTCCCGCGCCCTGCAGGGGATTGCCGGCGCGCTCCTGGTACCAAGTTCCCTGGCGATGATCGTGACGGTGTTCTCCGGTCCGGCCCAATCCAAGGCCATTGGCCAATGGTCCGGTTGGACGAGTGCGGCGGCGATCGTTGCGCCTTTGATCGGGGGCGTCTCCGTTGACCTGCTGTCCTGGCGTGTCATCTTCTTCATCAACGTCATTCCCGCCGCGGTGATCTGGCCGATGCTGGTGCGGCTGCGAAGTTCCGATGCCGCAAGGGACAAGAGCAAGAAGATCGACTACACAGGAGCTGCCCTGGCGATGGTGGGGCTTGGCGGCCCGGTCTTTGCCTTCATTGAGCAGGGTCGCCTGGGGTGGTCGGCCCCGCAGGTTTGGCTGCCGTTGGTGGTGGGCGCCCTCGCCTTGGTGCTTTTCCTGCTCCATGAGAACAGGACCGCAGAACCCATGCTGCCGCTGCGGCTGTTTGGCATCCGGAATGTCGGCTGGGGCAACCTGGCCACGCTGGCCATCTACGGTGCCATTTCCCTGGGATTCTTCGTCCTGGGCATTTACCTTCAGCAGGTGGGCGGCATGGGTGCCACGACGGCGGGGATCGCCCTGCTGCCCGGAACCGTGATCCTTATGCTGGCTGCCTCGTACTTCGGCGGACTGGCCGGTAAGCACGGGCCCCGGTGGTTCATGACGGCGGGCCCTTTGCTGTGCGGTGCCGGGTTCCTCATGTCGCTGTCCATCCAGGAACCGTTGGATTATTGGACGCAGGTCTTCCCCGGCCAAGTGGTGTTCGGCGTGGGGCTCGCCACCTTGGTTGCACCGCTCACCGCAGCCATTCTCGGTGCTGTGCCAACGGAGGAGGCAGGCATAGGATCTGCCGTCAACAACGCAGTGGCCCGCATAGCCGGCCTCATTTGTATTGCCTTCGCAGGTCTCATCGTCGGTCCCGCTTTCACCAGGGAGGGCCTCTATGCCGCTCTCTGGGTCACAGCGGGACTGTTCTTCCTGGGTGGCCTGGCCTCCGCCGTCGGAATCCGGAACGAAGTACCTCCTGCGGGGGGACAGCCGGCGGATGCTTCGGGCAGCGAAGGCGGAAAAGCGGCCGACGACGGCGGCACGGCCCACCAGCCAGGCTGACCGCCAGGCCCGCTTGAGTCAGCGCGTGAGGACACAGCCTTCGTGGGTGCCGGTGCTCTGGACCCAGAGTGCTGAGGTTACTTCGTCGGCAAGGTCGAATTCGCGCCGGGCGGACCCGCTGCCCACGCGGACCACCAAGGCCCCTCCGAAGGGCTTGCGCCCCACCACTTCCACGCGGGCATCCAGGGAAATGTCCTCGGCGGCCAAGTAGCGCAGCAAATCGGGATTCTCATCGCTGATGCGGGTGATACGGCCGGAATGGCCCTCGTCGAGTTCGATCAGGCGGTAGGCATGCGGCAACTCCACCGATCCGTCCGACGCGGGGATCGGGTCACCATGCGGATCCCGCACGGGATGGCCGAGCTTCGCGGACATCCTTTCGATGAAGGTGTCGGAGACGGCATGCTCCAGCATCTCGGCTTCATCGTGGACCTCGTCCCAGCTATAGCCCAGTTCTTCAACGAGGTACGTCTCAATCAGCCGGTGCCGGCGCACCATGGATAGTGCCAGCCGCATGCCTTCAGGGGTCAACCGAATGGCGCTGTAAGGCTGGTGGTCTACCAGGCCCTGGTCCTTGAGCTTGCGGACCATCTCGGACACCGACGAGTTGGCAACCCCCAACCGCTGGGCAAGTTGCGAGGAAGTGATCGGCTTGTCCTGCCACTCCGTGTAGGAGTAGATGACCTTGACGTAGTCCTCGATCGAGGAGGAGGGCGTGCTGGTCTTCACGTTCCAAGCCTACCGTGGCCGCCGGCTCAGGCCTTGCGGGCCCGCCAGGTGTGCGTCACGTACGGCAAGGCGAGGAGCTCGCCGCGGGCATGGTGCAAGTGCTCGTAGAGGTACCACTCCAGGTTGCCCATCACGTTCTCCCGGGTGGCCTGATTGGCGCGCAGGTAGTAGCTGCGGGACTTGGTCAGTTCCATGATGTCCTCGGGGGACACTGCGTCCTGCCAGCTGGTGACGTGGCTTTCGAGGTTCTCGAACTCCGGGCCCACCACTGGCCGGAACCCCGGCTTATGGACATCACCGGCATGCATGATGCGTGAAAGGCGATGAACCCAGGCCACGGAGGTGTCCAGTTGGTTCCAGATGAGGCCGAGCGTTCCGTGCGGACGGAGGATCCTGGCAATCTCGGTACTTGCCTTGAGCGGATCGCACCAGTGCCAGGCCTGGGCGACACTGACGACGTCGAAAACTGAGTCCGCCAGTCCCGTCACTTCGGCAGTACCTTCAACGGCGTGCGCCTGCGGGCAGTTCTTCCGCAGCTGGTCCAGCATGTCCGCGGAAGGGTCGACGGCGCTGACCTGCAGGCCCCGGTCGAGCAGCAGTGCTGTGAATTTGCCTGTCCCTGCGCCAATATCGGCCGCGGTCCGTGCGTTCGGGGGCAGCAGCCAATCGACGGAATCCGCCGGGTACCCGGGGCGGACCCGATCATAATGTTCGCCGCCGTCCTGGAAGCTCTGCCCCAGTTCCCGACGTCGGTGCGCGTGCAGCTTTGGGCCGCCGGCGCGTCCGGCGCGTCCGGCACCTCCGGAAGAAACCGGCAGGCCGGAGGGCAGTGATCCTCCGGATTCGTTGCTTGAACGCGTGGACACGCGGGGGACTCCTTCAGCGGCAGTAGTCAGGGATACCCAAAGAATCTACCGCAGCAACGTGGCGCCAAGGCCGGGAAGGCTCCTAGTCCACGGTGCAGGGAGCGGCCCCGGCGGTTCCGGGCGTATTGGGCGCCCACTCCGGGTAGCTGCGGTGATCGTTTGCGGGGACCCAACGGCCCTCGTCCACGACGTAATCCCAGCCAAGTCCGGTGGTCTTCAGTTGCCGGATGCCGGCCAGCAGCCTGGCAGCGTCCTCAAGCCGGGAGCCGACGCCGAAGCTGGCGCGCAGTGAACCGGACGGCAAGCCGAGGCGCTTCAGGAGCGGGTGGGCGCAGAAACGGCCATCGCGCAGGCCCACGCCGTGCTCGGCGGCCAGGTAAGCCGCCACCAGTCCCGCGTCGAAGCCTTCAACGGAGAAGTTGACGACGCCGATGGTGTCGGTGGAATCACTGAAGATCCGGTGGACGGTGACCCCTTCAATGGATTCCAAGCCCTCAACCAGGAAGGATCGGATTGCCACCTCATGGTTGTGCCAGTCCTGTTGGTCCAAGCCGGCCAGCACCTGGGTAGCCCGCGCCAAGGTGGCTGCCCCCAGGACGTTGGGGGAGCCGCCCTCGTGCCGGGCCGGACCAGTTGCCCAGCTCACCGAATCCAGGCGCGCTTCACGAACGGCGCCGCCGCCGGCAAGGTGGGGGGTTCCGGCGTCGAGCCAATCGGGACGGCCGACCACGACGCCTGCGCCGAAGGGCGCGTAGAGCTTGTGCCCCGAGAAGACGACGTAGTCCACGTCGCTCTCGGAAATGTTGATGCGCCGGTGCGGGGCGAGCTGGGCTGCATCGACGACGATCCGCGCGTCGAACTCATGCGCCAACGCTGCGAGCTCTGCAATCGGCAGGATTTCGCCGGTGACGTTGGAAGCGCCGGTCACAGCGAGCAGGGATATTCCGCCCTGGCTCAATTCATCGCGCAGGTTGGCGATGGTGGCAGACAACGTGGGGGAGGCGATGACGCTGCGGTGCGGTACGCCCTGCCAGGGAAGCAGGTTGGCGTGGTGCTCAATGTCGAGGTACAGCACTTCACCGGCCGGTGCGCCGTCAAGCTGGGGGAGGCATCCGGCGAGGAGGTTCAGCGAATCGGTGGTGTTGCGGGTGAAGATGACTGAATCATCCGGCCGGCCGCCAACGAAGTCCCGCACGATGTTCCGCGAGTTTTCATAGACGGACGTGCTGATTTGGGATGCGTAACCGGCGCCACGGTGCACACTGGCGTAATAGGGCAGGATTTCATTCAAGTAGGCAGAGACGATGGTCAGTGCCGGGGCCGACGCTCCGTAGTCAAGGTTTGCGTACCTGACGTGGCCCCCTTGGATCAGGGGAGCCTGCAGCTCTGCTCCTGTGACGGCGGCCAGCGGTCGCGCTGCGAGGGCTTCGTGGGCCGCGTGGTCATCTCCGAAAGCGGGCAGGACGGTGGAATCGAACGTAACAGTGCTCATGGGACCTCACTCAAGAAGGACCCCTCCAAGGGATCCGCGCTTGCCGTATCCGTTCCGGACCGGCCTGGTCGTCACCCGGGGCACCCCACCGCGAATGGAGGGTTGCCGGCCAGCAAACCGGGGTTTAGCGCTGGCACTCGTGACCTGTAGAAGAGACTAGGACACCTTCCGTGGACGATTCAAAGCGGGAGGAGTTTGTTAAGCGGTTTGTTACGGAGAGAGCCGAATCCCGTTTTGGTCGAATAATCGACGGCGATGGCACCCTGAAGTGGGTTTGTCGCCGTCGATTATTCGCAGCATTACGGTTCGGCTGTTGCCGGAGCGCGCTAAAGGAGATCGTCGATCTCCGGGTTGAGACGCTTCAGGACCTCTGAGTGGAGGATGGAATTGGTGGCCAGCGCGTTGCCGCCGAAGGGGCCGTCTTCGCCCTCAAGCGAGGTGAACCTGCCGCCGGCCTCCGTGACGATCGGCACCAAGGCAGCCATGTCGTACAGGTTTAGTTCCGGTTCGCAGGCGATGTCCACGGCACCTTCGGCCACCAGGCAGTAGGACCAGAAATCCCCGAAGGCGCGGGTCCGCCAGACGTCGTCAGTGAGGGAAAGGAATTCGTCCAGGTTTCCGCGCTCCTTCCATCCCGAAAGGCTCGAGAAGGACAGTGACGCGTCCGCCAACGAAGAGACATTGGAGACTTTCAAACGGGTGGCCGACGCGAGGGACCGCCCTGTGTAGGCTCCCATGCCCTTGGCGGCCCACCAGCGTTTGCCGAGTGCCGGCGCGCTGACCACACCCACCACGGGCTCGTCCTCGTCAACGAGGGCGATCAAGGTCGCCCACACCGGCACCCCTCGAACAAAGTTCTTCGTCCCGTCGATGGGGTCGATGATCCAGCGCCGCGATCCATGGCCGCTGCTGCCGAACTCTTCGCCCAGCACGGCGTCGCGGGGACGCGAACGCGAGAGCTGGCCGCGGATGGCTTCCTCGGCGGCCTTGTCCGCATCGGTGACCGGCGTCAGGTCGGGTTTGGTTTCGATCTGCAGGTCCAGGGCCTTGAACCGGTCCATGGTCTGGGCGTCCACCGAATCGGCCAGGACGTGGGCCAGCCGCAGGTCATCGTTGTAACTGGAAACGGGTTGGGTCATGCCACCAAACTATCGCGAAACAATCCCTGCACCCGGGAAGTGGTGCTTTTCCCGTCTCAGTTGACGGTGCCGAGTTCCTTGGTTTCCTTCGCCTCCAGGCGTGGGTCCGCTCCGAGGAGCCGGCGCAGGGACGCCAGCCTTGCGGTGCCGGAAGGTCCGGCATGCCCTTCGTTGACCCAGGCGTCCAGTCCGCAGTTGACGGCGTTGGCGTCGTGTTTGCAGCCCCGTTCGCAGTCTTCGGTACCGGGCTCGAGGTCCGGGAAGGAGTGCAGGATCCGGTCCGGGTCGACGTGGGCCAATCCGAAGGAACGGATGCCGGGAGTATCGATGATCCAGCTGCCCGAAGGAGCGTCGGCCAGCTTGAGGGCCAGGGCCGACGATGAAGTATGCCGGCCGCGGCCCGTCACGGCGTTGACTCCGCCGGTTGCCCGTTCCGCGCCCGTCAGCGCATTGACCATGGTGGACTTGCCGACGCCGGAGTGCCCCAGCATGACGGTCACTTTTCCATCGAGGTGGTCCCGCAGGCGGGACACCGCTTCGCTGTCGAGCCGGGCGGACAAGCCGTCGTCCGAGCGGGCATCGATGCCGGATGCCTGTGAATCCGCCGTGCGGCTGATGATGACCGGAAAGTCCAGGCTGAGGTAGTTCGAAAGAAGTTCCGCCGGATCCTTGACGTCCGCCTTGGTGATGAGCAGCAGCGGCTCTATGCCGGCGTCGTAGGCTGCCACCAAGGCGCGGTCGATGAAACCTGTACGCGGCTCCGGGTTGGCCGCGGCCACCACCACTACCAGCTGGTCGGCGTTCGCCACCACTACCCGCTCGATCGGGTCCGTGTCATCGGCGCTGCGACGCAACAGGGTCCGGCGTTCTTCGACGCGGACCAGCCGCGCCAGGGTATCGGGGCTGCCGGAGACATCGCCCACCAAGGCAACGAAATCGCCCGGAACCACCGGCGTGCGGCGGAGTTCGCGGGCCCTGGCTGCAATGACTACGCGTTCGTTGTCAGAGTCCTCGCCCACGATCGCCGTGTAGCGCCCGCGGTCGACCGTGATGATTCGTCCCACCACGGCGTCGTCGTGGCTGGGACGGTCCTTGGTGCGGGGCCTGGAACCCTTCTTGTTCGGACGGATGCGGACATCCGATTCGTCCCAGGAGCGTGCGTCGCGGCCCATGGTCAGCGGTTGCCCCCGGTTGTGCCCGCCTGTGGGAATTCGCCGGAATCGCGGGTAGCCTGCCCGAGCATGGCTGCCCACATGTGCGGGAATTCGGGCATCGTTTTGGAAGTCGTGGCGATGTCTTCCACTTCCACCCCTTCCACGGCGAGCCCGAGGATGGCACCCGCCGTAGCCATGCGGTGGTCCGCATAGCTGTGCACGACGCCGCCGTGCAGGGCAGCCGGACGGATGATGAGACCGTCCGCGGTTTCTTCCGCGTCCCCGCCGAGGCGGTTGATCTCGTTCACCAACGCGGCGAGCCGGTCCGTTTCGTGGCCCCTGAGGTGGGCGATCCCGGTCAGGCGGGAGGGTCCGCTGGCCAAAGCGCACAGGGCGGCAACGGTGGGAGCCAGTTCGCTGGTCTCGTCAAAGTCCGCCCCCTTGATGTCGGGACCGCCCGTGACGGTGAGCGTGCCGTCTTCCAGCGTGACGGTTGCCCCCATGGTGGTGAGGATGCTGCGCCAGAGGTCACCCACCTGGGTTGTCCGGAGGGGCCAGTTGGGGATTCTGACGGTGCCGCGGGTGGCCAGCGCGGCGGCCAGGAAGGGACCGGCGTTGGACAGGTCCTGTTCGATGCGCTGGTCGAAGGCACGGATGGGGCCGGGAGCCACGCGCCAATGGTTGGGCACCGAATCGTCCACGCTGACCCCGACGCTGCGGAGCACGGATACTGTCATGCTGATGTGGTCGAGGCTTGGCACCGGCTTGCCGACATGTTCAAGATGCAGGCCTTCGGTGAAGCGCGCGCCCACCAGCAACAACGCCGATACGAACTGCGACGAGGCACTGGCATCGATCACGAGATGCCCGCCGCGGACTTTGCCGGTGCCTTCCACCGCGAAAGGCAGGGCCGACGGCGTCCTGCCGCCTTCGGCGCGAACCGGAACCCCAAGGGCTACGAGCGCCTCGATGATGGTTCCCATGGGGCGCTTGCGGGCATGGGGGTCGCCGTCGAAGACAGCAGTTCCCCGGCGGAGGGCCGCCACAGGGGGAACAAACCTCATGACCGTTCCGGCAAGGCCGCAGTCGATGGAGGTGTCGGAGGGAGTGTCCGTCGAACTGATGGGGCTGATCTCGAGGTCGGGACCGTAGTCCCCGTCGCCCGGCACCTCGGTGACGGTCGCTCCCAAGTGGCGCAAGGCCTGGACCATCAAGGCGGAGTCCCGCGAGTGCAGGGGAGCCCGCAACCTTGACGGCCCATCAGCCAGGGCCGCCAAGATCAGGAACCTGTTGGTTAAGGACTTGGAGCCCGGTACCGTTACCGTGGCATCGACCGGCTGCTTGGCAAAGGGCGCCGGCCAGAGGGATTGTGCTGCGGCGCTTTCCGTGCCGGTGTTTGCTGCGGTGGTACCAGTCATGCTTCCTTATGCTCCAACTGCGTGGTCGACGGCCTTGCGTACTGCTTTGTCTGCGCGCTTGATCTGCTTCCCGGTGACTTTCTTTGCGTCGGCGGCAAGGTGTTCGGCGCGCCATGCCAGGCTGGGGCGTCCGGCAGTGTCCACGGAAGCGAGCAGCACGCCTCCGGTCAGGGAAATGTTCTTCAGCAGCTGGGCACGGCGTGCGTTACGGCCTTCCTTGGTGCTGATATCCGCTGAGCGCCACTCCACGTAGGTGTTTAGCGCCGAGGTCAAAGCGAGCACGGTGGCAGCGAAACGGGACATTTTTCCCAGGCCGAGGAGGGCACCTGCTCCCAACTGCGCGCCACCGATGACGCGGGCCAGGACTTTCTCGTCTGTCTGGAAAGGCAGGGACTCGGAAGCCCGGCGAAGTACCGGCGATAACTGCCTGGCAGTGTCATCCGCGTTCTTCAGTTTGTCCAGCCCGGTAATGACGAAACTTGATGCGAGCATGGGTCGCGCGAGGAAACGGATTACAGACATGTCTTGCCTCCTGGATGATTGGCCACAGGCGTCGTTTGACGTCGTGTTCAAGGGGTGCAGTCTGCTCTAGTCTTGCACCTTTGCGGAATATTTACCCACCGGTGGCCGTTGTGAACAGAAGGCGCGGTGAAGACCGGGCCGCGGCATGGTGTTGCCGCTTCACGAACGGAGTTGGTTTTTTGACCTTGGTGAGGGACCGCACGGATTTACCAGGGCCCACGTCGCCCGCGCAGCTGGATTCACTGCAGCTGACAGTAGACTTGGCATCGATGAGCACCATTGAACCGGCCGCAGCGGCCACGGACCAGGCAGCCGGCGACGACGCTCAGGCCCCGGCCGCCGTCGATCCTTCCACCGAAACCGCCGAGCAGCGCCGGGCACGCTTTGAGCGCGACGCCATGCAGTATGTGGACCAGCTTTACTCGGCGGCGATGCGCATGGCGCGCAACCCGTCCGATGCCGAGGACCTGGTCCAGGAGGCTTACACCAAGGCCTTCTCTGCGTTCCACCAATACAAGCCGGGCACGAACCTCAAAGCCTGGCTGTACCGGATCCTGACCAATACCTACATCAACCTCTACCGGAAGCGGCAGCGGGAACCCCTGCAGTCCAACTCGGACACGATCGAGGACTGGCAGCTGGCCAAGGCGGAGTCGCACACGTCCGCGGGACTGCGCTCCGCAGAAGCCGAGGCCCTCGACCATCTCCCGGATTCGGACGTCAAGAATGCCTTGCAGTCCATCCCGGAAGAGTTCCGCCTGGCCGTCTACTTCGCGGATGTCGAGGGGTATGCGTACAAGCAGATATCAGAGATCATGAATACCCCGATCGGCACCGTCATGTCGCGCCTGCACCGCGGCAGGAAGATGCTCCGGGACATGCTGGCGGACTACGCCGCCGAACGGGGCTTCCGGGCCCAGACAGAAGACCAGGCCACGGCCGGTAGCAACAATCAGGAGAAAGAGAAATGAGCGACTGCCAGGGATTGGGCGATTGCGACGATACGCGCATGCAGCGTATCTACGAGTACCTCGACGGCGCACTGACCCGTGAGGACCTCGGCGAGATCAAGCAGCACTTGGACGGTTGCGAGGAGTGCTCCGAGCAGTACGATCTCGAGTGCCTCATCCGCACCATGGTCAAGCGCTCCTGCACCGAATCTGCGCCGGAGAACCTCAAGAACTCCATTCTTGACAGGATCCACTCGATCAAGCCCGTGGAGGCCTGAACCGGCCGCAGGTCCGCTGACCAAAGCCGCTTAAACGCGAAAGGCCCTGGAAACCGCATGGTTTCCGGGGCCTTTGCTTTAAGCCTTGACTCCAAGCCTCTGGCTTAGGTGTTGGGGCGCTTGCCGTGGTTTGCGCCGCCGCGCTTACGGTCACGACGCTTACGTGCACGCTTGCTCATAGCTGGCCTCCTTCAATGATTGATTCACAATAAAGCTGCCCTCCAGTTTCGCACATCCGGGCAGGGCCTCGCGAACCGGGAAGTCCGGACTCAGCTTCGAAGCGAGTTCCGGATGGAGATGCGGGCTTGGTCCAGGACAGTCCGGACTGTCTCCAGAGCCATCGGTGACAAGGGATGCGCCGCGCCTTGTTTCCGCAGCTCCATCCGGATGTCATCGCGGAAGGACTGGACCATCAGTTCGGCTTCCTTGAGGATCCGCTGTCCCTCGGGGGAGTAGGCGTACGTGCTTTCGCCGGCGGTCGGGGTGCGTGCAGAGGTTCGCGCAGTGGTTCGTGCCGCCTCGGCAGTAGCGGCAAGATCAGCCCTGAGTCCGCGCATGTTGCTCCGGATATCAGCCCTCAGTCCGTCAGCCAGCCTCCGGACGGAGGCGGAGATGGTCTCCTCGACGTCGGCCAGTTCCTGGCGTCTGCGGTCAAGTTCGGCACGGCCCGCGTCAGTGATGGAGTATGTGGTCCGCCTGCCCTCTGATTCGGTGGCCACCAGGCCTTCCTCCTCCAGCTTGGCCAACCGCGGATAGATGGTTCCGGCGCTGGGTGAATAGGTTCCACCGAACCGTTCGCCGAGTGCCTTGATGAGTTCGTAGCCGTGTTTCGGCGCGGACTCGAGCAGCGCCAGCAGGTAAAGCCTGAGCGCCCCGTGGGCGAAGACCGGAGGCATCAGAGCCCCGTTCCGCCGGACACCGGGCTGTCGGTTTCCGGAGCAGGCGCGGGGGCGTGCATGATGTACGTCTTGCCGGAGACGGTGTTGGTGCGCAACAGCATAAGCTTCTCGTCAGGGCCCACAATGGTATGGACGTTGCTTCCCGGCTGCGCGTACAGGCGGTCATCAATGACCACAGAGCCGCTGGCCGACTTGGCCACGACGTCAAGCCCGACGTCGTGCGGCAGCCGGATGGTGAGGTCACCGGAGACGGAATTGGCCCCGAAATCGTTAGTGAAATCCTGGAGCTCAAAGGTGAGGTCCCCGCTGACGGTGGATGCACGGACGTTCGAGAACGTGCCCGAGGCGGTTACTTCACCGGAAACGCTCTTGGCGGTCAGGACGCCGTCGTGGTTTCTGGCGATGACTTCGCCGCTGACGGTGTTGACGTGCAGTTCTCCATTGGTGCCGTCGGCCATGACCGATCCGGAGACCGTATTGAGCCGGATGCGGCCGCTGATGCCTGCCACCAGTCCGTCACCGCTGACCGTTCCGGCCTCTACGTCCACTCCGGGAGGCAGCGCTACGCCGACTATCACCGAATTGGTGCTGGTGTTGTTGACGGTCCCCATCAGGTTACGGAACCAACCCTGCGGTCCTTGGAGCTGGTGCCTGATCTCCAAGCGGCCGTTGACCAGGGTTATGGTGAGGGGATCCCCGCTGATTTCGCTCACCTCGATCCGGACGAACGGCTGATCGTGGGTCACCACGTCGAAGCGGCCTTTCACGATTCCAAGCTTGAGCGACCGGACGTCGTCCACCTCGATGGTTTGCGGGCCGGTCACGGTCCATAACTCGTCTGACATGATCCCTCCAATTGCGATATATCGCGTTTGATGAAAACACGATATATCGCGATTTGGCGGATGGCAATGGTTGCCGGGGCCGGAGCCGGGAGACCGCCTACTCGGGCTGCGCGATGTTAAGCCACTGGAACCACCCGCGGTGCAACACGAGCCAGGCGATCAATCCATAGCCGGCCTGTCCGGGCGTGCCTCCGTTTGCTGCGAGGTCGGTACGCCATTGCTCATGATTTAGCAGCGGGGAGAACGTGTCCACGTAGTGATGGTTCCGCCGGGTGGTCACGTCAGCGAAGGCGGTGTTCAACTCGGCCAGGCGCTTGTTGCGTGCCGGATCAAGCGTGGGCGGGGGACCAACCACGAAGACTTCCACCCCGCTGTGCGACGCACCGTCAAGGATGTTCGCCAGGTTCAGGCGGCTGCGGGCTGTGGAAAGACCGAACTCAAGGTCCCGTCCCGAGAGGCCGATGACCAGCCGGTTCTCGTGGGTATCGCTGAACCGCCGTCCGGCCTCATCCTGCCACCGCGCCGCCAGGCCCTCAGTGCCCTCCATGGGGCAGGGGAGCGCGAAGGACTCAACCGCAACCGCCTCCTGCGGCGTACGCGCCAGGACCCGGCCCAACCAGCCCAAAGCACGCGGGTCACCGAGCCCCGCCAGCAGTTCGTCTCCCACGGCTGCTATGCGCAGCTTCCTGTCTTCCACGGTTACCTCTTCACACTCGTTACGGTCCATGCCCGGCTTACGACGGCGCCGGTTTGCGAACCGGGTATCTGTCCCATTAAACAGAACTGCCCGGCCTGAGACGCACAAGGCGCCTCGGGCCGGGCAGGTTTCCTTCTACTGACGTTCGAACACTTGCTTGATCAGGGCATCCTGTTCAGCGGCGTGACGCTTCATGGAACCGGCCGCGGTGGAAGCCGATGCCGGACGCGACACCAGGCGGACCTTGCGTTCCAGCTGCGGTGCCAGGTTCAGGCCCATGAACGGCCACGGACCCTGGTTGGCAGGCTCATCCTGTGCCCACACGACATCGGCGTTCGGGTATTTGGCGAGCTCAGCTTCGATCTCAGCCATGGGCAGCGGGTAGAGCTGCTCCACGCGGATGATCGCAGTGGAGGTGTCGCCGGACTTCTGGCGGTTCGACAGGAGGTCGTAGTACAAGCGGCCGGACACCAGGACTACGCGGTCCACATTGGCCGGCTGGAGCTCGTGCTCGCCGATGACCGGCCGGAATGCACCGGTGGTGAAGTCCTCGACGGCGGACGCGGCGCCCTTGAGGCGCAGCAACTGCTTCGGGGTGAAGATGATCAGCGGCTTGCGGGGCCGGCTGTAGGCCTGGCGGCGGAGCAGGTGGAAGTGCGATGCGGACGTCGTCGGATTCGCGACGATCATGTTGTCCTCAGCGCACAGCTGCAGGAAGCGCTCAATACGGGCCGAGGAGTGGTCCGGGCCCTGGCCTTCATAGCCGTGCGGCAGCATCAGGACCAGGGAAGAACGCTGGCCCCACTTCTGCTCTGCCGAGGAGATGAACTCGTCAATGATGGTCTGCGCACCGTTGACGAAGTCGCCGAACTGCGCCTCCCACAGCACCAGGGCATCCGGACGCTCCACGGAGTATCCGTATTCGAAGCCCATGGCTGCGTATTCGGACAGGAGGGAGTCGTAGATCCACAGCTTGGCTTGGTCGTCAGAGAGGTTCGCCAGGGGCAGCCACTCGTTGCCGTTGGCGCGGTCGTGGAAGACTGCGTGGCGCTGGACGAACGTGCCACGGCGCGAGTCCTGGCCGGCCAGGCGGACGGGAACGCCTTCCATGATGAGCGATCCAAAGGCTGCGATCTCGCCAAAGCCCCAATCGATGCCGCCCTCACGGGACATCTGCTCGCGCTTCTCCAGCAGCTGCTTGAGCTTGGAGTGCACGGTGAAGCCATCGGGGATCTCCACGTGGGCCTTGCCGATCCGTGCAAGGGTTTCGGCCGAGATGGCCGTGGACGCGGGGGAGTTGGTGCCAAAGTCCGCCTGCTGGGCAATGGGACGCTCGATGTCCGATACAGCTGCAGAGTCCGCAGTGATGATCGGGATAGGCGAGGTCTGCGCTGCATGCGTCTCCGCGAAGACCCGCTCCAGGCGCTCCTGGTAGTCGCGGAGCAACTGCTCGGCTTCTTCCTCGGTGATGTCGCCACGGCCGATCAGGGATTCGGTGTACAGCTTGCGGACGGAGCGCTTGGCCTCGATGAGGTTGTACATCAGCGGCTGCGTCATCGAGGGGTCGTCGCCCTCGTTGTGCCCACGACGGCGGTAGCAGACCATGTCGATGACGACGTCCTTGTGGAAGCGCTGGCGGAACTGGTACGCCAGCTGCGCCACGCGGACAACAGCCTCGGGATCGTCACCGTTCACGTGGAAGACCGGTGCCTGGATCATCTTCGCGACGTCCGTGGAGTACGTGGACGAGCGCGAGGAGGACGGAGCCGTAGTGAAGCCCACCTGGTTGTTCACGATCACGTGGATCGTGCCGCCGGTGCGGTAGCCGCGGAGCTGGGAGAGGTTGAGGGTCTCAGCAACAACACCCTGGCCTGCAAAGGCGGCGTCGCCGTGGACCATGATGGGCAGGACGGGGAAGGACTCGCCCTGGTCCAGGCGGTCCTGCTTCGCGCGGACAATGCCTTCCAGGACCGGGTCGACGGCTTCAAGGTGGGACGGGTTGGCCGCCAGGTACACCTTGGTCTGCTTGCCGTTGTCCGAGGTGAAGGTGCCTTCGGTACCCAAGTGGTACTTGACGTCGCCGGAACCCTGCACGGAGCGCGGATCCTGGGTGCCTTCGAACTCACGGAACACCTGGGCGTAGGTCTTGCCGGCGATGTTGGTCAGCACGTTCAGGCGGCCGCGGTGCGCCATACCGATGGCCACCTCGTCCAGTCCGTCGTCGGCAGCATCGGAGATGATGGCGTCCAGCAGCGGAATCAGGGACTCGCCGCCTTCAAGCGAGAACCGCTTCTGGCCGACGAACTTGGTCTGCAGGAAGGTTTCGAAAGCCTCTGCGGCATTGAGCTTGGAGACGATGCGCAGCTGTTCTTCGCGGCTGGGCTTGGAGTAGGGGTGCTCCAGTTCGTCCTGGAACCACTTGCGCTCGGCAGGTTCCTGGATGTGCATGTACTCGATGCCGGTGGTGCGGCAGTAAGCGTCGCGAAGGACGCCGAGGATGTCACGGAACTTCAGCTGCGGCTTGCCGCCGAAACCGCCCGTGGGCCATTCGCGGTCCAGGTCCCACAGGGTCAGCCCGTAGGTGAGGACGTCAAGGTCCGGGTGCTTGCGCTGGACGTACTCCAGGGGATCGGTGTCGGCCATCAGGTGGCCGCGGACCCGGTAGGAGTGGATGAGCTGCTGGATCCGGGCAACCTTGTTGATTTCGTCTGCCGGATCAACCTGGAGGTCCGGGCTCCAGCGGACGGGTTCGTACGGAATGCGCAGCGCTTCGAAGATCTCGTCGTAGAAGTTCTGGGCGCCCAGGAGGAGCTGGTGGACCAGCTTGAGGAACTCGCCGCTGCCTGCACCCTGGATGACGCGGTGGTCGTAGGTGGAGGTCAGCGTGAGGATCTTGCTGATGGCGTTCTGGGCGATGATCTTCTCGCTCGCGCCCTGGAACTCGGCCGGGTAGTCGAGCGCGCCGACGCCGATGATCGCAGCCTGGCCCTTGGAGAGGCGGGGAACCGAGTGGACAGTGCCGATGCCGCCGGGATTGGTGAGGGACACGGTGGTGCCGGCGTGGTCGTCGGCGGTGAGCTTGCCGTTCCGGGCACGCTTGATGAGGTCCTCATAGGTGTGCCAGAACTCCGCGAAGTCCATTGTCTCCGCCTTCTTGATGTTGGGAACCATCAGGAGGCGGGTGCCGTCGGGCTTGGGCATGTCAATGGCGATGCCGAAGTTGACGTGGGCGGGCTGGACTGCGCTGGGCTTGCCATCGATTTCGTCGTAGTAGACGTTCATCGACGGGAACTGGGAAAGCGCGCGGACCACGGCGTAGCCAATGAGGTGCGTGAAGGACACCTTGCCGCCGCGGGCGCGGGCAAGGTTGGAGTTGATGACTACGCGGTTGTCAATGAGCAACTTGGCCGGTACTGCCCGCACGCTGGTGGCGGTGGGCACTTCGAGGCTGGTGACCATGTTGGAGGCGATGGCCTTTGCGGGGCCGCGGAGGACTGAAACGACGTCCTCTTCCGGCGCCGTGGGCGCCTTGGTGTTCTTGGGCAGCTGGGCCGGGATCGGCTGTGCCGCGTTGCCGCCGGTGGGCTTCTTTGCCCCGTCCCTGGCAACCGTGGCCGGTTCTTTCTTCGCCGGTGCCGGTGCCGGAGCGGCAGCAGCAGGGGCAGGAGCAGCCTTGGGCGCGGCCGGCGCCGGTGCCGGAGCCGCTGCAGCCGGGGCAACTACGGGAAGTACTTGGGTAGGGGGATTGGCAGCCGTGGCGGCTGCAGAATTTCCGTTGGAAGAAGTGCCCTCGCTGGTATTGAAGGACTCGAAAAGCGGCCACCATTTGGCGTCAACCGAATTCTTGTCCTGCTGGTACCGCTCGTACAGTTCGTCAACGAGCCACTCGTTTCCGCCAAATTCCTCTGGTAGACGGTGGCTGGGCTGCTCTGGCACTTGAAATACGCCTCTTCCATGAGTGTTATTTTCCCGCTGGCCACAGTTGCTGTTCCGCAACGATGTGCCAGGGTCCGCGTCCCGCGAACTCAGACCTTTGCCAGTCTAGTTAGGATCATTGGTTAACTGCCAATAGTGGTGACCTAAATCATGTCGGCTTTCGTGAGCGATGCTCAGGCACCTGTGATTGCGGGAAGGAGCGCGGGTCCCGCGGCTTCCCGGGCTGTAGACTAAAACCCTTATGGACAGTAAATCCAGGTGCCGGCCTGGGTACTGCCGGGGGAGCCTGGACGGCACCTCCGCACACCGTACCCAGCACGCCGGCAGCACCCGTTCACATGCCCATCATGAACCGGCGGCCCCTGCCGGTGGACCCGCAGAGTCGTCTCCTGCTGCGCCCGACCAACCTCCGCCGGACCCTCACCCCGCCAATGCGCTGACCGTATTCAGGTCCGCGCTCCGTGGAGGGATGCGGTAGATGGAATGGATTCTCCTCCTGGCCGGTTTTGCCTTGATCCTGGGGACCGGCTTCTTCGTGGCCGTCGAGTTTTCCCTGGTAGCGCTTGACCAAGCCAGCGTGCAGCGGGCCGTGGACGACGGCGACCACGCCGCCGCAGCCCTTCTTAAATGCCTCAAGTCTCTGTCCACGCAGCTGTCCAGCTGCCAACTGGGCATCACGCTCACCACTTTGCTGACGGGTTTCGTCATGGAGCCTTCCGTGGGTCATCTCCTGAGCGGACCGCTGGCACTGCTGGGCCTGAGCCCGGAAGTCGCTGCCTCCGTAGCGTTGGTTGTGGCCATGGCGCTGGCCACGCTTCTGTCCATGCTCCTGGGTGAGCTAGTGCCCAAGAACATGGCCATAGCCCTCGCGTTTCCTTTGGGCAAGCGCCTTGCCCCTGCGCAACTGGTCTTCACCGCGGTCTTCAAGCCGGCCATTGTGGTGTTGAACGGCTTCTCGAACAAGGTCCTCAACGTCTTCGGCCTGGAAGCGAAGGAGGAGATCTCCGGAGCGCGGACGCCCGCGGAGCTCGCTTCCCTGGTCCGCCGGTCAGCCGAACTGGGAACACTTGACGCAGGTACGGCGAACTTCGTGGCCCGAACGCTGAACTTCTCCGGCAGGACCGCGGCGGATGTCATGACCCCGCGTATCCGGATGGAGACGATCGACGCCGACCAGCCCGTGTCGGACATTCTGGATGCCGCCCGGCGGACCGGCTATTCGCGCTTCCCCGTGATCGGCGATTCAGCGGATGACATCCGTGGGGTTGTCCACATCAAGAAGGCGGTAGCTGTCCCGGCCGACCGCCGCGGCAAACTGGAGGCCGGTGCGATCATGACCGACGTCCTGCGTGTCCCTGAGACCATCCACCTCGACTCCCTGCTGGCCGAACTGCGGGAGGGCAACCTCCAACTTGCGGTGGTCCTTGACGAATACGGCGGCACGGCCGGAATCGCCACCTTGGAGGACCTGGTGGAGGAAATTGTGGGCGAGGTTGCCGATGAACATGACAAGGTTCGTCCGGGATTGCTGCAGAGCGCTTCGGGGGATTGGTATTTTCCCGGTCTCCTGCGGCCGGACGAAGTCTCGGAGCAGATTCCTGGGCTGAAAGTTCCTGACGAATCGGCCTACGAGACCGTTGGCGGCTACGTCATGAGCAAGCTGGGACGCATCGCCACGGTGGGAGACACTGTGGAGGTCGACGGCGGAACGCTGACGGTCACGAGGATGGATGGTCGAAGGATCGACAGGATCTGTTTCCATCACATAGCTGAACCGCAGGACAACCCGGCGGGGACCGACGAGCGCAACCATGAGGCAGGTGCCCTGTGAACGATTGGGTTGGCATCATGTGGCTCGTTGTCCTTCTGATCGGCAACGCCTTCTTTGTCGGCGCCGAGTTCGCCGTCATGTCCGCGCGCCGCAGCCAGATCGAGCCGCTGGCCGAAAGCGGCTCCAAGCGCGCTCAAACTACCCTGCTCGCCATGGAAAACGTGTCTCTCATGCTTGCTTGCGCACAGCTAGGCATCACGGTGTGCTCGCTGTTGATCCTGCAGGTGGCAGAGCCGGCCATCCACCACCTGCTGGCCGGGCCCTTGGAAGTGGTGGGTGTTCCGGTCGAACTGGCCGATGTGATCGCTTTTGGGATCGCCTTGTTGTTCGTGACTTTCCTGCACGTGACCTTCGGCGAAATGGTGCCGAAGAACATTTCGGTGTCCGTGGCGGACAAGGCAGCACTGCTGCTGGCGCCGCCGCTGGTGTTCATCGCCAGGATGGTCAAGCCCGTGATCTGGACCTTGAACTGGCTCGCCAACCACATCCTGCGCCTGATGCGGATCGAGCCCAAGGACGAGGTTTCCTCTTCCTTTACCTTGGAGGAAGTGCAGTCGATCGTGCAGGAGTCCACCAGGCACGGCCTGGTGGATGACCAAGCCGGTTTGCTGACCGGCGCGCTTGAGTTCTCCGAACACACCGCTTCCAGCATCATGGTGCCCCTGGACAAGCTGGTGATGCTCAAGACCTCGTCCACTCCCGTGGAGTTGGAAAAAGCGGTCAGCCGTACCGGCTTCTCGCGCTTCCCGATGGTGGACGACGACGGCGAACTCGCCGGGTACCTGCACGTCAAGGACATCCTGTCCATCCCGGAGGAAGGGCGCAGGCACCCCATTGCCGAGGGGCGCATCCGTTCCTTTGCCAACCTCTCGCCCGATGACGAAATCGAAAGGGCCATGTCCGTGATGCAGCGGACGGGCTCCCATTTGGCCCGCGTGGTTGGCCCCAAGGGGAATATCCAAGGTGTCCTCTTCCTTGAAGATGTCATTGAGCAGCTCGTGGGCGAGATCCGGGACGCTACGCAGGCCACGGGCATCCGGAGGCTGGGCGGACCGCACCCGCAGCAGTAAGGGATTCAGCATCCCTGTTTTCTAAATAGGAATCATTCCTATTAGCAGCTACACTGGACACATCCATTTGTTGTTGTGCCCCATTCTCGAATGAGTAGATCCGAGGTTTCCGTGCGTCGCTACGCCGCCCGTCTGTCCGTTGCCGCTGTTTCCGCCATCGCTGCCCTGGCCCTTGCGTCCTGCTCCGGAAGTACCGGTGCGGGCGGCGGCGGGGAGTCGCCGTCGGCGTCGTCCGGTGTCCTGCACGTGGTGACTTCCACCAATGTCTACGGGGAGATCGTCAAAGCCGTAGGCGGTGACAGGGTGGACGTGAAGGCGATCATCACCAAGACGAGCCAGGACCCCCACTCCTACGAAGCCAGCGCCCAAGACAAGCTGGTGGTCTCCAAGGCGCAGCTCGTCGTGGAAAACGGAGGAGGCTATGACGGATTCCTCCACAAAATCGCCGACGACACCAACATCGGCCACGAAAACATCGTCAGCGCAGTGGAAGTATCCGGGCTGGCTCCCGAAGGGGAGAACCACAGCGAGGACGCACACGCTGAAGACGGCCATGGCCACGACCACGGCGAGTTCAACGAGCACGTTTGGTACAGCCTGGGCGCCATGGGCAAGCTCGCGGACAAGGTGGCGGAGAAGCTCAGTGCCTTGGATGCCGCTTCTGCTCCCACCTTCAAAGACAACGCCGCCGGCTTCAAAACCGGCCTTTCGGAGTTGGCTGGAAAGCTGGAGTCATTGAAAGCCAGTCAACAGGGCGCCCCGGTAGCCATCACGGAGCCCGTTCCCCTGTACCTCCTTGAAGCCGCAGGGCTGGTCAACAAGACGCCCGAGGCCTACAGCTCGGCGGTGGAAGAGGGGACGGATGTGCCCGCTTCCGTCCTGAAGGAAACCACAGACATCGTGGCCGGAGTCCGCCTGCTGGCCTACAACGGCCAAACGGAAGGTCCACAGACCGAGTCCGTGAAGAAGGCTGCCGAAGCTGCGGGCGTGCCGGTGGTTGACTTCACCGAGACCGTTCCCGAGGGCAAGGACTACCTCCAGTGGATGACCGCCAACGTTGAGGCAATGTCGGCCGCACTGGCGAAATAGCATCGCCTAAGATAATCAGGTGGCTGTCCGTCCAGGACAGATGCCGCCAGGCAAACTGCCCACCACTGACTGAGTTGCGCCCACCCAGGATGCGCATGGATCGAGGACAACTTTTGACACCGGTAGTGAGCCTCCGCGAAGCGAGCCTTCAGTTCGGCAAGCGGACACTCTGGAAGGGCCTTGACCTCGACATCAGCCCCGGCGAGTTCTTCGCGGTCCTGGGGCCGAACGGAAGCGGTAAGACCAGCTTCCTCAAGGTCCTCCTCGGACTCCAGGAACTGCAGTCCGGAACGGTGACCCTTGGCGGACGCCCCGTGGAGCGCGGGAGCCGCACCATCGGGTACATTCCGCAGCAAAAATCTTTTGCTGCCGATACCCCGCTACGTGCCAGGGACCTGGTAGCCCTGGGCATCGACGGCCACCGCTGGGGAGTCCGGCTGGGCTCCGGAAAAGTCAATCGGCGCGTTGATGAACTGCTGGAACTCGTCGGGGCCTCCGACTACGCCAAGGTCCCCGTGGGGCAATTGTCCGGCGGGGAGCAGCAGCGCCTGCGCGTTGCCCAGGCGCTGGCCACCGATCCCGCTGTGCTGCTGTGTGATGAGCCGCTGCTCTCGCTGGACCTGAACCACCAGCAGGGCGTGAGTGCCCTTATTAATGAGCAGTGCCACAAGAGGAACAGCGCCGTGGTGTTCGTGACGCACGAAATCAACCCCGTGATCGACTACGTGGATCGTGTCCTCTACCTGGCCGGTGGACGTTTCCGCGTAGGCACCCCGCAGGAAGTCATGACAACCGACGTGCTCTCCGATCTGTACAACAGCCACGTGGAGGTCATCCAGACCAACGGCAGATTCGTCGTCGTCGGGCTTCCGGACGCCACCACGCACTTCCACGACGATGCGCACACAGCTGCCGGGGAGGAGTTCTGATGGACCTCGATGGCATCCTGCAGACCATCTTCAATTTCGAGAATTACGGCGAACTGCTGGCACTGGTCCAGAACTCCATCTGGGCCGGAGCGGTCCTGGGCCTGCTCGGCGGCCTGGTGGGCACGTTCGTGATGAAGCGCGATCTCGCCTTCGCGGTCCACGGCATTTCGGAGTTGTCCTTTGCCGGTGCTGCTTTTGCGTTGCTCATCGGAGCCGACATCATCCTGGGCTCCCTGGTGGGCTCGGTGGCAGCGGCGGTTCTACTGGGCTTCTTGGGCGTCAGGGCCAGGGACAAAAACTCGACCATCGGCGTCATCATGCCGTTCGGCCTGGGCCTGGGAATTCTTTTCCTGGCCCTCTATGAGGGACGTGCCGCCAACAAGTTCGGACTGCTCACGGGCCAGATAGTGTCCGTGGATACCGTCCAGCTCCAGACCCTGGCGGGAACGGCGGTTGTGGTCATGGCTGCCCTGGTTCTGATCTGGCGTCCCCTGGGCTTTGCGAGCGTGGATCCTGAAATGGCAGAGGCCCGCGGAGTCCCGGTGCGCGGGCTCGCCATCGGCTTCATGGTGTTGTTGGGCATCACCGTGGCACTGTCCATCCAGATCGTGGGAGCCTTGCTGGTGCTGGCCCTGCTGATTACGCCGGCGGCCGCAGCGCTGAGGGTAACGACGTCGCCCAAGCTGATTGTCCTCCTGAGTGTCCTCTTCGCACTCACGGCCACGGTGGGCGGAATTCTCCTGGCGCTGGGCAGCCGCATCCCCATCAGCCCTTACGTCACAACCTTGTCATTCCTGATCTACGTGGTGTGCCGGGTGATCGGCCGGGTCCGGGCCAACCGCGGCCTCAACGGCAGGGTGTCGCGGGACCAGCCTGCACGCGCCGTCTAGGTACAGTTTCCCGCCGGACTGGAGTGTCCCGGCAGCCGCGTAGTGACCCGCCGGACTGGAGTGTCCCGCCGGACTAGAGTGTCCCGGCGGCCTTCCGGGCCGTGCATTCCGGGCAGAGCCCGAAAATCTCCACGGTGTGCGCCACTTCGGTGAACCCGTGTTCCGCCGCGGTCCTGGCGGCCCAGGTCTCCACGGCGGGAGCCTCCACCTCCACGGCCTTGCCGCAGTTGCGGCACAGCAGATGGTGATGGTGGCCGGTAACGGCGCAGCGCCGGTATACGGCCTCGCCGTCGCCATTACGGAGCACGTCGATCAGGCCGTCGTCTGCCAGCGACTGCAGGATCCGGTAGGCCGTGGCCAGCGATACCGAGATGCCCTTGTTTTGGAGCAGCCGGTACAGCTCCTGCGTGCTGACGAAGTCATCCAGTTCATCCAAGGCGGCGCTGACGGCGAGTCGCTGCTTGGTGACACGTTGTTCCTTGACGCCCCCGGTAGTGGGTGTTGACCTGCCACCGGTGGCGGATTGGGTGCCCTGTGGCATTGAAAAACTCACTTCCCTGGGGTGCTGGCCAACCCTGATTTTACCGCAGGGGGTGCTTGGAATCGTTCTACGGCCGCCCCTAGGCTGTGACCATGAAGCTCACCAAGTACACCCACGCCTGTGTCCGCCTGGAGAAAGACGGGAACGTCCTGGTCATCGATCCCGGTATTTATTCGGAATCGAAGGAGGCCTTGGAAGGCGCGCAGGCCGTACTGGTCACCCACGAACACCCGGACCACATCGACCAGGCCGTGCTGTTGGAGGCGCTGACGATGAACGAACGCCTGGTGGTCCATGCACCGGAGGGGGTGGCGCGGACCCTCACCAAGGCAGCCGCTGAGGCATCGGTTGACTCCGTAGAGGAGCGCGTTCGGGCCGTGGACCCGGGCTCGGCTGTGGACATTGCCGGGTTTGATGTCAAGACATTCGGGGGGCAGCATGCCCTGATCCACGGGCAGATCCCCGTGGTGGCCAACATCGGCTACCTCATTGACGGCAATGTGTTCCACCCCGGTGATTCCTTCGTGGTGCCGGACGGCATCCAGGTCAAAACCCTCCTCGTTCCGATCCACGCTCCGTGGTCGAAGGTGGGCGAGGTGGTGGACTTTGTCATCTCCGTCCGGGCCCCGCAGGCCTACCCGGTCCATGACGGGTTGCTCAATGAGGTGGGCCGTGGCTTGGTGGAGGGGCATGTGACACGGTTTGGCGCCCGCTACGGCACGACGTATTCCAGCCTCGCGCCCCGGCAGACCGTGGAGATTTAGCCGTTCCACGTCCCGGTGTCGATAAAGTTGTCCAGCACCTGCTCATAACCGGCAGGTTCCAGGCCCTGCCGTGCCAGCCAGCCGGCGTCGTAATAGCTGCCCGCGTACCGCTCACCTGAGTCGCACATCAATGACACGATGCTGCCGCGCCGTCCCTCGGCGACCATCCCGGCGATCAGCTGCCAGACCCCCCACAGGTTGGTTCCCGTGGATGGCCCGGCATGAAGGCCTGCGAGCTTCGCCAGATGCCGCATGGCGGCAATCGAAGCGGCATCCGGTACTTGGATCATGTGGTCGATCACCGCCGGAACAAAGCTGGGTTCCGCGCGCGGACGTCCGATTCCTTCGATCCGTGAGGGCAGCCCGCTGGCGGATCCGCAGTCCCCGTCGAGCCAGGCAGGGTAGAACGCCGAATTCTCCGGATCCACCACGGCAAGCCGTGTGCTGTGCCGGTTATAGCGGAGGTAGCGGCCGATCGTCGCACTGGTTCCTCCCGTGCCGGCGCCCACCACGATCCATTCAGGCACGGGGTGCCGTTCCAGCGCCAGCTGCTGGAAGATCGATTCGGCGATGTTGTTGTTGCCGCGCCAGTCCGTGGCCCGCTCGGCGAAGGTGAACTGGTCCATGTAGTAGCCGCCGGAGGTGCGGGCGGTCTCCTCGGCCACTGCGTAGACTTCCGAGGCGTGATCCACCAACAGGCAGGCACCCCCGAAATCTTCGATCAACGCGATCTTCTCCGGACTGGTGGTTTTAGTCATGACGGCGATGAAGGGCAGGCCGATCAGGCGCGCGAAGTATGCCTCGGACACGGCGGTGCTTCCGCTGGATGCTTCGACGATGGTGGTTCCCTCGGTGATCCAGCCATTGACCAAGCCATAGAGGAACAGCGAGCGTGCCAGGCGGTGCTTCAGGCTGCCGGAGCGGTGCGTGGATTCATCTTTGAGATAGAGGTCCACGCCCCAGTGTTCGGGGAGCGGCACCGCGTAGAGGTGGGTGTCCGCGGAGCGGTTGTTCTCCGCCTCGATCTTCCGGATGGCCTCGTGGGCCCATGCCCTGTCCTGAATGCCTGAATTGCTCACCGGACAAGACTACCGGCGCGGCCCGGCAGGCTCTGGAAGGAGGCAGCCGGGCTGCCGCACTAGGCTGGGTGCGGAGCAACGGCAAGGACGCAAGCAAGGGAGAACTGATGGCCATCCTCATGGACGCAGCCGAAGTGAACAGACGACTCGCGGCGGGGGAGCGGCTTGTGCTGCTGGACGTGCGCTGGGTGCTGGGCCGGACCGACGGGCATGAGGAATATCTGTCCGGGCACCTGCCCGGAGCTGTCTTCGTGGACCTCCCGTCCCAGTTGGCCGACCACGCGAAGCCGGACCGGGGCCGGCACCCCCTTCCGTCCACGGCCCGCTTCCAGGAAGCTGCCCGCAGCTGGGGAATCAACGACGGCGACACAGTGGTCGCGTACGACAACAGCGGCAGCATGGCGGCGGCGCGCGCTTGGTGGATGCTGCGGAATGCGGGCCTTGAGGAGGTGTACCTGCTCGACGGCGGACTGGCCGCCTGGCGCGCGGCAGGTTACCCGGAGGAGACAGGCGAGGTGTCCGCCGCCGTCGGAAACGTCTCTTTGGGCGAGGGCCTCTTGCCCACCATCTCCGAGCGTGAGGCCGCGGCGTGGCACGGTGACCGGATTCTCCTCGATGCCCGCGCCAGTGAACGCTACCGGGGCGAGGTTGAGCCGATCGATCCGCGGGCAGGGCACATTCCCGGCGCTGTCAGCGCACCAACCACCGCCAACGTGGACGACGCCGGACGCTTCCTGCCGGCCGGGGAACTGCGGCGACGCTTCGGCAGCCTGGGTGTCACCGAGGGCGCGAAGGTTGCCGTCTACTGCGGTTCCGGGGTGACGGCAGCGCACGAAATAGCGGCACTGGGCATCGCCGGCTTCGAGGCAGCCCTGTTCCCCGGCTCGTTCTCCCAGTGGTCCAATAACGGAGCGAATCCCGTGGCAGTGGGCGCCGAGCCCTTCGACGGAGCGGGCCCAAGTGGCACTAGCCGCGTTTCCGGGAGTAGCGTCGAACCATGACCCCTGGACGACCTGTACCCCCGCCCCTTGCCAAGCCGATCACCGTCGAGGAAAGCGGGGCCGCGCCGGTAGGCGGGGCCCTGGCAGCCGCGTACGGGGCTACCTCGCCGGAGAGCGGATTGGTACCCCTGACCGTTGCCAGGCGGGCGCCCAAGGACGACGATGTCGAGATCGCCATTGAGTTCTGCGGCCTCTGCCATTCCGACGTCCACGCCACCCGCGCCGAATGGCGGGTGCCGCACTACCCGTTGGTACCAGGCCACGAAATTGTTGGCCGGGTGACCCGGGTGGGTTCCGCCGTGGCTGATTTCGCTCCCGGCGACCGTGTGGGCGTTGGCTGCCTCGTGGACTCCTGCCGGGAATGCGAAAGCTGCCTTGAGGGCCTTGAACAGTATTGCGAACGCGGCAACGTGGGCACTTACGGTGCGAAGGATCCCCGCAACGGCGATGCCGTGACGCAAGGCGGATACTCAACACTGGTAGTGGTTGACCGCCGCTTCGTGCTCCGCATTCCCGAGGCGCTCGACCCCGCCGCAGCCGCCCCCTTGCTGTGCGCCGGCATCACCACCTACTCGCCCTTGCGATACTTCGAGGTGGAAGAGGGCGATTCCGTCGGCGTCGTAGGGCTTGGCGGATTGGGGCACATGGCCGTCAAGATCGCCAAGGCCATGGGCGCCGAGGTCACCGTGTTCACCACCTCGGAATCCAAATTCGAGGCCGCCCGTGAACTCGGGGCGGACCGTGTGGTGCTTTCGAAGGACCCGGAGGCAATGGAGGCCGCCGACAGGAGCATCGACGTCATCATCGACACCGTCGCGGCCCCGCACGACCTCAATCCCTATTTCCGCACCCTGCGCTTGGAGGGAGCACTGTTCCAGCTGGGCCTGCCGGCTGAGGACATGCCTCCCGTCAGCCCCGGCCAGCTCATCCGCCGGCGCCTCGCCTACGCGGGATCCCTCATCGGGGGCATCGCGGAAACCCAGGAGATGCTCGATTTCTGCGCCGAGCATGGCGTGGCCAGTGACATCGAGATCGTTGAAGCCACCGGACTCAACCAGGCATACGACCGCATGGTGGCCGGCGACGTGAAATACCGTTTTGTCCTGGACACCTCCACTCTTCAGGAACCATCGGAAAGGGCTGACGCATGAGCACGCTGTTCACCAGGATCATCAACGGAGAAATCCCCGGGCGTTTCGTGTGGAAGGACAGTGACGTAGTTGCCTTCCTGACCATCGCGCCCATCACCCCCGGCCACACCCTGGTGGTACCGCGGGAAGAAGTGGATTCGTGGACCCATGCAAGCCCCGAACTGCTGGGCAAGGTCATGGACGTGGCCCAGAAGATCGGCAAGGTCCAGGAAGACCTCTACGACGCCAAGCGTGTAGGCGTGCTCATGGAGGGCTTTGAAGTGGACCACCTGCACGTCCACGTCTGGCCGGCATATTCGATGGCCGACTTCGAGGTGCACAATGTGGACCACAACCCGGATCCGGCGGTCATGGACGCAACAGCCGTGAAGCTTCGGGCGGCACTCCGTTCTGCCGGCCATGCCGGGTTCGTGCCGGAGGACTGAGTCCGGCGGCTAGGCCGGTGCCAGGGCCTGGTTCAGGACCGTCCGGATCCGTTTCTCGGAGACCGAGTAGGCGGTCCCCAATTCCACGGCGAACAGGCTCACCCTCAGCTCCTCGATCATCCAGCGCACCCGGGTTAACTCCGGCCCCACCCGACGGCCGGGCGTCAATGCCGCCACGGCGTCGTCGTAATCGTCCTCGAGGCCTTGGATGACTGCCATGTTGAGGGCATCGCGCTGCACATTGCCGGGCAGCTTGTCCAACCGCTTCTCCATGGCCTGCAGGTAGCGGGGCAGCTGGCTCAGCTGGGCGTAGCCCGTCTGTGCCACAAAGCCGGGGTAGACCAACTGCTCCAGTTGGCTCTTCATGTCGTTGAGCGCGCTGATCAACGGCAGGCTGGTACTGGCCTTAAGCTGCTTCTGGATCCTGCGGGTACTGGAGAGGATGCGTTCGACGACGGCCGTCACCGTGAAGACGGTATCGATCAGTTCCGCGCGGACCAGTTCGTACAAGGCATCGAAAGCAGTTCGGTCCCACGGAAGTTCCGCGGGAGTCAGCTTGTCAATGGCGGCCAGGGCGCAGTCGGCGATCAGCGCACTCACGGAACCATGCGGGTTTTGGCTGAACGTCAACTTCTCGGTGTTGCTGAGGTGCTCCAGCACGTATCGGTCCGGGGACGGGATGCGCAGTGCCAGGAGCCGGATGACGCCGCCACGCATGGCAGCTTCCTGTTCCTGCCGGGTTTGGAACACCCGCAAGGCCACCGACTTTCCCTCGTCCACCACTGCCGGGAAGCCGGTCACTGCGTGGCCTTTGACGGTGCGGGTGACCTGCCGTTCAACGGTTCCGAAGTCCCACTCGGTGATACCCGAACGCTCGGCAACTACTCCGTCACCGGCGGCCGCACCTGCCCCTGCATGATTGCCGTGCGGGGTGTTCTCCAGCGGCGTCTCCGGCACCTTCGCTTTGCGGGTGCTGGCGGGCGTGGCTCCAAGTGATTCTGCGATGGCACGCCGGGTTGCCGGCGCCAGGGTCTCCTGCAGTTGGGCAAGGTTTTTGCCCTCGCCCAGCACTTTGCCCCTGCTGTCCACTACCTTGAAGCTCACGCGGAGGTGCTGGGGGACGGCATCCCAGTTCCAGGAACCGGGCGGAATGATGTGGCCACGCAGCCGGCGCAGAACCAGCTCAAGGGATGGCTCAAGTTCGTCCGTGGCGGGATCAAAGTCCTTCTCCAACGCGGCAGTGGCCTGCCGGGCGACATCCGGAGCCGGGACGAAGTTCTTGCGGATCTGCTTGGGAAGGGACTTGATCAAGGCAGTGACCAGGTCCACGCGTTGGCCGGGGATCTGCCAACGGAAGGGGGCATCATCCATTTGGTTCAGGAACAGGACCGGAACCTCGGCGGTGACGCCGTCGGAGGGGTTGGGCGCCGATCCCGGTGCCACAGGGTGGAACTCGTAGCTCAGCGGCAGTTCGAAGCCTTTGTGGCGCCATACCTTGGGATACGCGGATTCGTCGAGGCCCTCGGCGTCCTCGTTCATGAGGAGCGATTCGTCGAAGTCCAACAGCGCGGGATCGGCCTGGCGGGCCTCTTTCCACCACTTGTCGAAATGGCGCTCGGACACAACGTCCGGACCCACCCGGGCATCGTAGAACTCAAAGAGCGTCTGGTCATCCACCAGGATGTCACGCCGCCTCATGCGGGTCTCCAGCTCTTCGACTTCCTGGAGCAGTGCGCGGTTCCGGTGGAAGAACTTGTGGTGGGTCCGCCACTCACCTTCAACCAAGGCGTGACGGATGAACAGCTCGCGCGAGAGTTCGCGGTCAATGCGGCCGTAGTTGACCCTGCGGTCCGGGATGATCGGCACGCCGTAAAGGGTCACTTTTTCATGGGCCAGAACGGCGCCTTGGCGGGATGACCAGTGCGGTTCGCTGTAGGAGCGTTTGACCAGGTGCGGGGCAACGAGCTCTGCCCACAACGGATCGAACTTCGCCGCGACGCGTGCCCATAGCCTGCTGGTCTCCACCAGTTCGGCCGCCATGACGAAAGCCGGCGACTTCTTGAACAAGGCCGATCCCGGGAAGATGGCGAAGCGGGTGCCGCGGGCCCCGGCGTATTCGCGCTTGCGCTCGTCGAGGACGCCGATGTGGCTCAACAGACCCGACAGCAAGCTGATGTGGATATCGTCGTGGTGGCCTACGGGATCGGCCTCGCGTTTGGTGTCGAGGGTGATTCCCAACGGTTTCGCCAACTGGCGAAGCTGGGTGAAGAGGTCTTGCCACTCCCGGACCCGCAGGTAGTTGATGAACTCGGTGCGGCACAACCTGCGGAACTGCGTGGAGGACAACTCCCGCTGCTTTTCCTGCACGTAGTTCCACAGATTCAGGTAGCCGGTGAAGTCGGAGTTCTCGTCACGGAAGCGGGCGTGCTTTTCCGCCGCGAGCTGCTGCTTATCGGTGGGGCGCTCGCGGGGATCCTGGATGGTCAGGGCAGCTGCGAGGATCATGACTTCGCGCACGCATCCACGTTTGCCGGCCTCCACGATCATGCGCCCAAGGCGGGGGTCGACCGGGAGCTGCGCAAGCTTTTGCCCGATGGCCGTCAGGCCGCCGCCATCACGGCCCGGGCCGCGTCCGCCCCGGTTCTTGCCTTGCTTTCCGGCTGACGGGGCCGCAGGTCCCTCGGGCTTGGCAACGCTGAGGGCGCCCAGCTCGCGGAGGAGGGTGACGCCGTCGTTGATTGCCCGCGACTCCGGAGGCTCCACGAACGGGAAGTTCTCCACATCCTTGGGGCTGCGGGCAACGCCCATGGCGGTCATCTGAAGGATGACGGCGGCGAGGTTGGTCCGCAGGATCTCCGGGTCCGTGAACTGCGGACGGGACTCGAAGTCCTCTTCCGAGTAGAGCCGGATGGCAATACCTTCGGACACTCGCCCGCAGCGGCCGGACCGCTGGTTGGCCGAGGCCTGCGAAACACGTTCGATCGGCAGGCGTTGAACCTTGGTCCGGTGCGAATAGCGGGAAACTCGCGCTGTTCCGGTGTCGATGACGTACTTGATGCCGGGGACTGTCAGCGATGTCTCGGCGACGTTCGTGGCCAGGATGATGCGCCGTTTGCCACCGGGGTTGAAAACCCTGTGCTGTTCCTGCAGGCTCAACCGCGCATACAACGGCAGTACTTCCGTCCCGGCAAGGCGGCGGTTGCTTTGGATACGGCCGTTGATGGCCTCGGCGGCATCGCGGATCTCGCGCTCGCCGGAGAAGAAGACCAGGATGTCTCCCGGAGCCTCTTGGGCGAGTTCATCCACGGCGTCGCAGACCGCATCCAGCGGATCCCGGTCCTCTTCGAGTTCGTCGTCCGACTCTTCGGCATCGGGGTTCGCCGGCTGGGACAGGGGACGGTAGCGGATTTCGACCGGATACGTCCGCCCGGAAACCTCGATGATCGGGGCGGGGGCGGTGTCGGTGCCAAAGTGGCTCGCGAAGCGTTCGGGATCGATGGTTGCCGAGGTGATGATGACTTTCAGGTCCGGCCGCTGGGGGAGTATCCGCTTGAGGTAGCCGAGAATGAAGTCGATGTTGAGGCTCCGTTCATGGGCCTCGTCAATGATGATCGTGCTGTATTTGCGCAACAGCTTGTCCCGCTGGATCTCCGCGAGCAGGATGCCGTCGGTCATCAGCTTGACCTTGGTGGCGGCACTGACCTCGCCGGTGAACCGGACCTGGAAGCCCACTTCCTGGCCGATCTCCACGCCGAGTTCGGAAGCGATGCGTTCGGCAACCGTCCTGGCCGCGAGGCGCCTGGGCTGTGTGTGACCGATCAGGCCCTGCTCGCCCAAGCCCAGTTCAAGGCACATTTTGGGGATCTGGGTGGTTTTGCCCGAACCGGTCTCGCCGGCAATGATGGTCACCTGGTTTGCGGCGATGGCCGCCATCAGATCCTCGCGGCGCTCGGATACCGGCAGCTCAGCGGGGTAGGAGATATGAATTGTCATGGCTCAGGCCAGTCTACTGCCGGGGGAGAGTGTCCTCTGCGGCGTCAGTCACGTTCCCGGCCGCTGCTTTGAGCCGGCGGGACAGGCGCAGGGCGAACGATGTGAACTCGACGGGTTCGATGATCTCGAAATCCATGTCCAGGGCTGCCAGCTGGGCTACCGGTGCGGCCAGGTTGTCCCAACCGGCGCGAAGGATGGTGCTGGTGGGACTTTCTGCCGTAAGGGAAGCAAGGTGCGGACCGACGACGGCGGCAACCTCGGCGAGCGGCGCATGCAGCCGCACGACGACGTCGAACCTGTACGGCGAACGGGTGATCGACTGCTGGACATAGGCGGCCAAGTCCTCAGCCGGTAGCGGCCGAGGTTCATAGCGCTTGCGTTCGCTGGGCAGGGAGGCAATGCGGTCTGCACGGAAGGCTCGCCAGTCCTCGCGCCCGACGTCCCAGGCTACGAGGTACCAACGGCGTCCCGTGTCAACCAGCCTGTACGGTTCCACCAAGCGGCTGGACGATTCGCCCTCGGACGTGACGTAGTCAAAGGACACCTGGCGGCGGTCGGCAATCGCCGAGGACAGGACCGTCAACTGCTGGGGGTCCACGGAAGCGGCGTTGCTGGGAAGCGCGGTGACGGCGCCCTTGAGCATGGCGAACCTCGAACGGAGCCGGGAGGGCAACACCTGCTCGAGCTTGGTCAGGGCGCGCACCGAGGCTTCGCCGATGCCGGCCACCGGCCCGGCAGCAACGGAGTTCAGGCCAAGGGCAACCGCCAATGCCTCATTGTCGTCAAGGAGCAGTGGAGGCAGTTGCGCACCGGCGCCGAGTTGGTAGCCGCCCGCGATGCCGGGCGAGGCGTGGATGGGATAGCCGAGGTTCCGCAGCTTCTCGATATCCCGGCGCACGGTACGTTCCGTGACGCCCATGCGCTCAGCCAGCGCCGGCCCGGTCCATTCGCGGCGCACCTGCAACAGGGACAAGAGTTGGAGGAGCCGGGCGGAGGTTTGGATCATGCTCGTGAATCTAGCCGAAGCCGCGCCGGCCCGCACAAGGGCGTCCCACGCTTAGGGGTGCCGCTGGACATAGGAACGCCCGCCTTCCGGAAGTCTGCAGTACTCCGGCCATGGCGGGCGTTGGGTGGATCGGGCTGTGACCTGTTGCCAGGGACGGCCGGCAGGTCAGTAAATCCGCGGGTTCCAGTAGGGGCTGCTGGGAGCGTCGACGGCGCTCCAGGGCTCCTTGGAGTTGACCGGAGGATAGTGTCCGCGGCCGTCCCGGAGCAGCGCGCTGACGGTCGCTGCGACTGCGGTAACGAGGACTACGAAGAGGATGATTCCGAAGATTTCCATGACTCAATCCTGCGCTTGGCGAGGACCAAGAAACAGTGGCAGAAATGCCCCAAAAGAACAAATTTCTGCCACACTGGAAATATGTTGAAATCAGTAGCAGTGATCGTGGTTCCCAACTTTTCACTCTTTGAGTTCGGGACTGCATTCGAGGTCTTCGGCATCGACAGGTCGGACCGCGGAGCGGGGGTCCCGGCGTTTGATTTCAGGGTCTGCGCGCCGGAGCCTGGCGATGTGCGGATGAAATCCGGATTGTCGCTGCACGTCAATCTGGGCTTGGAAGCGGCAGCTGATGCGGACCTCGTGATCATGTCGCCCTTTGGTGCGGACCGCGATGTTCCTGAGTCCGTCCATGAGGCGCTCCGTGCGGCACAGGCACGCGGTGCTTGGGTGATGTCGATCTGCTCGGGGGCGTTCGCCCTGGCCAAAGCGGGTCTCCTGGAAGGACGCCGTTGCACCACGCACTGGCGCTACTCGCAGGAGCTCGCTGCGAAGTACCCAGGGGCCAAGGTGGACGAGAACGTCCTTTACGTCCAGGACGGGAACATCATCACCAGCGCGGGAACGGCCGCCGGCATCGACGCGTGCCTGCACCTGGTCCGGGTGGAGCTGGGCGCCAACGTTGCGGCGGCCATCGCCCGGGACATGGTGGTTCCTCCGCACCGTGACGGCGGCCAGGCGCAGTTCATTGACCGGCCCATGCCCACGTGCGGTTCGGCGCCCATGGAGGCGCTCCTGCGCTGGATGGTGCAACACCTTGACCAGGAGCACAGTGTCAATGACCTCGCGGCACGGCTCCACATGTCACCGCGGACTTTTGCCCGTAAGTTCAGGGCTGAGACAGGTGCCACTCCCGCTGCCTGGCTCAACTCCCAAAGGGTTCTCCGGGCCCAGGAACTGTTGGAGACCACGGAGTTGAATATCGACGAAGTTGCCCGCGAAGCAGGGTTCGGCCATTCCGTCCTGCTGCGGCACCACTTCGCCAAGGTGTTGGACACGAGTCCGCAAAGCTATCGCAGGGCCTTCCGCGGCCAGTTGGCAGGGGTTGTCTAACCCGGGGCCGATCAAAGCGCCCGGCCATTCAACTGATTCAGCGGCGGGTACCCCGGTGCCCCGTGGACTCGGAGCCCTCCGCCTTGGCGCATTCCACCAGTTCCTGCCAGGGGCCGGTGACAGCGCCCTCCGGCAGGGTGGCGCGGTGTTGGCCCGCGCGGATTGAGTACATGAAGCGGTCGGGTTCGTTGCTTGTCAGTGCCCGGCTCTTGGCTTCTTCCCACGGGCAGGCTTCCACGATCGGGAGCCAGCGTTCCTTCTGGTCGGGGGAGGCCGCGTTCACGCTCCAGACGCGGGTCATGGCTGCAATGCCCCCACTGCGTTGGACGGTTATCTTCATGTCCGGCTGATCCTGCTCCACGGTCCGGTGGTTGCCCAGGCAAGACTGCCGCAAGGATGGAAGTCCCGCCGACTGGGCTAAACCCTGACCTTCACAGTGTCCCACGCCTTGCGGACGGCGTCATGCTCCGCCGACCCCGCACCGAACAGTTCCTCCGCCGTTGCCAGCGTGGTCCGTGCGAACTTGCCGAAGGTGCAGGCAGGTGGCAGGGTGCCGCTGGTCAGGGTCCCGTACCAGATCTGGCCCGGAGCCTCCCAGGCGTTGCCGCCGAGCTCCGAAGCGACCACGTAGAACGCCTTGTTGGGAATGCCCGAATTGATGTGAACCCCGCCGTTGTCCGCGCTGGTGCGGACGTAGGTGTCCATGGAATCGGGTTGCGGATCCTTGCCCAGAACGTCGTCATCGTATGCCGTGCCGGGAGCCTTCATGGACCGCAGCGCGACGCCCTGTACGTGGTTGGTGAACAGGCCCTCGCCGATCAACCAGTTGGCTTCCGAAGCGCTTTGCTTCTTGAAGTACTGTTCCACCAGGACCCCGAAGACATCCGACATGGACTCGTTCAGGGCACCGGCCTGGTTGCGGTAGGCCAAACCCGCGGTGAACTGGGTGACGCCGTGGGCCAGTTCGTGTCCGATGACGCTGAGGGACTTGGTGAAACGCTGGAAAACCTCCCCGTCACCGTCGCCGAAAACCATCTGCTGCCCGTCCCAGAAGGCGTTGTCATACAGCCTCCCGTAATGGACAGTGGCGTCCAGTGGGAGCCCTGCGCCGTCGATTGAGTCCCGGCCAAAGACGTCCGCATAAAGGCTGTACGTGCTGCCCAGGCCCTCATAGGCTTCGTCCGCCGCTACATCGCCGGTGGCGGCAGCGCCTTCCTTTCGGACCAGCTTTCCCGGCAGCTGCTCCACCCCTTGGGCATCGTAGATCGTCCGGTGGGGACCACCCGGGCGGGCTTGCCGGGCCGCCGGGCGGGCTGCGGGCGCGGGCGCCGACCTGACTGCCTGCAGCTCCTTGATGTGCAGCAGGGATTCCTTGGCTGCCACAGCTACGGCACGCAGCCGCGGTTCATCCTGGGCCGCAAGGCGCCTAAGCAGGTAAGGAGGGACGATGGAACAGATCACGGTATACCCCTTTGTTGTCAGCGGCCCGCGCGAGGCGGTTGGCTACTGTGATCAGCCTAGGTTCGGGCGCTGACATTTTCTTCGGGTGCGCTCCGGCAAGCCTTGAAGTGATAGCGGCCACCCGGGTTGTCTTCCGCCGGGGATCACCGCGGGAAAAGAAAAAATACCCCGCCAGCTGCACTGGCGGGGTATTGATTGTGCCCTCGATAGGATTCGAACCTACGGCCTTCTGCTCCGGAGGCAGACGCTCTATCCCCTGAGCTACGAGGGCAACCGGGGTTCCCTCCGTTGCCGGTGGGACGTCCTAGAGCTTAGCAGTACGCGCGTCGCAAAGGAAAACCGCCGCCCGGCCTCAGTATCCGGCAAAGGAATCCACGTGGATCTTCCTGGCCCCTGCTGCCCGGGCCACCGCCCGCAGGTCCTGGACGTTCTTCGGGGAGCCGGAAATATAGACGGCGCGGTCCCGGATATCCGGAACCAGCTCCTGAAGGCGCCTTGCGTCGATGCGGGGCGTACCGGCGTCGTCCATGAACTCCGGCGGAGCCGAACCGTCCGCAAGCCGCGCAACCACCCGGGCCCCGGACTTTTCCAACTGTTCACAGGCGGCCAGCTCGGCGCGGCTCCGGGCCAAATACAGCACCACGGTATCCCGCTCCCCGCCGGACGCCAGCTGGGACAGGAAAGGGGTGATCCCGATGCCCGCCGCGATCAGGAGGACCGGGGCTCCCGGGTCGCGCGGCAGCAGGAAATCGCCGCCGACGGCGGTGGCGCCCACCGTGTCGCCGGGCTGCAGGCCCAGCAGCGTCTTCTTGGCCGGGGACAGCGGTTCTCCGGTGCCAACGCCGAACGTTACTTCAGGCGCCCCGGGAGGGCTCGTGATGCTGAAGACCCGACGCATGCCCTTCCCATTGCGGTCCGGATGCGGGAGGTTCAGCTCCATGAACTGGCCTGCGGCGTACCGGACGGGACGTTGCGGCTCGAAACGGAACTCGGTGGTGCCCGGAGTCAGCGGTTTGGAACCCTTGAACACCAGTTCCACGCGGCCCCGCTGGCCGAGGAAGAAAGCTGCGAGGTTACCCAACAGCAGCGCCAGTTCCGGAGAGTTGGCCACGAAACCAAGGTTGTAAGGCACAGCGAAAACAATCCCGACGACGGCGGCGAGGCCGAGTTGCTGCCACCGGCGCGGGGGCAGCGTGAGCGGCTCGGAGAGCATGAAACCGGCAAAGAACAGCAGGGGCCGTTGCGCCAGGGGTTGCCACAACGCCTGACCGACGGTCATGCTGCGGCTCACCAATTCCGCAAACACGACGCCTGTTGCCACCACCATGAAAACGCCGGCCATTAACAATTTCCGGATGCGGTACAGAACAGCCAGGACTCCCGGAACCAAGAGCCAGAGCATCGCCGGGGTTGCCGCCCACCACGTGGCGATATTCAGTCCGGTCAGCCCGGTGAGGAACGCACCTGCGGCTGCCGGGTTGAAGATGTGCCGCCCCCGGAACGCCAGGGCGAACTTGGACGCGCTGGCCAGCACGCAGGCGAGCGCAACACCGGCCATGTCCGTGGGGACGAACGTTGGCCAGAAAAGGAAGTAGATCAGCAGCCCGGTAATGAGGGAGGAATCCGGATGGGCCTTCGTCCGGAAAAGGAGCGCGAGCAGGCGGCTGGAGCCGTAGCTCAGGGCCAGGCACAGCACCAGGTGCACCAGCATCTGCGGAAGGCCGAAGGTCAACCATCCCAGCACGTTCAACAGGAGGCTGTACGCCACCAGGGTTCCCAGGACCCACAGGATCAGGCGGTACATGGTGAAGCGGCCCAGCCAGGTGTCCAAACGGGCCTTCATGGTGTTCATGTGAACAGTCTCCCCTCGAAACCGGGTGAAAACGTGGCACTCCCGGTGGAGAACACACGGAGCCATTCGAAGTCGAAGGAATCCTCGAGTGTGCCCGGTTCCACCATGAAGAGCGCCGTGGCCAGCGCATCAGCCTCCATGGCCGTTGCTGCGATGGTCCAGGAAGCAACGATGGTCCTGATGGGTTGCCCCGTTCTTCCGTCGAGGACGTGGTGCAGTCCGTCCCCCCAAGCCCTGCGGTTGGCAGCCGAGGCGCAAAGGGCGGCATTGTCCAGTTCCACGGTGCCGATCGCCTGCCTGGGGTTGTATGGATGCTCAAGCGCCACTGTCACGGGCCGGCTTCCGCCGTGCAGCATGTCGCCGCTTCCATCGACCAGGAAATCGGTGCGGCCATGAGAACGCAGGACCCCGGCCAGGAGATCAACCAGCTGTCCCTTTCCCGCCGCACCGATATCCAGGATGACCGGTTCCTTGGCGGTCAGCGAGGTTGCATTCCATTCCAGGAGTTCCTCCCAACCACGGGCGGCAACGGGACTCCCGGAAGGAACCAGGCTGTAGCCGGCGCCATAGCCCAGGCGTTCCAGGCTGGGACCGATGAGGGGAGTCATGGCACCGCGGCTGAGACGATAGAGCTCCGAGTACAGGTCACGAAGCCCGGCGGCATGCCGGGGGAGGGCGATGGTGCCGGGGGCCTGTGCGAGTTGCGACACAAGCGAGTCCGCACGGAACCTCGAATATGTCCGGTCATAAACGGCGACGGTTTCCAGTAATTCGTCCCTGAGCTGCTCCGGCAGATGATCCGGCGTAGCAATCTCCCACGAGGTGCCGATCCCCTCAAAGCGGAAAACGCTCCAGCCAGGGTGTGGCATGGCCCCTACTTGGCCTGGGACTTGATTTGCTGGACGGCGTCGTTGAATCCCCCGGAGGTCAGGGACGAACCGGCCACTTTTGAAACGTTGAGCTTGTCAATGTCCTTGCCGACAATCTGAGCGGCAATCCCGCCGGCGAATTCACCCTGGAACTTCCTGGTGTTGGGGTTGGACGGATGCTCCGTGATGTTGACAGCAGAGACTTTGCCTCCTGCAAGGGTCAGCTCCACACCCACCGTTTCCTGTCCGTTGGGGGAGGTGTACGTCCCGTCGGCCTTGTACGTGCCGTCCTTATAGGGTGAACCGGCAGTGCCCGCGGAGCTGCCACCGGAACCCGAAGGAGCTGGCGTGCCGGCCTGTCCGCCGTTCTGGGTGGCCGGAGTCTGGGCGGGCGCTTCGGTGGCCGGGGCGCAGGCCGCTGCCGTGCCTGCGATTGAGATACCGGCCAGGCCGACGTAGATGGTCTTGCGGAGGGGCGTGGTCATGGTCTGCTCATTTCGTGTGGACAAGTTCTGGATTCGCGGGACCGCTCGTGCTGCTGGGTGACCCAAAAGGCCACGTGCCTACGGTTTCAACAACGTCGAAATCAGCGTAATGGTTCACGTTGTGCCGCCGCCCTGAAGGAACTGTGTAGCGGCTGTGCGTCGGGTTGCCCACATAAGCGCCCTCGAATTCCGCGACTTTGCGGGCCCCCGGTAGGCTAGATGCGTGACTCCCGAAGAACTCTCTGCTGCCATATCCACTTGCCTGAAGGACGCTGTTGCCGCCGGTGAAATCGCACTGCCCGAATCCGCCGTCCCCGATGACGTCAGGGTGGAGCGACCCAAGAACCGGGATCACGGAGACTGGGCCACCAACATCGCCCTGCAACTTGCCAAGAAGGCCGGCACGAATCCCCGCGAATTTGCCGGGCTCCTGAGCCGCAGGCTGACTGAGATTCCGGGCGTAACAGCGGTGGAAATCGCGGGCCCGGGGTTCCTGAACATCACAGTGGACGCCGCTGCGGCGGGAGTTTTGGCGAAGGCCATCGTTGAGGCCGGTGCCGAATACGGCACCAACAAGGCGCTCGCAGGCCATGTCATCAACATGGAATTCGTTTCCGCCAACCCCACAGGCCCCCTGCACATCGGGCACACCCGCTGGGCCGCCCTCGGTGATTCGATTGCCCGTGTCCTGCGCGCGTCCGGAGCGGATGTGACGGCTGAGTACTACATCAACGACGCCGGCTCGCAGATGAACGTCTTCGCCCATTCCGTGCTGTCCCGCCTCCACGGCAGGGACGTGCCGGACGGCGGTTACCCGGGCGAGTACATCCGGGAACTTGGCGACGAAGTTCTGAAGGCGCACCCGGGAATCAGGGAGCTCACGGACGAGGCCGCACTGCCCGTTATCCGGGCGGCCGCCTACGAGGCCCAGATGGCTGACATCAAGAGCACCCTTGCCGATTTCGGCGTGGAGTTCGATGTCTACTTCTCCGAGAAGGACCTCCACGACGTCGGTGCGATCGAAGCTGCCGTCGCGCGCCTCCGCGAGCAGGGCCATGTGTTCGACGACGGCGGTGCGGTGTGGCTGCGGACCACTGACTTCGGCGATGATAAGGACCGTGTCATGATCCGCGCCAACGGGGAACCCACGTACTTCGCTGCCGACGCCGCCTACTACCTCTCCAAGAAGGACCGCGGCTTCATTGAGAAGATCTACCTCCTGGGTGCGGACCACCACGGCTACATCAACCGCCTGAAGGCCATTGCCGCCTGCGCAGGGGACAATCCCGACACCAACATCGAGGTCCTGATCGGCCAGTTGGTATCGGTCAACGGCGCCAAGCTGTCCAAGCGTGCAGGCAACATCATCGAACTTAAGGACCTTATTTCCTGGCTTGGAAAGGACGCAGTCCGCTACTCGCTGGCCCGGTTCCCTGCCGATTCGCCGCTGACGCTTGATCCGGAGTTGCTCAAGAAGAACAGCAATGAGAACCCCGTGTTCTACGTCCAGTACGCGCACGCCCGTTCCCGTGGAACAGCCAGGAACGCAGCCGAGGCGGGCGTTGACCGGTCCGTTTTCGATGCCTCGCTGCTGGACCACGCGACCGAGAACGAGTTGCTCTCCTACCTTGGCAGCTACCCTTCGATCGTTGCCAAGGCAGCCGAGTTGCGCGAACCCCACCGCGTAGCACGCCACCTCGAAGTTATTGCCGGCGCCTATCACCGCTGGTACGACGCCTGCCGCGTCTCGCCGCAGGGCGAGGAACCCGTACAGGACGTCAACCGCACCCGTTTGTGGCTCAATGACGCCACGAGCCAGGTGCTGGCCAACGGACTCGAACTGCTGGGCGTTTCGGCGCCGGAACGGATGTAAGCGATGACCACCAAGGCTTCACACGCGTCCCCGCTTGCTCCGGAGTGGCTCGCCGTGCCGGAGGACCTGAACGCCCTGCAGGCACCCCTGTGGGCGGCGGGCGTCGACCGTACTGCGGAAGGCGAGGTTGCCATTGACGGTATTACCGTCAGCGAACTGAAGGAACAGTTCGGCACACCGCTCTTCGTCATGAGCGAAACGGACTTCCGCGTTCGCGCACGCGGGTTCAAGGACGCCTTCGATGCGGCTTTCGCAGACATTTGCGGGGGAGTGGACGTTTACTATGCCGGCAAGTCCTTCCTGTGCACGGCCGTTGCCCAGTGGGTTGCGGAGGAGGGCCTCCGCCTGGATACCTGCTCCGGCGGTGAACTGGCGGTTGCTGCCAGGGCCGGGATTCCCGGCAGCAAGTTGAGCCTGCACGGCAACAACAAATCCGACACCGAGATCAACCGCGCGCTGGACATGAAGGTTGGCCGCATCGTGGTGGACAGCCTCGATGAACTCCAGCGGATCGCGCGGATTGCCTCCGGACGCGGAGAAGCAGCCAAAATCATGCTGCGACTCACTCCCGGGGTGCACGCACACACGCACGAGTTCATTGCCACGGCCCACGAAGACCAGAAATTCGGCTTGTCGATGGCCGGGGACACCACCGGTGAAGCAGGGCTGTCTGCGGCGGAAGAAGCAGTCGCCGCTGCGGACTCCGCTCCCGGCATTGAGCTGCTGGGCCTGCACTGCCACATCGGTTCGCAGATCTTCGAACCGGACGGATTCGCCCTGGCGGCGCAGAAGCTGCTCGCCTTCCAGGCCGCCATGCAGGGCAAGTACGGCATTGTCATGCCTGAACTTGATCTTGGCGGCGGTTACGGAATCGCCTACACGCCCGTGGACACCCCGCGGCCCGCGGCGGAGATCGCAGAGGCAATGGCCGCCGTCGTCCGCGCTACGTGTGCCGAACTCGGCATGGAAGCCCCGCGGATTTCCATCGAGCCTGGCCGGGCCATCGTTGGCAGCACAACCTTCACCCTGTACGAGGTGGGTACGCTCAAAACCGTCCGGGTCGATTCCGGAAACGGCCAGGACGGGGACGGAAACGTTACGTATCCGCGCCGCTATGTGTCGGTGGACGGGGGCATGAGCGACAACCCCCGCCCGGTGCTGTACGACGCGGATTATTCGGCAGTTTTGGCGTCCCGCGGCTCTGTGGAGGAGCCGCAGCTGTCCCGCGTAGTGGGCAAACATTGCGAGAGCGGCGACATAGTTGTTAGAGATGTATATCTGCCCGCGGACGTGGCAGCCGGTGATTTGCTCGCAGTACCGGGTACCGGCGCCTACTGCTGGGCCCTCTCCAGCAACTACAACTACCTTGCCCGGCCGGGCGTCGTCGCAGTGCGCGATGGAGCCGCCAGGCTGATTGTCCGCGGGGAAACCGAAGAAGATCTCTTGAACCGCGACATGGGAGTGGCGAATGTCTGAAGTGCGAAACCTGAAGGTGGCCCTGCTGGGCTGTGGCAACGTGGGGGCCCAGGTCGCGCGGATTCTTATTGACGACGCCGACGCCCTCGCCGCCCGCAGCGGCGCCCGACTGGAACTGTCCGGTATTGCCGTGCGGAACATCGATACCCCGCGCGACGTCGAGTTGCCGAGGGAGCTCTTCACAACCGACGCAGAGACCCTCGTCAAGGACGCGGACCTTGTCATTGAACTCATGGGCGGGATTGAGCCTGCCCGCTCGCTGATCCTGACTGCCGTCCGCAACGGTGCCTGCGTCGTGACCGGCAACAAGGCACTCCTGGCGCAGGACGGACCTACGCTGTACGAAGAAGCGGACAAGGCAGGCGTCCAGCTTTCCTATGAGGCCGCCGTGGCCGGAGCCATCCCCATCCTGCGCCCCATCCGGGACAGCCTTTCCGGCGATCGCATCACGCGCGTCCTGGGCATCGTCAACGGCACCACCAACTTCATCCTGGACCAGATGGACACCACGGGTGCCCAGTTCGCCGACGCCTTGGCCGAGGCCCAGCGCCTTGGCTACGCCGAGGCCGATCCCACGGCCGACGTCGAAGGGCATGACGCTGCCGCGAAGGCCGCGATCCTTGCATCGTTGTCCTTCCACACCCGCTTCTCGCTGGACGACGTCTATTGCGAAGGCATCACCAAGGTCACGGCCTCGGACATCGCCTCCGCCAAGGAAGCCGGCTTTGTCATCAAGCTCCTGGCCATCGCCGAAAAAATCGAGTCCCCGGACAACGGCAGCGGCATCTCAGTGCGCGTGCACCCCACGCTGCTGCCGCGCGAGCATCCGCTGGCAGCCGTCCGCGGTGCCTTCAATGCGGTATTCATCGAGGCTGAAAACGCTGGAGAGCTGATGTTCTACGGCCAGGGGGCGGGCGGAACGCCAACCGCCTCCGCCGTACTGGGCGACCTCGTGTCGGCCGCGCGCCGCCTCGTCCTGGGCGGCCCGGGCCGCACGGAGACGACAACCGGTTACGTCCAGCCCCTTCCCGTGGAAGCCTCGACTACCAGCTATTACATTGGCCTCGACGTCGCCGACCAACCCGGGGTCCTGGCCCGCATCGCCCACATTTTCGCGGAGAACGGCGTCTCCATCGAGATCATGCGCCAGACGATCCACCGGGACGCTTCGTCCGCTGTGGAGTCGGCTGAGCTGAAGATCGTGACGCACCGTGCATCCGAAGCTGCACTTGCAGCAACCGTCGAGGCCGTGAAGGGCCTTGACGTTATCAATTCTGTGACATCCGTACTGCGGGTAGAAGGGGTCTAAGTGGCTCACCAATGGCGCGGAGTAATCCGCGAATACGCTGATCGTTTGCCTGTAACGGAAGCCACGAAGGTCATTACCCTCGGCGAGGGCGGTACGCCGCTTGTCCACGCGCAGAAGCTTTCCGAGCTCACCGGCTCCGAGGTCTACCTCAAGGTCGAAGGCATGAACCCCACCGGCTCCTTCAAGGACCGTGGCATGACCATGGCCATGACGGCTGCGGTAGAGGCCGGGGCCAAGGCCGTTGTGTGTGCTTCCACCGGCAACACCTCCGCTTCGGCAGCTGCCTACGCTACGGCCGCCGGCCTCAAGTGCGCTGTCCTGGTTCCCGAGGGCAAGATTTCCATGGGCAAGCTGAGCCAGGCCATCGCCCACGGTGCCACGCTGCTGCAGGTTGACGGCAACTTTGACAACTGCCTGGACATCGCACGGAAACTGGGCGAGTCCTACCCGGTGTTCCTGGTGAATTCGGTGAACCCTGCCCGTATCCAGGGCCAGAAGACCGGTGCTTTCGAAGTGGTGGACTCCTTGGGCGACGCACCGGACATCCACGTCCTGCCCGTAGGCAACGCCGGCAACATTAGTGCTTACTGGAAGGGCTACAAGGAGTACTCCGCCCCCTTCGAGACCCCCAACGGCACGCTGGCCGCAGTCTCTACCAAGACCCCTGCCATGTGGGGCTTCCAGGCTGCCGGTGCCGCCCCCTTCGTCGCCGGCCATCCCATCACCGAGCCGGACACCATTGCCACGGCCATCCGCATCGGCAATCCGGCCTCGTGGGAAACCGCTGTTGCGGCCCGCGACGAATCGGGCGGCTTGATCGAGGCCGTGACGGACGAGGAAATCCTCGCCGCCCACCGTTGGCTCTCGTCCAAGGAAGGCGTCTTCGTTGAACCCGGCTCGGCCGCAGGCGTCGCCGGCCTGATCAAGAAGCACGCCGCAGGTGAGGTGCCGTCCGGCAACAAGATCGTCATCACCGTCACCGGCCACGGCCTGAAGGACCCGCAGTGGGCCCTGCGTACCGGGGACGGCAGCGATGTCCAGCCGGTCAAGGTGCCCAACGACGTCGTCACTGTTGCAGCAGAACTGGGACTGGAAGAAAAGTAAGAGTGGAAACAACGCAGCCCACCGCGACTGATCGAACAGAGGTCGCGGCCGGCCAGCGCCTGACGGTCAGGGTGCCCGGTACGAGTGCCAACCTTGGCCCCGGCTACGACAGCCTCGGCCTGGCCTTGTCCATCTACGACACCCTGACCGTGGAAACCCTTTCCTCCGGAGAGCTCGAGTTCGAGCTCTCCGGAGAGGGAGCGGAAACACTTCCCCGGGACTCCTCCCACTTGGTGGTCCGCGCCATCGACCTGGCCCTGGACCGGCTCGGGTTCCAGCGCAACGGGTTGAAGATCATTGCCGAGAACGTCAACCCGCATGGCCGTGGCCTGGGTTCTTCCGCCTCCGCCGTGGTTGCTGCCGTGACCGCTGCCAACGCCATGGTTCCGGACGAGGCCCGCCAGGACCGTGACTGGATCCTGCAGTTGACCAGCGAGATTGAAGGCCACCCTGACAACGTCGCACCCGCAATTTTCGGCGGGTTGGCGCTGTCATGGCAGGACAGCGAGCAGTACAGCAGCACGCGCGCGGACGTCGCGGCATCAGTGGTTCCCGTCGTGGCCGTTCCGGATTTTGAGCTCTCCACCGAAACTGCGCGTGGCCTTCTTCCCGCCTCGGTGGGCCACCATGCCGCAGCCATGAACTCGGGACGGGCAGCGTTGCTGGTCCATGCCCTGACCAGCAAGCCGGAGCTGCTGCTCCCGGGTACTGAGGATTACCTCCACCAGAGCTACCGGGCGGAGGCAATGCGTCCGAGCGCCAACCTGATTTCCTCCTTGCGCTCAGCCGGGTTCGCCGCCGTCGTGTCCGGTGCAGGACCCACTGTCATGGTGCTCGCCAACGGCGAGGCCGAGGCCGCAGCAGTCACCGCCCACATCGACGCCTTTACTTCGGCCAACACACCCGACGTTGCTTGGCGCGTGATGACGCTGGCTGTGGACGTTGAAGGTGCTAGAGTGGAAGTGCACCGGCGGTAAAGCCGCGGGCAGTTCCCTGATTTTGGATCTCGGCAGTATCGCCGTACCCTTTCGTCAACTGCACCAACGTCTGGCGGTGCCGTCTCTTTCCGGCCTGTCTCAGGTGCCGCAGAACTCTCTCTGTTCCCTGATTAAGTCAGCCGGTTGTCCGGGCAACTGGATCCAGTGAAGACGATCAGTATCCGGCCCTGTTGGCCACAATCCATCAGGCACGGCCGAAACCATAGGCTGCAGATCTGAACTGCAGCCCGGAACAAATCATCGCGTCCGGCTCTCGCTCCGGACGCCGTCGAGGGGGAAGGATCCTTCGTGACAGAAACCACTGAGCTGGCTTCAGCTGTGGACACCACATCTTCTGCTGCCGAGTCGTCAACGGCCGCAACCACCAAGAGCAGCGGCCTTGCCGGCTTGAAGCTCGCCCAACTCCAGGCTCTTGCCAGCCAGTTGGGCATTTCCGGGGGATCACGGATGCGCAAGGGTGACCTTGTCAACGCAATTTCCGCCCACCGTGCCGGCACGCCAGCCACCAAGGCGCCTGCCAAGGCACCGTCGAAGGGAAGCGCTGCAGCTGCCCCCAAGGAAGCTCCTGCCGTTGAGCAGCAGCCGGAAAAGTCGGCTCCCGCAGTCGAAACCGCCGGCGAAGCAGCTCCCCAGGAAGCACCGCGACGCGGACGTGGACGCAGCCGCCGGGCAAGCAGCGATGGCGTCGTGGCTGCGGCCGAAGCCGCCGCTGCGGCAACGGCAGAGGCTGGATCGGCTCCCGCCGCTGAAGCCGCACGTACCGAAGAAACGGCCGCTCCTGCGGCCGAAACCGCGGAAGCTCCTGCCGAGCGCCGTCAGCCCCGCACCCGCAATCGCCGTCGTGGTGAAGCCGCCGCTGCAGCCGAGGCGGCAGAGGCACCCGCTGCCGAACCGCGTACGGAGCAGCAGGCCGAGCAGCGGTCCGCTGAACAGCGCACTGAGCGTGAAGGCCGCGAAAGCCGCGCCGACCAGCGTGAAGGCCGTGCCGAGCAGCGCGAACAGGCTGAAGCCGGTGAACAGCCGCAGCGTGAACGCCGCGACAACTCCCGCAACCGCCGTGACGACAACGACGGCGAAGACGGCGGCAACCGCCGTAACCGCCGCAACCGTCGCGACCGCAACGAGCAGAACGACCGCCGAGGCCAGGACAGCCGCGACGGCAACAGCCGCAGCGAACGCTTCCGTGACCGCAATGAGCGCCGCCGCGGACGTTCCCAGGGACCGGACGTAGACGACGTCGAGGTCACTGAAGACGACGTGCTGCTGCCCGTCGCAGGCATCCTGGACGTCCTGGAGAACTACGCGTTCATCCGCACCTCCGGCTACCTTCCGGGAGCCAACGATGTTTACGTATCGCTCGCCCAGGTCAAGAAGTACAACCTGCGTAAGGGCGACGCCGTGGTCGGTGCCATCCGTGCGCCGCGCGAAGGCGAAGACCGCAACCAGCAGTCGTCCCGCCAGAAGTTCAACGCCCTGGTCCGGGTCACGTCGGTAAACGGCAAGACTCCCGAGGAGCTCAAGGACCGCGTTGAATTCGCCAAGCTTGTGCCGCTCTACCCCTCGGAGCGACTCCGCCTCGAAACGGACCCGAAGAAGATCGGCCCCCGTGTCATCGACCTCGTGGCTCCCATCGGCAAGGGCCAGCGTGGCCTCATCGTCTCCCCGCCCAAGGCCGGCAAGACGCTGATCCTGCAGTCCATCGCGAATGCCATCACCACCAACAATCCTGAGGTCCACCTCATGATGGTGCTGGTTGACGAACGCCCTGAAGAAGTCACCGACATGCAGCGCACCGTCAAGGGTGAGGTCATTGCCTCCACCTTCGACCGGCCTGCAGACGACCACACCACGGTCGCCGAACTTTCGATCGAACGTGCCAAGCGCCTCGTTGAAATGGGCATGGATGTTGTTGTCCTCCTCGATTCCATGACCCGACTCGGACGTGCGTACAACCTCGCAGCACCGGCCTCCGGACGCATCCTGTCCGGTGGTGTGGATTCCGCAGCCCTGTACCCGCCCAAGCGCTTCTTCGGCGCCGCCCGCAACATCGAAAACGGCGGTTCGCTGACCATCCTGGCAACGGCCCTCGTGGAAACCGGTTCCAAGATGGACGAGGTCATCTTCGAAGAGTTCAAGGGCACGGGCAACATGGAACTGCGCCTGTCCCGCCAGTTGGCTGACAAGCGCATCTTCCCGGCCGTGGACGTCAACGCCTCCGGTACCCGCCGCGAAGAGAACCTGCTCTCCCCGGAAGAGGTCAAGATCATGTGGAAGCTGCGCAGGGTCCTCTCCGGCCTGGAACAGCAGCAGAGCCTTGAACTGCTGACCAACAAGATCCGGGAAACGCAAAGCAACGTCGAGTTCCTCATGCAGGTCCAGAAGACGACGCTTGGAGCGAAGTCGGACAACGACAAATAGCTGCTCCAATGAGCCGCTGATACTGCTGCCCCCGCCCCTTCGCCGGGCGGCTTGCGATCTTCGATCCCAAGCCGCCCGGCTCCGGCAGGCCCGAAGCCACTCCCGGGGCAGCAGAATCAGCGGCTCGTCTGCGTTCGGCCCACCCTCCATGGGCTGTCAGTGACCACACGATGCAGTTATTAGACTTGTACAAGTCGAAAGAGGTTTGAGAATGTTTGAGTCCGTACAGGGACTTCTGGATGAGCATGCTGCCATCCAGGCCCGGTTGAGCGATCCTGCTGTCTACGCCGATCAGTCGCTGGCCCGTAAGTTGGGGCGGCGGTCTGCCCAGCTTCAGGGCATCGTGGAGGCGTACAACAAGTGGCGCGGACTCAATGATGACCTCGAAGCGGCCAAGGAAATGGCTGCCGAGGACCCCGACTTTGCTGCCGAGGTGGACCAGATCGAGGAGCAGATCCCCGCGGCCCAGGAGCGGCTGCGCCGGTTGCTGATTCCCCGCGATCCTGACGACGCCCGCAACGTCATCCTCGAAGTAAAGGGCGGTGAAGGCGGCGACGAGGCAGCGTTGTTCGCCGGGGACCTCCTGCGCATGTACATGCGTTACGCCGAATCCCGAGGCTGGAAGACTGAAATGATTTCCGCCACGGAATCGGACCTGGGCGGCTACAAGGACGTTTCCGTGGCCATCAAGGGCAACTCCAACGATCCCGCTGAGGGTGTCTTTGCCCGCCTCAAGTTCGAGGGCGGCGTCCACCGCGTGCAGCGTGTTCCGGTCACGGAGTCCCAGGGCCGCATCCACACGTCCGCCGCCGGTGTCCTGGTGCTTCCCGAAGTGGACGAGCCCGAGGAAATCGAGATCAACCAAAACGATCTCAAGATCGACGTTTACCGTTCGTCCGGACCGGGTGGACAGTCGGTCAACACCACCGACTCCGCTGTCCGCATCACCCACTTGCCGACGGGCATCGTTGTGGCCATGCAGAACGAGAAATCGCAGTTGCAGAACCGTGAAGCCGCCATGCGCGTGCTCCGTGCCCGCCTCCTGGCCCACCAGCAGGAGCAAATCGACGCTGCCAACTCCGAACAGCGCAAGTCCCAGATCCGCACCATGGACCGTTCCGAGCGCATCCGTACGTATAACTTCCCGGAAAACCGCATTGCCGACCACCGCACCGGCTACAAGGCATACAACCTTGACGCCGTCATGAACGGTGACTTGGAACCGGTCATCCAATCCGCCATTGAGATGGATGAACAGTCGCGCCTGGATGCCATCGGCGAATAGCAGCCGGACGCAGGTAACCATGTCGTTTCACCCTGGCCAGAGCCTCGCGGACGCGGTTCGCGAGGCCACAGCCGTTCTGGCCGATGCCGGAGTCCCCAGTCCGCGCGTCGACGCGGAATTGCTTGCCGACCATCTGCTCGGTGTCGGTTTGGGGCGGCTCCGGGCCATGCTGTTGGGCACCACCCCGGCGCCCGAGGGCTACGCCTCCCTGGTGGCCGAACGTGCCTCGCGCGTCCCGCTGCAGCACATTACCGGCGTCGCCTATTTCCGGCACCTGGAGCTGCACGTCGGCCCCGGCGTATTTGTTCCCCGGCCAGAGACTGAATCCGTGGTGCAGCTGGTCATCGACCGGATCGCCTCACTTGACCGTCCCAAAGTAGCGGACCTCGGCACCGGCTCAGGTGCCATCGCGGGCTCCATTGCACACGAAGTGCCGGGTTCGGAAGTCCATGCGGTGGAGTTCAGCCACTTGGCTTTTGCCTGGGCCGCAAGGAACCTCGCGCCTTTGGGAGTCATCCTCGTTGAAGGAGACCTGCGGGATGCCTTGGTCGAACATGACGGAACCTTTGACGTCGTCGTCTCCAATCCGCCCTACATACCCGCCGAAGCTATCCCGAATGAACCGGAAGTGGCGTTGCACGATCCCCCTGAGGCCCTGTACGGCGGGGGAGCGGACGGCATGGAACTTCCGACGGCGGCAGCGGCCTCGGCGGCCCGCCTGCTGAAACCAGGGGGGTACTTCGTCATGGAACACGCCGAAGTCCAAGCCGGGTGGATAGCCGGCATGTTGGGGCGTGCCGGCAAGTGGCAGGACATCACCACGCACTTCGACCTCAACGGCAAGGAACGGGCCACGAGCGCGGTGCTGGCGAAGACGGCCACCGAAGAGTGAAAGAATAGCGCTGTGACCACAACCTACAATTGCACTTCCGATGACCAGCGGGCTGAGGGACTTCAGCATGCACAGCGTGCCATCAGCGAGAAGAAGTGCATCGTCCTGCCGACCGACACCGTTTACGGGATCGCAGCGGACGCTTTCTCGCCCCTGGCTGTGACCATGTTGCTTGCTTCCAAGGGCCGCAGCCGCCAGATGCCGCCGCCCGTACTGATACCCAGGATCAACGCCTTGGACGGACTGGCCACCGACGTCCCGGCAGACGCCCGTGCGCTGGCGCAGGCTTTTTGGCCTGGCGGACTGACGCTTATCCTGCACGCACAGCCTTCCCTCGATTGGGACCTCGGGGATACCAAGGGCACGGTAGCCCTCAGGATGCCCGATGATGAGCTCGCCCTGAAGTTGCTTGGGCTGACGGGTCCCTTGGCGGTTTCATCGGCCAACCGCACTGGCCAGGAAGCAGCGCAGACGGCTTCCGAGGCACGAATGCAGCTGGCCGAGTCCGTTGAGGTCTACCTTGAAGGCGGCTTCCGGCCCCTCCAAGGCACAGCCGCAGTTCCGTCCACCATCGTGGACGCAACCCGGACGCCGTTCCGGGTGGTGCGCCAAGGCGCCGTCCCGCTGGAAAGCCTCCGGGAGATTGTGCCTTCCGTGCTGGGCTTCGGCGAAACAGCACCTGAGTCGCCTGCCGAAGCAGAAGCCGGGAGTACGGCGCCGGAGGCGGAGCCTGTAAACGCGGCGCCTGCAGATGCAGAGCCCGTAGAAGCAGCGCCTGTGGACGCAAAGCCCGTAGACGCAGCGCCCGTGGACGCAGCGCGGCCGGACGCTGGATCCGCTGAAGCGGACACCGCGAACGTAGCGCCACCGTCCAATGCAGCCGGCGAAGCCAAGTCCGAATGATCCCGGCCCGTCAGCGCGTCCCCGTCCTCGACGTCGACGCAACACCGCTGCGCGCGGATGACGTCGTCCAAGCACTTGAAGGCCTGATCAGTGACGGCACTACGAGCACGGTGCTCGGCCACAACCTGCACAGCGTCACCCTTTTCCACACGCGCCAGGATTTCCGGACGCTCTATGACGGGAGCGCGGTTGTCCTGCTCGACGGAGCGCCCGTGGCGATGCTCTGGGGAGCGGCGCGCCGGCCGCACTTGAAGTCACGTGGACAGCGGAGCATGGACTATCGGCTGGGTTCCATGGATTGGATTCCGGAGCTCGGCAGGGTCAACAACCTTGAACGCGTCGCCGTGGTTGGAGCAGGACGGGATGCCAATACAAAAGCCGTGGCGCGGATCCGTTCGATCATTCCGACGGCGACTGTCGACGGCATGCCCGGGGAGGACTGGGACCATGCCCTCGAAACTGCCGTGGTGGACTGGCTTGGCGATTTCCGTCCCCAGCTGGTGCTCCTCGGGCTGGGGATGCCCCTGCAGGAAAGCGTCCTCAATCGCAGGCTCCACCAGTTGCCCCCCGCCGTGTACTGCGCGGTGGGCGGGGCGATTGAACAGGTGGCGGGTGTTCAAAAGCTCGCGCCGCGCTGGCTGGGCCGCTTGGGGCTCGAGTGGGCGTGGCGGCTCGTCCTGCATCCCGGACGGGTGGCCTACCGCGTATTTGTCGAACCGTGGAAGTTGGCAGGCATCTTGCTGCGCCGCCGCTTCCAACCGTCCCCGAGCGAAGGGAAGTAATGTCTAATCCCGTTGTGGTGGCCGTCGTGGTCACCTATAACCGGCGAGAGCTCCTTGAGACAACGTTGGCGGGTATCGCTGCCGGCACCCAAGTGCCCGACGTCGTCGTCATTGTGGACAATGCTTCGACGGACGGAACCGCAGAATACCTGCGCGCCTACGGCGGGCCCTTGAAGACGGACCTTGTGACGTTGAACAGCAACGTCGGCGGCGCCGGAGGGTTCGTTGTTGGCATGGAGCGCGCCGTCCTCGACCACGCTGCGGACCACGTCTGGATCATGGATGACGACACTGAGCCGCAGGCCAACGCACTCCGGGAAGCCCTGGATGTCTCCGAAGGCTACGGCGCCGCGACGGGAGTACTCCCTGCCTTCATCGCGAGCCGCGTGGTCTGGACCGACGGTCGCGACCATCCCATGAACCGGATGCGGCCCCGCATCGGTGCCAGTGAAGCCGCGCGCGCCGCAGCATCCCGCGTCGGGGCGACGCAGATCCGCAGTGCGTCGTTTGTCTCCGTCTTGATCCGGGCCGAAGAGATCAGGCGGCACGGGCTGCCCATTGCGGACTACTTCATCTGGAATGACGATCTTGAGTTCACGGCGCGCATCTCACGGCACGGCGTGGCCCTCGCCAGCGGCGCGTCCGTGGCCAACCATCACACCAAGGTGTTCGGGGACGCCGGAGCAGATCCAGGTCCCCGCTTCTACTACGAGGTCCGGAACAAGCTGTGGGTCTATACCCGGTCGAATGCCTTGACTCCGTGGGAGAAGGTCTTGTTCACCGGAGCTTCGCTGCGCAACTGGGCACGCACCATCGCGTCATCGCCCAACCGCAGGATGCTGTTGGGCGGGTTCGCCAAGGGCGTTCGCGACAGCTACAGGCCGCCGCGCTCCAACGCGTCGGTGCTTGCGGGAATCTACCCGCTGCGGGACGTCCAACAGGACCTCCAGCGCGGCCCCCGCTAAGGGAACAGCGCCGCGGGCGATCCCCGAAAAGTCACCAGGTTCCGGCTGCGTCACGCCGACGCCCGGAGCCGTTGGCATTAGTATCGTCTACTAGAGTCCACGTAAAACCAGCAACATTCGGCACAGCCGGTGCAGGCATGGCGACGGAGTAGTTCCATTTATCCAAAGACAGCAATCCCCACACCGAGCTGCCCCGAACCCCACCATTTTCCGGCGTCGATGACGCTGCGTTCCGGAGCCGCATCATGATTATGTACCTGCTGATGGCCCTCACGGCTGCCGTGGTGGCCTACGCGGGCACCTGGGGTGCGCGGGTCCTGGGCAATAAGCTTCGCCTGTACCAGCCCATCCGCAGCAGGGACATGCACTCGGCGCTGATCTCCAAGCTGGGGGGCCTGGGGATTTTTGCGGGGTTCTTCGCTGCCCTGGTGGTGGCCGGTAACTCCTTCTTCGTCAAGGACATTTTCCGGCAGAACGATGCCCCGTGGGGGATCCTGGCCGGCGCGGTGGTCATCGTGGCGGTCGGAGTTGCCGATGACATCCTGGACATCCGCTGGTGGATCAAGCTGCTGGGCCAGGCCGCGGCCGCTTTGATCGTGGCCATCTGGGGCGTCCGCATGTCCGTGGTTCCCTTCATTCCGGAACCGGTCTTCATCCAGTCCGAACTCGTCCAGATCGCCCTGACGGCCGGACTGATCGTCACCACCATGAACGCGGTGAATTTCATCGACGGACTGGACGGCCTTGCCGCCGGAGTAGCGACGATCGGCGGGGGCGCCTTCTTCCTCACCGCGTACTGGGTCCACCGGAACAACCCCTCCACCGACAACTCCGATCTGGCAACGCTCCTGATGGCCATCCTGGTGGGCAGCTGCATCGGCTTCCTCCCGCATAACTGGTTCCCGGCGAAGATCTTCATGGGCGACTCCGGGGCGATGCTGATCGGGCTCCTGATGGCCTCTGCCGGCGTCGTGGCCACCGGACAGATCGAGTCCGGCCTCTATGACCGGGCCAACGGTATTCCGACCATCATTCCGATCCTGTTGCCGTTCGCCGTGCTGTCATTGCCGCTGCTTGATTTCGGCATGGCCGTGGTGCGCAGGACGGCCCGCGGCCAATCGCCGTGGTCTGCAGACCGCGGGCACCTCCACCACAAGCTGGTGGACCTCGGCTACTCGCACCGCACCGCCGTCGTGATGCTTTACGTCTGGACCTGCATTCTTGCTTTCGGCGGCGTGGCATTCGCCGTCTTTCCCTGGCAGATCGTCCTGATCGTGGACATCGTTGCGGCCCTGGTCATGGCGGCCATTACCGCGTGGCCCTACTTTACCCGTCATACGGCCCGGCCGGGGGAGTAGTCCATGACGTCCGGTTAGGGCCGAAGTTCTATCTCATGTAGAATTCTTGGTGCGGACAGTCACTCGCCCGTATCCCCGCTTTGAGAATCTGGCTCCCTGCCACAAGGATTGGTTTCCCCATGACATCCAACGCCCGATCCGGACATGCCTCCGGCCGCCGCGGCGATGGAATTTTTGGTGGGATCTCCTCTCTTTGGCTTCGGTTGCTGGTGCTGAGCTCCCTGGCTTCCGGCATCGCTGCCGCCGTGACGTTGGTTGTGGCAGCAATGATCGACGGCGGGCAAGGCGCGCTTTCGACGGCGGCCGGTGCCTTGCTGGTGATGCTCTTCTTCGCCATCAGCCTCCTGATAGGGCACTTCGTCGGCCGCGCAAATCCTTCCGGCGCCATTGGCCTTTTTGTTGCGACGTATTTCGTCAAGGTCGTGGGCTTCGCCGTGGTGCTTTTTGCCCTCGGCAGGCCTGACTGGATCATCGGCCGCTGGTTCCTCATCGGGGCCGTCGTGGGCGTAGTGGCATGGCAGGCTGCAGAACTCTACGGATTCAGCAAGGCACGCCTGCAGATTTTCAACGACCCCACAGAACCGAAGGGCGGCCCGGATGCCACTGCGTAAGCGCAAGCCCTCTCCGGACAACACCTCATCCGTTTCCCATGACGCCGGTGACCCGGCGGAAGCCTCGAACGACGGCGGATACAACGCCGGCATCGCGGTCTTCAGCTACATCATTGGCGGGATCATTGTCTGGAGTTTGATAGGCTGGGGACTGGATAATCTGTGGGGGACCCGCTGGATTGTGCTCCTTGGCGCTCTGCTTGGAGCCGCAGGAGGGTTCTATCTTTCCCATATGCACGGCCTCACCAAGCAACGCACTTCTGCTGGCGAGAGTAGCGCAGACCGCGGTCCGTCCAAGGACGGGAACAGTAATGCCAAATAATTTCACATGGAATGGGGATGCATTGAGTGTGTCCGCTTTCCGCCCAATGCCCAATGATGGACACAGCAGAGAGGAAACGCGTTGATCGCGCTTGCGCTCCCAGCCCAGGATTCGGGGTCCTTCACCCCACCCGGAATCGAAGAAATGCACCTGCCGGCAATCCTGCCTTGGGGTGCTGCGGACGGCTTCTCCAAGCAAATGCTGCTGGTGATCCTGTCGGTCGTCATTATCGCCGCCTTCTTTGTGGCCGCCGCGCGGAAGCAGCAGCTGGTCCCCGGCAAGCTGCAGTTCGCAGGCGAGATGGCCTACGGCTTCGTCCGTAACAGCATCGCCAAGGACATCATCGGCGGCAAAGACTTCATCAAGTACGTGCCCCTGCTGTTCAGCTTGTTCTTCTTCATCCTGGTGAACAACATCTACGGCGCCATTCCCGTCATCCAGCTCCCGAGCTTCTCCCACGTCGGCGGCGCCTACGTCCTCGCGGGCATCGTGTACTTCACCTGGATCATCATCGGCATCAAGAAGAACGGCCTGAAGTACTTCAAGCTTGCGACCGTTCCTTCGGGCGTGCCGTGGTACATCCTCCCGATCGTCGTACCGATCGAAATCATCTCCAACTTCCTGGTCCGCCCGGTAACGCACAGCCTCCGTCTGTTTGCCACCATGCTGGCCGGCCACCTCATCGTCATGCTCGCCGGCTCCGGCATCGAGTTCCTCGTCATGCAGGAGAACATCCTGCTCAAGGGAACCTCGGTCCTGGTGCTCGTCGGCGCGATCGCCATGTACATGCTCGAAGCACTGATCATGGCGCTGCAGGCTTACGTGTTCACCCTGCTGACCGCGATCTACATCGAAGGCGCCCTGCACGCCGACAGCCACTAAGGCACACAGTCTTCCCCTGATGGGGATTGAAGTAAACCAAACAACCTGCCACACGGGTGGCATCTTGAAAGGAAAAAAATGGAAGGCAATCTCAACCTCGTAGGTTACGGTCTGTCCGCAATCGGCGGTGGTATCGGTGTGGGTCTCGTGTTCGCGGCTTACATCAACGGTGTTGCTCGTCAGCCGGAAGCTCAGCGCGTGCTGCAGCCGATCGCATTCCTTGGTCTGGCACTGACCGAAGCTCTTGCCATCCTCGGCCTCGTCTTCGCTTTCGTTCTCTAGTTTCAACTTCAGAACAGCGAATTCCGCAACCGAGTAGATAGGACGGGTGAAATATGAATCAGCTGATCATCTCAGCCGCCACTGAAGGCGAAGAGGCAAACCCGCTCGTTCCCAACGTCTGGGAAATGGGCGTTGTCCTCGTCGGCTTCGCAGTCCTTCTGTTCATCGTGGTCAAGTTCATTGTCCCGATGTTCGAGAAGACGTTCGCTGAGCGCGCCGAAGCGATCGAAGGTGGCATCGCAAAGGCGGAGCAGGCCCAGGCCGAGGCTTCCGCAGCTCTTGAGGAGTACAAGCAGCAGCTCACCGATGCCCGTGCCGAGGCCAACCGCATCCGCGAGGAAGCACGCGCCGAAGGTGCCCAGATCCTGGCGGACCTGAAGGCAAAGGCAGCTGCCGAGTCTGCACGCATTACCGAGCAGGCACACGCAGCCATCGAGTCGGAGCGCGCAGCTGCTGTTGTGTCCCTCCGCTCCGAGGTCGGCACATTGGCTACCACGCTGGCAGGTCGCATTGTTGGTGAAGCACTGACGGATGACGAGCGTGCCGCGCGCGTTGTTGACCGCTTCCTGGCTGATCTGGAGACCCAGAACGCAGGTGCAGCTAGCTAATGGCAGGTATATCGAGCGAATCGCTGACCACGGCGCTGGCGGACTTGGAAGCCAAGCTTCCTCTGGCCTCGCTGCAGTTGGCTAAGGACCTCTTCGGAATCCTGGGAACGGTGGACAGCTCGGCTGGCTTGCGCCGCGCCCTGACTGATCCGTCCCGCAGCGGAGACGAGAAGTCGGCGCTGGTCAAGCAGCTGGTTGGCGGAAAAGTCTCCGCTGATGCTGCTGAGATCGCAGGCGGACTGGCCAGCTCACGCTGGGCATCTGCTCGTGATATCGGCGATGCACTCGAGACGCTTGCCGCCACGGTCGTCATTGCCGTAGCTGAAAAGAAGTCGGCCGTTTCTGCCTCCGGAATCACGGGGCTGGAAGAGCTGGAAAACGATCTGTTTGCCTTCAACCAGGTTGTCGCTTCCAGCCACGAAGTACAACGTGCCTTGTCTGAGCCGCAGGCAACGGACGCAGCCAAGCTCGCACTTGTCGGGAAGCTGCTTCCAGGCATCAGCGAGGAGGCCAAGGTCCTCATCGGCCAGGCCGTTACGGCGCCGCGCGGTGTTAAGCCGAGCAAGCTCGTCGAATCCTTCGCGAAGCTTGCAGCCAAGCGTCAGCAGCGCTGGATTGCAACCGTCAGCGTTACCCGTCCGTTGACGGAAACGCAGGCCAGCCGACTGCAGGCCGGGCTGAACGCGCTGTACGGCCGCGAACTGAAGGTCAACGTCAACGTTGAACCATCGCTGATCGGCGGAATCCGGGTACAGGTGGGAGACGAAGTGCTGGACGCTTCCGTTATCGCCCGCCTGACCGAACTCCGCCGCCAGCTCGCCGGCTAACCAGGCAAAGCACAACTAACTGATATAAAACCCGGTCATCGTGAGCAACGATGATCACGAAAACAGGAGAGCAGGGACTGCAGATGGCCGAATTGACCATCAACGCCGACGACGTCCGTAATGCGTTGAACGAGTTCGCGGCGTCCTACGAACCCGGTAACGCAGAGCGCGTAGAGGTTGGTCGCGTGACCACCGCCAGTGACGGCATCGCCCGTGTTGAGGGTCTTCCCTCGGTCATGGCGAACGAGCTGCTTCGCTTCGAAGACGGCACCCTGGGCCTCGCCCAGAACCTCGACGTCCGCGAAATCGGTGTGATCGTACTCGGTGACTTCACCGGAATTGAAGAAGGCCAGGAAGTTCACCGCACCGGTGAGATCCTGTCCGTGCCCGTTGGCGACGCCTTCCTGGGCCGTGTGGTTGACCCCCTGGGCCAGCCCATTGACGACCTCGGCGAGATCAAGGCCGAAGCCACCCGCGCCCTGGAGCTCCAGGCTCCGGGCGTAACCGAGCGCAAGTCGGTTCACGAACCGATGCAGACCGGCCTCAAGGCTATCGACGCCATGATCCCGATCGGCCGTGGCCAGCGTCAGCTGATCATTGGTGACCGCCAGACCGGCAAGACCGCAATCGCCGTTGACACCATCATCAACCAGAAGGCCAACTGGGCTTCCGGCGATGTCAACAAGCAGGTTCGCTGCGTTTACGTCGGTGTCGGCCAGAAGGCTTCCACCATCGCTGCCGTCCGTCAGACGCTCGAAGACCACGGTGCACTGGAGTACACCACCATCGTGGCTTCCCCGGCATCTGACCCGGCCGGCTTCAAGTACCTGGCACCGTACGCAGGTTCGGCCATTGGCCAGCACTGGATGTACGGCGGCAAGCACGTCCTGGTGATCTTCGATGACCTGTCCAAGCAGGCCGAAGCTTACCGCGCCGTGTCCCTCTTGCTGCGCCGTCCGCCGGGACGTGAAGCATACCCGGGTGACGTCTTCTACTTGCACTCCCGTCTGCTGGAGCGTTGTGCAAAGCTCTCCGACGAGTTGGGCGCAGGCTCCATGACCGGTCTTCCGATCGTCGAGACCAAGGCGAATGACGTTTCCGCCTACATCCCGACCAACGTGATCTCCATCACCGATGGCCAGATCTTCCTCCAGTCGGACCTCTTCAACGCCAACCAGCGTCCCGCTGTTGACGTTGGTGTGTCCGTCTCCCGCGTGGGTGGTTCGGCACAGGTCAAGTCCATGAAGAAGGTCTCCGGTACCTTGAAGCTGGACCTGGCGCAGTACCGCGACATGCAGGCATTCGCCATGTTCGCCTCGGACCTTGACGCTGCTTCCCGTCAGCAGCTGACCCGTGGCGCACGTCTGATGGAGCTCCTCAAGCAGGGCCAGTACTCGCCGTTCCCGGTCGAGGACCAAGTTGTCTCCATCTGGGCCGGTACCAACGGTTACCTGGACGACGTTCCGGTTGAGGACATCAGCCGCTTCGAAGCCGAGTTCCTGGAGCACCTGAGGCACCAGTCCTCCATCCTGACCACGCTGGCCCAGACCAACGTCCTGGATGACGACACCACCGCAGCGCTGAAGGAAGCCATCGTTTCCTTCAAGAAGGGCTTCTTCGGTGAAGGCGACAACCGTCTGGTTGGTGCCGGCCACGAAGAGTACGAAGCGATCTCGGGCGGCGACGTCGACCAGGAAAAGATCGTCAAGCAGAAGCGCTAGTTTCGATGACCTGCTCTGCCGGGGTCCGCAAGGGTCCCGGCAGGGCAGTACGTCGGGAACTTAGGAAAGGATAAGTATGGGAGCCCAGATCCGGGTCTACCGTCAGAAGATCAGCTCGACGACGTCGATGCGCAAGATCTTCAAGGCGATGGAACTGATCGCTACCTCGCGCATTGGCAAGGCCCGTGCCCGCGTAGCAGCTTCACTGCCGTACGCGAACGCCATCACCCGCGCCGTTTCTGCTGTCGCGACTCAGAGCGAAATCGACCACCCGCTGACCACCGAGCCGGAGCAGATCCGTCGGGCCGCAGTCCTGGTTATCACCTCGGACCGTGGCCTTGCAGGATCCTACTCCGCCAGCGTGCTCAAGCAGGCCGAAGGCCTCACCGAGCTGCTTCGCGAAGAAGGCAAGGAAATCAAGTCTTACCTGGTCGGCCGCAAGGCGCAGGCTTACTTCGAATTCCGCAACCGTGAATACGCCCGCGTTTGGACCGGCGGCACGGATGCGCCGGAATTCGGGACCGCCCGTGAAATCGGTGCTGCCCTCCTCGAAGACTTCGCCACCGCGTATGAAGAGGGAGGCGTGGACGAGATCCACGTCGTCTACACCCGCTTCAAGTCCATGGTGACGCAGGAGCCGACGGTCATCCGTCTGCTCCCGCTCGAGGTCGTGGAAGAGGAAGCAGCCTCGGAGTCCGAGCTGCTGCCGCTGTACGAATTTGAACCGGAAACCGAGCAGGTCCTTGATGCCCTGCTTCCGCGTTACATCGAATCCCGCATCTTCGCAGCCATGCTGCAGGCCGCAGCTTCCGAGCTCGCAGCCCGCCAGCGCGCCATGAAGTCGGCCGGTGACAACGCAACGGAACTGATCAAGAAGTACACGCGCCTTCGCAACACGGCCCGTCAGGCCGAAATCACGCAGGAGCTTTCCGAGATCGTGGCCGGCGCAGACGCCCTCGCGTCCTAGCCGGTAGGGATGCGGCCCGAAGCCGCACCTGCACCAAACAGATAAACTTAACCCACGCCATCTACTGAGTGAAGTGAGAGAGATGACTGCCACTGCTACCGAACACGTAGCAACGGCCGGTGCAACCGGTCGTATTGCCCGTGTTATTGGTCCGGTTGTCGACGTCGAATTCCCGGCTGACGCAATCCCCGAGATCTACAACGCGCTGACCACCGAGGTTACCCTCAACGGCCAGACCAAGACCATCACGTTCGAGACCTCCCAGCACCTGGGTGACAACCTCGTCCGCGCCATCTCCCTGCAGGCAACCGACGGCCTCGTCCGCGGCACCACTGTCCAGGACACCGGCGCTCCGATCTCCGTGCCCGTTGGCGACGGAGTCAAGGGCCACATCTTCAACGTCCTCGGCAAGCCGCTTGACGTCGACGAGTCGGAAATCAAGGCGGACGCCTACTGGCCGATCCACCGCAAGGCTCCGAGCTTCGCTTCGCTCGAGGGCTCCACGGAGATGCTCGAAACCGGCATCAAGGTCATCGACCTCCTGACCCCCTACATCAAGGGTGGAAAGATTGGTCTGTTCGGTGGCGCCGGTGTGGGCAAGACCGTTCTGATCCAGGAAATGATCACCCGTGTTGCCCGTAACTTCGGTGGTACCTCGGTATTCGCCGGTGTTGGCGAGCGTACGCGTGAAGGTAACGACCTCTGGGTTGAAATGGAAGAGGCAGGCGTCCTCAAGGACACCGCCCTTGTCTTCGGCCAGATGGATGAGCCGCCGGGAACGCGCTTGAGGGTCGCACTGTCTGCGCTCACGATGGCGGAGTACTTCCGCGATGTCCAGAACCAGGACGTGCTGCTCTTCATCGACAACATCTTCCGCTTCACGCAGGCAGGTTCGGAAGTTTCCACGCTGCTCGGCCGTATGCCGTCCGCCGTGGGCTACCAGCCCAACCTTGCTGACGAGATGGGTCTGCTCCAGGAGCGCATTACGTCCACCAAGGGCCACTCGATCACGTCCATGCAGGCAATTTACGTGCCCGCTGACGACTACACGGACCCGGCTCCGGCAACGACGTTCGCCCACTTGGATGCCACCACGGAACTTTCCCGTGAAATCGCATCCCGTGGCCTGTACCCGGCTGTCGATCCGCTGACGTCCACGTCCCGTATTCTGGACCCGCAGTACATCGGCAAGGACCACTACAACACGGCTGTTCGTGTTAAGCAGATCCTGCAGAAGAACAAGGAACTCCAGGACATCATCGCCATCCTCGGTGTTGACGAACTGTCCGAAGAGGACAAGATCGTCGTGTCGCGTGCACGCCGTATCCAGCAGTTCCTCTCCCAGAACACCTACACCGCCAAGCAGTTCACCGGCGTCGAGGGCTCCACCGTTTCCATCAAGGACACGGTCGAAGGCTTCACCGCCATCTGCGACGGCGAGCTGGACCACATCGCAGAGCAGGCGTTCTTCAACGTCGGCGGCCTGGATGACGTCGAGCGCAACTGGGCCAAGATCCAGGAACAGACCAAGTAATATGGCTGAGCTTGAGGTTGAGATTGTCGCGGAGGACCACTTCGTGTGGTCCGGCGCGGCCAAGATGGTGAAGGCTCGCACCAGCGATGGTGAAATCGGAATCCTGCCGGGCCACTCGCCCCTTCTGGCCATTTTGGCTGAGGGCGAGTTGGCAATCCAGCCGGTTTCCGGTGACCGGATTGCGGTAGTGGTCGACGGCGGGTTCTTCTCCGTCGACAACGATCGTGTGGTCATTGTTGCTGACAACGCCAACTTGGGCGAAGCGGCTACAGCGGGGATCCGATAGCTAGACCTTGATGGACGATTCCCTTATTCCGTTCATCGCCTTGGCAGCGGCGTTTGCGTTGCTTGTTTTTTCACTGTGCCTTTTCGGGGTGCGCCGCTTCAATCTGCGGCGCGCCCTGGGCACGGTCGACGCCTCCATTTGCATTGCTGGAAACAGCTGGCAGATGGGGGTTTGTCGTTATCAGGACATGGAACTCGAGTGGTTCCGTTTAATGTCCCTCAGCGTGGTACCTAAGTACCGTTTCAAGCGCAGCTCGCTTGAGCTTCTTGGCAGGCGCAAGCCCACTGAAGAAGAGCTTGTCCAAGTACAACCCGATGTGGTGGTGGTCGAGCTTCAGTACGAGGGCAAGAAGTTCCTGCTGGCCATGAAGTTCGAAGCCTACGCGGGGCTTTCTTCCTGGCTGGAGGCCGGTCCGGTCATCGGCGTCGGCACCTGGCGATAGAAGCATGGACTTCCTGTCCGACCTCCGCCTCGTGGATGGTCCGTTCTTCTGGTTTGCATGGTTGTGCGGCCTTGCCGGTGGAATAGTCCTCCTGTGGCGCCGGCAACGTACGTGGCCCGTCGTCGTGCTCGGAGCAGCTGTCCTGGCTGTCGTTATCCTGGCCCTGGTGCACTGGGTTCTTGTCGACCTCCTGGCCACCTTCTCCGAAAATCTTCCCTTTGAGGTGCTGGCGTGGTCCGCGCCCGGAGTGGCGGCCGTCTTGCTGTGTGCAGTACGGCTTCGGCATTCTTCGTGGAAAGGACGCGCGGGAAGTGTCCTGGCTGCCTTGGGCGTGATTCTCCTGAGCGCGGTCCAAGTGAATCAATACTTCGGACTCAACAACACGGTGGCCGACCTTTTGGGCACGGCTGTCGCCCGGATCCAGCCGCTGGAAGCCAGCCTGCAACGAGCGCCCGGCAGCGCACCGGGTCCGTCCGTCACCTCGTGGAAGGCCCCCGACGGCATGCCGGAGGGCGGCATACTTCGTCGCGCGAGCATTCCGGGCACCGAGTCAGGCTTCAACGCGCGCGAGGCCTATATCTATCTACCGCCTGCCTACCTGGCGTCACCCCGTCCAAGCCTTCCTGTACTGGTCCTGTTTTCCGGCCAGCCGGGTGGTCCCTCGGATTGGCTGACGGGCGGTCAGCTACGTGCGCAACTGGACAGGTTTGCGGAGCATCACGGCGGTATCGCGCCGGTGACCATAGTTGTTGATCCCAACGGCTCCGGCAATGCCAACACCATGTGCATGGACAGCCGTATTGCCCAAGCCGATACCTACCTTTCCAAGGATGTCCCTGCATGGATCAGTAAAACCTTGGATGTCTCCACGGCTCCCGGGCAGTGGGCTGTGGGAGGCTTCTCCTTCGGCGGAACCTGCGCCGTCCAAATGGGTACAGCCCATCCGGAACTCTTCACCTCCGTGCTCGGTTTTTCAGCCGAGCAGGAACCGGCCCTTGCCAAGGACCGAAACAAGACGATCGCTGACTCGTTCGACGGCGACGCCGCAGCTTTCGAATCCCGGACGCCTTTGGTACTCATGCACGAGCGACAGTACGAAGGCAGCGGTATGTACCTCACCGCCGGTGCCACTGACAACGAATTCCTCGGCTACATGCAGGTGCTTGCGGAGGCTGCCCGTTCCGCGGGCTTCGACGTGGAGGACCACTCCATTGAACACGCCGGGCATTCCTGGGACAGTGTTGTCCGCGGGATGCCAGGTGCGCTCGATTTCCTTGCCGGCCGCTGGGGTCTCACCCCGTGAGCCTGGCAGTCCAGGGTGTCCTTCAACCGGTGATCCGTCAAGCGGTGAGGCATGTGCAGTCCACACCGTTTACCTTGTTCGTCGTGGCTGTCTTCCTCACGGTCGCCGCGTTGTCGGGGAGTATACTTTCCGGGCCGCCGGAGTCTTTGCTGCCGATAGCCGGAGTCACCCTGGAGGGTTTGAAAGCGGGGGAGTGGTGGTCCATCTGGACCTCCCTGCTGTTCACGACGAACGTTCCCGCGTTCATCGTGGCGGTGCTCATGGTGTTGATTTTTCTCGGCTTCTCGGAACGCCATCTAGGCTCCCTGCGGACCGCGGGCCTGTTTTTGGGATGCCAGTTCGCGTGTGTCACGGCCTTCCTGCTGGTGACCCAGGTGGCACAGTACGTCAACGACGGTTGGCTCTCGGCAATGGTGGATCATCGGCTCATTGGTCCGTACGGGGCGGTCCTGGCCACCGGCCTCGCCGCGAGTGCCAAGCTCACGGCGCTCTGGCAGCGCCGTTTTCGCACCGTTGCTTTGTCCTTGACGTTGCTGTTGGTCCTGTACGTGGGGCATCCGGAAACTGTGGTGGGGTTCCTGGGCGCGTTGGTGGGCCTGGTGGTTGCCTGGTGGGCCCAAAGCAATGAGGGCAGCCTCCATTTGCACCGTTCCACCGCACGCGAGGTCAGGACCCTGCTCTCGTTGACCACTGCCATCTTCGCTGTCGGACCCCTTCTGACGACGGTAGCGAAGGGTCCGTCCGGTCCGCTGGCGTTGCTGCGGGACGTTATCCTCAACCCTTTGCCCACGCTGAGCCAATTGGAGACCAATTGTGGAGGGAGCATCGATGTTGCCTGCCTTGAACTGGCCCGGCAGGGGTACACGGGGCCTTTTGGATTGGCTTTGGCGGTGGTTCCCATGGCCTTGCTGCTCATCTGTGCCGACGGCATGCGCAGGGGACGTCGGCTGGCCCTGGGCATAGCCATAGGCGTCCAAGTGGTGGTGGTGGCGCTGTCCACGGTCTACCTCGCACTGTTTGCGAGCATGCCCTTGAACATCGCCCGTCCCCGGACCGGGCTGCTGGGGTCAGCGGTGGCGCACATCGTCCCGCTGGTGTTGGTGCCGTTGATCCTCGCTGTCCTCCTCTTTGCCTACCGTGGCCACTTCCGCGTGGACTCTTCCGTGCGGCTCCGCCGCAGGATCTTCTGGGTGGTGGGCGTCACCGGAGGAGTACTTGTGCTTCTCTACGTCGCGGTATGGTTCGCATCCGGCGGGATGACGCGCGACGGCGGCCTGCTGGGTCTGGGTGCCGAGCTCGCACGTCAGTACCTGCCGGTTCCGCTGCCCGGGGTCTACCGGAGGGTTTTTGCCGAGCGCGATGCCCTGGAAGCTTTCCTGTTCTCGTACTCCGGAACAGTCTTTTGGCTGGTGGCTTTGCTGGGCGTGTGGGTTTTGCTGGTCCGGGGACACCACGCCGGTGGCCTGGACCGGGAGTCCCGGGAACGCGCCAGGAAACTGGTGAAAGCAGGCGGCGACTCCCTGTCATGGATGACCCTGTGGGAGCCCAGGAAGTACTGGTTTACTGACGACGGCCATGGGGCTGTGGCCTTCCAGCAACACGGCAATGTGGCTTTGACCCTGGCTGGGCCCATCGGACGGTCGGAGCACCACAGGGATACAGCCCTCGGTTTCCTGGATTATTGCGCGCAGCACGCGTTGGTCCCTTGCCTCTACTCGTGCACGGAGGAGTTGTGGCCTGTGCTGCGGACCAGGGGTTTCCGGCGTGTGGCGGTAGCCCAGGAGACAAGGCTGAGGATCCGGGGCCTGGAGTTCCGCGGCAAGGAATGGCAGAACGTGCGCACGGCCCTCAACAGGGCGGCCAAGATGGGAATTACTGCGGTATGGGGCAGCTACCCGACCCTGCCGCACGGGCTGCGGGCGCAGGTCGGCGAAGTCTCCGAGGAGTGGGCTGCACAGAAGCGGGTGCCTGAAATGGGCTTCACGCTGGGCAGCCTTGACGAGCTGGACGACCCCGAGGTCCTGTGTTGCGTGGCCGTGGATGAAAACGGCCTGGTGTACGGAGTCACCAGCTGGCTGCCCGTGTACGACGACGGAAGGGTGGTGAGCTGGACCCTGGACTTCATGAGGCGCCGTGGCGATGCCTTCCCGGGAGTCATGGAATTCCTTATCGCCTCGGCCGTGCTGCATCTCAGGGATTCCGTGGAGGTTATTTCGCTGTCAGGTTCTCCACTGGCAAGGGAGAAGGAAGAGATGGACCAGCGGCCGGAAGGGCTGGCCGGAATCCTGGACTTGGTCGGACAGGCTTTGGAACCGGTTTATGGCTTCCGTTCCCTGGCTTCCTTCAAATCACGCTTCCAGCCCGACTATCGCACGCTCTACATGTATTACCAGGACCCGTTGCACCTCCCGGCCATGGGAAGGGCACTAAGCCGCGCTTACCTTCCGGGTTTATCAGTGCGGCACACTGCAAGGCTGTTGCGTACTTTGGTTGGTTGAATTGTCAACACCCATTCCCGGTGCGCAAGCTATTCCACGCAGTTTGTGACCAGGTTTGTTGAGATCGGACATATCCGGCATTAAAGGTGCTGTCTTAAAACAGCTTGGCCCCGGTACGAAACCGGGGCCAATCTGGTGTGAAACTGCGTTCGGCCTGTCCTAAAACGGGCCCCGGCAGATTTCGGTGGCTAATTAGACAACGGTAACGCCGGTTGCCTGCGGGCCCTTGGCGCCCTGGCCGATCTCGAACTGAACGCGCTGGTTCTCATCGAGGGTCTTGAAACCACCGGTCTGGATCTCGGAGTAGTGAACGAAAACGTCGCCATCCGCGTCATCCGGGGTAATGAAGCCGAAGCCCTTTTCAGCGTTGAACCACTTAACGGTTCCCAGTGCCATGTATTTCTCCTCATTATGGAACTTCAGTCCGATACACCTCGTACCGGCTTTGTTACTCCGCGAGAAGATCCGCAAACCGACTGGGGCACAGTTGGATTTGCAGGAGCTTCACGCTCGCAACCCGTCTTGCGAGCATGAAAACCACCTACACAAAGACTGCTACAACACTTTCATGAGCGCTGCCGGAGGTCAACGGTCTTTTAGGCAATTTGGCGAAAATTTTCGGTAAAAAGGAGGTAACGCGACACCCTAATTCGCGGGGCGCCGTTTGGCGTCACGACAACCATTCACCATTACGCATCACGCCGGTCAGGCCCAGTTCCTGGTCTGTCGTCACAACGTCGGCACGGAGCCCCCGCCGGAGACCCCCGATCTCGTCGGAAAGGCCCAGGACGGCGGCAGGTACCGAGGTGGCTGAACACACGGCCTCGGGCAAGCCGACCCCGGCGGCGACAGTCCTTCGCACTACACCCAGCAGGGTAGAGGTTCCGCCGGCGATGGACCCGGTGGCATCCAGCGTGGCAACGCCGTTGGTGACGGTCACCGGGGACGGGCCCAGCATGTAGTTGCCGTCCGCCAGCCCCGCAGCGGCCATGGAGTCGGTGACCAGGAGGATGTTCGGAGCGCCGATCAACTGGAAGACCGTGGCCACCATGGCGGGATCAAGGTGGGTGTCGTCGGCAATGAGTTCCACCACCGCTTTGCCTTCCTGCGCCATCCGCAGGCAGGCGGCCACAGGACCCGGCGCGCGGTGGTGCATCGGAGGCATGCCGTTGAAAAGGTGGGTGACGGTGGGCAGCGAGCTGACGCCGTCGAACCCTGCCGACTCCAGGCCTTCCTTGGCCGCGGCGAGGGAAGCGGCCGCAACGGCGTAGTCGCAGTCGGTGTGACCCAGGGATGGGGTCACCCCGTGGGAAGTCATCAGGTCAACCAAGGCAGCAGCGTCGGGGAGTTCCGGCGCGTAGGTCATGGTGGCGAGCTTGCCGGCGGCAGCGAACACCAGTTCCTCCATCAGGTCCAGGTCCGGATCCAGCAGGTAGTCCGGGTTCTGTGCGCCGCACCTGGCATGCGACAGGAAGGGTCCTTCGAGGTGGATGCCGCCAACAAGACCTTCGTCCGCAAGCTTCACGTAAAGCTCTATGCCGCGCAGCAGATCCTCCCGCGGAGCGGTGACCATGCTGGCCAAGAACGTGGTGGTTCCCGAACGGTGGAGGAAAGCGGCTGCCTTCCGGGCGGACTCTTCCTCGCCCGTGGGAAAGTCCCCGCCGTCTCCGCCATGGCAATGGACATCCACCAGGCCTGGAAGGATCAGGTGGCCGGTTGGCACTCCGTGCCGGATCGCGGTGGCGAAGCCGGGGAAATCCTCGGCGTCGAAGTCGGCGGCGGGTCCGGCGTAAGCGATGCGGTCGCCGTCGATGGCCAGGAGGCCGTCCTCGATGACGGAGCCGTCCGTGACCAAAGTTCCCGCGAGAATCTGGAGGCTGGGCGCGGGAGGGGCAGTGTGCTCTGCGGCAGTCATGCTTTCGATTCTAGTGGCCTGCGGCACAGCACCCGGGAAGGGGCGTCAGAAGAGCCGGGACTCACTGTCATCCACGCCGCGCATGGCGTCATAATCCAGGGTGACGCAATCAATGCCGCGGTCGTTGGCCAGGACCTTGGCTTGGGGCTTGATCTGCTGGGCGGCAAAGATGCCCCGTACGGGAGCAAGAAGCGGATCGCGGTTGAGCAGTTCCAGGTAACGGGTCAACTGTTCCACGCCGTCAATATCGCCGCGGCGCTTCAACTCGATGGCTACCGTGCCTCCGTTGGCGTCCCTGGCAAGGATGTCTACAGGCCCGATTGCCGTGAAGTACTCCCGCCGTATCAATGAATAGCCCGGTCCCAACGTCTCGATCTGCTCGGCGAGCAGGCGCTGGAGGTCGGCTTCGACGCCGTCCTTGATGAGGCCCGGGTCCACTCCCAGTTCGTGGGAGGTGTCATGGAGGTGTTCATAGATGTTGATGATGAGGCGGTCATCGGTTTTAGCGGACTGGACCGTCCACTGCTCCACCACGCCTTCCTCCACCTCGGTCTCTTCCGGGGAGATAACCCGGAGGGTGGCCGGCGGGCTCATCCAGTTCAAGGGCTTGTAGGAGCCGCCATCGGAATGCACCAGGACGGAGCCGTCAGCCTTCACCAGCAGGAGCCTTGTGGCCAGCGGCAGATGGGCCTTAAGGCGGCCAACATAATCAACAGAACAACGGGCTATGACAAGTCGCACCCGCCCCACATTACCGCTTGGGTGCCAGCGGCAGGGCAGAATGGATGCATGCCCCGCTCCAACAGGCCCCGTCGCAACGCGTCCGGCATGCGTTCCAGCAAATGGGCCGGCGAGCCTCCTGATCTGGACCTTGAAAGGGCCCGGGCAGGTATCGCGAGGCGGGAAAGCGCACCCGACGGCGACTGGATGGTCCGGACGATGACCGCCCGGAAAGCGGAGAAACAATACATCTGCCCGGGTTGCTCCACCGCCATCATGCCCGGCATCGCGCACCTGGTGGTGTGGTCGGACAGCCACCTGTTCGGTGAAGCTGCGGGCCTGGCCGAGCGGAGGCATTGGCACACCAATTGCTGGACTACCCGGACCTACCGCTACCGCTGATTCCCTTAGGCTGGATGCCATGACTTTCGATCCCGCCAGCTTCGTCTTCACGCCCCAGGATGCTCCATCGGAAATCCGTGCTTCCACTGTGCTTCCCGCCCGTCGGGAGAATGTGGAGTTCACCACAGAGGACGGAAAAGTCTTGGTTGGGGAGTTGGCGCTGCCGGAGTCCGGGGAGATTGCGGCCACGCTCATAACCCTCCACCCGCTGCCCACCCATGGCGGATTCATGGACTCCCACGTGTACCGCAAAGCCTCCTACCGCTTGCCGGCGCTCTCCGGGGTGGCGGTCCTGCGGTTCAACACGCGCGGCACCAGTTCCCCGCGGGGTACCAGCGACGGCGGGTTCGAAGAGGGGATCGGGGAGCGCTACGACGTCGAAGCCGCGGTCCGCTTCGCCGTGGAGCGCGGGCTGCCGAACCGCTGGTTGGTGGGGTGGTCCTTCGGAACCGAGCTGGCGCTGATGTACGGGGCCGTGGAGCCGGTTGCCTCACAGGTGGAAGGGGCAATCCTGTTGTCGCCGCCCCTGCACCGTGCCACCGATGTGCATCTGAAGGAGTGGGCTGCAGCCGGCAAACCGCTGACGGTGCTTGTCCCGGAGCATGACGATTACCTCCAGCCTGCCGAGGCCGCCCGGCGCTTCAGCCTGGTGCCGCAAGCGCGGCTGGTGGGAGTCGACGGCGCCAAGCACCTCTGGGTCGGAGAGAAGTACGCGGCGCGCGTCCTGGATGAAATCGTCGACGACGTCACGGAAGCGGGTGCGGGCGCGGACGGATTGCCGCGGACCTGGGCGGGGCCGGTAGCGCAGGGTTAGGGCCCGGCAGCGCTCAGCGCGACAGTGCCCGTCAGTGCCGGTCTTGCCGGACGATGAACACTTCCTTGATCAGCAGCATGATGGCCGCCGCTGTCGGGATGGCGATCAGGGCGCCCAGGACGCCCAGGAGGCTGCCGCCGGCGATGACGGAGATCACGGCAACGGCCCCCGGCACGGCTACGGCCCGCTGCATGATGCGCGGGGAGATGAAGTATGCCTCGAACTGCAGGTAGGCAAAGTAGACGATCGCGTAAATCACGGCCGTCTGCCATCCGGCGGTGAGTGCCACCAAGATGACCACGACGGCGGCGATCATGCCGCCGACCAGCGGAATGAACGCCAGCAACGCCACCACAAAGGCCAGCAGGACGCTGAAGGGGATGCCCAGGATAGTCATCACGATGAACGCGAACAGTGCATTCAGGAGTGCGACGCAGGCCTGGCCTATGACGTAGTTGCCCACGGAATCGGTGATGGCCTCCGACAGGGCTTCGACCCGGGGCCGGCGTGAACGCGGAGCCAGGCGGTAGGCCCACCGCTTCATGGAGGGAAGCGCGGCCAGGAAGTAGAGGCTGAGCACCAGGACGATCAGCGTGCCGAACAGGCCGTTGGCCACGGACGAGCCGAAGCCCACTACGCCGCCGAAGATTCCGCCGACTGCCTCGGAGTTTTGGCCGAACTTGTCCAGTTCCGTGGTGATCCTCTCCCGGAGGCCAAACTGGTTGTCCACCGTCCGGAAGAAGTCGGAGTTGAGGAAATCGCGGATCCAGTCGGGAGCCTGGCGCACAATCTCCGATACCTGGCCCACGATGGTGGGGATCAGGGTGGCGAAGAAACCGGCGACGGCGAGGACCAGCACGGATACCGAGATGAGGATTCCGGCAGGGCGGGGAATCTTGCGGGATTCGAGCCAGCGCACCACGGGGTCGAGCCCCAGGGCTATGAACAGTGCGGTGACGATCCACAACAACAACTGCGTCGTATTGCTGGCGATGTAGTACACCAGCAATGCGACCCCGACGCCGGCAGTACCCATGAACCCGACGTACAAGGGATGCTGCGAGGACATCCTGGGGCCGGGGGCCCCGAAGTTGCCTTCGTCCTCTCCCTTTAAGCGCTCCGCGTAGTCATCGGATTCGTCCTCGGGCGGCATTTCGAACCGGACGCGCGTCCGGGCGCCGGGTATGGGCTGGCGCAGCCTACGGCCCAAAGCCGCCCAGCGTCCCGTCCGCACCGGGACCGTCACGGAGGTCCCCTCGGCGGGGGCGTCCACGCCGGGCGTACCGGATCCGTCGACGGGCCGGGGGTCCAAGTGGTCTTTCACGCGGGTCGGGTTCCTTTGCTCGGTAACGACGGTTATGTCATCTCGGCGGCATTTCCGGGCCTAAAAGCAGCCCGGGTACCATGATGATCGCCACACTATCAGGAGCCTGTATTTGCGCTTTGACAGCGCCGTTACGGGGATTCGGGTGTGTCCGGGGCCGAGGCCCGATCTGACTCTTTGATAACAAAACGGTTACCCTTGAAGTTCAACGACCGCTGATGATAGGTGATCCTGTGCGTTTGAAGACTGCAGCCACGCTGGTGCTGCTGGGCCTGCTGACGATGCTGGCCGGCATTGGCCAGCTGACTTTCTGGGCCCCCTCCGAGACCGTGACGGCCTCGGTACCCAGTGACACTAAAGCTGCCCCGTTGACGGTAATCGACCAGAAGTTGATTGCCCTCCACGAGGGTCCGGTGAAGATCAAGATCCAAGGTGAAGGAAACTTCATCGTCGCCACGGGACGGCCCGACGACGTCGAAGCCTGGGTGGGCGAAACCGCCCACAACACCCTCACCGGGGTATCGCAGGACCAGAAGTCGCTGGAAGTCACCGCGGAGGACGGCGAGGCTACGGCCCCCACGCCGGTAGGTTCGGATCTTTGGGTCAACACCGAAGAAGGCAGCGGCGAGCTCGACTACACGTGGAACCCGCCGGCCGGCGGCGAGTGGTCGCTGCTGGTAGCCAGCGACGGAACCAAGCCCGCGCCGTCGTCGATCTCCATGACGTTCCCGAACAACGCCACCACACCGTGGGCTGTTCCGCTCATCGTCCTGGGCATCATCATCATCCTTGTCGGCGCGGCACTGCCGTTTGTCGCCAGGGCACTGGCCGCACGCCGCAAGGACAACGACGACGATGCCCCCCGTGATGGCGGAGAGACCACCGCTCTTCCGGTGCAGTCGCCCGCAGACGGCGCCGACCGCCGTCGTACGCCAGGTACAGAAGGGTCCGCCCTCCGCGTCACTGCCGTTGCCGGCGCCCTCGTGGCCACGCTGGTGGGCGGAACGGCCGTCGCGGCCCAGGCCGTGCCGGCATCGAACCCGGGTTCCCCGAGCGCCCCGGCCGCCGAAGGCGGCGACGCGCAACCCGTCATGCTCGAGTCCCAGCTCCAGCGCATCCTCGAACAGGTGGCCAGCACTGTGGATGCAGCCGATGCCGCCAAGGACGCCGCCAAGCTGGCACCGCGCGTGGACATGATGGAACTCCAGGTCCGCACGGCCAACTACAAGATCCGTTCCGCGGTTTCGGCCTACGAGGCACGCATGCCTGTCCGCGCCACCAAGCTGCAAAGCAGTGTTATCAGCACCAAGCGCGACTGGCCGCGTACGGTCTTCGCACTGACCCAGGGCGACGGCAACGTGGTCCCGCAGGTGCTGACCTTGGTCCAGCTCTCGCCGCGCGAGAACTACAAGCTGTGGGGAACGGCTCCCCTTCAGCCCGGCACCAACTTCCCCTCGTTCCCGGTGCCCCGTGAAGGAACCGCCCCTGCCGCTGCCGATGACAAGACGGGCCTTGCCTACAGCGGCAACGAAGCTTTGGGCATCCTTGGTGAGATGCTGACCACGCCGGACTCGCCCAACCGCAGCAAGCTTGCTGACGGGCAGTCCTCGCCTTACATCGCCGGTGCCCTGACGTACCAGGCGGAGACGGTCAAGAACGGTACCAGCGCCAACTTCAAATTCACCCATACCCCGGTCACCAACCAGACGGTAGTGCTTCGCACGGCCGACGGCGGTGCCCTGGTGGTCGGCCGCCTGGACTTCTCCTTCGAGGGAACTCCCAAGGCCGCCGGTGACAAGCTGATCCTTGAAGACGATTCAGCCGTCTTTGCCGGTGGCAAGGAAACCACGACGGGTATGTCGCTGAACTTCGCAGAGTCGGTGGCGGTCTACATTCCGCCGGCCGGTTCCTCGGATCCGATGAAGCTCGTGGCTGCGACCCGCGGCCTCGTGGGAGCCAGCTTCAAGTAGCCTTCCCACGGCATGGCAGCGGCTAGAGTGGTCGGTATGAGTTCGCCCGGATACCGTCCCACTCCAGCCGCTGCCAGTCAGCTTAACCTTCGTGGCGCCGTCGACCTCTCGTCGTTGCGCCGGCCTCCCGCACCGCCGCAGCCGCCTGTCGCGGCCGCCTCTCCGGAGCCCACGGAGAACGGAGAAGCTGCAGCCGGAGGCCCGTCGCTGCGCGTCGACGCCACGGAAACAAATTTCCAGGACCTGGTGCAGCTGTCCGCCCAGGTGCCTGTGCTCTTCCTTTTGTGGTCGCGCTACGCGGCCGATTCGCCCGGCGTGCTTGCCGCAGCGCAGCGCGTCGTGGAAAGCTTCGGGGGCAGGCTGGTCCTCGCTGCTGCGGACGTAGACACCTTCCCGCAGCTTGCCCAGGCATTTCAGGTACAGGCCGTTCCCACGGCCGTTGCCGTGGTCAAAGGCCAGCCGGTTCCCCTCTTCCAAGGGCCTGCCGACGACGCCCAAATCAAGAGCCTTGTGGAGGAACTCCTCCAAGTGGCAGCCGCCAACGGCGTGAACGGAAGCATCGGCGACGGCACCCAGGGTGCTGAAGCAGAGCCGGAACCCCTTCCGCCGCTGCACCAAGCCGCAATCCACGCGATTGAAGCCGGCGACTACGCCGGTGCAGCCGCGGCCTACAAGCAGGCGCTCCTCGAACAACCGGCTGATGCTGATGCGAAGGCGGGCCTGGCCCAGGTCGAGCTGATGGCCCGACTGGAAAAACTGAGCGCGGCAGATGCCGAAAGCCTCAGGGAACTTGCCGCACAGGAGCCTGATAACGTCCACGCGCAGCTGGGCGTCGCCGATCTTGATGTGTCCGGCGGGCACATCGAGGACGGCTTCAACCGCATCATTGCCTTCATCGGGCGGAACTTTGGCCAGGAAAGGGAAGCAGCCCGTGTTCGGCTCCTTGAGCTGTTCGAGGTAGTGGGTGTATCCGACGAACGTGTTGCCAAGGCGCGGCAAGGGTTGGCGAGGGTGTTGTTCTAGTGCCCTCCGCGCTGTTCAGCCCGCTCCAGCTGCGTTCGCTCACCATCGCGCATCGCGGCTGGGTTTCTCCCATGTGCCAGTACAGCTGCCTGCCGGAGACGGGGGAGGGGGTGCCCAACGACTGGCACCTGATGCATCTTGGTTCCTTTGCGTCCGGAGGTGCGGCCCTGATCATGAGCGAGGCGGCAGCGGTCAACCCCGCCGGACGGATCAGCCCGCGCGATGCCGGCCTGTACTCTGACGAACAGGCGGCTGCGTGGGAGCGTATCGTCGGATTTGTCCATGCCCACGGGGCCGTGGACTGCAAGATCGGCGCACAGCTGGCCCACGCCGGGCGGAAGGCCTCTACTTACTGGCCCTTCTCCGGGAAATCCGGGACCGTTCCTCCTGCAGACGGTGGTTGGCCAACGGTGGGGCCCACAACGGATGCTTTTGACGGCTACGCAGCGCCGGCGGCGATGACGGAAGAAGAAATTCTTGGCGTTGTGGCCGACTTTGCAGCCGCAGCGCAACGAGCGGTGTCGATCGGCTTCGACACCGTTGAGATCCATGGCGCCCACGGCTACCTCCTGCACCAGTTCCAGAGCCCCCTGATCAATACCCGCTCGGACGCGTGGGGCGGGGACGAAGCCGGCCGCAACCGCCTCATGCTCGCCGTGGTGGACGCCGTCCGGGCTGTGATCCCCGATTCGATGCCGTTGCTCCTGCGGATCTCCGCGTCGGATTGGGCCGACGGGGGAGTCGATGTGGAGGCCTCGGTCCGCCTCGCCCGTGCGGCCGCAGAGCGCGGCGTGGACCTTGTTGACGTTTCCAGCGGCGGCGCGGTTGCCCACCAGTCCATCAAGGCCGTGCCCGGCTACCAGGCCGGCTTCGCCGAGCGGGTAAAGCACGACGCCGGTGTTCCCACCGGAGCTGTGGGGCTGCTGACCAGCCCCACCCAGGCAGAAGACATCGTCGCCAACGGGCGGGCCGACGCCGTGTTCATGGCCCGCGCTGCACTACGCGACCCGCACTGGTGGTTGCGCGCTGCATACGAGATCGGGCACGAAATTTCGTGGGTTCCACAATACGAACGGGCCATTCCGCGCCACGGCTTTTAGCTCTGACGGAGGCGGACAGTGCCCGGCTAGGCTGGAGGCATGAGGGAACCAGACCATGAAAACAGCAGCCAGTCCCTGCCCGCTCAGGAGCCGTCGGTAACGGCCCACCCGCAGGAGGTATTCGGGGCGACACAAACTCCCGGGGTCCAGCAGCCTTCTGCGTTGTCCATCCGCGGACTCGCCAAGCGCTTTGGTGACAAAATCGCCGTCGACGGTGTGAGCCTCGAAGTTCCGGCCGGGTCGTTTTATGGAATGGTTGGCCCCAACGGGGCCGGCAAAACCACCACCTTGTCCATGGCCACCGGACTGCTCCGTCCGGATTTCGGCACCGCACTGGTACACGGGGTGGACGTGTGGGCGCGTCCCTTGGAAGCCAAGAAGCTCATGGGAGTGCTGCCGGACGGTGTCCGCTTGTTTGACAGGCTCACCGGCGAACAATTGGTGACCTACGCAGGTCTGCTGCGCGGTATGGACCGGGACGTGGTTAAGTCCCGGGTGGGTGAGCTGCTGGCAGCCTTCGACCTGCAAGCTGATGCGGGTTCGCTGGTGGTGGACTATTCAGCGGGCATGACCAAGAAGATTGCGCTGGCCTCTGCCTTGATCCATGCGCCCCGGCTCCTCGTCTTGGACGAGCCCTTCGAGTCCGTGGACCCTGTTTCCGCGGCCAACATCAGGGGAATCCTGGACGGCTATGTAGCCTCCGGGGGAACCGTCATCGTCTCCAGCCACGTCATGGACCTCGTGCAGCGCATGTGCAGCCACGTAGCCGTGGTTGCCGGTGGCCGGGTCCTGGCTGCCGGTTCCGTGGACGAGGTCCGCGCAGGCTCCACCCTGGAAGAACGCTTTGTCCAGCTTGTGGGTGGCGGTCACCGGACGGAGGGGCTCGAATGGTTGCGCACCTTCTGAGGCTCAAGTGGCGGCTGCTGCTGAACGGCTTTAGACGCAGCCCGCTTCAATTGATTGGTATGGGCCTTGGCCTGCTTTATGCCCTCGGCATGCTGTCGCTCCTTATCGGAGGCCTGATTGCACTTCGCTGGGCTGATGCCGGGATTGCCCACACCGTGGTGGTGTTGGGAGGTGCGGCGGCCATCCTCGGCTGGGGAATCATCCCGCTGGTGGCTTCCGCTGCGGACATGACGCTGGATCCGGCGCGGTTCAGCAGTTACGCCATACCGCCAAGGCAATTGCTCGCGGGCCTGGCATTGGCCGGGTTCATCGGGATACCGGGACTGGCAACACTGTTGGCAGCCCTGGGCACGGTAGGGACATGGTCCCGGAGTTTTCCGGCTGCCGTGGGAGCCTTGATCGGTGCTCTCCTGGGTGCCCTGACGTGCATAGTGCTGTCCAAGGTCGTCACGACGGCGACGGCCGGGCTGGCGTCTTCGCGCCGGTTCAAGGACGTTAGCAGCATCATCGTCTTCATTCCCCTGGTGCTTTTGGGGCCCATCATGATGGGGATCGTGGAGGGCATCCGTGGCAGTGGGGATTACCTGCAGGCACTTGCCCGCTCTGTGTCCTGGACGCCGTTGGGTGCGGCATGGTCCCTTGGCGGCGACCTGGAAGCCGGGAACTTCGCGGCTGCAGGACTTAAGGCCGTCGTTGCCCTGTCCACCCTTGCGTTGTTGCTGTGGTGCTGGCACGTCCTGTTGCAGCGGGCGCTGGTCACGCCTCCGTATTCCGGCGGCTCCGCAAAGAAGGGCGGCAAACTCGGCCTGTTCGGGGTGCTTCCCGGCACGCCCGCCGGAGCGGTGGCCGCGAGGGCACTGGTGTACTGGTTGAAGGACCCGCGATACGCCGGCTCCTTGGTGGTGATACCGCTGCTTCCGGTGATCTTCTTCTTCAGCGGAAGCCAGACGGGCAGCTATGGCATGCTGATGATCCTCGGCCCGCTGACGGCGTTCATGATGGCTTGGTCCATTTCCGCCGATGTCTCCTACGACAACACGGCTTTTGCCTTGCACCTGGCTTCCGGGGTCCGTGGCGTGGATGACCGACTGGGCCGCGCGCTGGCTTGCCTTGTTATTTCCTTGCCCGTAGTCCTGGTCTTCACCATTGGCCCTATCGCCGTCACCGGAGACTGGATCTGGCTCCCGAATCTTCTGGGGCTCGCTTTGGGAACGTTGTTCACCGGCCTTGGATTGTCGTCGGTCATATCTGCCCGCTATAACGTCGCTGTTCCCCTGCCCGGCGACAGCCCGTTCAAGAAGCCGCCCGGCAATGTGGCCCAGACACTCGCGGTGCAGGGCGTGGGCATGCTGGTCCTTGCCGTCCTGCTGCTGCCCGAGTTGGCATTGGTACTGGTTCAAGTCATCGCAGGCGGGCCGGAGGCGGGATGGGTCAACCTTGCCATAGGACCGTTGCTGGGGATCGCCCTCTTCATAACAGGTGTGCGGTTGGGCGGGAGATGGCTGGACGTCCGTGGTCCTGAACTGTTCGCGCAATTGAGCGTGAACCGGTGAGCGCATGTCACAACCCTGCCAGCACCATGATTAGTTATAGGACATGGGATATCCTCGAGAGTAGTTTGTTAGCATCCGCAACCGTTGAAAGGCCCGACGATGGAAGTTGTCATTCTCCCCGGCACCAAACAGATAGGCGCTTTGGCTGCCGACGCCATCGAGGCGCTGGTCAGGAGGAAGCCCAACGCGGTGCTGGGCTTGGCCACGGGATCTTCGCCGCTGCCCATCTACGACGAACTTGCCCGACGCTACGAAGCCGGCAACCTGGACTTCAGCCAGGCCCATGGGTTTGCGTTGGACGAATACGTCGGGCTTGAGGCTGGTCACCCGGAGTCTTACCGCGAGGTTATTCGGCGCGAGTTCACCAACCGCGTGAACATCAAGCCTGAGAATGTCCACAGTCCGGACGGTACCGCGGCGGATCTGGTGGCCGCCTGCCAGGCGTACGAGGATGCCATCAAAGCGGCCGGTGGGGTGGATCTGCAGATATTGGGCGTGGGGACTGACGGCCACATCGGGTTCAACGAGCCCGGCTCCTCGCTTGCCTCGCGCACCCGCATCAAGACCCTCATTGAGCAAACCCGTAAGGACAACGCCAGGTTCTTCAGGAACATCGATGAAGTTCCGCACCATGTGGTCACCCAAGGCCTTGGCACCATCATGGACGCCAAGCATGTGATCCTGGTGGCAACGGGTGCCCAAAAAGCCCAAGCCGTGCGGGATTTCGTCGAGGGGCCGGTGGCGGCGATCTGTGCCGCGTCCGTGCTTCAGATGCACCCCCATGCCACCATCCTGGTTGACGAAGCCGCGGCGTCCTCGCTGAAGTTGGCCGATTACTATCGCCACACCTACGACAACAAGCCGGAGTGGCAGGGGCTTTAGCCGGTAGGATGGATGGCATGACTACGCTTCCTCCGGATCCATTCGAGAACGACCCCATGCGAGAGCTTTCCGGAGCCGGAACGTCCACTGCCACCATTGAGCGCGAGGAAACGCGCCAGGAAGTGGAACCCGGCGATCGTGAGCGGTTTGCGCACTATGTGCGGAAAGAAAAGATCATGGAGTCGGCAATGACCGGCGAGCCCGTCATTGCCCTCTGCGGCAAGGTCTGGACGCCGGGCCGTGATCCCAAGAAGTTCCCTGTCTGCCCGGAATGCAAGGAGATCTATGACGGCCTCCGTCCGGGCAATGACGGCGGCCCGGGCGATTCCAAGTAGTGGCCGGAAAGTCACACCAAGCCCTCTTTGATCACTGCCGCTTAGCGGCTTGCCGCCCCGTTCCGGCCGTGAGGCCGGAAGCGCCGGGCGCTGCCATTTGCCTGGGGGACCTCGCATGACAGAAACACTTTTTGGTGGCCCATCCCTGCCTCCCGCCTATCCGGAACGCGCAGCGTGGGGCACCGCCCCGAAGCTGCGCGCCTGGCAGCAGGAGGCCCTGGACCTCTACATGACCCGCAGCCCCAAGGACTTCCTTGCCGTTGCTACGCCGGGTGCCGGTAAGACGACCTTCGCGCTGCGGATTGCCACCACTTTGCTCGACACCGGCGTGGTCAACCGCGTGACCATCGTGGCGCCGACCGACCACTTGAAGAGGCAGTGGGCAGATGCCGCCGCCCGTGTCGGAATTGCCATTGATCCCAACTTCAAGAATTCCGATGGCCAGCACGGCCGCGGATTCGTTGGTGTTGCCGTGACCTACGCCCAGGTGGCCAGCAAGCCCATGTTGCATCGGGCCAAGACCGAAGCCGCACGCACGCTCGTGATCCTGGACGAGATCCACCACGGTGGCGAAGCGCTGTCCTGGGGTGACGGGCTTCGCGAAGCCTTTGATCCGGCCGCGCGCCGCTTGTCCCTGACGGGTACGCCCTTCCGCTCGGATACTTCCCCGATTCCGTTCGTTGAGTACGCGGAGGACCGGGACGGAATCAGGCGTTCCAAGGCCGACTACACCTACGGGTACGGTGACGCACTCCGCGACCACGTGGTGCGTCCGGTACTCTTCATGGCCTACTCGGGCCAGATGCGCTGGCGCACCAGTGCCGGTGATGAGATGGCGGCCTCGCTCGGCGAAGCGGCGGTCACTAAGGACATCACGTCCCAGGCATGGCGAACAGCACTGAACCCGGCAGGTGAATGGATTCCTGCTGTCCTCGCTGCGGCTGACAAACGCTTGAGCGAGGTCCGCCGGACCGTTCCCGACGCCGGGGCGCTGGTCATTGCCACGGACCACGAGGATGCGCGCGCTTACGCCGGGCAGTTGAAGAAGATCACCGGCGAATCGCCCACGGTGATCCTTTCCGATGATTCCAAGGCATCGAGCAAGATCGAGGAATTCTCCGCAGGAAACCAGCGATGGATGGTTGCGGTCCGCATGGTGTCGGAAGGCGTCGACGTTCCCCGCCTGGCGGTGGGTGTCTATGCGACGTCAACGTCCACGCCGCTCTTTTTCGCCCAGGCAGTAGGTCGCTTCGTGCGTGCCCGCAAGCGGGGCGAGACGGCGTCGGTCTTCCTGCCGTCCGTACCGCCGCTGATGGTCCTCGCGAACTCGATGGAGGCCGAACGGGACCACGCGCTTGACCGGCCGGAGAAGGACGACGACGGCCTTTTCAACCCTGAGGAAAACCTCATGGCGGAGGCCAACCGTGAGGATAAGGCCTCTGACGAACTCACCAAGGGGAAGTTCGAGGCCCTGGACTCCCAGGCCTCGTTTGACCGTGTGCTGTTCGACGGCGGCGAGTTCGGCACCGGGGGAGACATCGGTTCGGACGAGGAGCTCGACTTTCTGGGCATACCGGGGCTCCTCGACGCCGACCAGGTGGGCATGCTCCTCCGCCAGCGCCAGCACGAACAGCAGTCGCGCAGGAATCGGAAGGCTCCGGCAGCGGAAGCAGCCCCCGCCATACCGGATCACCGCATGCTGATGGATCTGCGGAACGAATTGGCCAAGAATGTCTCCGCCTGGTCCGCGCGGACCGGAACCCCCCATGGCGTGGTGCACACAAAGCTGCGGGAATTGTGTGGCGGCCCGGCCGTGGCGCAAGCGAACGAAGAACAGCTTCAGGCTCGCCTGCGCAAGCTCCAGGACTGGTTCATCGGACGCAAGTAGCCCGCCCGGCGCTTCCTCTATCACGTCCCGACGGGTTGGGGCCCTTCCTCTATCACGTCCCGACGTGTTGGGGGGTTTCCTCTATCACTGGTGCCTTCAAGAAAATGAACGAAACGCACCCCAAAAGGGGAGCGTTTCGTCGTCTGACAGCTGATAGGCCGGTGATAGGGCGTTGGGGGAGGTGGGATGTGATGGAGCGTTGGGGGAGGTGGGGTGGGATGTGATAGAGCGTCAGGGGCGTTCGACTTCGACCCCTGCGGCTTCCAGTTCCTCGAAGACCTCCTCCGGGTCCTCGGCTATCCCCGCTGTCAGCTCCGCAATGACCGTGGTGTTGTACCCCGCCTGCACGGCATCCAATGCCGTGGCCCGGACGCAGTAATCGGTGGCCAGTCCTACCACCACCACGTCTTCCACATCGTGGCTTTGCAACCAGTCATCCAGGCCGATCGCGTCCTCATCCAGCACTTCAGTGACCGCCTGTCCCGCTTTCAAGTCACCGGAAGGAACGTCGTCTTCCGGGGCGAGCACTCCCTCGAATCCGGAATAGGCGGCGGTGTACTGCCCCTTCCGGAAATACGCTTGGATGAATTCGGGGTCGAGGTCCTCGTGGATTTCGGCGCCCTTGGTCCGCGCGCGGCAGTGCGGTGGCCAGGAGTCCACCATGTCCGGAGTATCGGAGAAATGGTCGCCGGGCTCGATGTGCCAGTCCTGCGTTGCCACAATGTGGTCGTACTGCTGCTGGTTCGCGTCAAGGTATTCGCTGATGGCGGCCGCCACTGCGGCTCCGCCATTAACAGCCAGTGAGCCGCCCTCGCAGAAGTCGTTCTGGACGTCGACGATGATCAGTGCCTTGGACATCAGTTCTCCTCGTACACGGTGGGGATCGCTGCTTCGCCACGCTGCAGCCGGTTCACGACGGGGGGCAGTTCAGCCATGCTGGCGGCATGGCGCTCCTTGGCCCGGATGACGCCTTCAGGACCTGTCCAGCCGGGGAGGACCTCGCCGTTTTTCACGAACTGCTGCAGGAGCGAACGGTCGTTTCCGTCATCCTCGGGCCTGTGTCCGATGCCCACGACCTCCTGCGTTGCCTTGCCGCGTTCATTGAGTTTGCGCAGCGCATATTTGCGTCCGCCCACGCTGGTCTTGTTCTTGGCGGCTTTCGCAACCGAAATGAACTCGCCGGCGTCGTTGGTGCGGCTGACCAATTTGTAGACCATGCTTGCCGTGGGTGCTCCGGAACCGGTGACCAGCGAGGTGCCCACACCGTAGGAGTCCACGGGTGCGGACTGGAGGGCGGCAATGGCGTACTCGTCCAGATCGGAGGTCACCACGATCCGGGTGTTGACGTTCCCCAGGTCATCCAGCAATTGCCGGACCCACTGGGCCTGCGCCACGAGGTCTCCGGAGTCCAGGCGCACGGCGCCCAGTTTGTCGCCCGCGAGCTCGACGGCGGTGCGGACCGCCGTCTCGACGTCGTAGGTATCCACCAGCAGGGATGTTCCCGGGCCGAAAGCCGCGATCTGGGCCTCGAAGGCCTCCCGCTCGGTGTCGTGAAGAAGCGTGAAGGAGTGGGCCGCCGTGCCCACGGTCTTGATCCCGTAGCGCCTGCCGGCTTCCAGGTTGGAGGTGCTGGCAAAGCCGGCGATGACAGCGGCACGTGCTGCCGCCGTCGCCGATTCCTCCTGGGTGCGCCGGGAGCCCATCTCGATGCACGGGCGGTTCCCGGCCGCCGAGGTCATCCTCGAGGCGGCCGAGGCGATGGCGCTGTCGTGGTTGAGGACCGAGAGGATGTAGGTCTCCAGGATGCAGGCTTCGGCGAACGTTGATTCAACAATGAGGATGGGGGAGTTGGGGAAATAGGCGTCTCCCTCCGCGTAACCCCAGATGTCTCCGCTGAATTTGTAGTTGGCGAGGTAATCCAGTGTTTCCGGGTTGACCACCTTGTTCTTCGCCAGGAATTCAAGCTCGGCGTCCCCGAACCGGAAATTGGCGATCCCCTCGAGCAGGCGTCCGGTCCCGCCGACCACGCCGTACCGGCGTCCGTCGGGGAGGCGGCGGGCGAATGCCTCGAATACCGAACGGCGGTGCGCGGCCCCCGAGTGGAGTGCCGCCTGCAGCATCGTCAGTTCGTAATGGTCTGTGTACAAGGAAGTTGCGGGGTGGTCCCACGACGTGGCTCTACTCACGAAATTCACTCTAGTGCGAGCCGCCATAGAATGGACAGATGAGCCCTAGCGTTGCGTTTGGTACGGATATTGATGAACGGACGGAAGCTTCAGAGCTGGCTGCCACTGATGTCCTGACCGCCCCGGACATCCCCTGGAACCTTGTGATCTGGAACGACCCCGTCAACCTCATGAGCTACGTCAGCTATGTTTTCCAGAGCTACTTTGGCTATTCCGAGTCCAAGGCACACAAACTCATGATGGAAGTTCACCGGAAAGGCCGGTCCATTGTGGCCCACGGGAGCAAGGAGCAGGTTGAGCAGCACGCTGTAGCCATGCATGGCTTCGGCTTGTGGGCCACCGTGGAAAAGGCCGCCAGCGGCAACGAAACACCCGGAAAGGGCGGCCGCCAGAGTGGCTAAGGCATTCAAATACGGACTCAAGGGCATCACCGGCTACCTCGAACCGGCCGAACGGGATCTTCTTCGCGGGCTTCTGGACGACGTCATTTCCATGCTCGAGTCTGAGGCCAAGGAGAATGAAGATCCGTTGGCGGCCATGATCGGCCTGGACATGGACGTGAAGAAGCCTGCCGACCGCGCCCTCCTGCGGCTGCTGCCCAACGTGATGAAGGACGACGACGCCGGCTCGCTCGAATTCCGGCAACTCACCGAGCGCTCGGTGCGGGAAAGCAAAATCGGTGCCCTGCGGGCAACGGCAATGGGGTTGGACAAGGACGACCTCGTCCTGACGCCGGCCGATGCCCAGCGTTGGTCCATGGCGCTGAACGATGTCCGCCTTGTCTTGGCCGAGCGCCTCGACATCCGGGACGAGGCTGACGCCGACCATGTCCACAGCATGCAGGACTGGAGCCAGGCCGAGGATGTTGAGAGCTACCTGGCCTTGGTCTACAACTTCACCACGTGGCTCCAGGAGTCGTTGGTTCAGTCGATGTTGGCCGCGCGGCAGGCGAAGCCCTGAGCCGCGCGGACGGACGCTGCCGCCGCTCCCGTGTGACAAATCAGACACGGGCGGGGAGACGCAGCTAATGGCCGCGCACCAAGGGAAGCCTTATTCTCGAATAATCATGACTTCAGCATCGGGCAACTCAACAGGCGTTTCCACTGAGCTTATGGGCGCGCGTCCGATCGGTGTTTTCGATTCCGGTGTTGGTGGCCTGACGGTGGCCCGCTCCATCATCGACCAGCTCCCCAACGAGTCAATCCTGTACGTGGGGGACACCGCCCATGGACCCTACGGGCCGTTGCCTATTGCCGAGGTCCGGGCCAATGCCCTCGGCGTCATGGACGAACTGGTGGATTCGGGCGTCAAGCTGCTCACCATCGCCTGCAATTCCGCCTCGGCCGCGGTGCTTCGGGACGCCCGGGAGCGCTACACGGCCCGTTACGGAATTCCGGTCATCGAGGTGATCCAACCGGCGGTCCGGCGCGCAGTGTCCGCCACCCGGACCGGGCGCATCGGAGTCATCGGGACATCTGCCACCGTGGGTTCCAGGGCCTACGAGGACACCTTTGCCGCGGCTCCGGACCTTTCGATTACGTCCGTGGCCTGCCCCTCGTTCGTAAACTTCGTCGAGGCGGGAATCACCACGGGCCCGGAGCTCCTGGCGGCAGCAAACGAATATCTGGAACCACTCAAGCAGTCCAACGTGGACACCGTAGTCCTGGGCTGCACGCACTATCCCTTGCTCACCGGCGTGATCTCGTTCGTGATGGGTGAGGACGTCACCCTCGTCTCCAGTGCGGAGGAGACCGCCAAGGACGTCTACCGGGCCCTGGCGAACGGCGGCATCCAGCGGACTGAGGCAAGTGCGCCCAGCCATGAGTTCATTGCCACCGGTGACGCAGCCCAATTCGAGACCCTTGCCCGCAGGTTCCTTGGGCCGGAAGTTCTCTCGGTCAAGCATGTCGACCATGTCTCCGCCCAGTATCCAACAGGTAGCCTTGCCCGTATTACGCCGGAGATGCTTGCAGCGGCCAGGGCCGGGGCGGGCTTGGCCCGCCGGTCCTATTTCGTCCAGCCGGACAACGGTACGCGGGCTGCGACGGAGAGTGGACTATGAAGCTGACGATCGTGGGCTGCACGGGCTCATTCCCGGGACCCGGCTCGCCGGCGTCGTGCTATTTGGTGACCGCCCACGACGGTGAGCGCGAGTGGAAAATTGTCATGGATCTCGGCAGTGGCGCCCTGGGGGCCATCCAGCGGTACACCGACCTGGAGGACATCGACGCCATTTTCCTGACCCACCTGCACCCGGACCACTGCATGGACCTCTGTGGCCTGCATGTTGCTGTCCGATGGAAGCCGGGCGGTTGGGGCCGTGACCGTCTTCCCGTGTGGGGTCCCGCTGCGACGGCGGACCGGATGGCAACCGCGTACGGGCTCGACCTTGATCCCGGTATGCACGAGGAATTCGACTTCACCAACTGGGCGGAGCAAAAGCCCGTGACGGTCGGACCCTTCACCGTGACCCCGTACGGCGTGAACCATCCGGTGGAAGAGTGCTACGCATTGCGTGTCACCGCAACAGAGCCGGGCAAGGACGGCACGCCGGTGACCCGGGTGTTGACGTATTCCGGGGACACCGATTCCTGCCAAGGCCTGGAAGACGCGGCGCAGGGAGCGGACCTTTTCCTGTGCGAAGCGGCCTTCGAGGAAGGCCGCGATGACGCCATCAAGGACGTCCACCTCACCGGGAAGCGTGCCGCGGAGGCTGCGGTGAACGCTGGAGCCAAGCGGCTGCTGCTGACCCACATCCCCGTCTGGACGTCCCAGACGAAAGTGATGGCTGAGGCCAAGCCGGTGTTCAGCGGTGACGTCGCTGTGGCTGTTGCAGGGGTCCACTACACGGTCTAGCCCAACTGGGCCGCAGCCCTGCATCCTCGATAGGCTGGGGGCATGACTTCAGAAGCAACAGCCGCCCCCGTTATCCGTGCCGATGGCAGGACCCCCGATCAACTCCGCCCCATCAGCATCACCAGGGGATGGTCCAAGCAGGCCGAAGGGTCCGCGCTTATCGAGTTCGGCAACACGCGTGTGCTGTGCACTGCTTCCCTCACGGAAGGCGTCCCGCGGTGGCTCAAAGGCGAAGGCCGCGGTTGGGTCACCGCCGAGTACGCGATGCTGCCCCGGGCTACGAACACCCGGTCCGACCGTGAATCCGTCAAGGGCAAGATCGGCGGCCGCACCCATGAGATCTCCCGCTTGATCGGGCGGTCGTTGCGCTCCATCATCGACACCAAGGCCTTGGGCGAGAACACCATTGTCCTTGACTGCGATGTCCTCCAAGCCGACGGCGGAACCCGCACCGCGGCGATCACCGGCGCCTACGTTGCGCTTGCCGAAGCCATCCGCTTCGCCCGGGAGAACAAGCTCATCTCCCGGCACGCAGAACCCCTGGTGGACACCATTGCAGCTGTTTCCGTGGGGATCATCGACGGCGTTCCAATGTTGGATCTTCCCTACGTGGAGGATGTCCGCGCAGAGACGGACATGAACGTAGTGGTCACCGGCTCCGGTAAGTTTGTGGAAGTCCAAGGCACTGCCGAAGGCGCTCCTTTTGACCGTGATGAACTCAATGCCCTTCTGGACCTTGCCTTGATCGGGACGGGCCAGCTGGCAGCCATCCAGCGCGAAACCCTGGCGGAGGCGCCGTGAGCGGCACCAACCCGCAGGACGGTGGCCCGGTGCTGGTTCTGGCCACGCACAACAAGGGCAAACTGAGGGAGCTCAGGGAACTGCTCCGCGGGCAGGTGCCCGGCGTGGACGTGGACACCCAAGTGGTGGATGCAGCTGCCGTAGGTGCCCCTGACGTTGCCGAGACGGGCGTTACCTTCGCGGAGAACTCACTCCTGAAGGCCCGGGCCGTTGCCGAAGCCACCGGACTGGTTGCCATTGCCGACGATTCCGGCCTTGCCGTGGATGTCCTGGGCGGGGCGCCGGGGATCTTCTCTGCGCGCTGGTCGGGCAAGCACGGTGATGACGCTGCGAACCTGCAATTGCTGCTTGCCCAACTCTCCGACGTTCCCGATGCCTCCAGGGGCGCTGCGTTTGTGTGTGCAGCAGCGTTGGCAGTGCCCGGCCCGGCCGGGATCTCCCGTGAAACGGTTGAGTACGGCCAGCTTGAAGGGACCCTGCTTCGCGAACCCCGCGGCGACGGTGGTTTTGGTTACGATCCCATCCTGCAGCCCAAGGGCATGGACCGCAGTTGCGCAGAGCTGGGCTTCGAGGAGAAGAACGCGATCAGCCACAGGGGACAGGCGTTCCGCGCCCTTCTTCCTGCGATCGTTGAGGCCCTCTCCGAACCCCGCGGTTAGTTTCAGGGCATAGACAAGAAAGGCGCCCCTCGGGGCGCCTTTCTCGTCTGTACTGCTCTTGTCTGTGCTGCTCGCTTCTGTGCCGGCGAGGCCTGGCTGCCGCTTAGTGCTCGCCGTGCTTTTCGGGTTCGTGTTCTTCGATGAATTCTTCTACAGGGTCCGTGCCCTCGGCTTCGGCCTTGCGCTTTGCGATGAAGCCACGGCCTACTTCGATGAAGACCGGAATCACCGAAATCAGGACGATGACGATGAAGATGATGTCAAGGTTGTCACTGACCCACGGCACGCGGTCGCCGAGGAGGTAGCCCAGGAGCGTCACGCCACCGCCCCAGAGGACGGCGCCAATGACGTTGAAAAGGAAGAACTTCCGCTTGTCCATCTGGGCCACGCCGACGATCACGGGGACGAAGGTCCGGATGATGGGGACGAAACGGGCCAGGATCAGCGCTTTGCCGCCATGCTTTTCGAAGAAGGCATGGGCGCTTTCGACGTTTTCCTTCTTGAAGAGGCGGGAGTCCGGCCGGTTGAAGATTGCCGGGCCCGCTTTGGAGCCTATGAGGTAACCGGTCTGGTTGCCGACGATCGCGGCCACGATGATCAGACCGGCCAGTGCCCAGATATTGAACTTGATGGTGTCCGTTGCCACGAGGAGACCCGCCGTGAAGAGCATGGAGTCTCCGGGCAGGAAAAACCCGACCAGCAACCCGGTCTCGGCAAAGACAATGCCGCACACCAGCAGCACAACCCACGGGGCAAGTGCGGGGTCGGCAAGGAAGATCTGGGGGTTCAGCCAGTCCGGCAGGAATGACGCCATGGGTGGCCGTACCGGTCCCGCGCCTCCAAAAGTGGATACGGCAAAGTCGCTCATCGCAGTAAAGATCACCCATTAAGCCTACTGGAACTGCGGTGGGCTGTTTTTCAGGAAGCCCTTGACGTGTGGTCTCTCGCTTGTATGGTTAGTTACATGAGTAATGAACCAAAGATGGTGTGCCGCCGGTGATCGACGACAGCAAGCCGATCTTCCTGCAGATCGCGGAACTCATCGAGAACGGGATCGTGGACGGAACCATGCCGGAGGAGTCGCAAGTGCCCTCCACCAACGAGTTCGCGGCCTTCCATCGCATCAACCCGGCCACAGCCGCCAAAGGAGTGAATGTGCTGGTGGACTCCGGGATTCTTTACAAACGCAGGGGGATCGGGATGTTCGTTGCCACAGGGGCCCGCGCGCAACTCATTGCGCGGCGGACCGAAGAGTTCTTTGAGCAGTACGTCAGGCCGCTGACCGTTGAGGCCCGCAAATTGGGCATTTCGGCCGAGCAGCTGAACCACATGATTGAACGCGGCGCCAGGCTGGCTCCTGATGCCGGAAACGACAAGGAAAGGAGCGCGGCCCTGTGAACGAGATGATCGTCGAGGCCCGTAACCTGAGCAAGCGCTATAAAGACGTCAACGCGTTGGAGGACGTCAACCTAAGCCTGGCCGCCAACCGGATCTACGGTCTCCTGGGCCGCAACGGCGCTGGGAAGACCACGCTGATGTCCATCCTGACGGCCCAGGCCTTCGCCACTTCCGGGGATGCGCTGGTTTTTGGAAAAGCGGCTTATGAGAACGACGCCGTACTTTCACGGATCTGCTTCATCCGCGAGTCGCAGAAGTACCCTGATGATTTCCAACCCCGCCATGCGTTCCGTTCCGCTGCGCTGTTCTACAAGAACTGGGACCAAGGCTTTGCGGAGCTGCTGGCCGAAGAGTTCCAGCTCCCGATGAAGCGCCGGATCAAGAAGCTGTCCCGCGGCCAGCTCTCTGCCGTGGGGGTCATCATAGGCCTGGCATCACGGGCGGAGCTCACGTTCTTTGATGAGCCCTACCTCGGCCTCGATGCTGTTGCGCGCCAGCTGTTCTACGACCGGCTGGTACAGGATTACGCGGAATTTCCCCGCACGATCATCCTCTCCTCGCATCTGATCGACGAGGTGGCAAACCTCTTGGAGCACGTGGTGGTCATTGACCGCGGACGGATCATCATGGATGCCGACGCCGACGACATCCGTGGTTCGGCCGTCACCGTGTCCGGGTCCGCGGACAAAGTGGACGCTTTCCTCGCCGGCCGCCCCGTCCTGCACAGGGAAACCTTGGGATCCCTCGCCTCGGTCACCGTGGACCAGGCGCTGGACAGGCAGGCAAGGGCAGAAGCGGAGGAATTGGGGCTCGAATTGTCCCCGGTTTCGCTGCAGCAACTGGTGGTACGCAAGACCATGGCCCGCACGGGATCAACGGCTTCACAGCCCCAATCCGAATTCTCAGATGGCACGATGGAGGCAACCCGATGAGCCGGACAATGGCAGTTGCACGAATGCAACTGATCAACAGATGGACGTTTATCGGCTGGCCCTTGGTGATCCTCGCCTCCTCGTTCCTGATGTCATTGGCCATCTTTGCCCTGATTCCTGTCGACGAGGCAAAGTACGGCGGCGGGAGCCAGGCGCCACTGTGGTACTTCATGGTCCTTGGAATCCAGAGCATGACGCTGGTGTTCCCCTTCTCCCAGGGCCTCAGCATCAGCCGCAAGGCCTTCTACGCCGGTTCCTTGGGCCTGTTTGCAGTGATCGCCCTGGGCATGTCGGTGCTGTACCTCCTTGGCGGGGCTATCGAGAAGGCAACCAATGGATGGGGGGTCTCCGGATACTTCTTCAACATCCCGTGGATCACTGACGGGCCTTGGTACTCCACCGCCGCGTTCTTCTTCGTCGTGATGATGCTGATGTTCATCGTCGGTTTCTGGTTCGCCACGATCTTCAAGCGCTGGGGGACCGCCGGAGTGCTGATCTCCACCTTGGGGACGGCCATGGTGCTCGTGGGCTTCGTGGCCCTGGCTACCGTCCAACAATGGTGGGGCTCGGTTGGTGCGTGGTTCGCCCAGCAAAGTCCGTTGAGCATCAGCGGGTGGACGGCCCTGCTGTGTGTAGTCCTGGCAGCCGGTTCCTACTCCACGCTTCGGCGTGCAACGCCCTAAGCCTCCATCGCGCGCTTGATGTAGCGTTCGCCACACTCGCAGGCTGGAAGGGCCGCCCCGCCGGGAAATCGGCGAAAGGGCGGCCCTTCCCGCCTGTACCCTTGTCCAGTGGCATTGGACTTTACGGCGATCGACTTTGAAACGGCCAACGGCTTCAGGGGCTCTCCCTGTTCGGTCGGGCTCAGCAAAGTCCGCAACGGAGTGGTGGTGGAAGAAGCCTCCTGGTTGATGCGGCCGCCGGAGAACCATGACCACTTCGAGTACCACAACACGCGGATCCACGGCATCCGCGCCGAAGACGTAGCCGGCATGCCCAGGTTCGGTGAGTTGTTCCCGGAGATCGGCGCCTTCATCGGCGATGACATCCTCGCAGCGCATAACGCAGCATTTGATCTGGGTGTCATCCGCTCCGGCCTGGAAGTCTCCGGGTTGCCCGGACCAGCGTACGAGTACGTCTGCACGGTGATGTTGTCCCGCCGGTGCTACTCGCTGGTTTCCAACTCCCTGCCCTACGCTGCCGAAGAGGCCGGCGTTCCATTGGTCAACCACCACGACGCCACTGAGGATGCCCGCGCGTGCGCCGGAATCCTCATCGACATTGCACGGCGCAACAGTGCCAACAGCATCGCCGAACTCTACCTTTCGTTGGGCCTGGCACTCCCGCGGCAACCGGCCTTTGACCCGGCCTTCGGACTGTCCAAAGCCACTGCGTCCGCGCTCGCGGCACGTTTGGTGGGAACCGGGGTGTCAGGGCCGGGCTCGCCAAACCCGCCGGCCAAGCGTGCGTGGTCGCCCTGGCCCGAGGAAGGTCCCAACCCGCTGCCCAACCCCGGTGCTGAACCAGGCCACCCGTTGTTCGGCCAGACAGTGGTCTTCACCGGCGATTTGGCAATGCCCCGCCCCGAGGCGAAGGCACGTGCCGCGGACCTGGGTGCCAGTCCCGAGAGCAGGGTGACTGCCCGCACTACGGTGTTGGTGGTGGGGGACGGTTTCGTCGCCGGGGACCTTCGTGCCGGCAGGCTCACGGGCAAGGCAAAGCGCGTCCTGGAACTCCACGCCAAAGGGCAGCAGATCGAAGTGGTGTCCGAGGGAGAATTCCTCCAAATGGTGGGCGGCAACTAGGCGGCAGGCCCGGGCGGGCATTCATACTGCGCAACATTGCTTCCGGCCCGGCAACCGGCGCTCGTAGCCTTGGGGCATGACCTCCAAGCTACCCGTTGCCGCACCGGATGCGCCCCGTGCTTCCACGAAGTCCGGGCAGGGCACTGTTCAAAGGCGGCTCTTCGACTTTCCGAATCCGGTGAACGAATACGCGGCCCGTATCACTGCCGGGCTGGTGGTGGTGCTGGCCGTCGTGACCCTGGTGTCCGGATGGGGGTGGGGCCTGGTTGCCTTGGCCGTCGGTTTCTGGCTCCGGGTCCTGTTTGGTCCCCGTGTCTCTCCGCTGGCACTGCTCTCCGTGAAGGTCCTCGCGCCGCGCCTGGGCCGCACCAAGCTGGTGCCGGGTCCGCCCAAGCGCTTCGCCCAAGGCATCGGAGCGGCGTTGACGACTGCCGCTGTCGTGCTTTTCTTCCTCGGCGCGCAACCGGCTGCCTGGGTCCTGCTGGCGTTGCTGATTGTTGCGGCATCGCTGGAAGCCTTTGCGGGATTCTGCCTCGGCTGCGCCATATTCGGCTTCCTCCAGCGCCGGGGCCTCATCCCCGAAGACGTGTGCGAAGCGTGCAATAACATCGCCCTTCGGCCCGCGGCGGACGCAGTCAGCCGGTAGTAACCGCCAACAGGCGCTCCGCCATGCCCCGGATAACGTCGGGGGCTTCGAGGGCGTGCATCCAATCGGCCGGCAGGCAGCGTTCGCCGTAGAAGGCACCCAGGAGGTTGCCGGCAATGGAGCCGGTGGAGTCGCTGTCGCCGCTGTGGTTGACGGCCACGGCCACTGCCTCGCGGAAGTGCTCTTCCGGATCGCCGCCCGCAGTGGACAGGACCGCATAGAGCCCGACGGCGAGGGCTTCTTCTGCGATCCAGCCCTCGCCAAGGGCGGTGGTCAGTTCTTCCGGGCCGAGGCCGGGGGCTTCCGTGGAAAGACGGAGGGCGTCCTGGAGCCTGTCCACGAGCTCGGGGGCCTTGAGCGGCAGGCCTTCCACATGACCCAGGGCGTTGGCCGCGGCATCACGGAGTTCCTGTCCGGCCACGAGGTTGTGAATCATGAGGCTGAAGGCGGCGGCGCTCAAGCGGGCCGATGGATGGCCGTGGGTCAGGGATGCCGCGTCCATGCTGAGCTTGGCCACGGCTTCCGGAGCAATGTGGGGTACCAGGCCAAACGGCGCCGACCGCATGACTGTCCCGCACCCTTTCGATTCCGGGTTGATGGGCCGGGCCGCAGTTCCCATTTCACCGGTGGCGAGGCCGCTCAGGCAGGCATTGCCCGGAGCGCGGCGTTGGTGCAGGACGTCCTGCAGGTCGATCCAGCGCGGCTGGGGGACCGGCGCCGAAGGGGAGGCAGCTACCTCCTGGGTTGCCAGCCAGCGCAAATAGGCGAGCCACAAGCAGGCGACCTCATCGGCGGCGACTCCGTCATTGGCCCATTCCAAGGCTTCCACGAGGCCGTCGACCGTGTAGAGCGTCATTTGGGTGTCGTCCGAGAAGTGCGTGCCGCCGTCGAGCTGTCCGAAAGTCTTCAGGCCGCCGTCGCCAAAGCGCGCGCGGATTGCTCCTATGGAGTCGAATTCCACTGCATAGCCAAGGGAATCGCCTAAGGCTCCCCCCAGCAGGGTGGCGTGGACACGGGACTCGAACGAAGGGCCGGCTGCAACACTCATGCCAGTAACTTACCGTGCCCCGTGGTGGCGCGTTGGTATGGTGGGGAAGCTGCGCAGCCTGAGGAAACCTGGAGTACAACGTGCGTGAACCGGATTGGCGACGAACAGGCAAGACGCCTGACTACAGGTTTTCGCTCGCCAACGAGCGCACTTTCCTGGCATGGATCCGGACCTCCCTGGCGCTCTTGGCGGGTGCGGTGGCCATCGACCAACTGGCGCCGAACATCGCACCGCAACCCGTTCGCCTGGTCCTTTGCGTGCTGCTCGCGCTCATAGGAGCCGGCCTGGCGGTCCTGTCCTACCGCCGCTGGAGCCAGATGGAAGCTGCGATGCGCAACGACCAAGCGCTCCCGTTCTCACGCGTCCTCTTGTTCATGACCATCGTGGTGGCCGTGGCAGCGTTCGGCTTCGCCGTCTTGATCCTGGTAGTGCGCTGAGCATGGATGCGGAGGCCGCAGATGTTCGGGACCCCGGCCTGCAGCCGGAACGCACGACCCTTGCCTGGCGGCGGACCTTGTTGTCGCTGGTGGTGGTGGATCTCTTCATCTGGCGGAGCTGGCTGACCAGCGAACCGACGTCCGCCCAGCTTGTGCCCGGCCTGCCCGGGCTCGACTACCAAGGTGTGTGCGCCTTGATGGCCGCCGCGGCCACGATCATCCTGGCGTGCGTCGTGTGGATCCGCTCACGCCAACTCCACACGGGAAATGCCGCGGTGCCGGCGTCTTTGCTTGCGGTGTGCACGGTGGCGGTGGTGGGCCTCGGTGGTACTGCGATCGCGGCCATTGCCGTAGGCGGCTAAGCTCGGAGATAGGCCCCGGGACGCCCGTCATGCCCAGCAACTCCCCAGACTACGTTGGCAAGATACTGAGCGTCTCCATCCCCACAGCGTAAGGACCCTTCAGCCATGACCTCTTCCGTGCAAGCTACCGCCGAGCACCCGCCGGGACTGATTGCGCGGCTCGGGGCTGAGGCATTGGGGACAATGTTCCTGGTCCTCGTGGCAGTGGGCGTCAAGATTTTCTCCACCCAGCAAGGCGGACCCGCGACCGCGTTGGCCATCGGCCTGTCGGTGACCGCAGGCATGATCGCTTTCGGTTACGTCTCGGGCGGCCACTTCAATCCCGCGATTACGCTGGGTAACCTCATAGCCGGCCGTATCCGGGCGGTTGCCGCCCTGGCTTACGTTGTGGCCCAGGTTATCGGCGCCGTGGTTGGTGCAGCCCTGGTCTACTTCGTGGTCCTTGCCTCGCCGGTGCTGGCCGACGCCCGGGCTGCTCTGGGCACGGCCGCGGCCGGCTACGGGGAGCACTCCGCTGCCCAGACCCAGCTGGCCGGCGTGCTGCTGGCGGAAGTAATCGGCACTGCCATCCTGGTGGGCGTCTTCCTGGGTGCAACTGCGGGACGCCGCGCGATTGCAGCCCTCGCACCCATCGCTGTCGGGCTGGCCACCGCGGTGTTGCTGCAGTTCGGCGAGATCGTGGGCAATCTGCCGTTCAACCCGGCCCGTGCCACAGGCCAGGCCTTCTTCAGTCCGTCCTGGGCCCTGGAGGGGCTGTGGTTGTTCTGGGTGGGGCCGTTGCTGGGCGCAGCCCTGGCCGGTTTTGTCTTCCGTGGTTTCAGTAACTTTCCGGCGGCCGCTCCGGTAGCCGGTGATGTGCCGGAGGCCGGCAACGACGGCGGAGCTGCCGCAGCCGGTGCCGTTCAGGCCCCCGCCGTCCCGGCTACTGCCGAGGCGCCCGTTGACAGGAGCCGCACGGCAGACACGGCAGATGAAGCCCGCGACTTTTTTGATGGGAAGAAGGGCCAGTAACGCAACGGGAACGACGACGGGGGGCCCACCTGCCCTTTTTTGTCGGTGCCCGCCGTTAGCTTGAAGATATGCGGTTACTCCACACCTCGGATTGGCATCTCGGCCGGTCCTTCCACGGCGTTGGGATGCTCGATGCCCAGCGCAGCTTCATTGACCAACTCGTCTCCTGCGTTGGCTCGGAGGCCGTGGATATCGTCCTGATCGCCGGTGACGTCTATGACCGCGCCTTGCCCGGACTGGACGTCGTGCAGTTGCTTGACGAGGCTCTGGTCCGCATTACGCAGGCCGGTGCGTCGGTGGTCCTCACCAGCGGCAACCATGACTCCGCCATCCGCTTGGGATTTGCCTCGCGGCTCATGGAACAAGGCGGCGTCCATCTCCGGACGCGCATCGAAGACCTCGATGTTCCCGTGCTGCTTCCCGCAGGGACCAGCGAGGGGAGCGGGCACGTCGCCATCTATGGCATTCCCTATCTGGAACCACGGCTGGTGGCCGAACGGTTGGGCGTTGAAACGGCAAGCCATTTTGCCGTGACCAAGGAAGCCACGGACCGGATCCGGCGGGACGTCGAACGTCGCCGAGAATCCGGACCCGTCCACCCGGTGGTCCTCGCCCACACCTTTGCCAGCGGCGGCATCACCTCGGACAGTGAACGGGACCTGAGCATCGGTGGATTGGGCGCCGTTCCGCTGGACCTCTTCGAGGACTTCACCTACACGGCTTTGGGCCACCTGCATGGCCGCCAGGAACTTGCCCCGAACGTCCGGTACTCGGGTTCCCCTTTGGCATATTCCTTCTCTGAAGCCAAGCACCGCAAGGGAGCCTGGTTGGTTGAGCTGGACAACGCCGGCATGTGTGAGGTTCGCGAGGTGCTGTGGGAAGCGCCGAGGTCCTTGGCGGTCCTGCGGGGCACCCTGAGCGAGCTCCTGGAATCCCGGGATCATGCCTGGGCTGAATCGTCGTTCTGCCAGATCACACTGACCGATGCCCAGCGGCCGGCCCAGGCCATGGAGCAACTACGTACCCGGTTCCCGGACACCCTTGTACTGACCTTTGACCCGCAGGGCGCTGCTGCACAGGAGGAATCCACCTACAGCAGCCGTCTTGCCGCGGCCGCGGATGATCTTGACGTGTGCTGCGGGTTCCTCGAACACGTTCGCGGCCGTGGACCGGAAGGCACCGAGGAAGCTGCCCTCCGGGAGGCCCTCGAAGCTGTCCGGTTGGAGGAGGCGGAACTGTGAGAATCCACCGCTTGGAAATTGAGGCCTTCGGTCCGTTCGCCCAGCCGCAGCACATTGATTTCGACCAACTCGGCGCCCAGGGGCTTTTCCTGCTCAACGGTGCCACGGGGGCAGGCAAAACCAGCGTGTTGGACGCCATCTGTTTTGCCCTCTACGGGTCTGTTCCCGGTGCCCGGCAGGACGGCAAACGGCTGCGCAGCGACCACGCAGCGCCCACAGCCGAGCCCCGGGTGGTCTGTGAGTTCTCCGCCCGCGGCCGCAGGTTCGAAGTCACCCGGTCTCCCGCGTGGGACCGGCCGAGCGCGCGTGGACGCAAGGGCTTCACCACCCAGCAGGCCAAGACGCTCCTCCGGGAACGGGTGGCCGGTGAGTGGGTGGAGAAGTCGTCGCGGAACGACGAAGCCGGCGCCGAGCTTTCAGAGGTCCTGGGAATGGACCGCGAGCAGTTCACCCGGGTTGTCATGCTGCCGCAGGGCGACTTTGCCGCCTTCCTGCGTTCCAAAGCGTCAGACCGCTTGGACCTCCTTCAGAAGCTCTTTGGTACCCACCGCTTTGAGTCGGTCGAGCGGCAGATCCAGCTTCAAGCGGCGGAAGCTGCCCGGGCAGTCGAGGACAATGCCGCTGAGCTGAAGATGTTGCTGGACCGCGTGTCCGCCGAGGCCGCGCACCTGGGGCTGGAAAGCACCGGGCCTGCAGCCACGGGATCCACCGGCACGCCGGGATCCACCGGCACGCCAGGATCCACCGGAACCCCGGGCTCAAGCGTTGCGGTGCCTTCGGAAGAGACCGGACTGGCGCCCGAGGACTGGCTCGGGGCAATAGGTGATGCTATTGCCACGGAGTGTCGTCGACGCAGGGAACAAGCTGACGCAGCCGAGGCCCGCTCGGCCAGGTTGGCAGCCGCGTTGCAGGAAGACCGGGACAAAGCGCAGCGGCACGCGCGGTTGGCTGCTGCCACGCAGCGCAGGGTACTCCTCGAACTGGCAGCCCCGCGCGCACTGGAGGACCGGGACAGGCTCGGCCGGCATCGTCGCGCATCAGTCCTTGGCGGACACCTCGACGCCGTTGAGAATACCGCGCGGAAACACCGGGCCGCCGTCGCGGCCATGGAGTCCCTCCGCGAAAAACTCGCCTCTGCAGGATTTTCCGAAGCCACGCTTGCCGAGGACCTGGAAAAGGTGAAGAAGAACGTGGCCGTGCTGGAAGCGCGGCTTCCGGACGAGCGCCGCTTGGAAGATCTTGGAGTCCGGATTCAGGAGAAACTCCGGGAACAGGCTGCCGCAGGGCTGGCCGTGGAATCCTTGGCACGCTCATTGGAAACCCTCCGCGCCGAAGATGCCGCCCTCCTGGCGGACATGGAGCCGTTGGAGCCCCTCGCGGGCCGGAGGGAGGTTGCTGAGCGTGAAGCGGCAGCCGCGGCGGAGGTAGTGGACCTCGTCGCCCGGTACCAGGCCGCAGCCCGAGACCGGGATGGCTTGGAAGCCCTTCACGCGGACGCGCGAACAAAGACCCAGGATCTCCGCCAAGCATGGCTGGACCTTCGGGAAGAACGGCTCGCCAATGCCGCGGGAGAACTCGCCGCAGCGCTGGCTGACGGTGATCCATGTCCTGTCTGCGGCAGCCAGGACCACCCGCATCCCGCTGAAGCCGCGCGGAGCGCACTCTCCCTTGCCCAGGATGAAGAGACTGCGGCCCTGCACTTTGAAACGAGCGAAAAAGAACTCACAGGCATTGCGGCGAAGCTGACATCTGCCGGGCAATTGCTGGCCGGTTTGGCTGCCCAAGGCGGAGCGGTGGACCCTGCGCTCGCGGAGGAAGCAGCGGCGAACGCAGCGATGGAGCTTGCAAAAGCACGGGATGCGGCCGCCCGCCTTGATTCCCTGCGTTCCCGGCACGCCGGGCTCACGGCGAGGATGGAGAAGCTGCAGGAAGACCACAATGCCGCTGAGGCAACGGCCGGCGAGGCCGCCACTCTGTCGGGTGTTCTTGGGGAACAGCACGCCGAACTCGAAGCGGACTTGTCCGGACTTCGGGCCGGTTTCACCAGCCTGAAAGCGCGCCTCGAAGAGTTGACCGGACAGCATGGGCTGCTGCAGACGGCAGCAGCCGCCGCACGTGAGGTGGACGGGACAGAGCGGGCCGCGAAGGAGGCCTTGGCTGTTTTGGAGAGGGCCTTGCCGGAAGCAGGGTTCAGCACCGCGGATGAAGCCCGCCGGGACGTGCTGTCAGCGTCGGATGTGGTGGGACTGGAGAAGAGTCTTTCGGATTACGACACCGAGGCTGCCCGGCTGGATGAGTTGTTTGCCGCCGAAGACCTTGTCCTCGCTGCCAAGGAAGCCACTATCGGAGAACTGCCGAAGGACCAGGACCAACTCAAGAACTCGACGGCTGAAGCGCTGGCCGCTGCAAAGTCCGCCAAGGATCTTGCCCTTGCGGTCGGTCTGGCGGATAAAGCTGCGCAAACGGTGACCAGTCTGCGCGGACGTTACCTCAATCTCGCCGCGGACGGCAGGGAACCGCGGGAGCGTTCCAGGTTACTCAGTGGATTGGCCGATACCCTCCGCGGCGCCGGTGACAATACCTACCGGATGAGCCTCAACAGTTATGTCCTGGCCGCACGCCTGGAGCAGGTTGCCGCTGCAGCTTCGGAACGGCTTGTTGCCATGAGCGATGGCCGCTACACCCTCCGGCACACTGACGCGAAAGCCGCCCGCGGGGCCAGATCCGGCCTGGGGCTTGAAGTCGTTGACCAGTGGACGGGCCAGCGACGCGACACCTCCACGTTGTCTGGTGGCGAATCGTTCATGGCCTCGTTGTCATTGGCTCTCGGTCTGGCAGATGTGGTCCAACACGAGGCCGGCGGTGTGGACATCGAAACGTTGTTCGTGGACGAAGGCTTTGGAAGCTTGGACGAGCAGGCCCTGGAACAAGTGATGGATGCTCTGGAGGGCCTGCGTGACGGCGGCAGGGTAGTGGGGTTGGTCAGTCACGTTGCCGAGATGAAGCAGCGCATCAGCAGCCAATTGCAGGTGGTGAAGGGCCGAAGTGGCTCCACCGTGCGAGTGGTCGAAGCGATGCCTGTCTGAGGTCCTATCCTATAGAATTGAAAAGTTATACCGGGTCGCGCGCATCGGGAGGAGGGACGATGCGCACACTTAGCGAACCCGGAATAATGAAAGAAACTTCTTTGGCCTCCCAGCCCACGCCTGTCGCGTCGCCCCAAGCCAGCCCACGGCCCAACCCACGTCGGTCCCGGCTCCCCGGGCGTTTCGCCCGTTTGCCCGAACTGGCAGGCGCCGGATTCCTGCCGATCGGCCTCTTTGCCCGCCTCCCGTTGGCAATGCTCACGGTGGGCACCCTGACCCTGGTCACAGCTGTCAGCCACTCCTACGCCATCGGCGGCATGGCAGCCGGGGCGGTCGGCATCGGATCGGCCCTCGGCGCTCCCGTAGTGGGGTCCCTCGCGGACCGCGCAGGCCAGCGCATCGTCCTGCCGACGGCTGCCGTGGTGAATGCACTCGCGGTGGCAGCGGTGATCGCGGCTGCGTATTGGACCCCCTCCTACACTTCGGGCCTTGACGCCCTGGGTGTGCTGGTTGCCGCCTTCATCGCAGGAGCCAGCTCACCGCAAGTGGGGCCCATGGCCCGCGTTCGCTGGATGGCCCTCACCACGCACAACCTGCGGGCGGGGCAGGGCGGCGGCCGGAGCGTAGCGGCCAACCGGGCCGATCTGGATACGGCATTGTCCTACGAAGGGACCGCGGACGAGATCACGTTCGTACTGGGCCCGGCCCTGGTGGGTCTGTTGGCCAGCCTCATCACTCCTTGGCTTCCGCTGGCGCTGGCGGCGCTGTTGACCAGCATCCTGGTCCCTGCGTTCGCTGTCCATCCCAGCCACCTTGCCGTGGTTCCTGCGCCGCGGAACGCTGCCACCGGCGTCGTACGTCCCGAGGACTCCGGAGACCGGAATCGCTGGGCCGCGGCCGTGGTGGCCGTCCCCGTGGTGGCCATGGTTTGCATGGGGACCTTCTTCGGCGCCACCCAAAATGCCCTCAGTGCCTTCTCGGCGGACTACGCCACCGCCGAGCTGGCCGGCCTGCTGTATGCGGTGATGGGCCTCAGTTCCGCGGTGGCGGCGTTGTCCGTTGCTTTCTGGCCGCAGAGGTTTGGTCTGGCGGCCCGCTGGGTGGTGGCAGCCTTTGCCATGTCGGCGTTGTCGCTGCTGCTGGTGGTTCCGGCCGGCATTTGGCCCATGGTGGCTGTCCTGCTGATCCTGGGCATTCCGGTGGGACCGGTGATGGTGACAGTGTTCAGCATCGGCGGCGTGGTGGCTCCCGCCGGACGCATGGCTACTGTCATGACAGCTTTGGCCAGCGGGATCGTCGCCGGTACGGCCCTGGGCGCGTACCTCGCCGGCCAACTGGCTCAGACCCAAGGGGCGGCAGCCGCCTTCACCGTGGCGATGGGTGCGGCCGCCGGCCTGCTCGTCCTCGGACTGGTGACGTGGCTCGTCATGCGCGGACGGCAGCAGGGGTAGCAGGCCACATCGGGGAAGGTCTCAGGCCAGTTGGCTTTCGATCCGTGCGGCGCTTGCTGCCAGCGCCTGGCCTACCCGGTCTGCGTCCTGGTCCATCCGGATGTAAACCACGGCGATGGCTGCGGGCCTGCCCCCGGGGATGTGGATGGGTGCAGCAAGGGACGACACTCCCGCGATGACTTCGTCATGGCTTGCGGCGTAACCCAGTCGCCTGGCTTCCAGCGCTTCAGGACGGTAGGGGACCCCCGGGCCCAGTTGCTGCCAGCGTTCCTCCGTCATGGCGGACTGGATGGCTATCCCGGGTGCTCCCGACGTGATGGGATGCCGGGTGCCGGGATGCTGGGCTACCGCGGGTCCTGAATGTCGTGGTTCCACCGTCAGGAGGGTGACGCATTCCTGGTGGTCCCATACGGCGATGAAGGCCGTCATGTGCAGCGTGTTGGCCAGTTGCGTGAGTTCGGGCAAGGCGGCACCCTGCAGGTTCCGGGAGACTCCCCGCGCCAGGACGGCCAGTCCCGCGCCCGGTTGGACCCTGCCCGATTCGTCACGGACCACCAGCGAGTGGTCTTCCAAGGTGCGCAGGATCCGGTAGGCGATGGAGCGGTGCACGCCCAGCGCCTCGGCCAGTTCGGCAATGCTCAGGGGGCGATCGGCAGCCGCCAGAATCTCCAGTGCGCGGATGCCCCGGGACAGAGTTTGCGACGGCGGGGCCTGGGTGGGTGCCTCCAAAGGGCCTTTGACACCGCTGCTGGAATTCATGGCTCCAATCCTATGTCCACGGGGGGCTGTGCTTTTGATCACAGCGTGTAGTACAGTTTCCTAACTGACCGTTCTGTCGGTAAAGAATGTCGCGCCGAACAGACACCCGCACCTTTGGAGTTTCAATGACCGCAACTTCCTCTGTCGATTCCCTGTCCGGGCCCAGCAGCAAGCGCGAAGAGCGCCGGGTACTGGCGGGAACCCTGGTGGGCACCACCATCGAGTGGTACGACTTCTTCATCTTCGCCCAGCTGACGGCGACGCTGTTGTCGCCGTTGTTCCTGACGCCGCTCGAACAGTCAAACCCCGGCGTGGCGCAGATCCTCTCCTTCGCCACCATTGGCATCAGCTTCCTGTTCCGCCCCCTGGGAGCCACCATTGCCGGCCACCTGGGCGACCGCGTTGGCCGCAAGGCAGTCCTGGTGATGACCTTGGTGATGATGGGAGCCGCTACGGCCCTGATCGGTCTCCTGCCGACCTACGAAACCATCGGATTGTGGGCTCCGATCCTTCTGATCACCCTCCGCGTGGTGCAGGGCTTCTCGGCCGGTGGCGAATGGGGCGGTGCGGCGTTGATGGCTGTTGAGCACGCTCCCATCAACAAGCGCGGCCTCTTTGGCGCCTACCCGCAGATCGGTGTGCCGATCGGCATGATCCTGGCAACGGGCCTGCTGTTCTTCCTGCAGTCGGGAATGTCCAAGCAAGACTTCGCGGCGTGGGGCTGGCGTGTACCCTTCCTGCTCTCCGTCGTCCTGATCGTTGTGGGCTACCTGATCCGTCGGGCTGTCGGCGAAAGCCCCGTCTTCAAGGAAATCGCCCAGCGCAAGGCCGAAAGCAAGGCTCCCCTTGGTGAGCTGTTCCGCCACAACACCAAGGAAGTTGTCTTCGCCGCACTGATCTTCATTGCCAACAACGCCGCGGGCTACCTGCTGATCGCCTTCTTCATCTCTTACGCAACCAAGGCACTGAAGATGCCTGCGCCGCAGATCCTGCTCGCAACCACCGTCGCGTCCTTTGGCTGGCTGATTTTCACCATGGTCGGCGGATGGCTTTCGGACAAGATCGGCCGCGTGAAGACATTCCTGTTCGGCTATGCCCTGGTCTTCGTATGGATGATCCCGCTGTTCGCGCTCATCGATTCCAAGGACATCATTCTCTACGGCGTGGCCCTGTTCGTCCTGACCATCGGCCTTGGCCTGTCCTACGGCCCGATGTCAGCCATGTACGCCGAGATGTTCCCCCCGCAGGTGCGCTACTCCGGTATCTCCATCGGTTATGCACTGGGCGCCATCCTCGGCGGAGCCTTCGCTCCCACCATTGCGCAGGCCTTGCTGGACCAGACCAAATGGTCCGGTTCGGTGGGCATCTACATCATGGTGCTGTGCGTCATCTCCGCCGTGGGCGTGATCCTCGCCAAGGAAACCAAGGGACGTCCGCTCGGTTTCAGCACCCACCACTAAAGAACTCACGCGCACGCCCAGCGGCGCACTGCAGAAGGCTTACGGGTCCGGGGTCCAACCCCGGGCCCGTGGGTTTTAAGCCCGTGGGTCTTTAAGCAGGTCCATGACGTCGGCGTCCGTCAATTGATCGAAGTGCTCGTAGAAGGCCCCGACGGCGTGGAACGTGCCCGGTATATGCAAGCAGAAGACCCAATCACAAACACGGCCCAGCGATGTTGAGGCCTCAAGCGAGGCCACTGGAGCGGCGGCGATGACGGTGGTGGCGCCTGCGGCCCGTACACTCTCGACGGCGGCACGCATGGTTGCGCCGGTGGCCAGGCCGTCGTCCACCAGGATGACGGCCTTGCCCTGCAGATCGTGGTCGATCCCCGGGTACTCCTTGGCCCGCCTGCGCAGTTCGGCCCTTTCCGCAGCCTCCACGTCATCCATGGCAGCTGCACTGATGCCGCGGGACAGAAGAAGCTCCCTCAAGGGCTTGTTGAGGATCCGGACTACCTCGCCCCGGCACCACGCGAGTGCGCCGAAAGCGGTTTCGGCCCGGCCCGGGATGCCCAGTTTGCGGACAAGCACGGCACCGACCGGCACGTAGAGAACAGCTGCAGCTGCGGCGGCCAAGGGGACTCCGCCACGCGCCAGTCCAAGGATGATGGTGTCAGGCCGTTCCCTGAACTGGGGAAGGCCCTCGGCCAGGCGTCGCCCGGCTTCCTCCCTGTCCTTGAAACGCATGCCCATCCGACCCCGTTCCTCCTCAATCCGGCGCTGGTTCCAACCCTACAGTTCAAAGCTTGCCCGGTGGTGCCTCCGCTGCAAGCATTGCCTTGTGAGTAAACCGATCGGGTACTGGGTCAAACGCCTGGATGCAGCACTGGAAGCGCAGTTGGACCACACCTTGGCCAGGGTCCGCTTGAGCCGCCGGCAGTGGCAGGCGCTTAACACGCTAGCGGAAGATCCCCTGCTGCCGGCTGAACTCGAAGAAGCCCTGCGGCCCTTGTGGGGCGGGGATGTACGGCTGCGGGAGCGCGAACTGGCGGCCTTGGTGGGGCACGGGATGATCACCATGGTCGATGACCGGCTCACGCTCAGCGGCAAGGGCAGGGAGACCTACCACCAAGCGCTCCGTTTGGTGGAAGAGACGCGCATTGACCTTTCCATGGGCATCGGCCTGGATGAATACGCCATGGCCGTCAGCGTCCTGGAGCGCATGAGCCGCAACGCGGAGCGACTGTCCAGATAGCCGTGCCTATACGGGTAGCCGGTTACACCGCGAGGAACTCGACGGCGGCTTCCTTGAACGCCCGGCTGGTGACCACGTTCGTGTGCGTGCGCCCGGGAACAACCAGGGTCTCCACCATTGCACCGCGTTTGCCCGCGATCTCCGCCAGCACCGGCATGGTGCCCGCGCGTTCGTCCTTCTCTCCTGCCACCAGGAGCAGCGGCATGTGGGGCGCGGCCTCGGCGGGGTCGAAGGGCTCGCCCTTGATGGCCTCGATGAGGGAAAGCATGGCGAAGAGGTTGTTGCTCGGAATGAGTTGCGCCATTTTCAGCAGCCCGGCCGTCGACTCGTCCTGGATCGGAGTGCCGTCGGCAAGGTATCGCTGCGCGGCTGCAAGATCGAAGGCTGCCAGCGGGTCGGCAGCACTGGGTCCGCCCAGCACCACCCGGTGCACCAGGTCCGGCTGCGTGGCGGCGAACTCCCAGGCCAGCCGCGAACCCAGTGAATACCCGATGATGTCCAGGCCGGAGACCGGGTTGCCGTCCTGCAGGGGCCGCGCACCGGCGTCGTAGACCATCTGCAGGAGGTCGGCACGGATCCTGCTGGGCGTGTAGGAATCAAGGTCCTCGGGGGCGTGGCTCCGGCCATGCCCGGGGAGGTCAACGGTGATGACCCGGCGGCCGGCGCCCTGAAGCGTGGCAATCCAGCCGCTGTCCACCCAGTTCAGCTTGCTGGAGGAGGAAAAGCCGTGGATCAGGAGGACCGGACGCAGTCCGGCGTCATTGGCAGGCTCATGGACTTCCACGAACAATCCGGGATCGGTGCCTTCCACGGTGTGTCTCTGCTGTTCCACGGTGTGCCTGCCGGTCATCATGTCAGTCCTCATCGAGTACGGCGCTCAGGCGGACCCGGCGCTTGGGTGCTTCGTCTTTTGGAACAGTGCCCACGATCCCGGCCGTTTCATCCGGTACCTCGAACACGATCAGCGGTTCGCCGACGTTGATGGTCCCGCCCGGCTCGCCGTGAATACGCACCACTCTACCCGCCTGCGGGCTGGGCAATTCGAGGGAAGACTTCGTCGTTTCGAGCTCCACCAAGGGCTGGTTCCGTTCCACTTGTTGCCCCGGTTCCACCAGCCACTCCAGCACGGTTGCCTCGATGAGACCTTCGCCCAGATCGGGGAGGGGGAAGGAAATTTCAGCCACGGCGGTACTCCAGTACTCGTTGGATCCCATAGAGGATGCGATCGATGTTGGGAATGTATTCGTCCTCCAGGTCTCCGGAGGGGTAGGGCACGTCAAAACCGGTGACGCGTTCCACGGGCGCCTTCAATGTGTCGAAGCACTGCTGCGTGATGAGTTGCGCGACTTCGGCGCCCAGGCCTGAGGTCAGCGGCGCTTCATGGACGACGACGGCGCGACGCGTCTTGGCAACCGAGGCCGCCAACGCCCCGGCGTCGATGGGCTTGAGCCACCGCAGGTCCAGGACTTCGACGTCGATCCCGTCTTCGGCGGCGAGCTCGGCTACCTGCAGGCACCGGGCAACCATGGCGCCCCACGCGACGAGGGTCAGGTGCCTGCCTTCGCGGGCCACCCGCGCCCCGGTGAGGCTGCCGCCGTCGTCGTCAGTTCCCTGTGCCGGGACCGCGGTGGTGACGTCCACCGGGCCTTTTTGCCAGTAGCGCGACTTCGGCTCCATGAAGATGACCGGGTCCGGACGGGAGGCCGCGTATGTGAGGAGGTGGTAGGCCTCATGGGGCGTGGAGGGGGACACCACCTTGAGCCCGGGCACGTGGGCGAACAGCGCCTCAAGGCTTTCCCCATGATGCTCGGGAGCCCGGATCCCGCCGAAGCTGGGAACCCGCAGGGTGATCGGCATGGGCAGCGTTCCGCGGCTGCGGTAGTTCATCCGGCCGATCTGGCAGACGATCTGGTTGATGGCAGGGTAGGCGAAACCGTCGAACTGGACCTCGGGAATCGGGTGGAAACCGGCCATTGCCAACCCCACGGACATGCCGAGGATGCCGGACTCGGCCAGCGGAGTATCGAAGACGCGGTCTTCGCCATGACGGGCTTGCAGTCCGTCGGTGACCCGGAAGACTCCGCCCAGCCGGCCGCAGTCTTCGCCGAAGACAACGGCTTTGGGGTTTTCCGCCAGGATGCGGTCCAGTGCCCGGTTGAGGGCTTGCTGCATGGACAGGTGCTCCACGGTGCTTGCCGCTTCGGGGCTTGTTTCCATCAGCGTCTCAGACATGGTCGGACTCCTTGCGCCAAGCGGCAGCTTGGGATTGAAGGTCGGGGGTGGGCTCCTGGAACACGTAGCTGAACATCTCCGCACCGGGACGCGGCCCCAACGCTTCGATACCGGCCCGGATGGTTTCCTCTTCCCGTTCAGCGCTACGCTGCGCCTCGGTAAAGAAGGGTTCATCGGCCGTGCCGTCAGCCAGCAGGCGCGTGCGGAACCGGACCAGGGGATCCTCCCCGGCGTCGGTGCGTTCCTCGTCCAGGGTGCGGTAGCGGCCGGGATCGTCGGCCGTGGAATGTGGTCCGCGGCGGTAGGTCATGGCTTCGATGAGGACCGGGCCGCTTCCTGCGCGGCAGTGGGCAAGTGCCCACTGCGTGGCATGCAATACGGCCTCGACGTCGTTGCCGTCTACCTGGCGGGACGCCATGCCGTAGCCGGCGGCCCGCGCAGCTACCGAACCTCCGGCTACCTGCCGCTCCGTGGGAACGGAGATGGCCCAGCCGTTGTTCTGCACGAAGAACACCACCGGCACTTTCATGACGGCGGCGAAGTTCATGGCTTCATGGACATCACCTTGCGACGATGCGCCATCTCCGAAGTAGGTAAGCGCAACGCCGCTTTCGCCGGACAGGGTTTGCCCGTGCGCCCAGCCGACCGCGTGCAGCACGGAGCCGGCCACCACGGCCTGGATGGGGGCGAACCGGGATTCCAAGGGGTTGTACATGCCGCCGTGCCACGTGGCCTTGTGGGTGGCCATGTAGTCCACCATGTCCAGGCCCATGGTCCGGGCCACTCCCATTTCGCGGTACGTGGGGAAGACGAAGTCCCGGCTGCGGTCAACGGCATAGGCGCTGCCCACCTGTGCTGCTTCCTGGCCGAGTTGGGGGGCGTAGCCAGGTATGATGCCTTGCCTCTGCCAGGCTATGGCGGCGGTATCAATGTGGCGGACGGCGGCCATGAGTGTGTACAGCTCGCGCAGCTGCTCAGGCGTGGTTGGGCCTGCGTCAGCGTCGGCGGGGAGAACCGAAGTGGATGTCATGGCTGTGACACTAATCACCAGCAGCGCCCATGCGCAATCAGCAACGTCCAAGCCAAACACTTTGTACAAATTGGCAAGAAAAAGAGGCTCCTTGCGATACAAAATGCAAGGAGCCTCTTTGATGTGCTGAGCAAGCGGCTACACCGCCTGTCGGTTACACGGCGCCGTCAGTTTCTTCGGCCCGGGCTTTTCCCGCCTTGGACCGGGCGTTGAGGTAACAACCCAGCGCAATGACCAGGATCAGCGCGGCAGTGCCGAAGAGCTGGGCCGCGCTCTCCGGGTTGGCAAAGCCGACGGCGAAGATAATGCCCAGGAGCACCAGGCCCACGATGGTCAGGACCGGGAAGCCCTGCATGCGCAAAGGCAGCTCAGTTCCCTCACGGTCCGCCCTGCGGCGCAGGATCAGTTGCGAGACGAGGGCAATGCCCCAGACCACCAGGCAGGTGGAACCAACCAGGTTCAGCAACGCAGGCAGGACCAGGTCGGGGAAGAGCAACTCCAGGACGGTGGCAATGAAGCCGAAAGCGACGGAAACTCCGACGGCGGCCACCGGCACCTTGGCCGGGCTAAGCCGGGACAGGAAGCGCGGAGCCTCACCGCGCCTGGACAGCGAGAACACCATGCGGGACGCGCCGTAGAGGTTGGCGTTCAATGCTGAGAGCAGCGCGACGACTGCCACCAGGGTGATGGCTGCACCTGCCCCGGGAATGCCGGCCAGGTCCAGTACTCCGGCGAACGGGGACTTCAGGCCCTCGGACCCCACGGGCAGGATGGCGGCGATGACGAACACGGAGCCGATGTAGAACACCAGGATCCGCCAGACCACCGTGCGGATGGCCTTGCCTACGCTGTGGGCAGGATCTTCGGTTTCTGCTGCAGCCACACTGACGATTTCCGTGCCGCCAAAGGCGAAGATCACCACGAACAATGCCGCCGCAATGCCGCCGATGCCGTTCGGAGCGAAGTCGCCGAATGCTGACAGTCCGGGGGAGGGGGCGCTCGGGAGCAAGCCGAGCAGCAGTGCTGCGCCAATGAGCAGGAAGATCACGATCGCGGCCACCTTGAGGATGGCGAACCAGAATTCGAACTCGCCAAAGTTGCGCACGCCCACAAGATTGATGCCGGTAAAGACCACCATGAAGATCAGGGCCAATGCCCAGACCGGCACCACCGGCCACACGGAGAACAGCAGCCCCGCGGCGCCAAGCGCTTCGGCTGCGATCACCACTACAAGCTGCAGCCACCAGAGCCAGCCGATGGTGCCGCCGGCGGTCTTGCCGAGGGCTTTCTCCGCATACACCGAGAATGCGCCGCTGTTGGGATTCGCGGCTGCCATCTCGCCCAGGGCCCACATGACCAGGATGATCAGTGTTCCGGCAACAAGGTAGGAGATCAGGACGGCCGGGCCTGCCGCTTGGACGCCCGCTCCCGAGCCAAGGAAGAGGCCTGCGCCGATAGCGCTGCCCAGGCCCATCATGGTGAGCTGGCGGGGCTTGAGTGAATGGCCGAGGCCGGAAGTTGGAGCAGGAGCCGTCATGGACTTCATTGTCATACGTGTCTACCTTCTATGGGTTTCATCAGGTTTGGCGTGCTTTCCTCTTGGGATGGCACGCAGGCGTCGACGACGCGGCAAGAGCCGTGGAATAATTCTCGCAGTTTGTAAGATACATCACTTTTTGCCGTAGCGAAGTGATGCGTAATGATTCCCCGGGGACAGGAACTTTGATGCTGGTCGATGATCTTGATGCAAAAATTGTACGTTTCTTCACTGACTCGCCGCGATCTTCCGTGCTGGAAGCGTCAAGGGTTCTGAAGGTAGCGAGGGCCACCGTGCAGTCCCGGATCGACCGGATGATCGAGAACGGCGTCATTGGTTCCTGGGTGCCGCAGCCCGATCCGGCCAACTTCGGCTTCCCCGTCGTGGCCTTTTGTTCGGTGACCATCACCCAGGAAATCGGCCATGACGCGATCATCGAGAGCCTCAGTGCCATTCCGGAGATCATCGAGGTTCACACCGTGACCGGAAACTCGGACCTCATGGTGCGCATAGCGGCCCGTTCCAACCCGGACATGCAGCGGGTGCTCGATGCCATGATCGCCACCAAGTCAGTGGTCCGCTGCTCCTCGGTTATCGTGCTGAACAGCCACATCCAAGGCCGCACCCTGCCGCTGATGGAGGCTGCCGCGAAAGCTATGTGACGCAAGGCATTTTGAGCCTGGGCCGGCGAGTCGTACCATTAGTTCTAGTCAATCTGACTTTAACTAAACGGAGCCCGGCTCCGTACGGCGATGAAGCGAGGTGAACGCCGTGAACGTCAACTCCGCGAACGTCGCCGAACGGCGCCTTGCACCGCCGTCGTTGGCTATTTCAACGGTGATTTTTGCGCTGCGGCCCAGCGAAAAGTCCGGACGCCCCACCCTCTGGCTGCCCCTGGTGCGCCGGATCCGCGAACCCTACAAAGGTCAGTGGGCGCTCCCCGGCGGACCCCTCGCCCACGACGAATCCCTCCAAGATGCGGCCTCGCGGAACCTGCGGGAGACCACAGGCCTGGCTCCGCAGTACCTGGAGCAGTTGTACGCGTTCGGGGGGCTGCACCGGTCTCCGAGCCAACGCGTCGTCTCGATTGTCTACTGGGCGCTGGTCCGCCCGACCGAAGCTGCGCTCGCCGACGAATCGGAAAACGTGCGGTGGTTCCGGGCGGACAGGCTCGGGGAACTGGCCTTCGACCACAACGCGATTGTGGACTACGCCCTGTGGCGCCTTCGCAACAAGATGGCCTACGGCTCCATCGCCTACCACCTGCTGGGCGAGTTCTTCACGCTGGCACAAGTCCGCGAGGTCTACGAGGCCGTCCTGGACCGCCAACTTGATCCGGCCAACTTCCGCCGGCAAATCAAAAGCACACCGGACATTGAAGAGACCGGTGAATACCTGCAGGGCGGGAAACACCGCCCACCCCGCCTCTACCGCTTCACCGGAACGCCCGGCCTTGGGCCAGATAACAGGAGTACACCATGAGCAGCGTCAACACTGCCGTCCAGCTGATCACGCGCGAGGAAGCCGAAAAGGGCTCATCGGGCGCAGGAGCCACTTGCAGCCCGGCGTTGGCGAAGGGTCCCTGGGAGTACGACCTCGCCGAATCCCTGGCCGGTGTCCCCGCATACGGCCCGGGTGCCTCCAGCGCCGACGTCGCCCCCTTGGCAACCCCGCGCCAGGGCCAGCTGCCCGAAGAGTACAAGCTGGCCTCCGAGGCCGAGCTGGACCGGCGGATCCGTGCCGCCAGGGAAGCGCTGGGGGACAGGGCAGTGATCCTGGGCCACTTCTACCAGCGTGACGAAGTGGTTCAGTACGCCGACTTCGTGGGCGACTCCTTCCAGCTGGCCAACGCGGCACTCACCAAGCCGGATGCAGAAGCCATCATCTTCTGTGGCGTTCACTTCATGGCCGAGACCGCGGACATCCTCTCCACGCCTGAACAGGCCGTCATCCTGCCCAATCTTGCTGCCGGTTGCTCCATGGCGGACATGGCGGACGAAGATTCCGTGGAGGAATGCTGGGAACAGCTGGAGGAAATCTTCGGCACCGACACCGACGAACACGGCCGGGTCCCGGTCATCCCTGTGACCTACATGAATTCCTCGGCTGCGCTTAAAGCCTTCTGCGGCCGCAACGGGGGCATCGTCTGCACGTCCTCCAACGCCAAAATCGTGCTGGAGTGGGCCTTCGAGCGGGGTCAGCGTGTCCTGTTCTTCCCGGACCAGCACCTGGGCAGGAACACAGCGAAGGCCCTGGGCGTGCCGCTGGAACAGATGCCCATGTGGAACCCCCGCAAGGAGCTGGGCGGTAACGACGCACAGACGCTCGTGGACTCCCGGGTGATCCTCTGGCACGGTTTCTGCTCCGTGCACAAGCGCTTCAATGTGGCCCAGATCGAGAAGGCGCGCCAGGACTTCCCGGGCGTCAACGTGATTGTCCACCCGGAGTGCCCCATGGAAGTGGTGGACGCCGCCGATTCGGCAGGTTCCACCGACTTCATCAAGAAGGCCATCGCTGCCGCGACCGAACCCACCACGTTCGCGATCGGTACCGAGATCAACATGGTGAACCGGCTCGCAGCGGAAAACCCCCAACACACCATTTTCTGCCTCGACCCCGTCATCTGCCCGTGCTCCACCATGTACCGGATCCACCCCGGCTACCTCGCCTGGGTGCTTGAGGAACTCGTGGCCGGGCGGATCGTCAACCGCATCACCGTGGACGACGCTGTGCAGGACAACGCCAAGATCGCGCTCGAGCGCATGCTGGCAGCCAAGCCGGCCTGACCAGGTGCAGACCACCGGATTCCCGGACTAGCCGAATCGAGACCCGCATGACCTCGAACCCCATCTCCGCCGCGCATCCCGCGGACGCCCGGACGTTGATCGTCCTCGGCAGCGGCATCGCCGGACTCTACGCAGCCCTCCTCGGAGCCGAGGCCGGAGCCCAGGTGACGCTGCTGACCAAAGGCGGGCTGGAGGAAAGCAATACCTGGTTTGCCCAGGGCGGCATCTCAGCCGTCCTGGAGGAGCCTGCCCCCGGAGATACCGTGGCAGCCCACATCGAGGACACCCTCAAGGCCGGTGCCGGGCACTGCGACCCTGAAGCGGTCCGGGTGTTGTGCACCGAGGCGCGGGAAGATATTGCCGGATTGGTCCGGTTCGGCGTGCGCTTCGACAGCGACGACGACGGCGACCCCGCCTTGGGGCTCGAAGCCGCCCACTCCGCGCCGCGCATCCTGCATGCCGGTGGCGACGCGACAGGCGCCCGGGTGGCGGCTGCGCTGATTGGCAGCGTGCTCGAATTCCGGTCTGCCGGGCGGATCCGGGTAGTGAGCCGGGCCCACGCCACCTCCCTGGTCCAAACGGATGGCCGGATCTCCGGTGTGGCCTACGTGCAGGATGGTCAGCCGGTCACCGTCCAAGCCGATGCCGTCCTGCTTGCTACCGGGGGAGCCGGGCAACTGTTCGCCCAGACCACGAATCCGTCCGTGGCTACTGCCGACGGACTTGCGTTGGCGTGGCGGGCCGGAGCAGCCGTGTCCGACCTGGAATTCTTCCAGTTCCACCCCACCTGCCTGGCCCGTCCAGCCGGAGCACCGGGTGGGACGGAGCCGTTGCTGATCTCGGAAGCCGTGCGGGGCGAGGGTGCGCTCCTGCTGGACGCCTTCGGTCAGCGGTTCATGCCTGACTACCATCCCGACGCCGAACTTGCTCCCCGTGACGTTGTCTCCCGCAGCATCGCCCTGCACCTTGCTGCCCTGGGGGACCCCAACGGACACGTGTTCCTTGATGCCACAGTCATCGAAGCCAAACGCGGCAGCGGCTTCCTCGAGAAGCGCTTCCCCACCATCTCCCAACGCACCCGTGAAGCGGGCTTCGATTGGACCAGGGAACCCGTTCCCGTGGCGCCCGCGGCCCACTACTGGATGGGCGGCGTGGTGACGGACCTGCACGGGCAGACCTCTGTTCCCGGTTTGTATGCCGCCGGTGAAGTTGCCTGTACCGGTGTGCAGGGGGCTAATCGCCTGGCAAGTAATTCGTTGCTTGAGGGGCTGGTGTTTGCGCGGCGGGCAGTTAGGGCAGCGGTTGATGCGGTCCCTCTGCGTGCTGGCTCGGCCGCGGGCGGCCTCCCCTTGACGCACGCTGCCGGGACCCCCTCACCCGCGGACGGGGCTCGGCCGCCGTCGGAATATGCGGGGACTGAGCCGTTTTCCCGGGGCGCCTTGCAGCGGCTCATGACGGCCAAGGCCGGGGTTCTTCGCAGCGGAGTGCTGCTGGCCGAGGCGGAGGCCGCCCTGGATGCCTGGGCCGACGGCCCGCTTCCCGCAGCCGGCGTCGCTTCGACCGATGTCCGCGCGCACGAGGATGCCAACCTCCTGTTGGCCGCCCAACTGCTGGTGCGGGCGGCACGGGCACGGCGGCAATCCCTGGGAGCGCACTACCGAAGCGACACAGCGGCCGCACCCGCCGTCGTCGACCATTCTGACAAGCCACACTCCATGAGCCCGAAAGCGAGCCTCGTCCATGACTAACCTCACCCTCCCCGCGGCGGCCGTCCGGGACATCCTGGAGCGTGCCTTCGCCGAGGACGCGCCCAACGGAGACATCACCTCACAGCTGTTGATCCCCGCGGACGCCCGCGCAACCGCAGTCCTCAACGCCCGTGTCCCCGGAGTCTTGAGCGGTGGAACCGTCTTCCGCGACGCGATGAAACTCATCGACCCGGACACTGACGTTCAGCTCCTGCTCGGGGACGGTGACACGTTCGACGCCGGCACCCACCTGGCGCGGGTCAGCGGCAGCGCGCGTTCAGTCCTGATGGCCGAACGGGTGGGACTCAACCTGGTCCAGCGCATGAGCGCAATTGCTACGAAAACCGCCGAATTCGTCCGTCTGGTGGAGGGAACCCGGGCCCGGATCACCGACACCCGCAAGACCACCCCAGGGCTTCGTGTCCTGGAACGGTACGCCGTCCGCTGCGGCGGGGGAGCGAACCACCGTTACAGCCTCTCCGACGCCGTGCTGGCCAAGGACAACCACCTCGCCGTCATGACGGGCGGGGATCCGAAGAAGCTCACCGCACTTCTGGCGGCAGCGAAAGCACAGCTGGGCCACACCACCCACTTCGAAGTGGAGGTAGACCGGGCAGACCAGATTGAGCCCGTCCTGGCAGCGGGTGTGGACACCATCATGCTGGACAACTTCACTCCCGAGGAACTTCGTGCCGGGGTGAAGCAAGTGGACGGACGGGCGATCGTCGAAGCAAGCGGCAACGTCAACCTGCACACGGTGGCGGAAATCGCCGCGACGGGAGTTGACGTCGTCTCGATCGGTGGACTCACGCACAGCGTGGCCGCGCTGGACCTGGGGCTGGATGTCGAGCTGGACATCGCGCCGGGAACCGACCCCGTCCGGCCATGATCTTCCTGGACGCAGCCTCCACCACTCCGGTCCGCCGTGAAGTGTTGGAAGCCATGTGGCCCTATCTCAGCGGCGAATTCGGCAACCCATCCAGCCACCACAGCCTGGGTGAAGCCGCTGCCTCCGCGCTCGCAGACGCCAGGTCCGCCGTTGCGAAGGTCCTTGACTGCCGCGCCGGAGAAATCACCTTCACGTCCGGCGGCACTGAAGCGGACAACCTTGCCGTCAAAGGCATCGCCCTGGCACGGCAGGCAGCAGACCCGTCCCTGAACCGCGTGGTCATCAGCGCCGTCGAACATCCGGCAGTGGAGGAATCGGCGCGCTACTTGGAACGCGTCCACGGTTTCACCGTTGACGTGGTCCCGGTGGACGGCGACGGGCTGGTGACCGTGGAAGCCCTCGGCGCGGTCCTCCGCCGGGAGACGGCTTTGGTCAGCATCATGTACGCCAACAACGAGGTGGGCACTGTCCAACCCGTGGCGGACCTTGCCCGGGCGGCTCACGCGTTACATATCCCGTTCCACACGGACGCCGTCCAGGCCGCGGGCTGGTTGCCCCTCGATGTGAAAGCCCTCGGTGTGGATGCCCTCAGCCTGTCCGGGCATAAGCTCGGTGCGCCCAAGGGTTCGGGCGTGCTTTTCACCAAGGGGCGCTTGCGTCTGGAACCGCTGATCCACGGAGGAGGGCAGGAACGGGGCCGGCGTTCGGGAACCGAGAACGTTGCCGGTGCCGTTGCGGTCGCGACAGCATTGAACCTGAGCCACGCCGAAGCCGCTGCCGCATCTGCGGACGTGGCTGCCCTGCGCGACAACTTCATCGCCGCGGTACGGGAAGCAGTGCCGGGAGCCGTCCTCACCGGCCATCCGTCCCGGCGCCTGCCCTCGGTTGCGTCGTTCTGCTTCCCGGGAACCAGCGGGGAATCCGTGCTCCTGGAGCTTGAACGGCTCGGGGTGGTGTGCTCCAGCGGCTCGGCCTGCGCAGCTGGTTCCGATGCTCCGTCACCGGTGTTGCTGGCACTGGGCATCAGCCCTGAAACGGCACAGACTGCCGTACGCTTCAGTTTTACCTCTGCCGTCACCGCTGCCGAACTGGAGCATGCAGCCGCAGCGGTGGCTGCCGCCGTCGGGCGTGTCCGCAACCTGGTAAACCACCCCAAGTAGGTCGCAATTGTGCACGTTTTGACCCGTCAAAACGTGCACAATTGCGACGCAGTTGGGTGCGCTGCTAGACGTGGCGGGCGCGGCGGAAAATCCAGTGCCGCAGGAGGGTGAACCGGACGGCGGTGGCAACAAAGCCGGAGAGCGTCGTTGTCCAAAGTTCCTCGCTGACGGTCGCCTCGGGCCGGAGGAGATGCAGGATGCCGAGGCTCCCGCCGGTGATGAGCAAGGCTACGAGGATCACAATGACGCCGCTCAAATGGTCATTCGCCCGCCGCTTGCTTCCCGTGATCTTGAAGGTCAGCCTGCGGTTCAGCGCCGTATTCAGGAGCGAGGTGAGGACCAGCGCGATTGCGTTGGCGATCTGCGGATCAACCCAGGGACGCAGCATCGCGTAGATGGCCAGCGAACTCGCGGTGCAAATGATCCCGACGCCGGTGAAGCGGATGAGCTGCCGGATCACCGGGTATCGCAGGAGCCCTTTTCGCCTGTTCAGGCGGTGCCGTACCGCGGGGGTTCCGGAGGTGGCGTGCCGCGGCTCAGTGGTTTCCGCGGCAGTCTCCATGGCTTAAGCCTTGCACACTATGCGTGCGGACCTTCCCATCGTGCGGCGATGACAGGGTTCCGGAGCTCCCCGATGCCCTCCACGCGGCACGCCACCGTATCCCCGGGTTGGATGCGGGCGCACTCTGCCGGGAAACCGGTGAGCACCAGGTCGCCCGGCCGCAATGTCATGAAGGACGTCAGGTAGACCATGATCTCCTCCACCTTCCAACCGAGGTCGGCGGAACTGGCCGGCGTCAGTTGGTTGCCGTTGTGGACGATGCTGATTTCCAGGTCCGAGTCGTCGAGTGCGGTGACGATCCACGGGCCGGCAGGAGTGAAGGTGTCCTGGCTCTTGGCGCTGATCCACAATTCATCGGTCTTCTGGAGGTCGCGGGCGGAAACGTCGTTTCCGATGGTGTAGCCCAGGATTGCCGACCTCGCCGTTTCCAGGGTCAGGCCCCGGGCGGTGGAACCCACGACGACGGTCAGCTCGGCTTCGGGGTCGACGTAGCCCACTGCGGAGCTCAGCTGGATGGCATCGCCTGGCCCGATCACGCTGGAAGCCGCCTTGTGGAATGCCTGCGGAGGCAAGTCCCGGCCGGGCTGGCCCGTGTTGTGGGCCATGCCGAAAACGTTGACAGGGACGGACGGTGCCAGGAAGCGGAATGATGCTTCCTCCACCACTGCGCCCACTTCCCAGCCGGGCCTTCCGGGACTCGCTGCGTTGGCCCTGGATCCCGGGAACGGGGACTGCACCAGCGTCCAGCGCTTTCCTTCGTCGGAGTCGAAGTCGGGCGCATCGTTGGCGGCGAAGAATTGCTCGTCGGGGCTGTTCGGTTCCAAAGGTTGGATGCGGGCGATGCGCCGGGGAAGCGGGGAAGTCATGAAGACATCCTACGTCCTCTGCGGGGCCGGCCCGAACACTCCCCAACGGGACCCGCACGTGGCGCGTAAAGAAGCCGGCAGCACATGGATAGAATCCAGTTCATGCGCCTCGCGATCATAGGGGCGGCCCTGCTGGCAGCCGGAGCAGTGGCCGTAGTAACAGGGATTCTTCCGTGGTCCGAAGTGCAGGTCCTGGTTGCCCGCGTGGGGCCCATCATGGGTTTCGTCGCGGCGATGACCGTGGTCACCGACCTGGCCAGCGATGCCGGTGTTTTCCAATGGGGTGCTGACCGGATCCGTCGATGGGCCAGCGGCCGCAGTTACGTTTTGTGGCTGCTGTTGGCGGCCATGGCCGTCCTGAGCACCATCTTCCTTTCCATCGATACCACGGCGGTGCTGCTGACTCCCGTGGTGGTCACGGTGACGCGGCAGACAGGATTGCCCGTCCTTCCCTTCGCACTGGCGACCGTATGGCTGGCAAACACAGCGAGCTTGCTCCTGCCGGTATCGAACCTGACCAACCTCTTGGCCCAGCACAACCTTGACGGGATCAGTCCTGCCGGGTTCGCAACGCTGATGTGGGCCCCTTCGCTGGCGGCCATCATCATTCCGCTAGCCTTCATCGCAGTAGTCTTCCGGCGTGACCTGCAACGAAGGTATGCCCCTGGTCCAAAGAAGATGATCGACCCCGGTTCCCGGACCTCCATCCCTGGAAAGCACCGGGCGGACCGCATCCTGCTGCCGGGGACGGCCGCGGTACTGGTACTGCTGCTACCGGCTTTGGTGTCGGGGCTTCCAGTGTGGCTCCCGGCTTCCATCGCCGCCGTCGCTCTGCTGGCCCTGTTCGGGTTCCGTCGGCCCCGCTCACTCACCATAAATCTGGTCCCGTGGTCCTTGCTGCTCTTTACCTCAGGGCTGTTCCTGGTGATGGAGGCCGCCCGCTACCTTGGATTGCCCGAGCTGGCAGGCCAAGTGGCCGGCAGGGGTGAGGGTTTTCCCGAACTGCTGCGGCTTGCTGCCACGGGCGCCCTGGCGTCCAACGTCGTGAACAACCTCCCGGCCTACTTGCTGGTGGAACCGCTCGCGGACACACCACTGCGGACGGCGGCCCTGCTCATTGGGGTCAATGCCGGGCCTCTTATTACTCCGTGGGCCTCGTTGGCCACCCTGCTGTGGCATGACCGCCTGCGCAAGATGAACGTGCTGATCAGCTGGCGGGGCTTTGCGCTGTACGGGATGATCGTCGCACCCGTGACCCTGGTGGCCGCAGTGGCCTTGCTGGCCCTCACGGCTCGAGTGGCATGACGTTGAGGGACTAGGCCGGAAGATATAGCTCGCCCACCGGCACTTCCGCCGCCAACCTGTTCGCCGGTCCCGCCAACGGGCAGGCCCACGCTTCGTCATACGCACACGACGGGTTGTAGGCGAAGTTGAAGTCGAGAATGAATTCCTGCTCCACACCAGCGTGGCGGAGTCCGTGAAAGGACCCCTTGATCGTGTCCAGGAGATAGCGTCCAGCGCCGTAGCTGCCCCCTTCCTTGCCGGCAGTGGCATCACGGAACGGCACGAAGATGCCGCCACCGTAGCTGCGCAGCCGCCAAGCCGCCAATGAACCCAGGCCCGGCAACTCGAACGTGCCGATCCGTACAAACGGGACCACGCCGTCCGTTCCCGTGGAGACGTTCATTTCCTCGCCGACGCCTTCCGGCAGCAACGGGGCGTACATCCGGAAGGAGGGATCATAATCGGCGGTCCGTAGCCCGGCGAAGGAAGCTTTCATCGCGTCCGTCAGCGCTGAGGCGGGATGCGTGGCGAACATGCGGTCACGTTCGTGCCGCCAGTGGTTATGGGCATCGAAAGGGTCCGTCGCTGCAAGCTTCCGGACCTCGTCATACAGGGCGAAGGTCCGCAGCCGCCAGTCCACGATGTCCACAGCGGAGATGGTGGAGACGCCGTCGTCGAATTCTTCGTTTTCTTCGGGAGCCATGACCACAGCCTAGCCCCCGCCGACGGCGGTGAAAGCCCGGTGCCCGGTAGGTGCTACTGTCGCTGGAGGCCAACCCGCAGCCCTGCGTTGGCCCCTGACCCCAACAGCGGCACTACACCCAGCCCGCCGCGACCTTCCGGAGACCAATGGAACGCCACGTATCTGCCCAACTCGTCTTCAAGACAGCAGCGAACACCAAAGTTGCCATGGCCATCGCCGTAGCCGCCAACCCTGGCTATGAGTCGCTGAGCGAGACCCTCGCCATCGAATGCGGGGGGACAGAAGTGCCCTACAAGGAATTGCAGGACCATCACGGCGGGCGGTTCCAATACATGGAATTCAGCGAGCCCAGTGAAGTCACGGTGAACTACAGTGCGGACGTGGTTGGCCGGGGAATAGCGGACAGTGCGGACCCGATGGAACTTATCCGCTATGTCCGTCCCAGCCGCTACGCGGAGTCGGACCGTTTGCTGCCCACTTCCTATGCAGAGTTCGGAACGATGCAAGGTGCCGGATTGCTCGAGGCCGTGCGCAACTGGGTGAACGGTGAATTGCGCTACGTCAGCGGGTCCTCGCGGGGCACGGACGGGGCTGTAGAGACCCTGCTCCACAGGCGCGGCGTGTGCCGGGACTTTGCACACCTCGCCATCGCGCTCCTGCGGTCCAAGGACGTGCCTGCACGCCTGGCCGCCGTCTACGCCCCCGGCCTCAGCCCCATGGACTTCCACGCAGTCGCGGAAGCGTACATCGATGGCGCGTGGCACGTGATCGACCCCACAGGGTTGGCTCCGCGCGAAGCCATGCTGCGCATCACCGCCGGAAGGGACTCCTCGGACACCGCGTTCCTTTCAACGGTCGGCGGCAGCCTCACGCTCAAGACCCTGAAGGTCGCCGCAACCGTGGAAGGTGAGCTGCCCGTGGAAGACCCCGGGCAGCTGATAACCCTCGGCTAGGCCAGCGGCCGGGCGCCCGTGCCGGATTGCTGGTGCCCGGCGACGGATGCCCGCAGCTTGTCCGTCAGGCGAAGCAGCTCGCGTTGCTCTTCGGCCGTGAGCGCCGGTGCTACCAACTGGGCGATTTCCCGCACGTGGTCGCGGCCGATCGACTTCTGCAACTCGCGCCCGGCCTCCGTGAGGGACAGCAGGACTCCGCGGCCGTCGTCGGGGGCTGTTGTCCGCTCCACGAGTCCCCGCTTTTCAAGGCGGTCCACCAAGCGGCTCAGGCTCGACTGGCTCAGCAGCACTTTGTCGTTGATCTCGTTCAGCCGCAGTTGGCCCGAAGGGCAGCGCGATAGCGTGAAAAGGACGTCGTACTCGTTGACCGGCAACGACTTGAACGCCGAACCGGCTTGGAGCTTCCGCATCACCGCCACCTGGGAGCGGAAGAGCGACTCCCAGGTTTCGGCGGCAAGTCGGACTGTGGAGGAAGCCGAAGGGCCGGACATCAGGACTCCCGACCAGCGGTTCCGGCGGCAGCGGACTCGCTGACGTTGGCCTCCAGGGCTGCGGCCACGCGGGAGGCGTGCGTCGGGGCGTCCGGAACGTGGGCCGGCTTCAAGGCAGCGTACTCCTTGCGCAGGACCGGAAGGACTTCCTCTCCGAAGAGGTCCAGTTGCTCCAGGACCGTCTTCAACGGCAGGCCGGCGTGGTCGATCAGGAACAGTTGGCGCTGGTAGTCACCGAAGAACTCACGGAACGTCAGGGTCTTCTCAATGACTTCCTGCGGGCTGCCGACGGTCAACGGCGTTTGCGAGGTGAAGTCCTCCAGCGACGGGCCGTGTCCGTACACGGGTGCGTTGTCGAAGTAAGGGCGGAATTCCTTCACCGCGTCTTGCGAGTTCTTCCGCATGAAGAACTGCCCGCCCAGGCCGACGATCGCCTGGTCTGCCTTGCCGTGCCCGTAGTGCTCGTAGCGCTCGCGGTACAGGCCGATCAGCTGCTGGTAGTGCTCTTTGGGCCAGAAGATGTTGTTGGCGAAGAAGCCGTCTCCGAAGTAGGCAGCCACTTCCGCGATCTGCGGCGTGCGGATGGAGCCGTGCCAGACGAAGGGGGCGACGCCGTCGAGCGGGCGCGGTGTAGACGTGAAGTTCTGCAGCGGGGTGCGGAACTTGCCGGACCAGTTCACCGTGTCCTCGTCCCACAGCTTGCGCAGCAGGCTGTAGTTCTCGATCGCCAGTTCGATCCCGTCCTGGATGTTCTTGCCGAACCAGGGGTAGACGGGGGCGGTGTTGCCCCGGCCCAGGACCAGGTCCACCCTGCCGTCTGCCAGGTGCTGCAGCATCGCGAAGTCCTCGGCGATTTTCACCGGGTCATTCGTGGTGATCAGGGTGGTGGCCGTGGAGAGCGTGATGCGTTCGGTCTGGGCCGCGATGTAGGCCAGGGTGGTGGTGGGGGAGGAGGAGAAGAACGGCCGGTTGTGGTGCTCGCCCAACGCGTAGACGTCCATGCCGATTTCTTCGACCTTCTTGGCAATGGCTACGGAGGCCTTGATGCGCTCGTGTTCGGTGGGGGTGCGGCCCGTGGTGGGGTCAGTGGTGATGTCACTGACGCTGAAGACGCCGATCTGCATGGTGTTGCCTTTCTCCCTGCCCGTGGTTCAGGCCTCCGGATTGAGGGGGGCCATATGTCACAGTGTAGCTGAAAATAGATGCATTTGCATGTATCGCTGTGTGTAACAGGGCAGGGCCGGGAAATGTTCCCGGCCCTGAGAGATGGGCAGTGAGGCGCTATTCGGCGGGGTTGTGGGCCGCCCGGCGCCCCGAGATCCGGGGCACGGCCCCCGTGGTCCAGTCGGCGAAGGCATCGCTGCCGCCGTTCCCGGCAGGAACATCGGGCCGGACCTGCAGGGCTTTCTGCAGGTCCTTCTTCTCCCTGCGGCCCTCCACGAGCTTGTACAGGACGGGAACCAGGACCAGCGTCAACGCCGTGGAGGAGATCAGCCCGCCGATCACCACGATCGCCAAAGGCTGGGAGATGAACCCGCCGCCGCCGGTCAAACCCAGCGCCATGGGAGTCAGGGCGAACACGGTGGCCAAGGCCGTCATGAGGATGGGGCGCAGGCGCTGGCGGGCACCATGGGTGATCGCCTCGGCAACGCTCATGCCGGCCCTGCCGTCATGCGGTTTGCGGTACTGGTTGATGAGGTCGATCAGGACGATTGCGTTGGTCACCACGATGCCCACGAGCATCAGCATGCCGATCAGGGACGGCAGTCCCAGGGGAACTCCGGTGAGCAACAGCAGTCCCACCGCGCCGGTGGCCGCGAACGGCACCGAAACGAGCAGGATCAGTGGCTGGATGAGGGACTTGAAGGTGGCCACCATGATCACATAGACGATCGCGATGGCAGCCAGGAGCGCCAGGCCAAGTTGCCGGAAGGACTCCGCCTGCTGGGTGGTGGCACCACCGATAGTGGCTGTGACTCCCGCGGGCAGCTCTACGGAGGCGAGACGTTCCTGGACCGCAGTGCTGACGCTGCCGAGGTTTGAGCCCGACGGCGTCACAGTCACCTTGGCCGTGCGCTGGCCGTTGCTGCTGGTGATGGAAACCGGCGTGTCAACCTGCTCGACGGCGGCTATGGACTCCAGCGCGATTGGACCGCGCGCAGTCGGCAGCTGGAGGGCCCGCACCGCAGCGATGCTGGTGAAGCGTGTTCCCTTGCCGATCCGGACCGGATAGTCATTGGTGTCGATCCGCACTGTTCCGGCCGGGATCGGGCTGACTGTGGACGCCAGGAAGCCACCCACCTGTTCCTCGGTGAGGCCGGCGGCCACGGCCTTTGCCCGATCCACGCGTACCTGGACCACGGCTTGGCTGGCTGCAAGGTTCGTAGCCACTTCGGTGCTGCCCGGAACGCCTTCCATGGCCTTCACCATGGCATCGCTGGCCGTTTGCAGGTCCGCCGAGTTCGCAGCCCTGATGGTGATGTCAACGGTGGAGGATGTGCCGAACCCGCCCTGCTGGGATCCTACGGTGATCTTTCCCGGCAGGCCTTCAAGCTTGCTGCGGACATTGTCCTGGAGTTTTTTCTGGTCCACCTTCTCGTCCGTCACCACGGTAAACGTTGAGTTGGAAGCGCCCGTGGAGGTCAGCGCGGCAAAACCCGTTTGGGCGTTGCCGGAGGTCACCTGGACGTCCTTGATGCCCTCCGTGCCCCTGAGGAGGTCCTCCACCTTGGCAGCTTCCGCGCTGGTGGCGTCCAGGCTGGTACCGGCAGGCAGGACCTGCCGGACGGTCATGCTGTTTTCCCCGGAACGTCCCAGCAGGTCCGTAGCCAGCAGGGGAGAAACAGCCACGGTGGCGACCAGGATCAGTGCCGCGGCGCTCAGTGTGATCACAGGGTGTTTCTGCGTTGTGGCCAGGATCGGCAAGTAACCGCGCTGGAGCCTGCTCTTTTGCTCGGCTTCCCTCGCCCGTGCGGCAATGGTCTTTGCATCGGGGATTGCAGCGCCTGCGGCAGGCGGCGTGCTCTTCGCTGACGGGGACGCCAGGAACCAATAAGCAAGTACGGGGACGATGGTCAGCGAGACCAGCAAGGAAGAAAGCAGCGCGATGGTGACCGTCAAGGCGAAGGGCCGGAACAGCTCGCCCGCCAGGTCTCCGACGAAGGCGATCGGAAGGAACACGGCAACTGTGGTGAGCGTCGAGGCAGTGATGGCTCCGGCCACTTCGCGGATGGAGGTGACGATGGCCGTCAGCTTGTGCTCGCCGTAGCTCAGGTGCCGTTTGATGTTCTCAATCACGACGATCGAGTCGTCCACCACCCGGCCGATCGCGATGGTGAGCGCACCCAGGGTCAGGATGTTCAGTGAATAGCCGGTTGCGGAGATGCCGATGAAGGTGACCAGCAGCGACAACGGAATGGAAACCGCGGTCACCAAGGTGGACCTCACGGACATCAGGAACACCAGGATCACGGCCACCGCAAAACCGAGCCCGAGAAGTCCCTCGGTAGTGAGGTCCTTGATGGACTTCTCGATGAAGGGTGCCTGGTCAAAGACGGGGGTGAAGGCGGCGTTGCTGCCCAGCTCCGCTTCCATGGGCGCCAGGGCCTCACGCACGGCATGGGAGATCGCCACGGTGTCGCCCTCAGGCTTCTTCGTGACCGACAGCGCCAGTGTCGGTTTGCCGTTGGTGCGGGTGATCGAGGTGGCGGGGTCGTCCTCGATGCTGACATCGGCGACGCTTCCGATGGTGGCCGCTCCCTTTGCGCTCTCCAGTGGCAGTGCCTTGATGATCTCCAGGGAATCGACAGGGCTGCCCAGCTGGAGGGACAGCGTCTTGCCCTGGTCCTCGATGGTGCCTACCGGAACCAGGGTCCCGTTGTTCTTCAAGGCCGCGCTGATGGACTGCACCGACGCGCCGGAGCCGGCAAGGTCTGCAGGGCGGGGCTGGACCAGGATGTGCTGGGTCGCTCCGCCCGTTACGTCGGCGCCCCGGACGCCGTCGATTTTCTGCAACCGTGGAACGCTGAGGCGCTGCAGGTCAGCGTTCAGCTCGCTCAGCGGCTTATCCGAAGACACCGCCAGGTACACGATCGGAAAGTCGCTGATGTTGCCGGCGATTGACTGCGGTTCCACATCGGCCGGCAGAACTCGCTTCGCATTGGAGATGGCACGGTCGATCTGGTTGCGTGCCCTGTCCAGGTTGGAACCGTAGGTGAACACCATGGTGATCTGGGAGACACCGTTGCGGGACGTCGACGTCGTCGACTCGAGCCCCTCGACGCTGTTGAGGGCTGTCTCCAGCGGACGGCTGAGCTGCTTGTCCACCACTTCGGGAGAGGCTCCCGGCATGGAGGTAACCACCGTTATCTGCGGGAACTCAATCGACGGAATGAGTTCCTGCTTGAGCGAGCCCATGGTGATCACGCCGAACACCGCTGCAAAGACGGTGATCAGCGCGATCAGGGCCCGGTTTCCCAGGGACAACGTGGCCAAGCGGAACATTGCAAAGTCTCCTGAGATCTACGGAGTATTCGATTGGCGGGAACGGGTTCCCGTGGGGCGGTGCGGAGATCAGCTCCGAAGTGCCGGTGCGCTGTCCAACTGCAGGGACCGCGCGGTGCCCGCCTCAAGTTCTGCGGCAAGCGCCGGGTTGTCGTTCAGCTTTACGCCGTAACCGGGCATCATGTCTTTCAGCTTGGACTGCCAGCCCTTGAAGTTCTTGGGGAAGGACTTCTGGAGCAGCTCGATCATGATCGGTACTGCCGTTGATGCTCCCGGGGAAGCACCCAGCAGGGCGCCGATCGAGCCGTCCCGTGAGGCAATGACTTCCGTGCCGAACTGCAGGATGCCGCCCTTTTGCGGGTGTTTCTTGATGATCTGAACACGCTGGCCGGCCGTGATAAGTTCCCAGTCCCCGCCCGTTGCCTCGGGGTAGTACTCGCGCAGGGCCTCGACCTTGGCGTCGTGGCGCTTGGCTACTTCCTTGATGAGGTATGCCGTGAGGTCCATGTTGTCCTTGGCAACCGCAAGCATGGGAATGATGTTGCCCGGGCGGATGGACAAAGGTAGGTCCAGGTAGCTGCCGGACTTCAGGAAGTTCGTGGAGAAGCCTGCGTACGGTCCGAACAGCAGGGAACGCTGGCCGTTGACGTAGCGGGTGTCCAGGTGGGGAACGGACATGGGCGGCGCGCCCACGGAGGCCTGGCCATAGACCTTGGCATTGTGCCGGGAGGTGATGGAGGAATCGTTGCAGCGGAAGAACTGGCCGGAAACGGGGAATCCGCCGTAGCCCTTGCTCTCCGGGATGCCCGAGGCCTGGAGCAGGTGCAGTGCGCCGCCGCCGGCGCCCACGAAGACGAACTTGGCGTGGATCTTGCCGTGCTCGCCGGATTTGGCGTGCTTAATGGACAGATCCCAGCCACCGCCGGACGCGCGGCTGATGTTGGTGACATCGTGCCCGAAGTTCACTTCGGCACCGCTGCTGCGCAGGTAGCCGGTGAGCTCACGGGTCAATGCACCGAAGTCGACGTCGGTTCCTTCCGCTGCGCGGGTAGCCGCCACGCGCTGCTTCGGGTCGCGGCCCTTGACGATCAGCGGAGCCCACTTGGCGATCTGGGCCTGGTCCTCGCTGTATTCCATGCTGCGGAAGAGGGTGTTGGGCTTGAGTGCTTCGTAGCGTGTCTTCAGGAAGTTGGCGTGGTCATCGCCGATCACGAAGCTCATGTGCGGGACCGTGTTGATGAAGCCCTTGGGCGAGCCGATCACCTTGCTGTCCACCAGGTGGGACCAGAACTGGCGGGACAACTGGAACTGTTCGTTGATGTGGATCGCCTTGGTGGGATCCACGGAGCCGTCCTTGGCTGCGGGGGAGTAGTTCAACTCACACAGGGCGGCGTGGCCGGTGCCTGCGTTGTTCCATGGGCCGGAGCTTTCCAGGCCGGCTTCGCCGAGGCGTTCGAACATGGAGATGGTCCAGGTGGGTTCAAGTTGCTTGATGAACGCACCGAGGGTGGCACTCATGATTCCGCCGCCAATAAGGACGACGTCGGCATGTTGAGTCTTGGAAATGAAGGTCACGATCAATCTCCGTTAGCGGCGGCACTGGCTGTCACAGAATATCCCCGTGCGAGTCCAATACTGAAATTGCAGGGAATCGTCAAGGCTTTAAGCGGACGTTCGTAAAAACTTCATTGAGAACCGGGGAAGCGGGATAGCTTTCCACCTTGTTGGAGAGCGCCAGGGCGGAGATGGGGAAGGCGATCGGAACTGCCGGGACGGAAGCGGCGATCGCGGCATTGATCGACTGGTACTCCGTGTTGCGGCCGTCACCGGAGGGCAAGGCGCGGGCACGTTCGATCTTGTGGAACACGTCTGCGTCGAAGTAGTTGAACTCGGCACGCTGCTCACCGAAGAGCGGACCCAGGAAGTTGTCTGCGTCGGCATAGGAACCGTTCCAGCCGAGAAGATGCAGGGCATGGTCGCCCGGGGACTGGACCTTCTGGAGGTAGCCGTCTTCCCAATCGATCGGGACCGGTTTGACGTTGATGCCCACGGCCACCAGCTGCCGGCTGATCTCTGCATAGATCTTCTCGGGCGTAGGGAGGTAGGCCCGAGTGGCATTGAGCGGATAGTGGAACTTCAAAGGCTCGCCGTCGTAGCCGGCTTTCTTGAGGAGTTCCTTTGCCTTCTCAGGGTTGTAGCCCAGGGAAGGAGCGTTGTTGTTGAAGCCGCTGAGTTTCGGCGGGACGAACTGGGAGGCCTGGGCGGTGTTGTCGATGAAGAAGCGCCGGATCAGCGTCTCTTTGTCGATGGCCATCTCGATTGCCTGCCGGACCTCGAGTTTCTCCAAGGGAGCTACGGCTTGGTTGATTCCCAAATACATCACGGAGAAGGGGTCCCGCTGGATGATCTGGACTCCCTTCTTCACGAGCTGGTCGAACGTCCCGGGGGTCACGAGGTCGTAGGCGTCGATCTTCCCGTCCAGCAGCGCCTGCTGCCGCGTTTCGGCACGGTCATACGGGATGAAGTTGATGGTGGCAATTTGCCCGCGGTTTCCCCAATAGGCCTCATTCGTGGTCAGGGTGACCTTCTGGTCATCCCATGAACCGAACTTAAAGGGGCCCGTGCCAACCGGGTGGGCTGCGTAGGCGGACACCGCCTGACCGTTTCGAACGGTGTCAAGGATGTTGGCTTTCTGTGCTTCCAGGGCCGTTGGCGATGAGATCGCAAAGGCCGGCAACGTCAGGGCCTGGAGGAAACCGGTGAAGGGACGGGTGAGGTTGATCTGGACTTTGTTTGGCGCTTGGACCGCACAGTCCTTGTAGATGGAAAAGACCGGTTCGTCGGAGTAGGCCTTGAAGACGCCCTGGAAGGAGATCCCCGGTGCTTGCTTTCGCAACGCGGCCGGGAACGTGAACCACCGGTTGAAGTTGGCACAGACCGCTGCTGCATCAAACGGGGTGCCGTCGTGGAACCGGACGCCTTCGCGCAGGGTGAAGTCGTAGCTCAGGCCATTGTTGCTGTCCTGCCATTCGGTGGCGAGCAGGGCAGTGGTCTGCCCGGTGGAGCCGTCCACGCCCACCAGTCCTTCAAGGACTTGACGGGTCACCCGGTAGGCCTCGGAATCCGCGGTCATCGCCGGATCCAGGCCCAGAGGCATGGAAGCGGTCCCGAAGTTGAACGTTTCGGTAGGGGCAGCGGGAGTGGAACTGCTGGTGGAAGAGGACGGTGCGGGCCCGGGTGTTCCCGTGCACGCTGCGAGTCCCATCACCAGGAGCAGGGCGCCGCACTGCTTCGCCAGACGCCGCGTCTTGCTGCTTGCCACTCTTGTCCCCTCAAGCTGGTGTGAATTGGTGCCGACTTTGCCGGACAGCATTTCAGTCTAGTTGAACGTCCTGCAGGCAGAATCCGTTGCCAGGCGGCACACGCCCGTGGAACACGTTCCCCGTCTTCTTGAGGAAGGACACCCCAAGCTTTGAAAGCCGGGGGTGTCCTCAGGGAGCCAAAGCTCCAACACTGTGCGCAAGGGGGGACTTGAACCCCCACGCCCGAAGGCACAGGAACCTAAATCCTGCGTGTCTGCCAATTTCACCACTCGCGCTTGCCTGCGGTTCCAGCCCTCAGGGGCAGTACCGGCGGCATCGGGGTCCAGTGTACCTGCTACTGATCGAGTTTGAGGTCCTTGCGCAGCTTGGCCACGTGACCTGTTGCCCGGACGTTGTACTGGGCCAGAGCCACTTTTCCTTCGGGATCCACCACGATCGTGGAACGGATAAGGCCCATGTAGGTTTTCCCGTAGTTCTTCTTCTCGCCCCAGGCTGCGTAGGCCTCCGCAACCGAGTGGTCCTCGTCGGAGAGCAGGGGAAAGGTGAGGCCCTCCGTGTCGGCGAATTTCGCCAGTGCCTTGGCGGAATCCGGGGAGATGCCGAGGACTTCGTAGCCGGCTCCCTGCAGGGACGCGAGGGAATCGCGGAAATCACAGGCCTGTTTGGTGCAACCCGGGGTGGAGGCCGCCGGGTAGAAATACACGATGGTATTCCGGCCGCGGAAGTCCTGCAGGCGTACTTCCTTGCCGTCCTTGTCCTGAAGAATGAAGTCCGGGGCCTGGTCGCCCGGGGTGAGTCGCTCCGCCAAGATTTGCTCCTTGAAATATGTGCGCAATCACCCACTTTAGTGCGGAGAAGCAATGTAAGCATGCTTAGCGCGCATATACTATCGACATGCCTGATATGGAGAGATGGCCCACGACGCGACTACTTTCGACCGCTGCGCGGCTCGTGGAAATCTCATGGAACGAGAAATTGAAGTCGATTGGCCTGACGCACGCCGGCGTTATCGCCATGCAGGTCCTGGCTGCCAAGGGTCCCATCACTCAGGCCGCTTTGGCGGAGGTTGCCAGGGTCAAGGCCCAGACCATGGGTACCACCCTCGCGCGGCTCGAACTGCATGGGCACGTGACGCGCCACCGCAGTGATTCAGACCGCCGGAGCCATGTGGTGACCCTTACGCCCGCCGGTAGCGAGGCGCTGACCGAGGCCGTGAAGTTGGAGCAGGACGTCCTTGCACCGGTTGCGGTTGACACTGCGCGGCTCCGCGACGAACTCCGCATCGTGGTCAGCGGACTCATCGGGGTCCCGTTGGCTGAAGAGGTGGGTATCCGGCCTGCTCATGAAACTGCTGCGCCAGGGGTGGATAAGCCCTCGGGGGAGACCACCGCATAAGACTGGCCCCGTTCCTGCAGGGGCGGGCAAAAGGAAAGGCTCCGGATCGCATCAAGCGATCCGGAGCCTTTTTGGTGCACCCCCCGGGACTCGAACCCGGAACCCATTGATTAAGAGTCAATTGCTCTGCCAGTTGAGCTAGAGGTGCAACTATTGCTTTCAGCCTGGCGGGAATTTCTTCCTCAGCGGCCTCCGCAACGACAGATAACTCTACACCACTTCCAAGGTCGCAATGTCCACTTGTGCCGATCAGTGATGCACTCCACAGTCCGGCGATCGAAGCGGTGCCGGCTCCCGGCTGGGACATGCAAAACAGGGACACGCAAAACAGGGGACAGGCAAAACGGGGACACGCAAAAAGACCCCGAAGCATTGGACGCTTCAGGGTCTTTCTTGGTGCACCCCCCGGGACTCGAACCCGGAACCCATTGATTAAGAGTCAATTGCTCTGCCAGTTGAGCTAGAGGTGCAGCTGTTGTTTTCGATCATTCCGACGAGGTTTATTTCCCCGGCGATCTCCGCAACGACAAGTAACTCTACACGACTTCAGCCGAACTGCAAATTCGCGGACGGCTGGCCCCGGCGCCTACCGTTCCAGCCTCAAAACCAGCGCAAAATCGGGGTTTCTGTTGTTGCTGAGTACCCACAAAGCACCGTCGGGGGCTGCCGCCACGTCCCGCAGCCGCCCGAAGTCTCCTGTGAGAAAGGCCACAGGAGTGCCGGCAGACTCTCCGTCCAGGGGAACGGCCCATAGGCGCTGCCCCCGGAGGGCGCCTGTGTACGCCACGCCGTCCACAATCTCCAAGCCACTGGGTGACGCCTCGCCCGTTGAAGGCCACACGACTTTTGCGTCGAGGAAGCCCTGCCGTCCAGGGGCTCCCGTCACCGTGGGCCACCCATAATTCCCGCCGGGCGTGATGAGGTTGAGTTCATCATCGACGTCCGGCCCGAACTCGCTCGCCCACAGGCGTCCCCCTGAGTCCCAGGCAAGGCCTTGAACGTTGCGGTGCCCGTAGCTGTACACGGGGCTGTCGCCAAAAGGGTTGCCCGGTGCGGGCCGTCCCTCCGGTGTCAGCCGGAGGATCTTGCCGCCCAGTGCCTCCAGGTCCTGGGGCTGCTCCCGTCGCTGCGAATCGCCCGTTCCAACGTAGAGGAGTCCATCAGGGCCGAAGCGGATCCTTCCGCCGTTGTGGGTGGACGCTTTGGGGATCCCGGAAAAGACCACTTCTGCCGGGCCCAGCCTCAGGTCCCCGGACCCGTCCCGGGTCAGCTGCATCCGGGCTATCCGGTTGTCCGAGCTTGAGGTGAAGTACGCATAGAGCCAACGGTCCGTGGCGAAGCCGGGCGAAAGCGCCAGGCCAAGGAGGCCGCCTTCACCACCGGGCACGACGCCGGGAACCTCACCGACAGCGGTGGCCTGCCCGTCCCGGATTGCCTTGACGGTTGCCGAATCGCGTTCAGAGACCACCGCAGTACCGTCCGGGAGGAACACGACCGACCACGGCAGTTGCAGGCCGACGTCGAGCTTCTCTTCAACCTGGACGCCGCGGGGAACGGTGGTTTGGGTCGTTGGCGGCGGGCCGGCGGTCGCAAAAGTCGTGCTGTTTTGGGGAACCGGGCTGCTGCCGGACGTGGACGTTCCGGCCGGACCTGACGGGCTTCCCGTGCAGGAAGAAAGCACCACGGCCAGCGCGCAGAGCACAGGCAGTGCGCGGGTGGCCGGCTTCCTGGTGTTCGTCATGGCGATCGGGAGAACAGCAAACGACGGCGGTTCGGCAGCAGATCCGGCTCAGCGGCGGCTGCGTCGTGGCGGACGGAAGCCTGCCGCCTCAGCGTGGGCGGCTGACTCGAACCAGACGTCCGCAGGGGCGTCGGCGTAATCCGCGGAGTCGTCGTCGTAGTAGGTCATGGTGGCAGCTTCCCCCTTGACCGGGTATCCGTCCGGGGCACTGCCATCAGCTGCCGCGCCGGCGGAACCAGCGCCGTAGGGGTGATCGGCCGCCAAGTGTCCGGACGGCGCCTCGGCCTCCACTGTTTCGGCGGCAGCAGTTTCAGCGCCGGGAAGCGTGGGGGAGTGGGGGTCGGTGTACTCGTGGTGGTGGACCGGTTTTCCCGAGGAATCGGTCCACGAGGATTCCCACTCGTTCTTATCCGCCGCGTCCTGGCCGGTTGAGTCGGCGCGGGTGACGTCGTCTGCTGTCACTTCCCCGGTGCCTCCCACCCGTGCGTTCGTGTCCACTACGGGCTCGTCCACCACCGGCTCATCCAGGACGGGAGCCTCGATGACGGGTTCGTTCCCGACGGTCGCTTCGGTGGTTCCAGTGCGCTCAGTGCCGGCGCCGGCAGGTTCAGCGTCGCTACCCGCTCCGTCCGTACCGGCAGCAGGAGCAGGTTCGCCGTCCGTTGATGAGTGCCTGCCATGCCCGTGCGGTGCTGCGGAAGGGGCAGTCCCGGCCGTGGCGGCGTTGGAGGCGAGGTCCGGATCTTGTTCTTGGACGGCGGCGGGCTCCGGCGCTCCGGGACGGCCGTCTGCGGCGGGCTCCCTGCCCGCGGTGGTAACTCCTGCGAGACCGGCTACTCCCGCTGCCGCGGCAGCGGTCTCCGGAACGGCGGAAGTATTGCCCGGCTCCGTGGCGGCAGGCGGAGCGGCCGCCGGTTTGCGTGTGTTGTTGCGGCTGATAAGCCACCAGGCAACCGCAATCACCAGCACAATAACAATGACCCAAATCAACCAATCCATGGTGACGCCCTTCCGCTTTGGGGGTTTGAAGTCTTTCCAATGAGCCGTGTTTCCGACGTTACGTGCCTGCTCAGGGGCTGTCCAGCATCCGGACCGGGCTGCGGGCGACGAAAGGAAACCATGGGTATTTCCGGTGTTATCCGGACTTTGTGTCTTTTATGGTTTTTTTGATTTTTCCGGGACGGGCAAGGGACTGCGGGCAAGGCTGCCACATAGACTGTGGGGCATGAGCGAGGACACCCGGACTTCCACAGAGAATACGCCTGACATCAAACCCCGTAGCCGGGTTGTCACGGACGGCATTCACGCCGCTCCCGCACGCGGAATGTTCCGCGCCGTGGGCATGGGCGATGACGATTTCGCAAAGCCGCAAATCGGCGTCGCGAGTTCCTGGAACGAAATCACACCCTGCAATCTTTCCCTTAACCGCCTGGCCCAGGGCGCCAAGGAAGGCGTCCACGCCGGCGGGGGATTTCCCATGCAATTCGGCACGATTTCCGTCTCCGACGGTATTTCCATGGGGCATGAGGGCATGCACTTTTCCCTGGTATCGCGGGAAGTCATTGCCGATTCCGTCGAGACGGTGATGCAGGCCGAGCGGATCGACGGTTCCGTGCTCCTTGCCGGTTGCGACAAGTCTCTGCCCGGCATGCTCATGGCAGCCGCCCGCCTGGACCTGGCCAGCGTGTTCCTTTACGCCGGTTCCATCATGCCGGGGTGGGTAAAGCTCGAGGACGGTTCGGAGAAGGAAGTAACCCTCATCGACGCCTTCGAGGCAGTCGGAGCCTGCGCCGCCGGCAAGATGAGCCGTGAGGACCTGGACCGCATCGAAAAAGCCATCTGTCCGGGCGAAGGTGCCTGCGGCGGCATGTACACGGCAAACACCATGGCGTGCATTGGCGAAGCCCTGGGAATGTCGCTTCCGGGTTCCGCAGCTCCGCCTTCGGCAGACCGCCGTCGGGATGATTTTGCCCGGAAGTCCGGCGAGGCGGTGGTCAACCTCCTGCGGCTGGGCATCACGGCGCGGGACATCATGACCAAGAAGGCCTTCGAAAATGCCATTGCGGTGACCATGGCCTTCGGCGGTTCCACCAACGCTGTGCTTCACTTGCTGGCCATTGCCCGCGAGGCCAACGTGGACTTGACGCTTGATGACTTCAACCGGATCGGTGACCGCATACCGCACCTTGGCGACCTGAAGCCGTTCGGCCGGTATGTGATGACCGACGTCGACAAGATCGGCGGGGTTCCGGTCATCATGCGCGCTCTGCTCGACGCCGGACTGCTGCACGGCGATTGCCTCACCGTGACCGGCAAAACGCTTGCCGAAAACCTGGCTGCGATCAACCCGCCGGACCTGGACGGCAAGATCCTGCGGGCGCTGGACAATCCGATCCACAAGACGGGCGGCATCACCATCCTGCACGGCTCGCTGGCTCCCGAGGGTGCAGTGGTCAAGAGCGCAGGCTTCGACGCCGACGTTTTCGAGGGCACCGCCCGGGTGTTCGAGCGCGAGCAGGGCGCCTTGGATGCCTTGGACAATGGCCGCATCCAGAAGGGCGACGTCGTGGTGATCCGCTACGAAGGTCCCAAGGGCGGCCCCGGCATGCGGGAAATGTTGGCCATTACCGGCGCGATCAAGGGTGCCGGGCTCGGCAAGGACGTCCTGCTCCTCACTGACGGCCGCTTCTCCGGCGGGACCACCGGCTTGTGCATCGGCCACGTCGCGCCGGAAGCCGTCGACGGCGGTCCTATCGCCTTCGTCAAGGACGGGGACCGGATCCGTGTGGACATCGCTGCGCGTTCTTTCGACCTCCTGGTTGATGACGCTGAACTCGAAGCCCGCAAAGTGGGCTGGGAGCCGCTGCCTGCCAAGTTCACCAAAGGCGTTCTTGCCAAGTACGCCAAGCTCGTCCACAGCGCCTCCACCGGGGCTTATTGCGGCTGAGTTTCCTGCCGGGCTCCGCGTCCCCTACGAGGGTGGAGTCCGGCAGATGGACATTGTTGTCCAGATATTGAGATACGATGTTGCTTGATTGACACGTATCTCGTTTAGAGGGAACACTGAACGCATGATTTCATTCGTTACCGTTGGCGTCGTCGTCCTTACCAAGCGCGTGGCATAGCCCGACTGGTAACGAACTGTCACGCGCAAACCCCTCGAAGAGCCGTAAGGCTGAGGGGTTTTTTTATTTGCAAGACCCACCAATGAAGATCCACTAAGGAAGAGTCCGATGAGCAAAGGATCGCCGATCAGCCCCTCGCTGATGGCTGCAAAGTCCGCTGGAGCCACCAAGGCTCCGGAAAAGATCGACCGAACGGCTGACACCGTCGTCGACGCTGCTGCACCTCTCTCTCCTGTACTTGGGCCGAACAACGTTGTACCCCCAACGGTGATGACCGGCTCGCAAGCAATTGTCCGCTCGCTCGAAGAACTCGGCGTGGACGATATTTTCGGTTTGCCCGGTGGCGCGATCCTGCCCACCTACGACCCCTTGATGGCCTCCAGCATGAATCACGTCCTGGTCCGTCACGAACAGGGAGCCGGCCACGCCGCGCAAGGCTACGCCATGGTTACCGGACGGGTTGGCGTGTGCATCGCCACCTCGGGCCCCGGTGCCACCAACCTCGTTACCGCCATCATGGATGCCCACATGGACTCCGTGCCGATGGTGGCCATCACCGGCCAGGTCTCCAGTGGAGTCATCGGCACCGACGCCTTCCAGGAAGCCGACATCGTAGGCATCACCATGCCCATCACCAAGCACTCCTTCCTGGTGACGGATCCCAATGACATCCCGCACGTCATGGCTGAAGCCTTCCACCTTGCCTCGACCGGCCGCCCCGGCCCGGTCCTGGTGGACATCGCCAAGGATGCCCAGGTTGGCCAGATGACGTTCTCATGGCCGCCCAAGATCGATCTTCCCGGCTACCGTCCGGTTGTCCGCGGCCACAACAAGCAGGTCCGCGAAGCCGCCAAGCTGATCGCGGCCTCCAGCAAGCCCGTTCTGTACGTCGGCGGCGGCGTGGTCAAGGGCCACGCATCCGCCGAACTCATGGAACTGGCACTGGCCACCGGCGCGCCCGTGGTCACGACGCTCATGGCCCGCGGAGCCTTCCCCGATTCGCACCCGCAGCACGTTGGCATGCCCGGCATGCACGGTGCCGTCTCGGCAGTCACCGCACTGCAGCAGGCTGACCTGCTCATCACGCTCGGTGCGCGGTTCGATGACCGCGTGACCGGTGTACTGAAGACCTTCGCGCCAACCGCCAAGGTGATCCACGCGGACATCGATCCCGCGGAGATCTCCAAGAACCGCACGGCGGACGTGCCGATTGTCGGCTCGGTGAAGGAGATCATCCCCGAACTGACCGAAGCCGTAAAGGCCCGGTTTGAACAAGTCGGTACTCCGGACCTGGGCTCCTGGTGGGCCTTCCTGAACAACCTGCGCGACACCTACCCCCTGGGGTGGACCGAGCCGGAAGATGGACTCACGGCTCCGCAGCGGGTCATCAAGCGCATCGGAGAACTCACCGGTCCTGAGGGAATCTACGTTGCGGGCGTTGGCCAGCACCAGATGTGGGCTGCCCAGTTCATCAAGTACGAACGTCCCCACGCCTGGTTGAACTCGGGCGGCGCAGGAACCATGGGCTACTCCGTTCCCGCCGCCATGGGCGCCAAAGTCGGTGAACCGGACCGGGTTGTCTGGGCGATCGACGGCGACGGCTGCTTCCAGATGACCAACCAGGAACTGGCTACCTGCGCCATCAACAACATCCCCATCAAGGTGGCCATTATCAACAACTCGTCGCTGGGCATGGTGCGCCAGTGGCAGACGCTGTTCTACGAAGGCCGCTACTCCAACACGGACCTGAACACCGGCCACGACACCATCCGGATCCCGGACTTCGTCAAACTCGCTGACGCCTACGGTTGTGCCGCCCTGCGGTGTGAACGCGACGAAGACATCGACGCCACCATCCAGAAGGCCTTGGAAATCAATGACCGCCCGGTGGTGATCGACTTTGTCGTCAGCCCCAACTCAATGGTGTGGCCCATGGTGCCCGCCGGCGTCAGCAATGACCAGATCCAGGTTGCCCGCAACATGACCCCGGAATGGGAAGAGGAAGACTAGGCCATGACCCGTCACACACTGTCCGTTCTGGTAGAAGACAAGCCCGGCGTGCTGACCCGCGTGGCCAGCCTCTTCGCCCGGCGTGCCTTCAACATCAACTCCCTCGCCGTGGGGCCGACTGAGGTCCCGGGCATGTCCCGCATGACGGTCGTCGTCGACGCCGACGGCGACCTGATCGAGCAGGTCACCAAGCAGCTCAACAAGTTGGTCAACGTGATCAAGATTGTTGAACTGACTTCCGAATCTTCCGTACAGCGCGACCACATCCTGGTCAAGGTACGTGCGGATGCCGCGACACGTCTGCAGGTTACCCAGGCTGCAGACCTGTTCCGTGCCGCCGTCGTCGACGTGTCTACAGACTCGTTGGTGATCGAGGCAACCGGTACCCCGGAGAAGCTCGCTGCGCTGCTCTCAGTGCTCGAGCCGTTCGGCATCCGTGAAATTGTGCAGTCCGGCACCTTGGCCGTTGGACGGGGATCCCGCTCCATGAGTGACAGGGCGCTTCGCTCCGCCTAAAGCACAGGCAGGGACTGCTCTTGCATGCCCTGCCCTGCGTTGCGCCCAGTACCGCAGCACCACCTTCAATATCTAGAAACCACTCAAGAGGAGTTACGCAAGTGACTGAAATGTTCTACGACGACGACGCAGACCTGTCGATCATCCAGGGTCGCAAGGTCGCAATCGTCGGTTATGGCTCGCAGGGCCACGCCCACGCGCTTAACCTGCGCGATTCCGGCGTCGAGGTTGTCATCGCGCTTAAGGAAGGCTCCAAGTCGACCGCCAAGGCGCAGGACGCGGGCTTCACCGTCAAGAACGTTGCCGACGCCGCCGAATGGGCAGACGTCATCATGATCCTCGCGCCGGACCAGCACCAGCGCTCGATCTACAACGACTCCATCAAGGACAAGCTGACCGAAGGCAAGGCCCTCGCCTTCGCCCACGGCTTCAACATCCGCTTCGGCTACATCGAGCCCCCCGCAGGCGTTGACGTCATCCTCATCGCTCCGAAGGCACCGGGCCACACGGTCCGCCGCGAATTCGAAGCCGGCCGTGGCATCCCGGACATCATCGCCGTGGAGCAGGACGCTTCCGGTTCCGCTTGGGAACTGGCCAAGTCCTACGCCAAGGCCATTGGCGGTACCCGCGCCGGTGTCATCAAGACGACCTTCACCGAAGAGACCGAAACCGACCTGTTCGGTGAGCAGTCCGTACTCTGCGGCGGCGTTTCCCAGCTCGTCCAGTACGGCTTCGAGACCCTGACCGAAGCCGGCTACCAGCCGCAGATCGCCTACTTCGAGGTCCTGCACGAGCTCAAGCTCATTGTGGACCTCATGTGGGAAGGCGGCATCGCCAAGCAGCGCTGGAGCGTTTCCGACACCGCTGAGTACGGCGACTACGTCTCCGGCCCGCGCGTCATCACCCCCGAGGTGAAGGAAAACATGAAGGCTGTGCTGGCTGACATCCAGTCCGGTGCCTTCGCCAAGCGCTTCATCGACGACCAGGACAACGGTGCCGTCGAATTCAAGGAACTGCGCGCCAAGGCAGAGCAGCACCCGATCGAGGAAGTCGGCCGCGAGCTCCGTTCACTCTTCTCCTGGCAGCAGCAGGACGAGGACTACGTCGAAGGTTCCGCAGCACGCTGATCCTTTGCAGCAATGCCCGTCCGGCACCACAGCCGGGCGGGCATTGCCCGTTTTACGCGTCCTTCGATCCCGTTCCGAGGACTGTGAACTTCTTCACAACCGGCGTGTCCGGCCCGTAACATCCCTGAGCGGGCGCCGGATTAGCCGTTCCGATTCGATATTCTGGGCCTGTCCGGAGTAGTGCCCGGGCCCCGCATCCGCTCCTTGTCCAGTACTGTTCCCAAGTTGTCCAAAGTAAGGTGCCACCCGTGTCAGCCACCAAACCCGTCGTCCTCCTCGCCGAGGAACTTTCGCCCGCCACGATCGAGGCACTGGGCCCGGATTTCGAGATCCGCCAGACAGACGGTGCCGACCGCTCCCAGCTGCTGTCCGCCATTGCCGACGTCGATGCCATCCTGGTGCGTTCGGCCACCCAGGTGGACGCCGAAGCGATCGCCGCAGCGAAGAACCTCAAAGTGATCGCGCGCGCCGGCGTAGGACTGGACAACGTAGACATCAAGTCTGCTACCCAGGCAGGCGTCATGGTGGTCAACGCCCCCACCTCCAACATCGTCTCTGCGGCGGAACTTACGGTGGGCCACATCCTGAGCCTCGCCCGCCACATTCCGCAGGCCAGCAGCGCCCTGAAGAACGGTGAGTGGAAGCGCTCCAAGTACACCGGCATCGAACTGTTCGAGAAGAAGATCGGCATCATCGGCCTCGGCCGCATCGGCGCTTTGGTTGCTGCCCGCCTCCAGGGATTCGACACCGAGATCCTCGCGTACGATCCCTACATCACTTCGGCCCGCGCAGCGCAGCTCGGGGTCAAGCTGGTAACGCTCGACGAACTCCTGGCCAACGCCGACTTCATCACCATCCACATGCCCAAGACCCCGGAGACCGTGGGCATGCTGGGCGCCGACGCGTTCCGGAAGATGAAGGAATCGGCCTACGTCATCAACGTTGCCCGTGGCGGCCTGGTTGACGAAGAAGCACTGTTCACCGCGCTGAAGGAAGGCCAGATCGCCGGCGCCGGCGTCGACGTGTTCGTCAAGGAGCCCAGCACGGACCTGCCGTTCTTCGAATTCGACAACGTGGTGGTCACTCCGCATCTGGGTGCTTCCACGGACGAGGCCCAGGAGAAGGCCGGCGTGTCTGTAGCGAAGTCGGTACGGCTCGCCCTGGCAGGGGAACTCGTTCCGGATGCCGTGAACGTCGCCGGCGGTGTCATTGCCAGCGACATCCGCCCGGGCATCCCGCTGATCGAGAAGCTCGGCCGCATCTTCACTGCCCTCACCCACGCGTCCCTGACGCAGATCGACGTCGAGGTTGCCGGCGAAATCGCCGCCCTGGACGTCAAGGTCCTGGAGCTTGCCGCGTTGAAGGGCGTCTTTGCCGACGTCGTCACGGAGCAGGTGTCCTACGTCAACGCGCCGGTGATTGCTGAGCAGCGCGGTATCAACACGCGCCTCATCACCACCCCCGACGCCGAGGACTACCGCAACGTCCTGACCATCCGCGGTGCGCTCAGCGACGGCTCGCAGATTTCCGTGGCCGGTACCCTGACAGGACCCAAGCAGGTCGAGAAACTGGTGGGCGTCAACGGCTACGACGTCGAAATCCCCATCAGCGAGCACCTCGTGGTGGTTGCCTACGCGGACCGTCCCGGCGTCATCGGCACCATCGGCCACATCCTGGGCATGAACAACATCAACATCGGTGGCATGCAGGTGGCCCGCCAAACCGAAGGCGGCCAGGTGCTGGCGTTGCTGACCATCGACAGCTCCGTGCCGCAGCAGGTACTGGAAGCCATCAAGGCCGGCATCGGCGCGGACATGGTCCGCGAAGTCGACCTGGAGGACTAAGCACGGGCTTAGCCAGATGAATTCGGCGTGCCCGGGAACACACCCCTGACGCGCATGCGTGGCCGGTCTGCTTACAATGGCTGGGTCCGGAATTCGGACCCGGCAGCAGGCCGGCCACTACTTTTTGCACACCAAACCCGCGGCTCCTTTCTGTTTTCGAAGGGTCGCGGTCCATGTGTGCGCGCCCGCAATCAAGGTCTCAGGGAGCCCAATGAACGCCGTCCAAAGGTTCATCAGAAGCCGTGTGCTGCTGCTGACCGCGGCCATTTTGATCGTCGCCATGTGCTTGTCCGTCGTCGTCCAGAGCCAGTCGCAGGCGGCCCTGAACAGGACTGTGGATGAGAACTCGCGGGGTCTTTACGACATCCTGGTCCAGGCAAAGCCGGACCAGGAGGGGGACGGCGAGGGCGGCGCCCTGATCCAACCCGAAATTGCCAACGGCCAGGGTGGCATCAGCTTTGAGCAGCTGGAAAAAATCAGGAACATGGCCAACACGGCAGTTGCCGCACCCATCAGCCTTGTTTCCCGCGTATCGCAGAACCTCGAGGCGCCGCGCCTGAATGCCATGGACTACCTCGGCTACAACTCGGGCCTTGCCGGGGCCATCACGGCAGGCGATCCCTCGGCGATGGACTCCGCCAAATGGCCGGAAGCCGAATCGGTATTGTCGGACACCCCGAAGAAGTACCGCTTGACGGCCACGGCCACCAGCTCTGATGGCGTCAACCAGCAGACACTCTTCAAGACCAGCGCGGAAGGCACCTTGGGCAAGGGCCGCCTGGTTGAGGAAAAGACCACCGGTGGCTCCAACGTCCGCATCGCCGGGCCGGAAGGGGAGACGGGCATCAAGTTCCCGGCCCCCGCGCTCGGCTCGGAGCACAACTTGTTCAACCTCTCGGTGGCCCTTCCCCTGGCCCCCGAGGTGACGGAGTCCGTCGTCGCCGTCGATCCCGCGGCCGAACGGGCGCTGCTTGGGACGGCAGGAGACTTCCTGGCACCGCTTGAAAAGGCCCCGCCGGCCGATGCCCGCAACGCGGGCGCAATCGGACGCCACTTCGAAAGCCTCTTCACCACCGGCTTGAGCATGGAGCAATTGGAGGAAGGCCCGGACTTCCTGGGCGTCAAGCTCAAGTACTGGGCCCCCTTGATGACCCAGTACCAGCAGGCCAAGCGTGACGGCCTGCTGACGGACGAGTCACAGGCGATCCCGTTGATTGTCCGCTCGGGCACGTCCCTGGACCTGCAGTACTCGGTGAAGATCGAGGAAATCGACTCCAACGGCAAGGTCCTTAAGGACGTGGGCACCGTGAGCCGTTCCCTGGACAAGGACTACCTCCCGTTCGTATCGAAGTCCCCGTTCGCCCTGGAATGGCCGGGTTCCACCGATCACAGCAAACTGCTTGGCAGCACCGCTTCCTTCAGCCAGGGCCTCTACAACCCGGCCACCTGGAGCACCGCTTTCGCTGCTGCACCGAAGTACAAGGACGGCGACGACGCCGCCAACGGTGCTTCCGACAAGACCGCCACGCCGGGGGACTGGGTGACGGTCAACCGCCTGCCGGAGAAGTCTTCATTCGGGGCAGCGGTCGACCAGACGCAGCGCAAGCCCGTCGAAGAGCGCGCGTACCGCGAAGACCTGGCGACCGGCAAGAAGCCGGCTACTCCGATGCCCATGGTCTACGGCACCTTCAATCCCGGTGACGTCCAGGCAGCAGCCGGCGACGTGAACAAGCTTCCGCTGGGCGGCTACGATCCGGCACCGATGACCCTCACCAAGGACGCGAACGGAAAAGACGTCGAGGGTACCGTGCTCAAGCCTTCACTGAGTGCCACCGGCCTGGTGAGCCAGTCGGCCGGCGCGATCACCGACTACTACGGCCTTGCCGCCGCACGCGGCTACGACTCCAATGCCAACGTCATCGACGCCATCCGTGTTCGTGCCAATGCCCCGGGAAACTGGAAGCAGGCTCAGCCGGATGTCGAGAAACTGGCTTCGGAGATCCGCGCCCTCGGCCTGGAGGCAACCGTGGTGGCCGGTTCCGCCCGCGAGGACGTCAACATCTTCGTCCCCGGCTACAGCAAGGACGACTCGGGCAAGGAATCGGCCCTCGGGACGGTCCAGCAGTCGTGGGTACGGCAGGATGCCGCCGACGCTGTGTCCGGTTCCCTGACCGGTACCAACATCACCCTGCTCTTCCTGACGTTGCTTGGAGCCACGCTCCTGACCGGCGCCTCGACCGTGAGCTACATCCGCCAGCGCAGAAGCGAAGCAGGAATCCTGCGCGCCATGGGGTGGACGCAGAAACGCATCAGGTCCTGGGTGCTTGAGGAGTTCGCCGTCGGTGCGGCTGCCCTCGCCGCTGCCGGAATCATCCTGAGCTTGCTGAGCTGGAACCTGGCGACGGTCATTGTGTCCGCCACCATGCTGGTCATCTACGCGGCAGCTGCCCTGCTGGCCGCACAGCAGCTGCGTCACCGCGTGGTGATTGACCAGGAGCCGCAGCACGACGACCGCCTCGTGACCGTGGACTCACCCCTGACGTTCGCCAACCGGCAGTTGACCACCAACAAGTTCAACTCAGTCTCGCTGGCAGTGGCAGTGGGAGTGTTCGGCGCAGCCGTCGGCGCGCTGATCGCCCTGCTGATCGACATTCCCCGGGCAGCCGGTGCCAGTGCCCTCAGTGGCCTGGCGGCTGCAAGTGTCGCTCTGCCCAGCGTGATCCTGGCTGTGTTCGGCGTCTTGGTCGGCCTGCTGCTGACACTTGTCACCGGGCGGTTCGAACTCCATGCCAAACGCGAATACCTGGGCACCCTCCGGGCCATGGGCTGGAACCCGGACATGCTGGGCCAGGTCCGCTTCTTCGAAAACGCTTTGGTAGGTACCGTGGCCCTTCCCCTCGGTGTCCTCGGGGCGCTGGGACTGGGGCTGCTCCTGGCCCCGTATGCGGCCCTCTGGGCCGGGCTGGCCGGCCTGCTGGCCGTAATTTGCTGGATTCCGATTGCAACGAAAGTAGTCAAATGACTGACAACCTCAACACCGAGCTGACGGCCACCCCGGAGTCCACGGAAGAGTCGCTGCAGACCCGGGCCAACACCATCGTCAAGGCCACGGACCATGCCACTCCGCTGGAACTGCGCAAGGTGACCATCCACTATGGCGGAGACAAGGGCGGGGCCGAGGAAGTCGACGTCGTCGATGACTTCAACCTGACGCTGCACGCAGGCGAGATGCACTGCATCGCCGGTCGAAGCGGCTCCGGCAAGACCAGCATCCTGACCGTCAGCGCGGGACTCACCCTCCCGACGTCGGGCCAGGTTTTCTGGGAAGGCACGTCGCTGGAATCGATGGGCGACGACGAGATCGCCGACCGCCGCAGGGCGCTCATCGGCTATGTCGACCAGGGCGGTGCCTTGATCGAGGGCATGAGTGCCCTGGAGAACGTGCTGCTTCCCGCCGTACCGGACGGCGAAGTGGAACAACGCACCGAAATGGCCAAGGACCTCCTGGACCTGGTGGGCCTGGGCCGCCGGATGCGCCACCGTCCCGCCCAGCTGTCCGGCGGTGAGCGCCAGCGCGTCGCGATCGCCCGCGCCCTGATCCTGGGCACCCGCGTCCTGGTGGTTGACGAACCGACGGCGAGCCTTGACCGCGCAGCGGCCAACCGCATCATCGGGATCCTGAAGGACACCACCAGTGACGGCATCGCCGTCCTCGTGGCGTCACACGACCACGAGCTGGTCCGGCTCAGCGATACGCTGACCGAGCTTAACTAAGCTTCTTCCGCTGAAAATAAAGGTAACTTCTTAGAGTGACGTCTGCAGAGAAATCCCCGTTCTACATCACCACGGCCATCAGCTACCCCAACGGCGTGCCGCACATCGGCCACGCCTACGAGGTCATTGCCACCGATGCCATGGCGCGGTTCAAGCGTCTGGACGGCCATGAGGTGTTCTTCATGACCGGAACGGACGAGCACGGACTCAAGATGCAGCAGTCCGCGGAGAAGGAAGGCCTGACGGCCAAGGAACTGGCCGACCGGAACTCTGCTGCCTTCAAGCAGATGAGCCAGGACCTCGGCATTTCCTACGACCGGTTCATCCGCACCACCGATCCGGACCACTACGCCGCTTCGCAGGCCATCTGGAAGAAGATGGAAGCCAACGGCGATATCTACCTGTCCAAGTACGAGGGCTGGTACTCCGTCCGCGACGAGGCGTACTACGTCGAGGACGACACCGTGGTCAAGGAAGACGGCCTCCGCTACTCCAAGGAAACGGACACGTTGGTGACGTGGACGGCGGAGGAAAGCTACTTCTTCAGGTTGTCGGCCTACCAGGAGAAGCTGCTCGCCCTCTATGAAGCCCACCCCGACTTCGGCGCGCCGCAGTCCCGGTTCAATGAGGTCATCAGCTTCGTCAAGCGTGGCTTGGAAGACCTCTCCATCAGCCGGACCACCTTCGACTGGGGTGTCCCGGTTCCCGGGGATGAGAAACACGTCATGTACGTGTGGGTGGATGCCCTCACCAACTACCTCACCGGCGCGGGCTACCCGGACACGGAGTCGGAATCGTTCAAGAAGTTCTGGCCGGCGGACGTGCACATCATCGGCAAGGACATCTCCCGGTTCCATGCCATTTACTGGCCGGCATTCCTCATGAGCGCGGGGCTGGAGTTGCCCAAGCGCGTCATGATCCACGGCTTCCTGACCAACAACGGCGTCAAGATGTCCAAGTCCCTCGGCAACGTCGTTGCCCCACGGGACTTCGTGGAGCGTTATGGCTTGGACCAGTGCCGCTTCTTCTTCCTCCGCGAAGTACCGTTCGGTGCCGACGGCAGCTACAACCACGAGGCAATCGTGGGCCGCATGAACTCGGACCTGGCAAACAACTTCGGCAACCTCGCGCAGCGCTCCCTGTCCATGGTGGCCAAGAACTGCGAGGGCAAGGTGCCCGTGCCGGGTGCTTTCACGGCCGAGGACCAAGCCTTGCTCGAACAAGCCGGAAAGTTGCTGGAGACGGCACGCGGCGCGTTTGAGAAGCAGGAGTTCAGCCGCGCCCTCGAAGCCATTTGGATGGTGCTGGGGGATACCAACGCCTACTTTGCCGAGCAGGCGCCCTGGGTGCTGCGGAAGACCGACGTCGAGCGCATGAACACGGTCCTCTACGTCACCTTGGAGGTGGTCCGGATCGTGGCGATCCTCGCCCAGCCGGTCATGCCGTCGTCGTCGGCCAAGTTGCTTGAGGTGCTGGGACAGCCGGAAGGCCCTGCCCGCCTGTTTACCGCGATCGCGGCGCCCATCCAGCCTGGCACGGAGCTTCCCGCACCCGTTCCGGTGTTCCCGCGCTACGAGGAACCCGCCGAAGCCTAGGTGAACGCTCTTTCACCTACCGCCACCACACGGCAAACGCTCTTCCACCTCCCTCCGTTGATCCGGGGAAGATGGAAGAGCGTTTTCGTTTAAGCGTGGTGATGTGACAGAGCGTCAGGCGGTGGCGAGTCCCTCCACCGGGGACAACCGCGCTGCCCGGCGGGCCGGCACTACCGAGGCCAGGAGCCCTGCGACCACGGCGACGCCGAACACGGCCGCCAGCTGTCCCCACGGAACGGAAGGAATGACGTCGGCCATGCCGCCCAGCGTCGCCTGGGCACCGAGCCAGCCGTAGACAATGCCGAGGCCACCACCCAGGACGGCTGCCACGCCGGCCACCAACACGGCTTCGATGGCGAGCATCCCACGGAGCTGGCCCTTGGTCAGGCCGAGCGCCCTAAGCAGCGAGTTTTCCCGGGTGCGTTCCAGGACGGACAGAGACAGCGTGTTGGCGACGCCGATCAGCGCGATCACCACCGCGATCCCCAACAGCCCGGTGACCACCAGGAGCAACACGTCGATGATGCTGTTGAACGTCGCCCGCTCTATGGCCGCGCCGCTGACCGTCCGCTCAGGTACGCCCAAGGCAGCTGCGATGTTCTTTTGGATTGCCTGCACCTGCTCGCCGGACACGGAGTCCGCCACCTTGACCCAGACCATCCCCGGTGCTTCCGTGAGCGGACCGGCGGTGATCGTGGAATCGGCCACGAAGGGCGGGATATGCCGCGTCGTGAGGACCGTAGCGTCGAGGGTTACCGTGCCGGCCGCCGTCGTGATGGACGCCGGGCCGGTGGGCGAGTCCTCGGGCAGGTAGACCTTCGCGGGTGCGGGTCGAAGTTTTTCGTCCCGGAGCACGGCAGAAGCGTCGGCGCTGCCGAGGGCGTAGATGGCGCCGCCGCCGTCGGGCGCCGACCCGTCGGCGAGGCGGCCCACCGGCTGAAGGAGGGCAGCTGCGCTGACACCGTCCAGAGCGCGGATCTTGTCCAGGGCCTGCTGCGCATCGCCGGCATCCGGACCCACGGCGGTAGGGGCGGCCAAGTCCACGGGATACGTCTCGCCCAGGGTGCTGTTGAATGCCTGCCTGGCTGTTGACGCACCGGTCATCATGAGCGACACGAGCGTCACTCCGATCAACAAAGCAGCAGCCGTGGCCGAGGTCCGGGCCGGGTTGCGCGTGGCGTTGACGGCGGCAAGCTTGCCGGGCACCCCGGCCGGCGAAGCCAACCGCCCTGCCCAGGACACCACAGCCGGAATGAAGAGGCTGGAGCAGAGCAAAACTCCAATGAAGGAAGCGGCGCCGCCAAGCAGGGCGACCTCCAAGGAGACCGAGGCGCTCCCAAACGCCAGCAAGGCACTTCCGCCGGCCAGGACCACCGCGCCCAGTACCAACCGCACCTTGCCGCGACGGGTCCGGACAGACGCGTCATCGGCCGGACGCAAGGCAGCAAGAGGTGCGACGGCGGTGGCCGCCTTCGCGGGGACCAGCGCGGCGATGACGGTCAGCAGGGTACCGGCAAGCAGCCCCGCAATAACGGCCGACGGCGGCACGGCCAGCGTGGCGAACGTTTGCCCGGGCTGGGTTGCAGCCCACGCGACGAGGCCGGACATGACCCCTACCGCGGCGGCGACACCGAGCACCGAGGCAAAGAAACCAACCGCCAGTGCTTCCACGATCACCGAGCCGCGGATCTGCGGGCGCCCCGCCCCCAGGCAGCGCAGCAGAGCCAATTCCCTGGTGCGCTGGGCAACCAGCACGGAGAACGTATTGGACACCACCAGCATGGACACTAGGATGGCCACACCGGCAAAGGCGAGCAGGACGATGGTGAGCTGGTCCTGGCCTCCGCTTAACATCGCAACGGTGGCGGTGACCTTTTCCTGTGCCGTTTGCAGGACCGGCCCCTCGGCTCCGGCCGCTTCCATGCGGTGTGTGATGTACTCCTTCGCGGCAGCAACGTCCTCGCCGGGCTTCAGAATGAATTGAACCCCGCTGAATTGGGCCCCGCTATGTCCTGTCCCCGCGCCCAGGACAGCATCGAGGACGGTCCCACCGGCAGTCAGTTGTGCGGCGGAAGAGGCGAAGGGATCATTCGTGGGTTGGACCAGGCCGGAAACCGTGACTATGGCTTTCTCTTCCGGTCCGGAACCCCGCAACTCCATCGTGCTGCCGGGGTCCAGGTTCAGGTGCCGGGCCGTCTTGGCGTCCAAGAGTACGTCGAAGGGTTTCAGGGGCATTGTGCCGGATACCAGCTCGGCCCCTTCAAGTCCGGCGGGCGCCGCGTTCCGCAGCCGGCCGAACTGCTCGCCGTTTGCTTCGAAGGTCACGTAGGTGGACCGTTCGGCATAGCTCTGGTCAACGGCCGGCGACGACGCGGCGGCGTCCACCGCCGCTTTGCTGAACGGGTTCCCGTTCCTGGGCGTCGCCACCAGATCGGCGTTCCGGTAAGCCTCGCCAATGCTCGCCCCGAGCGAGGCATTGGTGCTGGCACCCACCATCAGGGTGGCCGACAGGAACATCACGGACAACATCACGGCCAAGCCGATGGCGATGAAGCGCCGGTAATGGGTCTTGAGTTGGGACAGGGCTACTCGCAGCACGCTCAGGCCCCCAGCTTGCCGAGAGCGGCCAGGACGGAGTCCGCGGTGGGCTGGTGGATCTCGCCCACCAGGCCACCGTCACTCATCAACACCACTCTGTCCGCATAGCTTGCGGCGACGGGGTCGTGGGTCACCATGATGATGCTTTGCCCCATCTCCCGGGTACTGCGCCGCAACAGCGCAAGGACTTCGCCGCCGGCCTTGGAGTCCAGGTTTCCGGTGGGTTCATCGCCGAAAACGACGTCGGGGCGCGTCAAGAGCGCGCGGGCAACGGCGACACGCTGCTGTTGGCCTCCGGACAGCTCGTGGGGCCGGTGCCGCAACCTGTCCTTCAACCCAAGGGTGGCGACGACACTTGCCAACCACCCGGCGTCGACGTCTTTACCGGCCAAGGCGAGCGGGAGGGTGATGTTCTGTTCAGCAGTGAGCGTTGGCACCAGGTTGAATGCCTGGAAAACAAAGCCGATCCGCTCGCGACGGAGGGCAGTCAGTTGTTTGTCGTTGAGCCCGGTCAACTCAGTGCCGCCAAGGAGGATCCGTCCGCTGTCTGCAGAGTCCAATCCGGCGAGGCAGTGCATCAGTGTCGATTTGCCGGACCCGGAAGGGCCCATGATCGCGGTGAACTTGCCAGCGTCGAAGCTGACACTGACGTCCTTCAACGCGATGACCTTGGTATCGGCGCGTCCGTAGCTTTTACTCAGCGAGAAGGCCTCGACGGCGGGACGCCCGGGAGCGGCGTCGGCAGGGGTCGGGTGGTCCGGTGTTGAAGGGTGTGGCATGGACGTGAAAGTTGTCATGCTCCCACGCTATGCAGCAGCTGGTATCCGGCAGATCGGGCCACGGGTCCAAAGGTTGGCACCTGCTCTCATACCGTGGTCTGAGGGGAGTTACAGCCCGGGGGACACCACTCCGGTTTCGTACGCGATCACCACGATCTGGACGCGGTCACGGGCACCAAGCTTGGCGAGGATGTGCCCCACGTGGGTCTTGACGGTCGCCTCCGACAGGAACAATTCCGCCGCGATCTCCGGGTTCGATTTCCCCTGCGCGATCAGGGTGAACACTTCGCGTTCGCGGGCCGTTAGCCGCTCAACAGCCGCCGCGTGCTCGCTTTGCTCCGGGGTTTGCATGCGCAGCAGGGGTGCCACGTGGTCCAGCAGGCGCCGCGTCGTGGAAGGCGCGATGACGGCATCTCCGCGGTAGACGGTGCGGATAGCTTCGAGCAGTTCCTCCGGCGGGGCGTCCTTCAGCAGGAAGCCGCTGGCACCTGCGCGGATGGCGGCCAAGGCATATTCATCAAGGTCGAAGGTTGTGAGGACAACGATCTTGACCTCGGCCCGTTGCGAGCCTTCCGGCTGGGTTGCCGCCTGTTCCAGGATCCTCCTGGTTGCCTCGATCCCGTCCATGCCCGGCATCCGGACGTCCATGAGGACGACGTCGGCCGCCGTGGCGTTCAAGGCCTGGACTGCTTCGATGCCATTGCCCGCTTCGGCCACGACTTCCAAGTCGGGTTGGGAGTTGATGAGCATGCCGAAGCCGCTACGAACCAACTGCTGGTCATCGACGAGTGCTACGCGGATAGGGGGAGAAAGGTGGGGCAAAGGATCAAGCCTCCGAATACGGAATGAAAGCGGACACACGGAATCCGCCGCCCTGCTGCGGGCCGACGGACAAAGAACCATCGTAGAGGGCTATGCGTTCGCCCATCCCCGGAAGGCCGTTGCCGCCTCCCGGCACGGGCGGATCGGCTGCGGCGCCCCGGCCGTCGTCACTGATATCAATCTCCAGTCCGCGGTTTTGCCACGTCAACACCAAGGTTGCGGTGGCGCTGGGGCCTGCGTGCTTAATGACATTGGTCAGGGCTTCCTGGATGGTCCTGTAGGCGGTCAGTTCGGCACCGGCGGGCAACTGCCGGCGCGGTGTTCCGTTCTGTTCGAAGGACACCTGCAGGCCGGCCGCCCTGAAGCCGAGGAGCAGCTCGTCCAGGTCCGAAAGGCGCGGTTGCGGACGAGTGGGGGAGCCGTCGTCGGAACGGAGCACACCAAGGAGCCGCCGCATCTCGGCGAGCGAGTCGCGGCCAGTAGCGGCGATGGTGGCCAGCGCTTCGGTGGCGAGTTCGGGTTTCGTCGCTGCCGCATACCTGGCTCCGTCCGCCTGCGTGATGATCACGGACAGTGAATGGGCAACGATGTCATGCATTTCCCGCGCGATGTGGGAACGCTCATCGGCAGCTGCCAGCTGGCGCTCCTGGTTGTGCTCGATCTCCAGGCGGCGGGTCCTGTCCTCCAACGCCTGCAGTTGCAGCCGCCGCACGCGCGTCAGGTCGCCCAAGGTCCAACTCACCAGCACCAGCATCCAGATCAGTACGGTGTACAAGGCTCCGATGGTAAGGCCCAGGATGCCTGAAGCTGCCGACCCCGAATACTCGCGGGTGGTCAGCATCACGCCTCCCAGCAGCCCCAGCAGCAGCACGACGCGGCTGGCCCACGCCGGTCCGTAGGCCGCGGTCGCATAGATCACCAGCGGCACCGCTATCTGCCCCGCCACCGGCTCGGCCCCCGCCGCCCATTGGACAAGGCAGACCAGAACCACGACGCCCGCCGCCACCTCCGGGCGGGTCCGTCGCCACGCGAGGGGCAACAGGAGGCAGCACGACAACAGGAAGAGGAAGGGTCGTCCGGCGAGCAGATACACAGGGCCGAAGAGGAGGACGAGGATGATGGCGGCAGTGAGGTCCACTGTGAAGCGGTTGGTGCGGAACCATTCGTATATCGCGTGCCTTCTATCCACTCCATGACTCTAAGTGCTGCGCCGGGCCGCACACATCATGCCGTGGTCTGACATCGCGGCTGTTCAAGAAGTGAGACGATTTTGACCAGCATGTGGATTGCTTGGCTAGATAGACCTATGAATGCATCGTCCATCAATCTCGCTGTCATCCCCGGCGACGGCATCGGCCCCGAGGTCATCGCCGAAGCCGTCAAGGTTCTGGAAAAGGCTCTTGCCGCCGAAGGCGTCACCCTTGAGCAGACCCATTACAAACTGGGCGCCCAGCACTGGCTTGAAACAGGAGAGACCCTCCCGGACGAAGTACTCGACGATCTTCGGACACGAGACGCAATCCTTTTCGGCGCCGTCGGTGCAGCCCCGGGGGACACCCGCATTCCCTCAGGCATCATCGAACGCGAAATGCTGCTCAAGCTGCGCTTCAGCCTGGACCACTATGTCAACCTGCGGCCCTCGCGTCTCTACAGCTCCGTGGGCAGTCCGCTGGCCAACCCCGGCGAGATCGACTTCATTGTGGTTCGTGAAGGAACAGAGGGACCGTACGTCGGCAACGGCGGAACCTTGCGCGGCGGAACCGCGCATGAGGTAGCCACCGAAGTGTCGCTGAACACCGCCCATGGGGTGGAGCGGGTGGTCCGTGATGCCTTCCGTCGTGCGAGCGCGCGTCCCCGAAAGCACGTGACATTGGTCCACAAGCACAACGTCCTGGTCTACGCGGGCCACCTCTGGAAGCGCACTGTGGAAGCCGTGGCCAAGGAGTTCCCCGAGGTCACGCATGACTACCTGCACATCGATGCCGCCACGATCTTCATGGTCACGGACCCGTCCCGCTTCGACGTCATCGTCACGGACAACCTGTTCGGCGACATCCTGACCGACCTCGCAGCTGCCGTCACCGGCGGTATCGGCCTGGCGGCATCAGGCAACATCAACATGGACCGCACCGCACCGTCCATGTTCGAACCCGTCCACGGCTCGGCCCCGGACATCGCAGGCCAGCAGAAGGCTGATCCCACTGCTGCGATCCTGTCCGCAGTGCTGTTGTTGGAGCACCTCGGCTACACCGGGGCAGCCCGCAAGATCGAAGCGGCAGTGATTGCCGACGTCGAAGCCCGCACCGGCGAGCCGCGCAGCACCGCTGCGATCGGCGACGCCATTGCGGCAGCACTTTAGGCCCAATACTCAGGCGTAAGCTTGTCTTGAATTATTTACCTGCTTCCCTGGTCCATCGCTGAACCACCCCTTTTGGGGGCCGCGGTTCGCACTGCCAGGTAGCTGACTGTGGAGGAAACATGACTCAGACTGCCCATGGCGTCGAATTCAGCCAGCAGCTTTCGGCCAACCCGAAATCTGCTGAGGAGCGTGCAGCCATCCTGGCAAACCCGGGATTTGGCGACTACTTCACCGACCACACCGCCGTCGTCGACTACAAGGTCGACGCCGAAGGCAATGGCGGTTGGCACAACGCCCGCATTGAACCGTACGGCCCCATCATGCTGGATCCCTCAGCTGCCGTGCTCCACTACGGACAGGAAATCTTCGAAGGGCTCAAGGCGTACCGCCACGCCGACGGTTCGGTCTGGACGTTCCGCCCCGAGGCCAACGCCGCGCGCCTGAACAAGTCCGCCCGCCGCCTGGCCCTGCCCGAGCTGCCTGAGGAGTACTTCCTCGGGGCCATCCGCGAGCTGGTCCAGGCGGACAAGGACTGGGTGCCCTCCGGAGACGGGGAAGCGCTGTACCTGCGTCCGTTCATGATCGCCACGGAGGCTTTCCTGGGTGTCCGGGCAGCCCGTGAGGTCTCCTTCCGCGTGATCGCCTCCCCGGCCGGCAACTACTTCGGCGGGGAGCTGAAGCCGGTGTCGATCTGGATTTCCCGTGAGTACGCCCGCGCCGGCCGTGGCGGAACCGGTTCGGCCAAGTGCGGCGGCAACTACGCTGCCTCATTGATCGCGCAGCAGGAAGCCGAAGCGAACGGGTGCAAGCAGGTATTGTTCCTGGACCACTTCAACGACGACGCCGTGGAAGAACTTGGCGGCATGAACGTCTTCTTCGTGTTCAAGGACGGTTCGCTGGCCACTCCGGCCCTGAGCGGCACCATCCTCGAAGGCGTCACCCGTTCCTCGGTGATCCAGGTGGCGAAGGACATGGGCCGCGAGGTCTCAGAGCGGAAGATCACCCTTGACGAGTGGCGCGACGGTGTTGCTTCCGGCGAGATCACCGAAGTCTTTGCCTGCGGCACCGCAGCCGTGATCACCCCGATCGGTGTCCTCAAGGACGCCACCGAGTTCATCGGTTCCGAGGACGCCAAAGCGGGCGAGACCACCATGGCCATCCGCGAACAGCTCCTGGGAATCCAGACCGGCAAGGTCGAAGACCGCCACGGCTGGCTGACCCGCCTGGTCTAGCAGGTACTGCCGGTACTACCGGTACGGCCGGAATTACGACGACGGCCCCCGCTTGAGGTGACAACGCCTCGCCACGGCGGGGGCCGCCGTCGTCCCCGCGTTCCTCTGTCACGTCCCGACGGTTTTCCCGCGTTCCTCTGTCACCTCCCGACGGATTTTCCCGCGTTCCTCTGTCGCGTCCCGGATGCGAAGATGGACGGGTGACTTCCACTGACCCGGCTTCGACTGACCAGCCCTCCACGCACCCGGCGCCATCCCCGTTGACCCGGAGCAGCGAACTGACGCGCTTCAGGCTGGCGCCCAACCCGGGTCCGATGAGCCTGGACGGAACCAACTCGTACGTGATTGCCGCTGAGGGTTCCGGGCACGTGGCGATCGTTGACCCCGGTCCCGAGGACGAGGAGCACCTGGCAGCGCTTGCAGCTGCGGGCGTTGTGGACGTTGTCCTGATCACTCACCGGCACGCCGACCACACCGAGGCATCGGCACGCTTCCATGAGCTGACAGGCGCGCCGGTCCGCGCGGCCCTTCCCGAGCATTGCCACGGGGGCGAGCCCCTCAGTGATGGCGAGGTCATTTACGGCGGCGGTGTGGAAATCAGGGTCATCGCTACTCCCGGACACACCTCGGATTCACTTTGTTTCCACTTGCCGACGGATGGTCCCACGGGCTCGGTACTTACCGGCGACACCATCCTCGGTCGCGGCACCACCGTCCTGGACTACCCGGACGGCCGGCTGGGGGAGTACCTTGCCAGCCTGGATCGGCTTGAAGCACTGGGCCCGGCCACGCTGCTCCCGGCGCATGGCCCGGTCCTGCCGGCGCTGGACGAGAAATGCCGTGAATACCGGGACCATCGGGAACAGCGCCTGGCGCAGATCAGGGCTGCCCTGATCCAAGTAGGCGGGTCCGCTACCGTCGCCGAGGTCACCGACGTGGTTTACGCCGACGTCGATCCGTCCGTCAGGTGGGCGGCCGAGACCTCCGTTGCTGCGCAGCTGGACTATCTGCGCAGCTGAGCCTGCCCTGACCTGCCGGATCCGGCTGCCCCGGACGGTAGGCTTGTGCCCATGCGTATCGCCCGGTTTGTAGTAGATTCTGATCCCCTTTACGGCGTCGTCGACGGCGAGCCCGGCAGTGAGGAAATTACTGTCATCAACGGCGACCCGTTCTTCAACGGCGTCGAACGTACCCACGTCAAGCACAAGCTTGAAGACGTAAGGCTCCTGGCACCGATCATCCCGCGCAGCAAAGTCATCGGCGTGGGCCGCAACTTCGCCGAGCACGCAGCCGAACTTGGCAACGAAGTTCCCCAGCACCCGCTGCTGTTCCTCAAGCCCAACACCGCCGTGATCGGCCCCAACGATCCGATCGTGCTTCCGGAGTTTTCCGAGGAAGTTTCCTTCGAAGCCGAGCTGTGCGTCGTGATCGGCCGTATTTGCAAGGATGTACCGGAGGAACGCGCAGAGGACGTTATCTTCGGCTACACCTGCGGCAATGACCTTACGGCCCGCGACGTCCAGAAGACCGACCTCCAGTGGGCGAGGGCCAAGGGCTTTGACACTTCCGCTCCGCTGGGTCCATGGATCGAGACCGAACTGGATCCGGACGACCTCGCAGTCCAGGCCCGCCTCAACGGTGAACTCCGGCAGGACGGCAACACCACACAAATGATCCGCGGCGTGCGTGAGCTGGTTTCCATCGTTTCGCAGGCGTTCACACTCCTCCCCGGCGACGTCATCATGACCGGCACGCCCGCGGGGGTCGGCCTCATCTCCGAGGGCGACCGCATCGAGGTCGAGGTCGAAGGCATTGGCCGCTTGTCCAACCCGGTGGTCCGCCGCTAGGCGACCACCACCGTAGGTGGCCACCTCCTGATGGAAGGCCCGACGGCGGCACGCGGCTGTCGTCGTCGGGCGCTTCCTGGCGGGAAACCAGGGCGTCGGCAAGCGGTAAAGTTGGAAGCACTATGACTACTGCTTCTGCGTCGACCCCTGCCTCCAGCGCCATCCCCGCCGTCAATGCCGAGACCCCCGTCCGGGTCCGTTTTTGCCCGTCGCCCACCGGAACGCCCCACGTGGGGCTGATCAGGACGGCCCTCTTCAACTGGGCCTATGCGCGCCACACCGGCGGCAAGCTGATCTTCCGCATCGAGGACACGGACTCAGCCCGTGACAGCGAAGAAAGCTACCACCAGCTGTTGGATGCGCTGAAGTGGCTGGGCATCAACTGGGACGAGGGCGTTGAGGTTGGCGGCCCACACGAGCCGTACCGGCAGTCGCAGCGTGGCGGGATCTACCAGGATGTCATCGCCAAGCTCAAGGCCGGGGGACACGTCTATGAGTCCTACTCCACTCCGGAGGAAATCGAAGCACGCCACCGGGCTGCAGGGCGCGATCCAAAGCTCGGGTATGACGGCTTCGACCGCCACCACACCGAGGAACAGCTGGCCCAGTTCAAGGCGGAGGGCCGTGACGCTGTCCTGCGCTTGAGGATGCCGGACGAGGACATCACCTTTACCGACCTCGTCCGTGGCGAGATCACTTTCAAGGCTGGATCAGTTCCCGACTTTGCTGTGGTGCGGGCCAACGGGGCGCCGCTGTACACCCTGGTCAACCCCGTGGACGACGCACTGATGGGCATCACCCATGTCCTTCGCGGCGAGGACCTCCTTAGCTCGACACCGCGCCAGATCGCCCTGTACCGCGCCCTCTACGCCATTGGGGTGGCAGAGTACATGCCGGAGTTCGGCCACCTTCCGTACGTCATGGGCCAGGGCAACAAGAAGCTTTCCAAGCGCGATCCCGAATCCAGCCTGTTCCTGCACCGCGAACGTGGCTTCATTCCTGAAGGACTCCTGAACTACCTGTCCTTGCTGGGCTGGTCGTTGAGCGCGGACGAGGACATCTTCACGGTGGAACAGCTCGTGGCGAACTTCGACATCCACGACGTCCTGGGCAACCCTGCCCGGTTCGACCTCAAGAAGGCCGAGGCCATCAACGGAACGCACGTGCGCATGCTGGCTCCCGAGGTGTTCGAAGAGCGGCTGGTTCCGTATCTGCGGGCTGCCGGTTTCGTAGGCGAGATCCTGACGCCCAGGCAGGAAGAGATTCTGAGGGAAGCAGCCCCCTTGGTCCAGGAACGTATCGCCCTGCTGGGCGAAGCTCCCGAGATGCTCGCCTTCCTTTTCAAGGCGGACGACGCAATCGACATCGCCGACGACGCCCGGAAGGGCCTTCCGGCCAACCTCGAGGAAGTCCTCGACGCAGCGCTTGCGGCCCTTGAGCCCATCCAGGAGTGGACCGCGGAAAACATCCAGACCGCGTTGAAGCAGGCGTTGGTCGAGGACCTTGGCATCAAGCCGCGTGCAGCCTTCGGTCCTGTGCGCACAGCCATTTCCGGGCGTCGGATCTCGCCGCCGTTGTTCGAGTCCATGGTGATCCTCGGCAAGGATTCCTCACTGGCACGCGTCCGGGCTTTCCGGGGCTAGCAGGGGGCTGACATGGCAATCTCACGTTCCTTCGGCACCATTCGCGGTGTGCTTTTTGACATCGATGACACCCTGGTGGACCTTGAGTACGCCATGACCACGGCCCTGCGCGAGGTCAGCGAACATCTCCTGCCCGGCCTGGACCAGGCCGGGTGGGCGAAGTTCGGCCGGATATTCACTCACGAAACCACGCACTTCTACGACCGGTACCTGGCCGGCGAACTAACCTTCAATGAACAGCGGCTGCTCCGGGGCCGGGCCGCCCTGGGTCATTTCGGGGTGGAACTGGACGAGGGCGAGGCATCGCAGGCCTGGGTAGCTGACTATCATCAGCGCCAGGTTGCCTATGTCCGCGCTTTTTCCGACGTCGCGGGTGTTCTGGACGCCCTGGATGCTGCGGGTGTCCCTTACGGCGCGGTGAGCAACAATGTCCACGATTACCAGCGCGCCAAGCTCGACGGTGCCGGGCTCGATCGCATCAAGATCCTGGTGGGGACGGACACGGTAGGCGCCGCCAAGCCTGAGCCGGCGATTTATCTTGAGGGCGTGCGCCTGCTGGGCAGCACGCCGGGGGAGACCCTGTACGTCGGAGACAACAGGCTGCTCGACGCCGAAGGTGCGACGGCCGCCGGCCTGGTGGGCGTATGGCTCAACCGCACCGGGGAAGTGGTGGAAGACTTTGCCGGACGGCAGGTGGACTCTCTGTCTGCGCTGCTGCTCCAGGCGCCTGCCTTGGAGCCCAACTCGTTGTGACGCAGCTAACGCCTCCGCGATTTGTGCAGGTGAAAAGACTCGGGTAGAGTAATTACTCGTGCTGAGGGGCACGGAGGGAAAATCCAAGGGAAACCGAGGATTGGAGGTCCGGCCCGAAAGTCACTTTGGGATATGGTGTAATTGGCAACACTACGGTTTCTGGTACCGTCATTCTAGGTTCGAGTCCTGGTATCCCAGCTCTGGAATTCATTACGAAAGTATTGAAAAACGCAGAGAATTCAAATCGTTTAGACGATTTGGAAACAAGCTGAATGTATGAAATACTCATTCAGCTTGATCGCCGGAAACGGGGATAATAGTGCAAGGCCCCATCGTATAGCGGCCTAGTACGCCGCCCTCTCACGGCGGTAACGCGGGTTCGAATCCCGCTGGGGTCACCACCGAATTCCCCCGGAACATGGTTCCGGGGGAATTCTTTTTTCCACAACGCACCCTGCTTGCAAGGATGGCAGCCTTCGGGGCTGGCATGATGAAGCAGTGACCGCAGATCAAGAACCCACCTCACCGAGCGCCCTCCCGGCAGGGTCTGCGACGGAGGGACCCGCGGACACCCTCGAGGCAGCCCGGAACGAACTCGCAGTCATGACGCTGCCACTCGCGCTTTCCGACGCCGACGAGGGGCGCCGCTGGATCACGGCAGCCCTCGCGCAACTGGACGATTACGTCCTTCCCCGCTACCGCAGCCTGGACGCGCCGCTTCTCGCCGTCGTCGGCGGTTCCACCGGTGCCGGCAAATCGACGCTCGTTAACGCGCTGGTGGGGTATCCCGTGACACGGTCAGGGGCAATCCGGCCCACAACCCGGCAACCCATCCTGCTGCACCACCCGGCGGATGCTGCGTGGTTCGAAGGCAGCCGGATCCTCCCAGGCCTCGAGCGCATTCGCGGCACTGTGGCCGCACACCCGGTCCCCGCCAGCCAGGCAGGGGCAACCCCGGACGCCTCCGCGATGACTTCCTTGGTACTGCTGGAGCAAGAGCAGGTGCCCCAAGGCGTGGCCCTGCTCGATGCCCCCGATGTCGATTCGATTTCCGATGAGAACCGCCGGCTCGCAGGCCAGTTGCTCGCGGCGGCGGACCTTTGGGTGTTTGTCACCACCGCAAACAGATATGCCGACGCCGTACCTTGGCGTTTGCTGCTGGACGCGGCTTCCCGGGACATCACCGTGGCGGTGGTGTTGGACCGCGTACCGCCCGAGGCGGAAGCGGTGGTCCGCGAAGACCTGCAGGCCATGCTGACCGCCCAAGGACTGGGCGGGGCCATGTTGTTCGTGATCCACGAATCCCCGCTGGATGCCATGGGGATGCTTCCCGCCGGCTCGGTGGATTCGCTGCGCAGCTGGCTCCAGGGATTGGCTGCGGATGCCGGTGAGCGGAGTGCGGTTGCCCGCCGGACCCTCAACGGCGCCGTCAAAGCCGTGGGAACCAGGATGGAGGCCATCGCTGACTTTGCCGATGCCCAGGAAGCCGCTGCCCGCGAACTCCGCGAGGGCGCCGTGGCGGAGTATTCGGAAGCTCTAAAGCGGATTCTCGACGCCACCAAGGATGGCGCGCTGCTCCGGGGTGAGGTCCTGGCCAGGTGGCAGGACTTTGTTGGCACGGGTGAATTCTTCCGTGCCGTGGAGCAAAACGTGGGCAGGATCAGGGATCGCATCGGAGCCTATTTCCGCGGGGAGCCGGCCCCGGCGGTGAAAGTGGAGACAGCCATTGAGACGGGCCTTCAAGCAGTCATCCTTGATGAGGCGGCGAACGCCGCGGAAAACGTGGACCGGCGGTGGAGATCGCAGCCTGCCGGCCGCCAGCTGCTGGGAACCGACGATCTTGCCGGGACTTCGCCGGATTTCGATGTCCGCGCCGCAGCGGCAATCCGGAAATGGCAGGAAGGGCTCATGGAACTGATCCGTGAGCAGGGTCAGGGAAAGCGGACCCAGGCCCGGTGGCTTTCCTTTGGCATCAACGGACTCGGGGCGGCGCTGATGGTGGTGGTCTTTTCCATGACGGCCGGATTGAGCGGGCTTGAGATCGGCATCGCCGGCGGTACCGCAGTGGTGGGTCAGAGGCTGCTTGAAGCGGTGTTCGGCGAGGACGCCGTCCGTCGCCTGGCACATCAGGCAAGGGAGGATTTGCACGTGCATTGCCAGCGGCTCCTGGATAGTGAGCGGGCGCGTTTCCTCGACCGGCTGGACGACGCCCGGCCGATCAGCGGAAGAAGTTTGCGCCAGCACGCGCGCACACTGCGCCGTTTGGCGGGATCAGCATGAGCCGGCACAGCCTTGTGCGGGAATCCTCAGCCCTGCAGACGCGCCTGGAAGCGCTGAACACAGCCAGGGAATTGGCCGAAGGGGTTTTGCCGGGGTCCGCCTTGCAAGCCGTCCTCGAGGTCTTGGAGAGGGCAACGTCACGGCGTTCACTGTCCGCCGGGCACACTGTTGTGGGTTTCTTCGGTGCGACCGGCAGCGGTAAGTCCTCGCTGTTCAACGCAGTTTCCGCCAGCAGCCTCGCCACGGCGGCAGCACGAAGGCCCACCACCTCGGCCCCCCTTGCCGGCATCTGGGGCGTGGACGGCAGCGGCCCGCTCCTTGATTGGCTGGGTGTTCAGGAGCGGCACAGCCTCCCCTCCGTGCCGGGACTGGCGGATGACAGTACGGGACTGATCCTGCTGGACCTGCCCGACTTCGACTCCACCAAGGTGGAAAACCGTCAACTGGTGCAGCGCCTGGCCGGGATGGTCGACGTCCTGGTGTGGGTGCTGGACCCGCAGAAATACGCCGACGCCGCGGTCCATAATGATTTCCTGCGTCCCATGGCGTCCCATGGTTCGGTCACGCTGGTGGTCCTGAACCAACTGGACAAACTCAACCCGGACGACGCCGCGCTGGTCATCGAGTCGCTGCGCGGAATCCTTGCGAGGGACGGGTTGCCGGGAGTTCCCGTGATGGGTGCCTCCGCGCTGACCGGCGACGGCGTTGTCACGGTCCGCGGGGCCATCAAGGACGTCGTGGTGCGAAGGGAAGCTGCAACGCGGCGTCTCTCCGCCGACGTTTCGGCCGCTGCGGCCGGGCTTCGCCAGGTGTCGGGAACAGGCGAGGCCCGCGGGATCTCTGATGGCGCGACCAAGACTCTGGCCAAGGAGCTGGCCATCGCGGCCAATGTTCCCGTGGTGGTGGATGCAGTGGCCCGTTCGTTCAAGCGCGAGTCGGCCCGGCGCACAGGCTGGCCGGTGACGCGTTGGTTGTTGCGTTTCCGTCCGGATCCATTGCGTCGGCTGAACCTGGGCAGAACAGACACCAAAGCCGAACTGAACCGCACATCGTTGCCGCCGGCCGGAGCTCCTGAACGTGCCAGGACGGATGCTGCGGTGCGGAACTTTGCCGATGACGTCTCGGAAGGAGCGCCCGGCCCATGGCGGGCTGCCATCCGCAGTGCGGCGCGCGAGGGCCGTGAGCAGTTGCCCGATGCGCTGGACCAGGCCATCGCCACAACGGACCTCAAAGCCTCCACACGTCCCCTGTGGTGGGGGATATTCAACGCGCTGCAGTGGCTCGCGTTCCTGCTGGCCCTTGGTGGGCTTGGTTGGTTGGGCGTCCTGGCGGTGCTCGGCTATTTCCAGATGCCTGTCCCTGAGGTGCCGCGTACGGAAGGATGGCCTTGGCCGACCCTGATGGTCGCCGGGGGAGTGGTGCTGGGACTCGTCCTGGCTGTGGCCGGCCGTGTACTTGGGGGCTGGGCTGCCCGCATCCGTGCCCGCGGCGTTGCCCGACGACTCAATTCCGCTGTGGCCGAGGTAGCAGGCCAACGCATTGTGGAACCCGTCAAGGCCGGGATCGGGAAGCTGAAATCGTTCAACGCGGCGCTGAAGGCAGCCCTGAAGAGCTGATTGAACCTAGGGGGCGGCGGCGGCGTCCCGGACTTTGATCAGCGTCCGGAGGTTACGGGTGGTGGTCGTCGCTTTATAGCGGGCCTTGGCGGACAACTTGCTGAAGGGGCTGTCCAAGGTGCCCCCTGCCGGAGCCAGCCACGAGGACGCCTCTGGTCCCAGCCGGGTCTGCTCGACGCCGCCAAGGGCCTCACCCGCGTCGAAGAGTTCGTCCAGCATGGCATCGTCCGAGGCGAGGGTGACGTAGCTGTGGGTGGACTTGTCATCCGCGGGGTAGGGGCAAGCCTCCACCAACTCGGCCACGCGGGCAGCGGTCAGGACCACCACCCACGCATCGTAGCCAAAGGACTCGCGCAGGCATTCCTCGAACCGGGACTTCACCTCGGCAGGGCCAAGTTCGCTTTGCAGTACCACGTTGCCGCTGGCCAGCACGGTCTTGACCTTGGTGAAGGGGTAGTCCTTCAATGCAGCCTTGAGGTCAGCCATCTTGATGTTGATGCCACCGACATTGATTCCGCGAAGAAACACTGCATAGTTCTCCATGGCCGTCCTTGGTTAGTCGTTGTTCTTCCGGAGCGCCTCGGTCAGCACCCTGGCTGCATTGCAGACTACCTCGGCGTGCAGGCGGCCGGGTTGGCGGGTGAGGCGCTCAATCGGGCCCGAGATGGACACTGCGGCAATGACGCGGCCGGAAGGACCCCGTACCGGCGCGGAAACCGAGGCAACCCCCGGCTCGCGCTCGCCGAGGCTCTGGCCCCAGCCCCGGCGTCGTACTCCTGCCAGGACGGTGGGCGTGAACCGTGCGTTCTGCAGGCCTTCCAGGAGACGGTCGTGGTCTTCCCACGCGAGGAGCACCTGCGCGGCGGACCCGGCCTTCATGGACAATTGGGTGCCTACGGGAATGGTGTCGCGCAAACCTATGGGCCGCTCGGCGGAGGCGACGCAGACACGCCAGTCTCCCTGGCGGCGGAAGATCTGGGCGCTCTCGCCCGTGGCATCGCGCAATTGGATCAGCACGGGTCCGGCAGAAGCGATGAGCCGGTCCTCGCCCGCTGCGGAGGCCAGTTCCACGAGGCGGCTGCCCAGGACGAACCGCCCTTGGATGTCCCGGCTGACCAACCGGTGGTGGACCAAGGCAAGCGCGAGCCGGTGAACGGTCGGCCTGGCCAGTCCGGTGGCCGCTACCAGCTGGGCCAGCGTGGTGGGCCCGGCCTCGAGGGCGTCCAGTACCTGGGCCGCTTTATCAATGACACCGACTCCACTAGAATTGTCCATGTAATGATATTGCCGTCTCAATATCTGAGATGCAAGTTGTTTCGCTGGCCTACTTTGCAGCCGTGCTGCTTGAGTGGGTGTAGATCAATCAACAGTTTCGAAGGGAGCAGGCCGTGGGAAAGACACTGGCCGAGAAAGTCTGGGACGCGCACGTGGTGCGCAAGGGTGAAGGCGAAGGAGCCAATGCCCAGCCAGACCTTCTTTTCATTGACCTGCACCTGGTTCACGAGGTCACCTCGCCACAGGCATTCGAAGGCCTGCGGCTGGCCGGCCGCAAGCTGCGCCGCGTTGACCTCACCATTGCCACCGAGGACCACAACACGCCGACCTTGGACATCGACAAGCCGATCGCGGACCTGACCAGCCGCACGCAGATTGAAACCCTCCGCGCCAACTGTAAGGAGTTCGGTGTCCGCCTGCACTCCCTCGGTGACAAGGAACAGGGCATTGTTCACGTCGTTGGACCGCAGCTCGGTTTGACCCAGCCCGGCATGACAGTGGTCTGTGGTGACTCGCACACCTCAACCCATGGCGCATTCGGCGCGCTGGCAATGGGCATCGGCACTTCGGAAGTCGAACACGTCATGGCAACCCAGACGTTGTCCTTGAAGCCCTTCAAGACCATGGCCATCAACGTCGAGGGCACGCTCCGCCCGGGGGTCACGGCCAAGGACATCATCCTGGCCGTCATCGCCAAGATCGGCACCGGCGGCGGCCAGGGCTACGTCCTGGAGTACCGCGGATCGGCCATCCGTGCCTTGTCCATGGATGCCCGCATGACGATCTGCAACATGTCCATCGAGGCCGGAGCCCGTGCCGGTATGGTGGCCCCGGACCAGACCACCTACGACTACATGCAGGGACGCCCCCACGCGCCCCAGGGCGCCGACTGGGACGCCGCCGTCGAATACTGGAACACGCTGCATACCGACGACGACGCGACGTTCGACGTCGAGGTGGACCTGGACGCCAACACCCTTGAGCCGTTCGTGACCTGGGGTACCAACCCGGGCCAGGGCGTTTCCCTCTCGGCCAAGGTGCCGTCCCCGGAGGATTTCGGTGATGAGAACGCCAAGCTGGCCGCCGAACGTGCACTGACCTACATGGGCCTGGAAGCCGGAACTCCCATGAAGGACATCAGGGTGGACACTGTCTTCCTGGGTTCCTGCACCAACTCCCGCATCGAGGACCTGCGCGCCGCGGCAGATATCATCCGTGGCCGCGAAAAGGACCCGAACGTCCGCATGCTCGTGGTCCCGGGTTCCGCCCGCGTCCGCCTCGAAGCCGAGGCAGAGGGGCTGGACAAGGTCTTCAAGGACTTCGGTGCCGAGTGGCGTTTTGCCGGATGCTCCATGTGCCTGGGCATGAACCCGGACCAGTTGGAGCCGGGAGAGCGCTGCGCGTCCACGTCAAACCGCAACTTCGAAGGCCGCCAGGGCAAGGGTGGCCGCACGCACTTGGTTTCACCCGTGGTTGCCGCAGCTACCGCCGTGCGCGGCACTCTGAGCTCGCCGTCGGATCTTGAATCCGCCCCCGCCGCCACGCTGACCGGAACCGCAGTCTAGGAGGATCCCATGGAAAAATTCACCACCCACACCGGAATCGGCGTTCCGCTGCGCCAGAGCAACGTGGATACGGACCAGATCATCCCGGCTGTCTACCTCAAGCGCATCACCCGTACCGGCTTTGAGGACGCCCTGTTTGCCGCGTGGCGCAAGGATGAATCGTTCATCCTCAACCAGGCCCCGTTCAACGCAGGTTCCGTCCTGGTGGCGGGACCGGACTTCGGCACGGGTTCCTCGCGTGAACATGCCGTGTGGGCCCTGAAGGACTATGGCTTCAAGGCTGTCCTGTCCTCCCGTTTTGCCGACATCTTCCGGGGCAACTCGGGCAAGCAGGGGCTCCTGGCGGCCGAGGTTGCCCAGGATGACATCGAGCTCATCTGGAAGGTGCTGGAGAACAATCCCGGTGCCGAGGTCAAGGTGGACCTCGTGTCCAAGACCGTCGAATGCGGCAATGTGGTTGCCCCGTTCGAGATTGACGATTACACGCGTTGGCGGCTCCTGGAAGGCCTCGACGACATCGGGCTCACCCTGCAGCACGAGGCGGACATCACTGCCTACGAGGCCACCCGGCCATCTTTCAAGCCGACGACGCTTCCTGCCAGGAGCTGAATTAGCAGACGCATAAAGGGGCAACATACGCCCATCGAAAAAGACCGGAAGTCCCTTTCACCAGGGCCTCCGGTCTTTTTTCGCAGGGAGCCCGGGGCCATGCGATGAACCCGGCGCGCGGGGGCTGCATTTCGGTTAGGTAACGCGAGCTTCTATGCTTAGCAGGAGCCTTTGAAAGTATTGGGGGGCGAGTAGTCGTGAGGAAACCGGTATAGATGAGTAGTGTTCTGACAATCCGCGGTGGCGTCCCTTTGACCGGACGAGTAACCGTTCGGGGGGCCAAGAACCTTGTACCCAAAGCCATGGTTGCGGCACTGCTGGGCAGTGAACCTTCCGTGCTGCGGAACGTGCCGGAAATCAAGGACGTCGAGGTTGTCACCAGCCTCCTGCAGCTCCATGGCGTGACGGTGGTGAAAGACCCGGCGACGGGAGACCTGACGTTGGACCCCAAGGACGCCAAGACCGCGTCCAGCACCGCCATTGACGCCCACGCAGGCGATTCCAGGATCCCGATCCTGCTTTGCGGGCCGTTGATCCACGCGATCGGCGAGGCCTTCATCCCGGACCTGGGCGGCTGCAAGATCGGGGACCGCCCCATCGACTACCACTTGAACGTGCTTCGCCAGTTCGGTGCCGTGGTGGAGAAGCGTCCCGGCGGCATCCACATTTCGGCACCGAACGGACTCCACGGCGCCAAGATTTCCCTGCCGTATCCTTCCGTGGGTGCTACCGAGCAGGTTCTCCTCAGCGCTACCCGCGCGGAAGGAATCACCGAGCTCTCCGGCGCAGCAACGGAGCCCGAGGTGGTTGACCTCATTGCCGTGCTCCAAAAGATGGGCGCGATCATCAGTGTCCAGACGGACCGCACCATCAGGATTGAAGGCGTCAAGGACCTCGGCGGCTATAACCACCGGGCCCTGGCAGACCGCAACGAATCCGCTTCCTGGGCCTCGGCCGCGCTGGTCACGCGGGGTGACATCTTCGTTGAAGGTGCATCCCAACGCGACATGATGACGTTCCTGAACACGTACCGGAAGGTGGGCGGCGGGATGGACATCGGCGACGACGGCATCCGTTTCTACCACCCCGGCGGAAAACTGACGCCGTTGGTGCTGGAAACCGACGTACACCCCGGGTTCATGACGGACTGGCAGCAGCCCCTGGTGGTTGCCCTGACGCAGGCCGAAGGTGTGTCGATCGTGCACGAAACCGTGTACGAGAACCGCTTTGGCTTTACCGATGCCTTGGCGCGCATGGGGGCGAATATCCAAGTCCACCGCGAATGCCTTGGCAGTGTTCCGTGCCGGTTCGGCCAGCGGAACTTCCTGCACTCCGCCGTGATTTCCGGCCCCACTCCGCTCCGCGGCACCGAAATTGACATCCCCGATCTCCGCGGCGGTTTCAGCCACCTGATCGCCGCCCTGGCAGCAACCGGTACCTCGCGGGTCACCGGCATCGATATCATCAACCGTGGCTACGAGCGCTTCACTGAGAAGCTCGCGGGCCTTGGTGCCGATTTCGACATCACCACTACCAAGTAGCAGGGGACCCCTTTGAAGGAATCGGCCAAGAGCCGTGCCACATTCGTGTTTCTGGCAGGCATCGCGCGTCCGCTGATGAACGTCCTCATGGCGAAGAAATGGGAGGGAACGGAGAAGCTCCCCGAGGGTGGCTTCATCGCCGTGCCCAACCATTGCACTGAGATCGACCCCATCGTGATCGGCCACATGCTGTACAACCAGAAGCGCCCGCCGCACTTCCTTGCCAAATCGGGCCTCTTCAAGGTGCCCGTACTAGGCTCTCTGTTGCGTGCCACCCGGCAGATACCGGTGGAACGTTCGACGGCGGGTGCGAACCGCTCGCTGCAGGTCGCCAAAGAGGTGGTTGATGCCGGCGGGTCCATCATCATCTACCCGGAGGGGACCCTCACGAGGGATCCCGATCTGTGGCCGATGAAGGGCCACACCGGGGCAGCCCGTTTGGCGTTGCAGACCGGCGCGCCCGTAGTGCCGATGGCCCATTGGGGCGCCCAGGAAGTGTTCCCCCGCTATGCAAAGCGGTTCCACATCTTTCCGCGGAAGACGGTCCGGGTCCTGGTAGGAGAACCCGTGGACCTGAGCGCTTTCAGGGACAAGCCCATGGACCGTACGACGTTGGCTGAGGCCACGGAGTTGATCATGGACGCCATCACCGGGCTCCTGGAAACACTGCGGGGCGAGCAGGCACCGGCTGAGCGCTGGGATCCGGCCAACCACCAGCAAGCCAAGCACGGACGTTTTGTGGAGCGCGGCCTGAAACCGGGCTCCGCGGCGTCGACCGAAGCAAACCCAACGGGAGCGTCCGAGGCTCCGGATCTTGAGGGCGGCAAATGACGCTGATCGAAACTGGCGTGCCGGCTGCGGACAAGGTGGCCGTGCTGGGTGCCGGGTCGTGGGGAACCACCTTTGCCAAAGTCCTTGCCGATGCTGCCGACGCCACAGGGGCGGATCGGAAGATCCACCTGTGGGGTCGCCGTGCCGAGGTAGTGGACCAGATCAACTCCGTCCATCGGAATGAACAGTACTTGGACGGCATCAGCCTCCCGGCCACGATCACCGCTTCCACCGACGTTTCCGAGGTCCTCAAGGGAGCAGGCCTGGTTGTGCTGGCCGTGCCCGCGCAGTCCCTGCGGCCCCAGCTCAGCGAGTGGAAGCCGCTCCTGGAGCCCAATGCCATAGTGGTCTCCCTGATGAAGGGCCTTGAGCTCGGCACCGACGCTCGCATGAGCGAAGTGATCGCCCAGGAGCTGGGTATCCCGGCCTCGCGGGTTGCCGTGGTGTCAGGACCGAACCTTGCCATGGAGATCGCACGGGAGCAGCCCACCGCATCCGTGGTGGCGTGCAGCGACGCTGAAACTGCTGCGGCCATCGCCCTCTGCTGTACTGCGCCGTACTTCCGGCCGTACACCAGCACTGACGTGGTTGGCGTCGAGATCGGCGGGATCGTCAAGAACGTCATTGCCTTGGCCGTCGGCATCTGCGAAGGCAAGCAGATGGGGGACAACACCAAGGCCTCGGTGATTACCCGTGGCCTGGCCGAGACGTCCCGGCTCGCTTTGGCGCTCGGGGGAGAAGCCCATACGATGGCCGGCCTGGCGGGATTGGGAGACCTCGTGGCGACGTGCTCTTCCGCGTTATCGCGCAACCACACCGCCGGGCGCCTCTTGGGTGAAGGCCTCAGCCTGGATCAGGTAGCCGCCCGCATGACCCAAACAGCCGAAGGCATCAAGTCGGGACCGGCCGTGCATGAGCTTGCCGGCAAGCTCGATGTTGAGATGCCCATTACCGCTGCCGTGGTGGCGGTGCTGGAAGGCAAGATGTCCGTTGATGACCTGGGGCCACGCCTGCTGGCCCGGGCACTGAAGTCCGAAGGCGACTACTGATGGTGACAGAAAATTCAACTCCCGCTGCCGGACGGCGGCCCCGGGTGGCGATCCTGTTTGGCGGGCGCTCCAGTGAGCACGCCGTCAGTTGCGTCACCGCCGCCGGCGTGATGGGTGCCATAGACCGGGAAAAGTACGACGTCGTGCCCATCGGCATCGCCAAGTCAGGCCAGTGGGTGCTCGCTTCAGGCGATACCAGCCAGTGGTCGCTGAGTTCCTCGGCCCTGCCTGAGGTTGCCGCATCTGAGAAGACAGTCACCCTGGCAGAAATCGGGGGAGAGCATCAGCTCGTTGTCACCGAACCCAACGCCGTACCTCAGGAGCTGGGCTCCGTGGACGTCGTGTTTCCGCTGCTCCACGGCCCGTGGGGCGAAGACGGGACCATCCAAGGACTTCTGGAGTTGTCCGACACCCGCTACGTGGGCGCAGGAGTCCTGGCCTCCGCCGTAGGCATGGACAAGCACTTCATGAAGGTGGTTTTCGAGGCCGCGGGGTTGACCGTGGGCCCGTACATCGCTGTGACGGACAGGGAATGGCTGACCGATCCCGAAGCTGTCCGCAAGCGCGTGGACAAGCTGGGATTCCCGGTCTTCGTTAAGCCTGCACGCGCGGGCTCCTCGATGGGCATTTCCAAGGTCGACTCCCTTGATGGCCTTGACGCCGCCATTGAAGAAGCCCGCCGGCACGACCTCAAGCTGGTCATCGAAGCAGGAATAGACGGCCGCGAAATTGAGTGCGCCGTCCTGCAGGGGCGCGGAACGGATGCCCCGCGGACGTCCATGCCCGGCGAAATCGCCGTTGCGGCCGGTGAGCACCAGTTCTATGACTTCGCGGCGAAGTATGTGGAGGACGGTGCCGCGGCCCTCAGCTGCCCGGCCGACATGCCTGACCAGGACATAGCCCGCGTCCGAGAACTTGCCGCAGTCGCCTTTGATGCGGTGGGCGCGGAAGGCTTGAGCCGGGTGGACTTCTTCTACACTCCGTCAGGTGACTTGATCATCAACGAAATCAACACCATGCCCGGCTTCACGCCCAAGAGCATGTATCCGCAGATGTGGGCCGCCTCGGGGCTTGCTTACGGTGAGCTGATCGACGAACTCATCCACCTTGCGCTGACTCGAAAGACCGGGCTGCGCTAGCAGACCTGCCGTCCCGCTACTTGTCGGACGGCAGGTTCTGCAGGTCTTCCTGGCCGATGCACTGCCGCGTTGTCTTGATTTTGCCGGCTGCGGCGGCAAGGTCCGCCAGTACTGTCGCGGAGCTGATCTTGTCCGGATCCATGAGGATCTCAGTAGCCGGCTCCCGGCCGTACGTGGTCAATGTGTAGTAGGGATCGCCTTCCTTGATCACCCAGTCGATGTCGTTCACAGTGACGCAACGGTCCGTGGTGGGGCCCGGTACGTTGACCCCGCACCGGAGGATGACCTGCGATGGGTCGCCCCAAGCCGCGGTTGCCTGACTGTTGGTCTTGCGGAGGCCCGCGTCGCCGATCTTGTCAGGCAGTGCCACCATCATGGGAGCGCAGGCCGGATTGGCGGCATCGTTCGCGGCCGTGACGTCAACGGCGGGAGAGCAGGCAGACAGTGCAAGGACGGCCGTTCCGGAGACGGCGAAGGCCGCAACCGTCCGGCGGAGGGTCTTTCGGTGCATCACTCCAGCCTATCCCGCATTATTCTGTCGGTCGCTCGCGATAGCGTAGGACCGTGCTTGAAGAACAGTTGACCGTTGCCCACCTCTCTGAATCAGAGTTGCTGGCCCGGATTTTTCCCCGCCTGAACCGGACTTCCGCGGTCCTTCTGGGCCCCGGCGATGACGCCGCGTTGGTTGCTGCTCCGGATGGCAGGACCCTCATCTCCATCGATACCCAAACGCAGGACCAGGACTTCCGGCTGCAGTGGAACAACGGTTACCGGACCACGGGCTTTGACGTCGGCTGGAAGGCGGCCGCCCAGAACCTTAGCGACATCAATGCCATGGGCGGACGCGCCACCTCCCTGGTGGTCAGCCTGACCATGCCTCCTGCCACGCAGGTTTCCTGGGTGGAGGATTTCGCCGACGGACTCACGGCCGCCATCAGGGACCTCGGGGCAGCGGACTGTTCGGTGGCGGGCGGCGATCTTGGCCGCGGACGGGAGCTTGGGGTGACTGTCGCCGTCGTCGGGACGCTTGGCGGGCTCCCTCCGGTGGTGCGCTCGGGTGCGGAAGCGGGGGACGTCGTGGCCGTCGCCGGAACGTTGGGCCGGGCCGCAGCAGGCCTGGCGCTGCTTGAAAGCAGTGTGGCCATGGCCAGCCTGACGCCGGAGCAGAAAGCACTGGTCGAAAACCAATGCAGGCCCATACCGCCCCTGGCCGCAGGACCTTTGGCGGCGAACAGCGGTGTAAAGGCAATGATGGATATTTCCGATGGCCTGATCCGGGACGCCGGCAGGATGGCGGCAGCCAGCACCGTGGTCCTGGATTTCGATCCCGTAGCGTTGAAGGCACACGCCGCTCCGTTGGAGGCCGCTGCCGGACTGCTGGGCATTGACCCCATGGCGTGGGTCCTGGGCGGGGGAGAAGACCACGGATTGCTGGCCACGTTCCCGGCTGGAATTCAGCTGCCGGCGGGCTTTACTGCGATAGGCTCGGTTCAGGCCGTTGACGAGTCACCGGGCGGCAGCGTCCGGATTGCAGGGCAGCCTGCCGACACCGTGGGATGGGATCATTTTGCAGACTAAGATCGCAGCGAACGCGCACGCAATGAAGCGTTGGCTCAACAAAGCCGAAGTGGTTCTGGGAAACCACAGCGACCGCCTCAATGCGATCAACATTTTTCCTGTGGCTGACGGTGACACGGGAACAAACCTCTATTTGACCATGCGGGCGGCTGCCGCAGCCTTGGGCGGCCCTGCTGACTCAGTCGAAACCGGGAACGACGTCGGTGCGGTGCTGGCCCGCGCGGGACAGGCAGCCATGGAGCGGGCCAGGGGAAATTCCGGCACGTTGATCGCCGTTTTCCTGTCTGCCGCGGCCGAACCCTTGGCCGGAAAACCCCGGTTGAACGCTCCGTTGCTTGCAGCGGCCTTGCACCGTGCGCAGATCCGCGCATGGTCGGCACTCAGTGAACCCGTGTCCGGAACCATGTTGTCCGTGCTTGAAGCAGCCGCGCACGCGGCGCAGGCTGTGGACGCAAACCAGGAGGGAGACCAGAGCAACCACGCCTTGGGCCTTGCCCTGGATGCCGCGGTGGAAGCTGCTTTCCAGGCAGTGGTTCGGACGGAGGACGAACTGGCTCCCCTGCACGAGGCCCATGTAGTGGATGCCGGCGGGGTTGGCATGCTGCTGGTCCTGGACTGCCTGAGGTCCGCCGTACTGGGCGAAGAACTCCAGGATGAACTTCTGGATGGCCTGCATGGCTACAAGCTGCAGGATCCCCACATCCATCAGCACATGCCGGCAGATGACGGAGTTGAAGTCATGTGCACCATCGATCTTTCGCCCCTTGATGCCGCCGTGCTTCGGCAGCGGCTGGACGAAATGGGTGACTCCGTCATTATGAGCCAGGTGGGCGGAGCAGCCAGGGCGGAAGACGATGACGATTCGCCCATGGACGTGAGCTACCGTTGGCGGATCCACGTCCACGTTCCGGATCCCGGACCGGCAGTTGAGTTGATTCGCTCCCTGGGAGAACCGGCGGATATCGCCGTCAGCCAGTTGGCCGTTCCGAGGGATGCCGCAGGCGGGCATGACGACTGAACTTGAACTTCCCCTTGAGCGCCGGATCGGCAAGCGGTCAGCCGGGGTCATCGAAAAGCACCTGGGACTACGGAGCACCGGTTCCTTGCTCAACTACTTTCCCCGCCGGTACCTCAGCCGCGGCGAACTGACCCCCATCAGTAAACTGCCGCTGGACGAAGAGGTGACCCTGATTGCCAGGGTGGTTTCCAACAGCACACGGCAAATGCGTGCCCGCCGCGGCACCATCACCGACGTCGTTGTTACCGATGAGGTAGGCGGAAGCAGTGCTGCAGGGACCCTGAAAGTCAGCTTCTTCAACGGTTTCCGTGCAAAGGCCGAGCTGCTCCCGGGACGCCGGGCCATGTTCTCGGGGAAGGTCTCGCGGTACGGGGGCGCCCTGGGGCTGACGAATCCGGACTTTCTCCTGCTGGATGAGGATCCGGAGGCAGAGGGGTCCGTGGATCCCGGGAAGCTTGCGGCCATGCCCATCCCGGTATATCCCGCAACGGCGAAGTTGACCAGCTGGTCCATCCACAAAGTGATCAAGGCCTTGCTTGAAACGCTGGATCTGGACGCACTGGCTGATCCTTTGCCCGAAGAGGTGGTCCGCAGGGACGGGTTGCTCAGTGTGGCGGAGGCCTACCGGCTGATCCATTCTCCGGAGACTGCGAAGGATTGGCAGCGCGCACAGGAACGTTTCCGCTACCAGGAAGCGCTGGTGCTCCAGACGGCCTTGGCACGCAGGCGTGCGCAGTTGGCTGCAGAGGAAGCAACCGCCCGCCGTCGCGTGAGCGGGGGCCTGCTGGAAGAATTTGACCGCAATCTCCCTTTCACCCTGACGGCAGGCCAGTCCGCCGTCGGTAAGACGTTGTCGGAGGAACTGGGGCGGGACACGCCCATGAACCGCCTGCTCCAGGGCGAAGTGGGCTCCGGCAAGACCATCGTCGCCTTGCGTGCCATGCTGCAGGTGGTGGATTCCGGCGGCCAGGCGGCGTTGCTGGCGCCTACTGAAGTGCTCGCAGCGCAGCATTACGACTCCATCCGCAGGACGCTGGGCCGGCTGTCCCGCGACGGACTCTTCGGCGGAGCAGGGATGCTCGGCGGCGGATCCGCAGAGCCCGGCGTGCAGGTGACTCTCTTGACGGGGTCGATGCCAACGTCCGCCCGTAAACAGGCCATGCTGGATGCCGCGTCAGGCAACGCCGGAATCGTTATCGGGACCCACGCGTTGCTCAGCGACAAGACCTCCTTCCAGGACCTGGGCCTCATCGTGGTGGACGAACAGCACCGGTTCGGTGTTGAACAACGCGATGCCCTCAGGGCAAAGGCACAGCGGCCGCCACACCTCCTGGTCATGACGGCTACGCCTATTCCCAGGACCGTGGCGATGACCGTGTTTGGTGACCTCGAAACCTCCGTATTGGATGAACTGCCCGCCGGCCGCGCGCCAATCTCAACCCATGTGGTTGGTCTGGCGGAAAACCCCGGTTGGGCGGACCGGATTTGGAAGCGGTCCCGCGAGGAAGTGGATGCGGGCCACCAGGTCTACGTCGTATGCCCCAAGATCGGTTCGGACGACGACGGCGATTTCAGTCCCGGGGAGGCGGAACCCAGCGACGCGGAGCTGTCGGACGAAGGGCCGGCCCGTGAGCTCGCCTCCGTCAACGCCGTCGTCGAATCCCTCCTCCAGGAGCCATCGCTAAGTGGCGTCCCGGTGGCGCCGCTCCACGGCCGCCAGGATCCCGACGTCAAGTCCGGCACCATGGCTTCCTTCGCTGCGAACCAGACCAAGATCCTGGTCTCCACCACTGTCATCGAGGTGGGCGTTGACGTCCACAACGCCACGCTGATGGTGATATTGGATGCAGACCGCTTCGGAATCTCCCAGCTCCATCAGCTGCGTGGACGCGTAGGCCGCGGCGGGCTGCCGGGTACCTGCCTGCTGGTCACTACCTTGGAGCCGGGCCATCCCAGCCGCCGGCGGCTCGATGCCGTGGCTTCCACCACGGATGGATTCGAGCTGTCGCAAGAGGACCTTAAGCTGCGGCGCGAAGGCGACATCCTGGGTGCTTCACAGTCGGGCGGGCGCTCCACCCTGAAGCTCCTGCGCGTCTTGGAGCACGAGGACCTTATCGCCCGGGCCCGAGCAGACGCCCAGGCCTTGGTTGCCGGGGACCCCACCCTTACGCACCAACCGTCGCTGGCAGCTGCTATCGACGACTACTTGAACCCGGAGAAGGAGGCGTTCCTTGAACGCGGTTAGTGCAGGCCGGAAGCTTTTGGCATGGTTGTTGTCCGGTGGATGCCCATGAGCCGCATCATTGCGGGAGCAGCCGGCGGTAACCCGCTCACATCCGTTCCGGGCACTGCGACGCGGCCAACCACGGACCGCGTCAAGGAAGCGCTCTTCTCCCGGCTGGAGTCCTTGGCCGTGATTGACGACGCCCGCGTGCTGGATCTCTACGCAGGCTCCGGTTCGCTGGGAATCGAGGGGGCAAGCCGTGGCGCCCGCAGCGTTGAGCTGGTGGAGTTTGATGCCCGTGCCAGCGATGTTTGCCAACGTAATGCGGACATGGTCAACCAGGTCCTGGGCAGGAAGACCGTCTCCGTCCACCGGTCCAAGGTGGAATCATTCCTCGAGCGCGCCGGTGGGGACGTCCTGTGGGACCTCGTGTTCCTGGACCCGCCGTATCCCTTGGACGAGGCAGCCCTGAGCGCAGTGTTGGGGAAACTGGCCCCGCACTTGGATGAAGGAGCAGTAGTTGTTGTGGAGCGGTCTTCACGCAGCGCCGAACCAGGGTGGCCTGAGGCCATGGAGTGCTTTTCGGACAAGAAGTACGGCGAAACCAAACTGTGGTTCGCCGAACCGGCCTAATCGGACTTGATCGGACATGCCGAACCGGCCTAATCGGAGATCTTGTCCAGTTCCACTCCGCTGAGAACGGCGGCCGGATGCGGTCCACGGGCCAGGAGTTCGCGTGACCAGTCCGCAGGCCACGGCGCCTGCGTGCCTACCAGGATGATGTTGCCGGGATATCGGCCTTCAAACATTCCGGCCTCGGCAACCGCCGCGACATCAGGCATGGCCTGGCGCAGGGCTGCTACCTGGCTCCGCACCAAGGTCAGGGCGGGCTCGTCTCCCACGTTGATAATGAGGACACCGCCGGGGGCCAGCCGCCGGGCAGCCTCTTCATAAAACTCCCGGCAGGCGATGTGCGGGGGAGCGTCGGGGCCGGAGAAGATATCGAGGATGACGACGTCGAATCCCAGTCCGGCGGGAAGGGCAGCGAGTGCTTCGCGGGCATCTGCGATGTGGGTGGTCAGGTGGGTGCCTCCGGGCATCGGCAGCTTCTGGAGCACAAAGTCCAAGAGCTCCCGCTCCAACTCGACTGCGTGCTGCACGGAACCGGGCCTCGTCGCCTGGATATAGCGGGCGAGCGTCAGCGCGCCTGCCCCAAGGTGCAGGGCCGAGACCGGGGCCGCCGGCTCGGCAACCAGGTCAACCACGTGGCCTATCCGGCGGAGGTACTCATAGAAGATCTCATTGGGATGGGCAAGGTTCACGTGCGACTGTTCGGCGCCGCCAATGCTCAGGATGTAGCTTCCCGGTACCAGTGGATCGGCATCGATCGTGGCGTGCTGGCCGGTGGTGCGAAGGAACCGTGACGCGTCGTGCCGGACGCCCTTGGCGCTCAGAGCTTGTCCTGCAGGGTAGCGAGGCGCGAAGCGGCTTCATGCAGGAGAGCGGTCTTCTTGCAGAAGGCGAAGCGCAGCAGGCTTCGCGTCCGTTCTGCTCCTTCCGCGTGGCAAAAGACGGGGACAGGGATCGCAGCTACTCCCACCAGGTCCGGGAGGCGCCGGGCCAGGGCCACCGAATCGGTGATGCCCAGCGTTGCGGTGTCGACGTTGATGAAGTACGTTCCGCCCGGTACGTAGACGCCGAATCCCGCCTCACGCAGCCCCGCCGCGAGGATGTCCCTCTTCTCTTTCAGCGTGGCCGCAATATCCGCGTAGAAGGCGTCCGGAAGGCCGAGTCCGATCGCCACGGCTTCTTGGAACGGGGTTCCTGAGCTGTAGCTCAGGAACTGCTTGACCGTACGGGCGGCGGCGACGAGGTGGGCCGGTCCGCTGAGCCAACCGATCTTCCACCCGGTGAAGGAGAACGTCTTTCCGGCAGAAGAGATCGTGATGGTCCGTTCAGCGGCTCCGTGGATCGTCGTGATGGGGATATGGGCTTCGCCGAAGGTCAGGTGTTCGTAGACTTCGTCGCTAACGATGATGGCGTCGTACTTTTCCGCCAGTTCCACCACCTTGGCCAGGACGTCGCGCGGGAAGACAGTACCCATGGGGTTGTGTGGATTGTTCAGCAGCACCACCTTGGTCCGGTTGCTGAACGCCTCCTCCAGGACGTCCAGGTCCGGCAGGAAGTCCGGGGCCACTAGGGGAGCGGTGACGTGTTTGGCGCCCGCCATCGCAATGATGGCCCCGTAGGAATCGTAAAAAGGCTCGAACGTCAGGACCTCGTCGCCGGGCTGGACGAATGCCAGCAAGGAAGCGGCGATCGCTTCGGTGGCACCGGTGGTGACGATGACCTCAGTGTCCGGATCCGGGGTGAGGCCGTAAAAACGTTCCTGGTGTGCAGCTACTGCCTCGCGGAGCCGGGGAAACCCTTTGCCGGGCGCATACTGGTTGGCCCCTGCCTGGATGGCCGCCCGGGCGGCCTCCTTCATTTCGGCGGGGCCGTCCTCGTCCGGGAACCCCTGGCCGAGGTTGATGGCTCCCTTGGCGACAGCAAGGGTTGTCATCTCCTCGAAAATGGTGACGCCCAGGCCGCCATCGGGGGACAGGAGGTTGGCTCCGCCAGCCGCCCGTTGCCAGGGCAGGGACGTGTGGACGGGTGGGGCGCTGCTTCCTGCCGGTGACATGTCAGCCATGGTATCCCGGCGAAGCTTTGGGGTAGGTTCGTGTCATGAGACGTGCGGTTTGCCCCGGATCCTTTGACCCCATCCACAACGGACATCTTGAAGTCATTGCCCGCGCGGCCGGGCTGTTTGACGAGGTCATTGTGGCGGTATCCACCAACTACGCCAAGAAGTACCGCTTCAGCCTCGAGGACCGCATGGAGATGGCCAGGGAAACCTTGGCGTCCTTGCGTGGCATCATCGTCGAACCCATGGGTGAAGGCCTGCTGGCGGAGTACTGCCGCCACAGGGGCGTCTCGGCCATCGTGAAGGGACTGCGGTCCTCCTCGGATTTCGATTACGAGTTGCCCATGGCCACCATGAACCGGCAGCTTACCGGCGTCGAAACGGTCTTCCTGCCCGCCGAGGCGCACTACGTCCATCTCTCCTCGACGCTCATCAAAGAGGTCAACGTCCTGGGGGGCGACATCTCGGATTTCGTGCCCAAATCCGTCCTTCGACGACTGCTCGCGGGCGAGCCTTCGGCAGAACAGCAACGTAAGGGGTAGGCTTTAAGCCGTGCCCGCAGCCGTTCGCGCGCAATTCCCAAACTGAACACGTTGGCGCATTTACGCGCCCGTCGCCGGTTTGAGTCCTCGCACGTGATCAGGCTAAGATGGTACGTCGGTCATATGTTCTACAGGAGTTCTCATTAAGCGAGATGCAAGTTCGCCCTTGGCGCTGGTAGTCAAGGACCTTGGACGCAGTCCAGGAACCATGCGGACACTCAAGGAGCATGTGCCTGCACCAAGTGACCTTGGTGTGGCACTCATTGGCGTGGAGGAAGGCTCGGATGTCGAGCTCGATCTCCGGCTTGAGGCCGTACACGAAGGAATTCTGGTATCCGGAACCGCAATCGTCGGAGTAACTGGCGAATGCGGTCGATGCCTGGATCCCCTTGCGTATGACCTTGAGGTCAATGTGCAAGAACTTTTCTTCTACGAAGGCGAAGAGCTTTCGGACGGGGAAGACGATGAAGAGCAACGTCGAGTCGAGCACGATCTGATCGATCTTGAGCCGGTGTTGCGGGACGCAGTAGTCACCATGCTGCCGTTCCAGCCGGTGTGCCGGGAAGACTGCCAAGGCTTGTGCTCCGAATGCGGGGCGCGCCTGGAAGACGAGCCGGGGCACCACCACGAGGTCCTGGACCCTCGCTGGGCTGCCCTAGCTGATCTGGCTAAGACTGACCGGCAAACTGATTAGTAACTGTTGGACTAAGAGAGAAATGAGATAGCTGTGGCTGTTCCCAAGCGGAAAATGTCTCGCGCAAACACGCGCGCACGCCGTGCCCAGTGGAAGGCAACTGCCCCCAACCTGGTCAAGACCATCGAAAACGGTCAGGTCACCTACAGCCTGCCGCACCAGGCAAAGGTCGTCACCGACTCCGCCGGCACCGCGCTGTTCCTTGAATACAAGGGCCGCAAGGTCGCAGACGCCTAATCTGCCGCCCAGGCTGACAAAGGATGTCTTCAACTGAAGAGCTTCTGAAGCGTCTCGGTGTCTCCATTGACACCGAGACGCTTCGTCTTGCTCTGACACACCGCTCATACGCGTATGAGAACGGCGGTATCCCCACCAACGAGCGCCTCGAGTTCCTCGGCGACTCCATCCTGGGATTCTCCGTCACCGATTCCCTGTACCGCGACCATCCCGAGCTCCCTGAAGGTGAGCTCGCAAAGCGGCGTTCCGCCGTCGTGAGTACGCGCGCCTTGGCAGGTATCGGCCGCAAGCTCGGCGTTGGCGAGTTCATTTACCTTGGCCAGGGCGAAAAGATCACCGACGGCAAGAACAAAGCCTCTATCCTCGCGGACACCATGGAAGCGCTGATCGGCGCCACCTACCTTTCCAATGACATGGAAACCGCGCGCCAACTGGTGATGCGCCTCGTGGGTCCGCTGCTCAAGGACGCCGGTGCGCTCGGCGCCGGAACCGACTGGAAAACCAGCATCCAGGAGCTGGCAGCCAGCCGGCAACTCGGCACCATCCACTACGCCGTGGAAGGTTCCGGGCCGGACCACGCCCGCACCTTCGAAGCCGTGCTCAACATTGGCGGCACCCCCTATGGGCGGGGTTCGGGCCACTCGAAGAAGGAAGCGGAACAGGAAGCCGCAGCGGACGCTTGGCGTGCCTTGAATTCGCTGGACACAGCCTCCACCGAACCGGCTTCTTCCTGATCCATGCCCGAACTTCCCGAGGTAGAAGTGGTGCGCCGCGGCCTCGCGCGCTGGGTTCGCGGCCGCACGGTCACCGGCGTCGAGGTCCTGGACCCCAGGTCCATCCGACGCCATGCACTGGGTACCGAGGACTTCATCGGCAACCTTGAAGGCGCTACGGTGCTGGACGTCGTGCGCCGCGGGAAGTTCTTGTGGATGCCCTTGTCCATGGCAGGCTCGGACACCGCTTTGCCCGGTACGGCCCTGATGGCGCATTTGGGGATGAGCGGGCAGTTGCTGATGCAGGATCCCCAGGTGCCGGATGAAAAGCACCTCAAGGTCCGGATCCGGCTGAGCGCGTCCGATGGCATGCCCGGGCAGCTCAGGTTCGTGGACCAGCGGATCTTTGGCGGCTTGTTCGTCACGTCCCTCATCCCGACGCCCGACGGCGGCCCCGGCGGTTTGGGCGAGACGCCCCTGCCCGAAATTGCAGAGGAAGCGGCGCACATAGCCCGCGACCCCCTGGACCCCAACTTTTCCTTCGATGAGTTTTACCGGAAGGTCAAGGCGCGCAGGACGGGACTCAAACGGGCCCTCCTGGACCAGTCCGTCATATCCGGAATAGGCAACATCTACGCTGACGAAGCCCTGTGGAAGGCACGACTCCACTACGCCCGGCCCACCGACAAACTGCGACGCGGCGACGCGGAACGGGTCATCGAAGCCGCCCGGGACGTCATGAACGCAGCCTTGGCCGCCGGCGGCACGAGTTTCGACTCCCTGTACGTCAACGTCAACGGGGACTCCGGTTACTTCGCCCGCTCGCTGAATGCGTACGGCCGGGCCGGGGAACCATGCAGCCGCTGCGAGGCGACGGGCCTTGGCGGGATCATCAAACGCGAGCAGTTCATGAACCGTTCTTCCTATACCTGTCCCATCTGCCAGCCCCGGCCGCGTAACGGCCGCTGGTAACCGGTTTTCACGCCGTCGTAACCGGTTTTCACAGGGGAAAACTGTTCCGGATTGGCGGGCTCGATGGTTTACTGTCCCCATGAAAAGCTTGGCGGTCAAAATCGCCATCGCACTTGTTTTCAACGCCATCACCTTGTGGGTGGCGTCGGTGCTACCCGGGGTCCGTTTGGGGTCCGGGTTCCTCTGGGCCGTCGTGGTGTTCACGGCCGCCACCCTTCTGGTGAAACCGTTGGTTGCCGGGCTGCTGCGCAGGCGGTGGGACCACCGACAGCAAGCCGGCGGGCAGGAGCGCAGGACCTGGCTGATGACCAAGGCGTCCACCCTGGGCGCAAGCTTGCTGGCCACGCTGGCCGTCCTGATCCTGACCAGCCTCTTCTCGCAAGGGTTCGCCATCACAAGCCTGTTCGGCTGGATTGCCGCCACGATCGTCATCTGGCTCGCGTCCTTCATCTACGACTTCGTTGACGACGGTCTTGAAGCGAGGGCGCACCAGCTCCTTGGCGGCTCAGCCAACCCGGGGAAGCCATGAATGCCCGGCGGCTGGTCATCGCGGGCCTGGCCCTTGCCGTGCTGATCGCGGTCATCGCGGTGGTCTTTGACCAACTGGCCGTGCGTCCGGCCCAAACGACAGCCCAAAATTCCAGCCCTGCCAGCCCCTCTGCGGCGGGTTCCTCGCCCACCGGAAGCGGGGAAGCAGGCTCCGGCCCGCAATCCTCCGGAAGTCCGACGTCGGGCCCTTCCGCAGGCGGCGACGGCAACGGCGGTGCGTCCCCGGGTGCCAAACCCCTTGAAGTCCTGCCGCCTGTGACGTTGACCCCTACGGGCCTGCCGGAACCATCAGCTGCAGCGCCCCTGCTCAAGGGGAAACTGCCGGACCCTGGAAACGCTACAGGCGCCGTCGTGGACGGGTGGCCGAGCAGCGTCCTGACGTTGCCGGAAGGCACCACGATCGGGTCCACGAGTGTTTCGGGTTCAGGCGACGTCCTGCAGGTGACTGCCGACGGGGTGGTGGGCAAGCCGCAACAAGCCGTGATCGAGGATTTCAGGGCTTCGTTGGTTCCCCATGGTTTCTGGTCCGAAGAAGCACCTGCCCCGGACGGCGCGACGGCTGCCCGGTTCGTCCGCGGCACCGACACGATTACGGTCTCCGTGGCCACCACCGGAACCGGTAACTCGCGCTTCCAACTGCTGGGCAGTCTGCACTCGGACACGGAGTAGGGGTAGGCATGTACATTTCGCTTTCGGACCGCAGCGGCGGTAAGCGCGGAAAGTCTCCCAGCGAGCAGACGGCACTGTCGAAGGTGCCGTTTCGTTTGTCCCCGCTCATCGTGTGGCTTGGAATCGTCAGCATGGTCACGGATATCTCCTCCGAGTCGGTCACGGCCATCCTGCCCTTGTACGTCACGGGCTTCCTCGGTTTGTCGACCATAGCCTTCGGCTTCATCGACGGAATCAACCAGGGCGCGAGCGCCATCGTCCGGATCGCCGCAGGCTGGGCGTCAGACCGCAGCGGCCATCCCAAACGGATCGCCCTGGCCGGTTACGGACTGTCCATGCTGGCAAGGATCGGATTCCTTTTCGCCGGGGGCTTCTGGGCCGTAGCGGCGATCGTCACGGGGGATCGGATCGGCAAGGGAATCCGGACGGCGCCCCGGGATGCGCTGATCACGGTGTCGGCGCAACCGGAGCATCTGGCGCGGTCCTTCGGTATGCACCGGATGCTGGACAACATCGGTGCAGCGGCAGGGCCTCTGATTGCTTTCCTGATTCTGCTGGTCATCCCCAATGGCTTCAGCACAGTCTTTGTGGTGTCTTTGGCGTTTGCCGTGATCGGCGTGGCCGTCCTGGGATTGGTGGTTCCCGACCTCCGCGCACGGAGCGCGAAGGATGCACCGAAGGGCCAGCGGCTTCTTGCTTTTTCCTGGCGCCACTTCAAGGAACCGGGGTTGGGGAAGCTCCTTGTCGCTGCGGGACTCCTCGGGCTGGTGACCATCGGTGACGGCTTTATCTACCTGGTGCTCCAGGACCGGGACTCGTTCGCCGTCCAGTGGTTTCCGTTGCTGTTCGTGGGCACCAATGTCGCCTTCCTGGTGATGGCCGTCCCCTTGGGCCGCCTCGCCGACCGTTTAGGCAGGGTACCGGTCTTCATCGCAGGGCACGTGGCACTCCTGGCCTGCTACTTCCTGGCTGCGGCTCCGCTTGGTGGTCTCTGGGCAACGTTGACGTGCCTGCTCCTGCTCGGTGCGTTCTATGCGGCAACCGACGGGGTGCTGGCCGCGTTGGCGAGCCAACTGACGCCGGAGGGAAAGCTTGCCACCGGCATTGCCGCGGCCCAGACGGTCGTGGCTTTGAGCCGGATGGCGGCTTCGGCAGGGTTCGGTGTGCTGTGGTACGCCGTGGGGGCATCAGCTGCCGTCACGATCGCCGGCATCCTGCTGGCCTGCGTTGTGGTGGCAGTGATCTTCATCCTTCCTGGAGCCCGGCCCGGGCGGGCCGGCGCATGAGCGGAAGGATGGCTGGCGCAAAGCTTCGTTGGGGCATCCTGCTGGCTGTTACCGCCCTCATGCTGACGGCGGCGGGGGTTTACGCCGTCGGCGCCTACCAAAGATTTGAGCAAAGCCGGACGGCTGCCCCTTCCGTGGGGGTGACTGCGGGACAACCCTTGCCGCAGGCTCCCTTCGTCCTTTTCCGCAACACCGCGGCCGGCCAGGGTTATGGCAACGCGGCAACGGTACCCCTCGCCGATCCGAAGGGCGAACGTGCCGTCAGCGAAAAGGCGTGCGACAGGGTCTACGGAACGTCAGCCGAAGTGGTGTGCTTGAAAGCGAACAGGGGACTGGTCACGGCATTTGAGGCCACGGTCCTGGACCGGAACTGGCAGCAGCAAAGATCGTGGGCCTTGCCCGGCATTCCCAGCCGGACACGCATCAGTGCCGATGGCTCCCTGATCGCCACCACAGTGTTCGTGACCGGGCACTCCTACTCAACCTCCGGGTTCTCCACCGCAACGGAAATCAGCCGTGGAACCAGCAACCTGGGAAACCTCGAAGACTTTGCCCTCATGGTCAACGGCGAGCGCTTGGTGGCTGCGGACAGGAACATCTGGGGCGTGACGTTCGTCCCCGGCCAGGAGGATTCCTTCTACGCCACGGCCGCGTCGTCGGGTCGTCTGTGGCTGGTCAAGGGCAGCCTCTCCGGCAGGACGCTCACTGCGGTGCATGACAACGTTGAGTGCCCGTCCATCTCGCCGGACGGTACCCGGATTGCGTTCAAGAAGAACGACGGCGGTGCGCTGGGGACGCATTGGAAGGTGGCCGTTTTGGACCTCGCTACCGGGGCGGAAACGGTCCTGTCGGAAAAGCGGAGCGTTGACGATCAGATCGAATGGCTGGACGAGGATACGTTGCTGTATGGCCTGCCTGACCAGGCTGTTGAGGGCGACAGCAACATTTGGCAGCTGGACATCGAACCCGCGGCACAACCGGAGTTGTTCATCGCCCACGCCTGGTCACCGAGCGTCGTCCGCTGACAGCGAGGCTCAGCAGAGCATCAGAAGACCGCACAGGAGTCCACCTACTGCGTGGCTGTCGGTGTCGGCGTCGGTGTGGGTGTCGCCGTCGTCGTTGGCGTTGCAGTGGCTGTTGAAGTCGCCGTTGGCGTCGGCGATGCCGTAGCCGTCTGCGCTTGTGTCTGGGTGGCTGTCGAGTAGACCACGTCCACGAAGTAGTTGGTGGCATTCCATGAATTGGCTGGCATCACGCCCCCGCTGCCGTAACGGTAGAGGCCGTTGTTGGGGCCCGAGGCCGTGAAGACACCGCTTGTCCAGGTGGTGTTGAAGAAGCCCTGGGTGTACGAGTAGCGGCCATTGGGAGCGCGGTAGGACACCACGTATGTCTGGCCCGTAGACAATGCCACCGGGGTGGACAACGTGGCGGTCTGCCAGCCCGTTGCGGTCTCGTTGGTGAACGTCACCTGGGCCAGCCTGGTGCCTGCGGAGTTCCACAGCGAACCTACGTGGGTGCCGGTGTTGCCGGTGCCCTTGTAGAACCGGATACCCGTGACGCTTCCGGCCTGGGAAACCGTGAAGGCAGTTCCCAGTTCCACCGACTTGGTTTCCGGTGCCGCAAGCACCTGCGGAACGAGCGAGCCGAAGATGGTGCTCTGCTGGACGGAGGCGCTCGCGGTCGTGAATTGCCACGTGGTGGTCGGCAAGGTCTGCCCCTGTTGGTTGGCCACCCCGGAAACGCTTGCCGTGATGACGGTGCTCGCGGGCAGTGCGGAGGTCGGTGTGAAGGTGATGACCCGGGCGTCGGCGGACAACGCCGCCGACCCCGCCACCGGGCTTCCGTTGGCCGACAACGTGAAGGTAGCGCCCGGGTTAATGGCAGTGGAGAAGGTCATCGATGGCCTCACGTCGGTGGGTATCGACGTGGCTCCCGGCGCGGGCACCTGCGCAGTGATGCTCAGGGGTTGTGCAGGCTGCTGGAACAGCAGGTCCACGAGGTAACTTGCCGTGGAGCGGGTGCCGGGGAAGTCACCGCTGTAGGTGTACATGCCGGAGTCGGCGTCAACGCGCAGGGGGCCGCTGGTGAAGCCTTCGGGACCGAAGCCTCCGCTCGTGTAGGAGTACTTGCCGCCGGGCACCTTGTAGGCGGCAATGTACTCGGTGTCCGCCTGGATGCTGACGGGTTGGCTGAACGTTGCCGTTTGCCAGCCGCTGGTGGACTCGTTGGCGAAGGTAACCGTGGCCAGCAGTTGGCCCGCAGCCGTGTACAGCGAGCCCGTGTGCGTTCCGGTGTTACCACTGGATTTGTAGAACCGGACGCCGGTTACCTGCCCGGCCGTGTCACTGCTGAAGCGCACACCCAGGGTCAACGGAACGGCGTCATCCACTTCCATCGTGCCGGGGGTCACGGTGTCCTGGTAAAGGGTGCAGGGGCACACTCCAGGCGTCCTGGCCGGCGGGACTGTGGTGAAAGTCCAGGTGTTGCCGGTGATGGGAGTGCCGGATACCGCCGTTGCGGTCACTGTGGCCGTGTAGCTTGTGCCTTCGGCCAGTGGAGCGGACGGAGTGAACGTGACCTTGCGTGTTGCGTCAACGTAGGCGCTGGTTCCCGCAACGGCGGTGCCACTGGCGGTCTTGAGCGCCAGTTTGACGCTGGAAGCCACTGCTGCCTCGGACAGCACTCCACTAACAGTCGTCGTCAACGGAACGCTGGAGGCGCCGCTTGCCGGTGACTGGCTGCCGACGGTGAATGCCGGAGCGGCGACCATGACCACGACGTCCACCAGGTAGCTGGCCGTCGACCGCGAACCGGGGAAGTCGGAGTTGTAGGAGTAAGCCCCTGCGTCCGGGCCTGTCCGCAGCGGCCCGACGCTGAGGCCCTGTCCAAATCCGTTGCTGGTTGCCGAGTACGCTCCGGTGGTGGATTTGTAGGCAGCGATGTATTCGGTATTGGCAGCCATTTGCACCGGTTGGCTGAACATCGCAGTTTGCCATCCTGCGCTGCTCTCATTGGCGAACGTGACTGTTGCCAGCAATTGACCCGAGGCCGTGTACAGGGAGCCGGTGTGCGTTCCCGTGTTGCCGGCCGACTTGTAGAACCGGACGCCGTTGACAGTGCCGGCTGAAACGCTCGTGAAGCGCACACCGAGTGTCAGCGGTACGCCGTCCTGGATTTCCGCGATCCCGGGAGTGACGCTGTCGTCATAGAAACTGCACGGGCAGGCGCCGGGAGAGGGGGCGGTTGCGGCCGTGGTGAATGTCCAGGTACCGCCGGAGGCGACTTGGCCGCCCACGGCATCGGTGCCGGCCAGGGTTGCCGTGTACTGGGTGCTGAAGGCCAGCTGGGATGACGGGGTGAACGTAGCCTTCCGGGTGGTGGCGTCATAGGTGGTGGTACCGGCCACCGGACCTGCCGCCGAACGAAGTGTCAGTTGCACGCTGGCCGCCGTGACGGGCTTGGAGAAGACTCCACTCACGGTGGTTGCGACCGAAACGCTGGACGATGACGGGATGGGGGTCTGTGAGCTGACAGTCAGGGGCGAATTGTCCGTTGTGCTGAAGATGGCATCCACGAAGTAGTTTCCACCGTTGAAGCTGGCTGTTGGGAAACCCTGGGACGTGTTGTAGACACCGGCGGGTTCCGCGCCGAAACCGCCGGCAACCTTCATGGGCGCGTCGTTGAAGCCCGAATACGCCCATTGGAAGTCCTTGGTGGCGTAGTGGCCTCGGGGTGCCCAGTAGGAGACCGTGTACTTCTGCCCGGCCGCCACGGGCACGGGTTGGCTGAAGAGGACGCTCTGCCAGCCCGAAGCGGTTTCATTGGCGAACGTTGCGGTGGCAAGGCGGGTGCCTGCGGAGTTCCAAAGGGACCCAATATGGGTTCCCGTGTTCGCGGTGCTCTTGTAGAAGCGTGCACCGGTGATGAAGCCGTCCACGGACGGTGTGAAACGCAGGCCCATCTCGTACGCGCCGCCGTCGCCGGAGTCAACCACCGGTGGAACCGCCTGGCCGAAGACCGTGTACGGGCCGTTCACGGTCAGGTTGCGCGTGGCCACCGCGCCGATGTTCGCGCTGTCGTCCACAGCCCGCACTTGGATGGTGGCAGTCGCCAGGCCCTTCTGCACATAGCTGTACGTCCAGTTCGCCTTGCCGGTGGCAGGGTGCCAGGATGTGCCGCCGTCGGTTGAAACCTCGACGCCGGCAACCACGCCGCCCGCGTCCGTTGCCGTTCCGCTGACGGTGACGTTGCTTCCGTGGGCCACAGCGGCATTGTTGGCAGGGGCGTTGATGGTGGTGGTGGGGCCTGTTTTGTCGCCGCTGGCGGTGGTCGCCACCAGGCCGGATGCCAGGGTTGCCGGTTGGGCACCCATGTCGGCAAGCAGGTTCACCTGCGCCTGCCGCATCCGGATATCGGCAGGGGCGCCGTTTCCGTCGTGTTCCTGGTCAAGGCCCCATGTCCACTGCACGCTGCCGGCGGAGAAAACCAATGCACCGCTCGCCGCCTTGTACAGGGTGATGCTGTGCTTGGTGGTGCCCGGCGCCACCGTGTTCCCGAAGTCCTGCAGGTATTGGCTGACACTGCCGGTGGTTGTGGACAAGCGGATGAGCCCGGCCGGCCGGAAGCCGTTGTCCAGGTCTTCGTTCGATTCGTAGCCGATCGTATGGGGCGCCAACGCAGCGGAGGTGCCTGCCGACATCGATGCCAGGGAAGTATTGCGCCAGAGCCGGGTCTTGCCCTCTTCGGCGGAAACTGTCACGGGGAGGTCCGTGTAGTTGGACATGTAGAGGGTTCCCGTGAGGCCGTTTTCGGGCAGGCCTCCGCCGTTTGCCTGGGAAGCGAACCGCGGATCCCGCCAGGTGCCCGTCCACTGGGTGGTGGGATCGATCTTGGCGTTGGACCACGTTTCCTTGTAACTGGTCAGCGTCCGGCCCGGCGTACCGTCCACGCTCGAAGGCTCGAACCGGGTTCGCCAGTACATCTCATTGCCGGAAAGGAACTGGAGGTTTACCCCCGCATCCCGCGCTGCCGTGACATTGGCGCGCTGGTTTCCGGACCAGTACTCGTCGTGCCCTACGGACAGGAACACCTTATGGTTGAGCAGTTCGGCGCCGCGGGTGTCCGTATCCAGTCCGCTGATGTAGCTGACGTCATAGCCGTTCTGTTCGAGGAACCGGACCATGGGGTATTCGTTGGCGAAGTAGAAATCGCGGCCGTCCGGTCCGCTTCGGCTGGCCATGGGGCGGTTATAGCTGATCTTGTAGGCACGCCCGTTGACGGCACCTTGATAGAAGTCCGCGCCCCCGTAGGTGTTGTAGGCCTGCCACGTCGTATCCGACGTCTGGAAGAGCACGCTTGACCGGTTGCCGTCATTGCGCACCACGAACGTGATGTGGCTTTGCCCGCCGGTATCCGGCCGGGTCAGCAAAGCAAAGTAGACGCCGGACACTGCCGTTGCCGGGACCTGCCACGTTGCCGATACCGCCCAGGTGCCGCAGTCATAGAGTTCAGTGGCCAGGTCGGTACGGCACGCCGGTTGGTTCTGCCGGAAGGCCGAGGGTGTCACGGTGGCTATCTTGCGTGCCCCGTTTCCGCCGTACCAGCCGCTGCGGTAAATGGCGATCGTGTAGTTGGATGCCGAGGTATCGACTTTGAATTGGATTGATTGGCCGGCGTTGACACTCATGGCTGTGGAGAAGCCTTGGATACTGTCATCGCCGGCGCCGTCGATGTCCCATTCCGACGGCGGGCTGCCCGGTTTTGAGTTCTCGCACACCACGGGATTCACCACGGGGTCGCACGGGCCCGCTGCGAAGGCGGCAGGTACCGTCAAGGGCAGCAAGGACGCAACCATCGCAACGACCAGGGGTACAAAGAAACCTTTGAAGAACCGTGGTGGCCGGGTAGCGGAAGGACCGGGCATCAGAACTCCTGGGTGGTACGCCGATTGCTAAACAAAGGTCCGCGCACATGCCCGGTCCCTGCTCACCGCTCCCCAGCCAGGGTAAAACCAGATCTTCAGTTGAAAACCATCACAGCCACAGCCACCATGCCCATGTATTCCGAATTTCGGACCGCGACCCGGCGGACCCGGCAAACCGGGGATCCGGCCGGATCACCGGAACGCATGCGCCAGGTAACCCTAGGCAGGAGTGTAGGGATGCGGGCGGGTGCCCGCAAGGCTTTCCCGCCATGGATCCCGGGTTTTCAACAAATCCGCAGTAGATTTAGTGGGATACCGCCACCGGGGCCATCCAGGAGAACCAACCACCTTGCATTTGAAGAGTTTGACCGTCCGCGGGTTCAAGTCGTTTGCGTCGGCCACGACGTTCGACTTCGAGCCGGGAGTCACTGCGGTGGTGGGGCCCAACGGCTCCGGCAAGTCCAACGTCGTTGACGCCCTGGCGTGGGTCATGGGCGAACAAGGGGCCAAGACCCTGCGTGGCGGCAAAATGGAAGACGTCATCTTCGCCGGCACGTCCGGCAGGCCGCCCCTGGGCAGGGCACACGTGTCGCTCACCATCGACAACACCGACAACGCGCTTCCCATCGAATACAGCGAAGTCACCATTTCGCGCACCCTGTTCCGCACCGGCGGCTCCGAGTACGCCATCAACGGTGCGCCGTGCCGCTTGCTGGATATCCAGGAGTTGCTGTCCGATTCGGGACTTGGCCGCGAGATGCACGTCATCGTCGGCCAGGGCCAACTGGACCGCGTGCTGCACGCGACTCCGGAGGACCGCCGGGGCTTCATCGAAGAAGCCGCCGGTATCCTCAAACACCGGCGGCGCAAGGAAAAGACAGTCCGCAAGCTGGAGGCGATGCAGGCCAACCTTTCGCGGCTGGGAGACTTGACCGCCGAGATCCGCCGCCAACTGACGCCCCTGGGCAAACAGGCAGAAATCGCCCGCCGCGCCCAAACGGTCCAGTTCGACGTCCGCGATGCCAAAGCAAGGCTTTTGGCCGACGACCTGATGCAGCTCACCAGCAGCTTGGAGCAGGACGTGGCCGATGAAGCAGCCCTCAAGGAACGCCGTCAGGTGGTTGAAGCGGAACTCGGGCACGGGCGGCAGCGGCAGGCAGAGCTGGAACAGCGCGCCGCTGAAGCAACGCCGCGCCTCAACGCCGCACGCGATCGCTGGTACCAGCTCTCGGCAAACCGGGAACGGCTCCGTTCCCTGGCCTCGCTGGCGGGTGAGCGCCGGCGTCTCCTGGGGGCCTCGGAAGCCTTGCCGGACTCCGGCCGCGACCCTGAACACCTTGAACGCCAAGCGGCCAAGGTGCGTCAGGAGCAAGCAGCCTTGGAACACGATGTCCTCGCCAAACAGGCGGCCCTCCTGGAAGCAACCGTGGCCAAGGACAGCGCGGAGGCGCTCGCAGCCGCCGAGGACAAGCGCTTGACCGCCATGCTGCGGGCAGCGGCAGACCGCCGGGAAGGCTTGGCCCGGCTCGCCGGGAAAGTGGCCGCGGCCCGTTCGCGGGTGGATGCTGCCGAAGCCGAACGCGGACGTATCCGGGAATCGCTCGCAGCTGCCGATGAGCGGCGCCGTTCCGCACACAGCGAGTTCACCGCCCTCGAATCCCAGGTTGCCGGAGTCGAGGACGGCGAGGAAAGCCTCGACGCCGATTACGAGGAAGCCAACCAGATCCTCGATGCAGTCACCGCCGAGATCGAAGAACTCAAGGCCGCCGAGCGCGGCGCCCTGCGGGAACGCGACGCGCTGGTTGCCCGACGCGACGCACTGCAGCTGGGCCTGAACCGCAGGGACGGTTCGCAGAGGCTGCTCGGTGGGGACGTTACAGGCATCCTCGGGCCCTTGGCCGGGATGCTCGCCATCGAACCCGGCTACGAAACAGCGGTATCTGCAGCCTTGGGTGAGGCATCCGATGCCTTGGTCGCCGCCGATACCGCAGCAGCCCTGGCTGCGTTCAGCACCCTCAGGGCGGACGACGCGGGACGTGCCGTCCTGCTTCTGGCTAGCAGCGACGGGCCGGAGACCGCCAACGACGGCGCGTTGCCGCAGGGCTGCCGGTGGGTACATGACGTCGTCAAAGCCACTGAAGCGCCGGCCCAGAGTGCGCTTGCCCTACTGGCCGGGGCCGTCGTCGTCGAGGACCTGGCAGCAGCGGCGGAACTGATCGCTGAGCGCCCCGGGCTGAGGGCGGTCACCAGGTCAGGCGATGTGTTGACATCATTGGCCGCGCACGGCGGATCAGCGACCGTGCCGTCGTTGATCGAGGTCCAGGCCGCCGTCGACGACGCCGTTGCCAGGCTCCAGGACGTTACCGCCGGTTTGGAGCGCAACCGTTTCCGCCTGGCGGCAGCGAAGGCGCGGCAGGCTGAAGCCCGGGACCGGGCAGACGCTGCGCTGGAGAAGCTGCACGAATCCGATGCCCGGCTGGCGGCCGTGGCCGAACGGTTGGGACACCTGAACTCCGTCCTGCGTGGCGCCGTAGGGGAAAGTGAAAGGCTTGCGGCCACGCTGGCCAAAGCCGAGGCGAACATCGCCGAAGCCACCATGGATCTGGACGTGGCCTCCGAGCGCCTGGAAGCAGCCCAGGAAGCCCCCGACGATGAACCCTCCACCGATCTCCGGGACGAACTTGCCGAACAGGCCCGCACCGCACGGGCCAAGGAAATGGAAGCACGGCTGGCGCTCAGGACCGCAGAGGAACAGCTCGGCGCCGTGGGCAACCGGGCCGCCTCGCTGGAAAGGGCTGCAGCAACCGAACGCCGGGCCCGGGAGGAGGCCGCACGCCGCGCGCAAAGGCGCCGTGCCCAGGCAGCCCGGGCAGCAGCCGTCCAGGCGGGAGCCACGCACACGCTCCGGTTCCTGGACATCTCCGTGGAGCTCGCTGCGGGCGAACGGGACCTGGCCGAGGAAATCCGCGAAAAACTCGACAAGGAACTTGCCCACGTCCGTTCCGTCAACGAGGAACGTGCCAAGGAATTGGCGGAGCTGACCGATTCGGTGCACAAGGACGAGCTGGCCCGTGCGCAGCAGCGACTGCGTATTGAGGCGCTTGAAGCCAGGTCAATCGACGAACTTGGGATGTCCGCAGGGCAGTTGGTGGCGGAGTACGGTCCGGACCAGCCGGTTCCGGTGCCCGCAACTGCAAGTACTGGAAAAACGGACAAGTGGGCGGAGCTCAGGGCGCCCGTTGACGAGGACGGGCAACCCCTTCTCCACGGTGTTCCGTTTGTCCGTGCCGAGCAGGAGAAGAGGCTGAAGAAGGCTGAACGGGACCTCGCTTCGCTGGGCAAAGTCAACCCTTTGGCCTTGGAAGAATTCGCGGCCTTGGAGGAACGGCACCAGTTCCTCAGCTCCCAGCTGGAAGACCTCAAAGCCAGCCGGAAGGACTTGCTGGACATCATCAAGGAAGTCGACAACCGCGTCCAGCAGGTGTTCACTGAGGCCTTCGCCGACACCTCCGCTCAGTTCGACCACGTCTTCGCTCGCCTCTTTCCGGGCGGCGAGGGCCGCTTGGTGCTGACCGATCCGGACGACATGCTGACCACAGGGATCGAGGTCGAGGCGAGGCCTGCCGGCAAGAAGATCAAGAGGCTCTCCCTCTTGTCAGGCGGCGAGCGGTCGCTCACCGCAGTGGCGTTGCTCGTCGCGATTTTCAAGGCGCGGCCTTCGCCCTTCTACGTCATGGACGAGGTGGAAGCCGCGTTGGACGACACCAACCTTGGCCGCCTCATCACGATCTTCGAGGAATTGCGTGAGTCCAGCCAGCTGATCGTCATTACGCACCAGAAACGGACCATGGAAGTGGCCGATGCCTTGTACGGGGTAACAATGCGCGGGGACGGTGTGTCCACGGTTATCAGCCAACGCCTCGGGGACGGGGCCTAGCTGTGTGAGAAGGTAGGGGAGTGAACGATTTCCTACCCATAATCCTGTCCATAGTCGCTGCGCTCGTGGTGATTGGCGGACTGGTCCCGGTCCTGCTCAAGGCCCGTAAGTCCGGCTCCAAATACCCCGGGACCCGCGACGCCAACGACCCCCTCCAGTCGCCGGCAGCAAGCGGCGGAACCTTGGTGGAGGACCGGCCGGAGCCCGCCCCCGCGCCCGGCCGTCACGGCTCCCTCGAAGAGACCTTGGTCCCGGACGATGCCGCCGGGCTGGAAACCATTGCCGTGGAGACCCCGGCACCCGTGGAGGGCCGCCTTACCCGTCTTCGCGCACGCCTGGTCAAGTCCAACAACATCCTGGGCAAGGGCCTGCTGGCCCTGCTTTCGGGTGACAAGATCGACGAGAACGTGTGGGACGAGGTGGAGGAGACCCTTCTCCTGGCAGACCTTGGAACAGAACCGACCATGGAACTCGTGGAGTCCCTGCGCGAGCGCGTCAAGGTCCTGGGAACCCGCGATCCGGAGCATGTCAAGGCCATGCTCCGGGAAGAACTCATCAAGCTCGTTGACCCGTCCATGGACCGTTCCTTGAACGTCGCCCGCCAAGGTGACCGTCCCGCCGTCGTGCTGGTGGTAGGTGTCAACGGCGTCGGCAAGACCACCACGGTGGGCAAGCTGGCGCGTGTCCTGGTGGCTGAAGACAAGGACGTCCTGCTGGGAGCAGCGGACACCTTCCGTGCGGCAGCGGCCGAACAGCTCGCCACGTGGGGCCAGCGCGTGGGCGTGCCCACGGTGAAGTCGGACATCGACGGCGCGGACCCCGCTTCGGTGGCCTACGAGGCAGTCAAGGCCGGCATCGACCAGGAAGTCGATGTTGTCATGGTGGATACCGCGGGCCGCCTGCAGAACAAGACCGGCCTGATGGACGAGCTTGGCAAGGTCAAGCGCGTCATCGAAAAGCTGGCCGAAGTGGACGAGGTCCTGTTGGTGCTGGATGCCACCACCGGCCAGAACGGGCTGAACCAGGCCCGGGTCTTTGCCGAGGTGGTCAACATCTCCGGCATCGTCCTGACCAAGCTCGATGGCACCGCCAAGGGCGGCATCGTGGTCGCGATCCAGAAGACGCTGGGCGTGCCGGTCAAACTCATCGGCCTGGGCGAAGGGCCCGACGACCTCGCGCCTTTCGAAGCCGAGGGGTTCGTGGACGCACTGCTGAACTAGTTCTTCAACTGACTGGCAATAGGGGTTGTTCTGAGCGTTCAGAGCAACCCCTGTTGCCAGTCAGTTTTGTTTAACCGCGGGTTCGCGGGCGGGAAGCCACGCTGCCGCGGTCACCAGGAGCACCCCGCCGGTGATTCCAAAAGCCCAGCCGTAGCCCAACTGGTCCGCCAGGAGCCCGGCAACCACCGGGCCGATGATGGCTCCGGTATCGGCCGCCATCTGGAACACTGCCAGGACGCGGCCACCGGAGCGGCCCCGGCCAATCACATCGGCGACGGCGGCCTGCTGCGCCGGGCCCAGCAAGCCGGAGCCGAAACCCGCCACGGCGGAGGCAACGAGGAACCACACCAGGTCACCGGTCACGCCGATGAGCCCCGTAGCGGCTCCCGTGATGACCAATCCCGGGATAAGCAGCGGCTTCCGTCCCCAGGAGTCCGAAAGCCGGCCGGAGAACGTCAAAGCGAGTGCGTTACCCATGGCGAACACAGCAAGCGCCCACGCCGCCGTTTCCGGACGTGACTGCAGGACGGCCGTGGCAAACAAGGGGATGGTGGCCATGCGCACACCGAAGGTGACCCAGCCGTTGCCGAAACTTGAGAAGACGGCCGCCCGGTAGGCCGAATCGGCGAGTGCCTCTTTCAGCGTCATGGCAGGCGCGTGCCGTGCCTCCTCACCCAGATGGTTCGTGCCGGTCAGCATCGTCCGCACAACGACGGCGGCGAGCAGCAGGGCAGCGGCGTACACCAGGAACGGCACGCGCAGGCCGAAACCGGCCAGGAGTCCGCCCACCACGGGCCCCAGGACGCTGCCGATCAGGAAGGCCGAAGCGTAGGCTCCCGAAACCTGGCCCCTTCGCTCCGGCGGCGCCAGCCGGATCAGCAGGCCCATGGCGGCGACGGTGAACATCACCGAACCCGCTCCGCCCAGGCCGCGGAAGATCAACAACTGCCAGTAGTTTTGCGCGAAAGCGCAGGCCGCAGTCGATGCGGCAACAATCAGCAGCCCGCTCACATAGACGCTCCGCTCCCCGAAGCGGACGATCAGCTGCCCGCCCGCCGGCGCGAAGACGAGGCGCATGAAGGCGAAGATACTGACGATCACCGCGGCGGCCGTCGCGCCGACGTCGAAGGTCGTGGCAAATTGCGGCAGTACCGGGGCCACCAGCCCGAAACCCAGGGCGATGAGGAAGGCGGCGGCCAGCATGACCTTCACGTCGCGGGGAAGCGGCTCCCTCTGCTGCCTGATCCTTGGTGGCTGGGTGGATCGGGGCGACTGTGGCATCCGGGGTGGTCCTGTCAGGGTCGAAGGTTTTTGCGTGGGCGCGGTACTCGTCCCGGGCCTGTGTGACGCATGAAACATATCCGTAACAACGAGGTTATGCATCATTTACGTTGGGGAGGTTGATGTAACAGGCCCGCAATCTAAATCCCGCGCAGGTGAAACACTGCGGCACAAAACTTTATTGCAGGACGCAAAAGGCGTCAGGACAGCGGACGAACCGCAGTACTAGCAAGAGAGGACGTGCACCATGGAACTTACCGCAGGTCACGTATGGGTCATGGTGGCGGCAGCGCTTGTGCTGTTCATGACACCGGGATTGGCATTCTTCTACGGTGGTATGACACGGGCCAAGGCCGCCCTGAACATGATGATGATGAGTTTCATCTCCATCGGCATCGTGGGCGTTGTATGGGTGCTGTGGGGGGCATCCATGAGCTCCGGCGAGGGCTTCATGGAGATCGTGGGGAACCCGTTCGCATCATTTGGACTGGCTGGAATGGACGCCACTCCTGACGGTTACATCAAGGTAGGCTTCGCAGCCACGTTCGCCATCATCACGGTGGCCCTGATCAGCGGCGCGATCGCCGACCGTGCCAAGTTCGGCGCCTGGAGCCTCTTCGTTCCCGTTTGGGTCACGCTGGTCTACTGCCCCTTGGCCTACATGGTGTGGGGCGGCGGCCTGTTCGGTCCCGAGGGTGCCATCGGCAAGGCGCTCGGCCCGGCCATCGACTTCGCCGGCGGAACGGTAGTGCACATCAACGCCGGCGTGGCCGCACTCGTCCTGGTGCTGATCATCGGCAACCGCCGCGGCTTCGGCAAGGACCCCAACCACCGCCCGCACAACATTCCCTTCGTGATGCTCGGTGCAGCCATCCTGTGGTTCGGCTGGTTCGGGTTCAACGGCGGCGCGGCAACCACCGCTGAGCAGGGCGGCCTCATCTGGGTCAACACCCTCGCAGCTCCGGCCGCAGCAATGATCGGCTGGCTCATCACCGAACGCATCCGCGACGGCCACCCGACGTCCCTCGGCGCTGCGTCCGGCGTCGTGGCAGGCCTCGTTGCCATCACCCCGGCTTGCGCCAACGTCGATCCCATCGGCGCCCTGGGCCTGGGCTTGGTCGCCGGTATCGCGTCCGCCCTCGCCGTAGGCCTGAAGTTCCGCTGGGGCTTCGACGACTCCCTGGACGTGGTGGGAGTACACCTGGTCTCCGGCATCATCGGAACCGTAGCACTGGGCTTCATCGCAAAGCCGGTGGACGGCGTGGGCGGCGGCCTCTTCTACGGTGGCGGCATGGCCCAGATGTGGGCGCAGCTCGCAGCGGCCGGCATCGCCATCGCCTTCTCCGCCATCATGACGGCGATCATCGCCCTGGCCATCCACAAGACCATGGGCTTCCGGGTCTCCACTGAGCAGGAGAACGTCGGCGTTGACCTCAGCCTCCACGCCGAGACGGCCTACGAGTTCGGTGTAGGCGGCCACGGTGGAAGCTTCCAGCCGCTGCACGACGTGATGACCGGCAAGAACGACGCCGCAGTGGAATCCAAGGCCCCCGCAGCCGAAGGCAAGGAGAGTGTCCAGGCATGAAACTCATTACAGCGATCGTCCGTCCGGAGAAGCTTGAAGCAGTCCGGGAAGGCCTGGAAGCGTACGGCGTCCAGGGGTTGACGGTCAGCGCGGCCAGCGGCTATGGCCGGCAGCGGGGCTACACGGAGGTGTACCGCGGTGCTGAATACAACGTGGACCTGCTGCCCAAGATCCGCATCGAGGTTCTTGCCACCGACGAACAAGCGGACGACATCCTGGATGTCCTCATTGCAAGCTCCAACACCGGCCGGGCCGGTGACGGGAAAGTCTGGACCGTGGACGTCTACGAAGCAGTCCGCGTCAGGACCGGGGAGCGCGGCGCGGCGGCCATTTAGGCGGACATCCGAGCCCCGGCTGTTGATCCGGGAAACGAACAGCGGGTCGGGTACCGAAAAGGTACCCGGCCCGCTTGGCCGTTAACAGTCAGCCGCCCCGAAACAGTCAGCCACTGGGATAGTCAGCCCCCGTAACTTGCCGCCGTAGGACTGTTACTGCCGGTGTGCCCGCTGTCGCTGCGCCCGCCGCTGGTGCCCCACGCTGCCGGCCCCTGGCTGCCGGCGTCGTACTCCTCCAACGGGACCGCATCCTGCGCCCAGGCACCGAGCACGGGTTCCATGATCCGCCAGCAGTCCTCCGCAGTGTCGCCGCGGACGGAGAGGAGCGGATCGCCGGTAAGGATGCCCTCCAGGACTTCGCCGTAAGGCAGCATGCCGGCAGCGTTGAGCTCGGTGATCAAGCTCGCCCGGTCCAGGGTGAACACGTCGCCAGGGCCGTTGACGTCGACGTCGAGCTGCAGGACGTCGGGACCGAAACCGATCCGAAGGTGGTTGGGGGAGTCGACGCCGGAGAACCCGACCGGCAAATGCGGCACGGGACGGAAGGTCACCACGGCTTCCTTCCGTTTGTGGCCCATCGCCTTGCCGGAGCGCAGGATGAACGGGACGCCCTTCCAGCGCCAATTGTCGATCTCCACCGTGACCTGGGCGAGGGTTTCGGTGTTCCTGGCGGGGTCCACGCCCGGCTCGGCCGCGTAGTCGGGAATGGTGCGCTCGCCGAGCTTCCCGGCTGTATAGCGGGCCCGGCGGGTCGAATCCTGGAACGGGGCCTTGATGCTGCTGGCACGCAGGACCGCGGCCACGGCGTCACGGAGATCGCGTTCGTCGATGGAGGCGGGGGCGTCGATGGCCAGGAAAGCCATGATGTGGAGCAGGTGGCTTTGGATCATGTCCTTGAGGGCGCCGGCATGGTCGTAATAGCGGGCACGGCCTTCCAAAGCCAGGTCTTCGTCGAAGATGATCTCGACTTTTTCGATGTGGTCGCGGTCCCACACCGGTTCCAGGAAGCGGTTGGCGAAACGCAGTCCGAGGATGTTCAGCACCGTGGCCTTGCCGAGGAAGTGGTCCACACGGTGGATGTGGTCTTCCGGGACCAGCGCGGCAAGTACCTTGTTCAGTTCCCGGGCCGATTCCAGCCCCGCGCCGAAAGGCTTCTCCAATACCAGCCGGGTTCCGGCCGGAAGCTGGTCACGGCGCAGGAGGGCACAGGCTTTCTGGCTGACTTCCGGGGGGAGGGCGAAGTAGATGGCAACCGGCCCTTCCAGTCGCGTCAGCAAGTCGGCGAGCCTGCCGTCCGCCGTGACGTCGACCTGATGGTATTCCGTGGATGCGGCCACCGAGTCCAGTACTGACCGGCCTGCGCTTTCCGCGGCGCCGGCTGCCGCAGCGAAGGATGTGTCCACCCGTTCTTTCCACTGCCGCGCGGTCCAGGGATCGGACCCGGCCCCGACCAGTCGAAGCCCGCCAACCCTGCCTGTGGCAAGGAGGCCGGCAAGTCCCGGAAGGAGCAGGCGGCCGGTGAGGTCGCCTGAAGCGCCGAGAATGAGCAACGTTTTCACAGTTGTTTTGCTGGTCACTGTGCCAGCATGCCATCTTGTGGACGCGACTTGGTACCCTAGATAGTCGAGTCCCCTAGTTGACGCTGATTTATTAGGGTTGAGACACATTGTTGGGGCAGGAACGTCAAAGACTCCGGTGAGCCGCAAGGCCGCCATTCGCAGACCATCGAAAGAAGTGCACGGCGCGTGTTCAATTCACTCTCTGACCGGTTGACAGCAACCTTCAAGAACCTCCGTGGCAAGGGCCGCCTGTCGGAGGCCGATGTCGACGCCACAGTCCGGGAGATACGCCGCGCCCTGCTGGATGCCGACGTCGCGGTTCCCGTGGTCCGTGAGTTCACGTCGCGGATCCGCGAGCGTGCGCTCGGCGCTGAAGTGTCCGGGGCGCTGAACCCGAGCCAGCAGATCGTGAAGATCGTCAACGAGGAACTCGTGGAGATCCTCGGCGGTGAAACGCGGCGCATCAGGTTGGCCAAGACCGGCCCTACCATCATCATGCTGGCCGGCCTCCAGGGTGCGGGTAAGACGACCCTCGCGGGCAAGCTGTCCAAGTGGCTTAAGTCCCAGGGCCACAGCCCCATGCTCGTTGCCTGCGACCTGCAGCGGCCCAACGCGGTCACCCAGCTCCAGGTGGTGGGCCAGCGCGCAGGCGTGCCGGTGTTCGCTCCGCACCCGGGCGCCACCTCTGAACTTGAACACCCCGCAGGCGATCCCGTGGCCGTGGCCAAGGCGGGCGTGGAGGAAGCCCGCCAGAAGCTTCACGACGTCGTGATTGTTGACACCGCCGGCCGCCTTGGCGTCGACGCCGAAATGATGGACCAGGCGCGGCGCATCCGCCAGGCGATCATCCCGAACGAAGTCCTCTTCGTCATTGACGCCATGATCGGCCAGGACGCCGTGAATACGGCAATGGCCTTCGACGAAGGCGTCAACTTCACCGGCATCGTCCTGTCCAAGCTCGACGGCGACGCCCGCGGTGGTGCCGCGCTGTCCGTAGCGTCCGTGACGGGCAAACCGGTCATGTTCGCTTCCACGGGTGAAGGGCTCGACGATTTCGAGTTGTTCCACCCGGACCGCATGGCCTCGCGCATCCTGGACATGGGCGATGTCCTGACCTTGATCGAACAGGCTGAGAAGGCCTGGGACAAGGAAGAAGCTGCCCGGATGGCGAAGAAGTTCGCCGACCAGGAAGACTTCACGCTGGACGACTTCCTGGCCCAGATGCAGCAGATCCGCAACATGGGCTCCATGAAGAAGATGCTCATGATGATGCCGGGTGCGCAAAACATCCGGCAGCAGCTGGAGAACTTCGACGAGCGGGAAATTGACCGCGTTGAGGCGATTGTCCGGTCCATGACCCCGCATGAGCGTGTGGCTCCCAAGATCATCAACGGTTCCCGCCGTGCCCGTATCGCCAAGGGCTCCGGCGTCCACGTCTCCGAGGTCAACGGCCTGCTGGAGCGGTTCGCCCAGGCTCAGAAGATGATGAAGAAGATGGCGCAGGGCGGCGGCATGCCCGGTATGCCGGGAATGCCCGGTCTGGGCGGGCCCGGCGGCGGCCGCAAGGGAGGCAAGAACGCGCCCAAGAAGAAGGCACGTTCGGGCAACCCCGCCAAGGCTGCGCAGGAGTTGCGCGAGGCTGAGGCCAAGCGCGCAGCTGCCGCGGCTGCTCCCAAGGGTGCAGCGTTCGGCCAGGGCGCCGCTGACTTCGATCCGTCCTCGTTGAACCTGCCCAAGGGCTTCGACAAGTTCCTGGGTAAATAAAGCCCAAGCAAATAGAGCCCAGGGAAGTAGGGCCCGGCAATCAGAACCAGGCCTCCGGTCAGCCCGGCATGCGCCGTCGTCCTCCCGTGATGTCGCAGCCCTCGCATAGGCTGGTCCAATGCACAAACAGCGCGTAGTTTTTGTCCACGGCCTGGGCAGTTTCGGCGCTGCGGCCTGGCCAAAACAGCATGGCCTTGCCCTGCGGTATGACTGCCTTTTCCTGAGGCGGCACGGTTTCGATCCCGTGGCCGAGCCCCTTGAGTCGGACATTTCCGCGGATGTGGCCATCCTTGTTGACGCGCTGGCCGACTCGGGCGGGGGACACGTGGTTGCCCACGAACAGGGTGCCATTTCCGCCATGCTCGCCGCGGTGGAGCGCCCGGACCTGGTGTTTTCGTTGTCCTTGGTGGAACCGGCGTGCTTGTCCTTGACGGCCGAACTTCCCGCTACGGCGTCGCACCGCGCCCTGATGCAGCCCTTGTTCGATGTCCGTAGCCAACTCGGCGACGCCGACTATGAGCGTGAGTATTTCCGGCGGGCCTACGCTGCGGAGGCGGGCGGCCTGCAGACACCGGAAGCGCGGCGCTCAGCCCGGCGTTTGAGGTTGCAGGCCCCGCCGTGGGAAGCGCCCCTGCACATTGTGCCCGGTGTTCCCACGCTGGTGCTGACCGGCGGCTGGGAGCCGTTGTACGAGGAAATTGCCGGGTATTTGAGGGATACCGGTGCCCTCCACCGCGTAGCTGCTGGAGGGCACCGTCCCCAGGATTCCGCCGACGGCGACCGGTTCATCCGGTCCTTCATTGCCGACGTCGGGCGGGGTATGTCGGTCAGGGCGTCGTGAGTCGCTGGTCACCGCGGGCCGGCATCTGGAGTTCGGGCAGGTAGACCTTGCCTCCGGTTGCCAGGAACTCCTCGCTCTTTTCGCGCATTCCGTTGTACATCTCCGCTATGGCCGCCTGGGCCTCGGCGGAACCGTATTCATCCCGGATGTCCTGGCTGATGCGCATGGAGCAGAATTTCGGCCCGCACATGGAACAGAAGTGCGCGGTCTTGGCGGGTTCAGCGGGAAGCGTCTCATCGTGGAAGGACTCCGCGGTCACCGGGTCCAGTGAGAGTGCGAACTGGTCCCTCCACCTGAACTCGAACCGCGCCTTGGACAGCGCGTCGTCGCGTTCGTGCGCGCCGGGGTGGCCCTTGGCCAGGTCTGCGGCGTGGGCTGCAATCTTGTAGGTGATGACTCCGGTTTTGACGTCGTCCTTGTTAGGCAGCCCCAGATGCTCCTTGGGGGTCACGTAGCAAAGCATCGCTGTGCCGTACCGGGCGATTTCCGTGGCACCGATGGCCGAGGTGATGTGGTCGTAGCCTGGCGCGACGTCAGTGACCAACGGGCCCAGGGTGTAGAACGGCGCGCCCTTGCACAACCGCTGTTGCCGTTCCACGTTTTCACGCACCAAGTGGAACGGAATGTGGCCCGGGCCTTCGACCATGACCTGGACGTCGTACTTCCAGGCCCGCTCCGTCAGCTCCGCCAGGGTATCCAGTTCCGCGAACTGTGCGGCATCATTGGCGTCTGCGGTGGCGCCGGGCCGCAGTCCATCTCCGAGCGAGAAGGCAACGTCGTACTTGGCGAAGATTTCGCACAGTTCGTCGAAATGCGTGTAGAGGAAGTTTTCCTGGTGGTGGGCAAGGCACCAGCCGGCCATGATGGAGCCGCCGCGGGAAACAATTCCGGTCACCCGGTTGGCTGTCAGCGGCACGTACCGGAGCAGGACGCCGGCGTGGATGGTCATATAGTCCACACCCTGTTCGCATTGTTCGATCACGGTGTCCCGGAATATTTCCCACGTGAGCTTGTTCGCCTCGCCGTTGACCTTCTCCAGGGCCTGGTAGATGGGGACGGTGCCGATGGGAACGGGGGAGTTCCGGATGATCCATTCACGGGTGGTGTGGATGTCATCTCCCGTGGAGAGGTCCATGACGGTGTCCGCTCCCCACTGGGTGGCCCACTGCAGCTTGTCCACTTCCTCGGCGATCGAGCTCGTCACAGCTGAGTTGCCGATGTTGGCGTTGATCTTCACCAGGAATGCCTTGCCGATGATCATGGGCTCGGACTCGGGGTGGTTGATGTTGCTGGGGATGATGGCGCGGCCGGCGGCCACCTCGCTGCGGACCAGTTCAACGTCGCAGTTCTCCCGCAAGGCCACGAAGCGCATTTCCGGGGTGACCATGCCCTGCCGGGCATAGTGCATCTGGGTGACCCTTTTGCCGTCGACGGCGCGGCGGGGCACGGGCTGCGCTCCCTTCCATTCCGCTGAAGCCGCACCGCGGCGCACGGCTGACTTGCCGTCGTCGAGCAGGTTGCGTTCCCGGCCCGTGTAGCTTTCCGTATCGCCGCGCGCCTGGATCCATGCGGCCCTGAAGGGTTCAAGCCCGACGACGGGATCGCTGCCCGGCCCTGCCGTGCGGTACACCCTCAGCGGATCGTTGGCCTTCCCGTTGGGGGAGGGCTCCAAGGCAATCTCGGTCACCGGGACGCGGATGCCGTGGCCAGGGTCCTCCACCCAGGCAAGCGAGTGGGATTTCAGCGACTGCGTGACGGCGTCCCCGCCGGGAGCTGTCAGGTTTTGGGCAGGGCTGTGCTGTGTTTCTGTGGTGCTCAAGGATTACTCACTTCCTTCGCCGGCATTACCCGGACAGGTTCAACGGTCGCAGACTGCTTCAGTCCTTTTCTCAGCCCCTGCAAGGGCTCCCGTGTGGTCAGGGACGAAGCTACCACAGCTGCGGCGGGTGCTCCCAGTCATATGCGGTCCGGATCCGGACTGTGGCCGCCGGCACTAAGCTTCTGCCATGCCGAACATCGTTGAATTCAGCGGTCCGGTGCTGGTTTCCGCGCATGAGGAACGCCGGGGCCTGTGGTCCGTGGACGGCCGCCTGACCTTCAGCCGTCCGGAAGCTGCCCCGGATACCGTGCTGGAGGGCTGGGTCCTGCCCGGATTCGTTGATGCCCACTGCCACATTGGCCTGGGAGCCGGCGGGGCAGTGGATGAGGCCACCACCCTGGAGCAGGCCCGTACCGATTTGTCCGCCGGGACGCTGCTGGTCCGTGATGCCGGCTCCCCGGCCAATACGAGGTGGGTCCAGCAGCGTACGGACCTGCCAAGGCTGATCCGGGCGGGACGGCACATTGCGAGGAGCCGGCGCTACCTGCGCGGCCTCGGACACGAGGTGGAGCCGGAGCAGCTGGTGGAGACCGTTCGAAAGGAAGCGCGCGACGGCGACGGTTGGGTCAAGCTGGTTGGCGACTGGATCGACCGCGGCGTGGGAGACCTGGCGCCTTCTTTTCCGGCGGCGGTGGTCAAGGACGCCATCGCTGCAGCCCACGACGAGGGCGCACGGGTAACCGCGCATTGCTTCGCGGAAGAAACCTTGGATGACATGCTCGATGCCGGCATCGACTGCATCGAACATGCCACCGGGCTCCTGCCGCGGCACATCCCGCGGCTTGTGGAACAGGGTGTCCCGATCGTTCCCACCCTGGTCAACATTGCCACGTTCCCCGATATCGCGGCCCAGGCCGGGCCCAAGTTCCCCGACTACGCGCAGCACATGACCGCATTGTGGGAGCGCCGGCGCGAACGGGTCCTCGAGGCCTATGAAGCCGGTGTTTCCATCTATGCCGGCACTGATGCCGGGAGCGTTATCAAGCATGGCCGCATAGCCGACGAGATGCAGGAACTGCACGACGCCGGCCTGCCGCCTTCAGCGGTCCTCGAGGCTGCTGCGTGGGGCGCCCGGAGGTGGCTGGGAGCCGAGGGCGTCAGCGAAGGGGCGAGTGCCGACGTCGTGCTTTGCAGGGAGGATCCCCGCCGCGCCCTGGCTACCGTGCGTGAACTTAGCCACGTGGTTCTGCGGGGCACCATCGTTCGTTAGGAATAAATTGAAGCTTCAAGTAATTTAGTAAGGTAGAACGTGCCGAAAGGCGGCCGCCGAACTACCGGGAGCATCACATGACCACGCCATCCAGCCAGGACCTCCTGCCAGCCGAACTCACCATGGGCACTGTCATGCTCAGGGTCGGCGACATGAAGGTGATGAGCGACTATTACCAGCGCGCCCTCGGCCTGCAGGTCATAGCGGAGCAGGACGGCGGCCTGTACCTGGGCCGCCTGGGGAAGCCGGTGGTCCATCTGGCTCCCGCAGCGGGCTTGCAGCTGCCCGGGCGCGGGGAAGCGGGGCTGTTCCACACCGCAGTCCTGTTCGAGGACCAAGCGTCCCTCGCCGCCACCATTGCCACGGCCGCGCAGTACGAACCCCGCGCGTTCGTTGGCAGCGCTGACCACTTGGTGAGCGAAGCCTTCTACTTCACCGACCCCGAAGGCAACGGCATCGAGTTGTACTACGACAAGCCGAGGAACGTCTGGCAATGGGACGGCAAGAACGTGGTCATGGACAACGTGGCGCTGCCTCCGCAGGCGTACCTCCAGCAACACCTGAGCGAGGCCGCCATCGTGGGGCAGCAGGGGGCCGCAGCCGGGATCGGGCACGTCCACCTCCAGGTGGGCGATGTTTCCACAGCGCAGAAGTTCTACGTTGACACCCTTGGCTTTGAAAAGACCGCGGGGTGGCATGGCCAGGCGCTGTTCGTCTCGGCGGGCGGCTACCACCATCACATGGCCATGAACGTCTGGAACAGCAGGGGAGCGGGCCCGCGCAAGGACACTCTGGGCCTGGGTGAAGTGCTCATCGAAGTCCCGTCGAATGATGACGTCGCAGCGCTCGCCGACCGTCTCCGCGTGGCCGGCCTGCAAAGCCACCACACCGGCCTTGAGCTCCGCTTCGAGGATCCGTGGCGCAACCAGCTGCGGGTTGCCGTCCGCTGAGGCGGCATCCGCCGGCGCGTGGCTGCATTAGGCTAGGCGATGGCGGTGCCGGTTCCATGTCCTGCGCAGCCTCCCGCGGTTGGGCGGGGCATGTCAGCACGAAGGAAATGAGTACGTTCCATGGGCTTTGCCGAAATCTTTGTAGCCACCCACGATGAAGCCCTCAAGCGGGCAGCTGCACTCGAACGCGGCGCCGATGTGGCCGGTTCTGCTGTGCGCATCGAAGGCATCACCGATTTTGAGGTGGAGCAGCTCGGTGATCTTGCAGGGCAGGCAGTGCACGCCTCCGGCGCTGATTATGAACTCGCCCTGGTGGACGTCACCAGCGATTCGCTGCTGGGTGTTCCGGAAGCAATGGTGCGGGCCCTCGCCGAGCTGCTGACCTACCAGAGCGAAGGCGACGGCAACGTGCTGGACGACGTCGCAGAGGCCTGGGCTTCCCAGGAGGACATGCCGTTCGGCGCTGCGGAATCCCGCGGGTACGTCCAGCAGTTGGCTGCACTTGCCAGCGATGTCGAAAAAATCGACCGCGCCGGCCTGTATGTGTGGTCAATTTCCTGAACCTCGCAGGCAAGTGCGCGGGGCGAAGTCGTAAATACTCCTGTCATCTGGCACAATAGACAGGTACTCGATCGGTGCGGCCCCTCTCTCCGTGCTCGTATCTTGTCCTTCGAACCCCCTAGTATGGCCCGCCCCACGGGTGCAGAACGTCGGGTTCACCCTCGTTTCAGAAACAGGAGTGACCACAAAAGTGGCCGTAAAGATTCGCCTTAAGCGCTTCGGTAAGATGCGCGCACCGTACTACCGCATTGTCGTCATGGATGCCCGCGCCAAGCGCGACGGCCGTGCCATCGAAGAAATCGGCAAGTACCACCCCACCGAAGAGCCGTCGTACATCGAGGTCGCTTCCGAGCGTGCCCAGTACTGGCTGTCCGTTGGCGCCCAGCCGACCGAGCAGGTTGCCGCGATCCTCAAGATCACCGGTGACTGGCAGAAGTTCAAGGGCCTGCCTGGCCAGGAAGGCACCCTGAAGACCAAGGCTCCGAAGGAAGCTTTCGTGGCTCCGGAGAAGGGTTCCGTCATCATTCCGGAAGCCATCACCAAGAAGGCCAAGAAGGAAGAAGCCGTCGAGGCTGAAGCAGAGACCACCGAGGCTGAGTAAGTTGCTGGCAGAAGCGCTCGAACACCTGGTCCGTGGGATTGTTGACAGTCCGGACGATGTCAAGGTCAGTGCCAAGAACAACCGCCGCGGGGAATCCCTCGAGGTGCGTGTTCACCAGGACGATCTCGGCCGGGTAATCGGTCGCCAAGGACGCACCGCACGCGCACTGCGCACGGTGGTTGCGGCTTTGGCCGGTGGCGATCAGGTCAGGGTTGACGTCGTCGACACCGACCGCCGCCGGTAACGCGCTCAGCATTATTTGCCTTTGGTCCGGCCCCTCCACCGAATATGGTGGAGGGGCCGGATTGCTTTATCAACCAAACACCCCCGCGGCCACGGCCCGCGGATGAAACCAGAATTCAGAGGAACCCATGCAGCTCCAGGTGGCCCGGATCGGCAAACCCCACGGCATCCGCGGCGAGGTCACGGTCCAGGTACTGACCGACGCTCCCGCTGAGCGGTTCGTCGCGGGAACAGAGTTCGTAGTGGAGCCGGCCTCCTCCGGACCGTTGACCGTCCGCAGCGCCCGCTGGAACAAGGACATCCTCTTGCTCGGTTTCGAGGAAGTGGCAGACCGCAACGCAGCGGAACTGATCCGCGGAGCCAAGCTCTTCATCGAAACCGAAGACCTTGATGAGGATGACGACGAAGGCTGGTATGAGCACGAACTGCTGGGCCTCCAGGCCAGGGTCGGCTCCCAGGTAGTGGGGAAGGTCGCGGCGCTCAATACGATGCCGGCGCAGGACCTGCTCGTGGTCGAAACCGGAGACGGCAAGGAAATCCTCATTCCGTTCGTGGATGAGATCGTCCCCGAAGTCAACATTGAGGCGGGCTACATCCTCATCACTCCGCCCGCAGGGCTCTTCGAGATCAACGACGACGCCGAACCCGCCGAGGGGTCCGCTGAATGAGGATCGACGTCGTCAGTATCTTCCCGGAGTACCTCGCGCCCCTGGAACTCTCGCTCATCGGCAAGGCCCGCCAGGACGGGATCCTGGAACTGAATGTCCACGACCTCCGGACTTTCACCTCCGACAAGCACCGGACAGTGGACGACACCCCTTACGGCGGCGGTGCAGGCATGGTCATGAAGCCCGAGCCGTGGGCCCGGGCGCTGGAGTCCGTGGCCCCGGACGCGCAGAAGAAGCCGGTCCTGATTGTGCCATCCCCGGCCGGAGAGCGTTTCAACCAGGCACTCGCCTACGAGCTCGCCGAGGAGGAGCACCTCGTTTTCGCGTGCGGCCGCTACGAAGGCATTGATGAACGGGTTATCGACTGGGCGCATGAGCATTTCACGGTACGCCCGGTCAGCCTGGGGGACTACGTCCTGAACGGTGGCGAAGTGGCGGTGCTTGCGATGGTGGAAGCAATCGGCCGCTTGTTGCCCGGTGTCGTGGGCAACCCGGAGTCCCTGGTTGAGGAGTCCCACTCCGATGGGCTGCTGGAGTACCCGGTCTACACCAAGCCTTCATCCTGGCGGGAGCATGACGTGCCGGACGTCCTCCTCAGCGGCAACCACGGAAAGATCGCGCAGTGGCGCAAGCACCAGCAGTTCCGCCGCACAGCGGAACGCCGGCCGGACCTCCTTGCCGGTTTTGACGCCTCCGGATTGAGCCGCGCAGACCGAACCGCACTGGCTGACCTGGGCTACGACGTCGTTGACGGGCGCCTGAGCCCCCGCCCTGGTGCCGTCCCGGACGAAAGGTCCTGACCGCCGTCGAGCGCTGACCGGCCTGATTGGCTCGTTGGTGCCGCTTATGGCAGAATTAACCCTTGTGTCTACTGGGCTGCCACCTGCCACAGGGGGAGTTCAGCCAACAGTCGGACAAACGGTGGCGCCAATCAGCGGCGGCACCGTTCACAAAGAATCTTCGGCGGAAATTTCCGTGGGCCTCACTGCCCCGGGCTTGTCCGCCGTGACCCAAAGTGAATGACCTGTGGCGTTCACCAGGAGTGGATTAATGCATATCCTCGATAGCGTAGATGCAGCCTCGCTGCGTAACGATGTTCCGGAGTTCCGCGCGGGCGACACCCTCAAGGTTCACGTCAACATCATCGAAGGCAAGAACTCCCGCGTCCAGGTATTCCAGGGCTTCGTCCTGGGTCGCCAGGGTGACGGCGTTCGCGAAACCTTCACCGTACGCAAGGTTTCCTTCGGTGTCGGCGTAGAGCGTACCTTCCCGGTACACTCCCCGATCATCGACAAGATCGAGGTCGTCACCAAGGGTGACGTCCGCCGCGCCAAGCTTTACTACATGCGCGCACTGCGCGGTAAGGCTGCGAAGATCAAGGAAAAGCGCGACTTCGCCAAGTAAGTCCACCAACTTACGCAACGGGTCCAGGATTCGTGCCCGGAGGGTTCCGGAGCAATCCGCAACGCAACACAGGATACGAGTCATGGACACAGCAGAACGCCAGCCCCGGAAACAGGGCTGGCGTTTTGCGTTGCTGGCGCTGGTGCTCGCGGTGGCCATCAGCGGCCTGGTCCGGTCGCTGTGGATCGACGTCTATTACATCCCGTCCGAATCCATGGAACCGCTCCTGGAAACAGGCGACAGGATCCTTGTATCCAGGACGGCCTTCAGCGATGAACCCATTGCCCGGGGCGACGTCGTGGTTTTCGACGGCCGCGGTTCCTTTGCCCCGCTCAGCAGTGGAAAGGGTCCCTTGGTGGACGCCGTCAACGCCGCCGGGCAGTGGTTCGGCCTGATAGGCAGCGATACCACCTATGTGAAGCGGGTCCTGGGTATTCCCGGTGACCACGTGCAGTGCTGCGATGACGCCGGACGCGTGACGGTCAACGGCCAGGCCGTTGAGGAGCCCTACCTCTTTCCGGGCGACGAGCCGAGTAAGCAAAAGTTCGACGTCGTTGTGCCCGAGGGGCGCTTGTGGCTGATGGGCGACCACCGTTCCCGTTCCGCCGATTCCAGGGCGCTGCTGGGGGCGCCAGGTGGCGGTATGGTTCCGATCGACCGGGTTATCGGTAAGCCGGTCCGGATTATCTGGCCACTTGATAGATTTGCAGAGATGCCTCGCTACCCGCAGGCCACCCCGACAAAGAACGGACACTAAATGCCGGACAGAGTTCCAGAAAATCCCGAGCGGCACGACGACGACGCGCGGCTCTTGGATGGAACCCCCGGCACCGAAGGTGCCACTGAACGGGAAACGGGTACCGAAGGTGCCACTGAACGGGAAACGGGTACCGAAGGTGCCGACGACACCCGGGCTTCGCGTAACGCACGGGGAGGCAAACGCACGCAGAACGTGGCGATTGTGTGGCTCAAGGAAATCGTCACGGTGGTGGCCATCGCGTTGGTGCTGTCTTTCCTCCTGAAGACATTCCTGTTCCGTGCGTTCTGGATTCCGTCCGAGTCGATGGAAGCTACCTTGGACGTCAACGACCGGATCTTCATCAACCTGCTGGTACCGGGGCCCTTCGACGTGGCCCGCGGGGACGTGGTGGTCTTCAAGGACTCCCAGGGGTGGTTGACGCCGATCGAGAAGAAGCCGGCGGGCCCCATGGACTGGGTCGGTGACACCCTTGAGTTCGTTGGCCTCATGGCCGATGACAGCGAACAGCACCTGGTCAAGCGTGTTATTGGACTGCCCGGAGACCATGTGACGTGCTGCGACGCCGGGGGACGGGTGAGCATCAACGGCGTTCCCTTGGACGAGACCTACATCAATCCCGCAGAGGTGCCCACCCCGGACACCTTCGATGTGGTTGTTCCCGAGGGCAAGGTCTGGGTGATGGGGGATAACAGGAACCACTCGGCGGACTCACGCTTGCATCAGGAGGCCAACGGTGGCTTCATCAATATTGAGGATGTGGAGGGCAAAGCGGAAGTCATCGCGTGGCCCATCAGCAGGTGGAGCGTCCTGGACAGCCACTCCGACGTTTTCAAGAATGTACCCGCCGGCACAACAGGTAAGTAGATGGCAACGGCAGCAAACCGAACCAAAGGCACGGCCCCGGCCAAGGCAAAGGCGAAACTCAAAGGCGGCCTGAAGGCCAGGGCGAAGCAGGTTGTGGAATTTCCCACTCTGGACGTCGAACGCACCTTCCTGGCCTCCGGTGCCCGGCTCCTCGCCGGCGTTGACGAGGTGGGCCGGGGTGCGCTGGCAGGTCCGGTAAGTGTTGGAATTGCCGTGGTGAACCTTGAGGATCATCCGCTGCTGGCCGACGTCCGGGACAGCAAGCTCCTCAAGCCCGAGGACAGGGACAGGTTGGAGCCCTTGGTCAGGGAGTGGGCTGTTGCCAGCGCGGTGGGGCATGCCTCGTCGCAGGAAATCGACTCGATCGGGATCATCGCCGCCCTTCGCCTTGCCGGCACCCGGGCATGGTGCGAGATCCTCTCCGGAGGCATCACGCCGGATGTGGTGTTGTTGGATGGCAGCCACAATTGGCTTTCTCCTGAAGTCCAGGTTTCGCTGTTCGACGCGGCGCCGGAGGGGCCCGGCTGTGAGGCTCCGGTCCACACCCGTATCAAGGCGGACATGAGCTGCTTGAGCGTGGCCGCAGCCAGTGTCTTGGCCAAAGTCGCCAGGGACCGCATCATGGTTGATTTGCACGCCGAGGTTCCGGCGTACGGATGGAATGAAAACAAGGGCTACGCCACTCCCGCGCACCGTGAGGTTATCCGGACCCGGGGCCCAAGCGCGTACCACCGGACAAGCTGGCATCTGACGGGCCCGGAGGTCTCTTGACGAGCCGCGGAGTGCCGGCCCGACGCTCCTGGCTTTGTGGATCCGGCCAATGGTGCAAGATGGAACTATGAGCGCCGAAGACCTTGAGAACTACGAAACCGACATGGAGCTGCAGCTCTACCGCGAGTACCGGGATGTGGTCGGGCTGTTCAGCTACGTGGTTGAAACGGAACGGCGTTTCTATCTGGCCAATCACGTGGACCTGCAGGCCCGGAGCGCCGATGGTGAAGTCTACTTCGACCTGACCCTCCAGGATGCCTGGGTTTGGGACGTCTACCGTTCTGCGCGCTTCGTCAAGAACGTCCGCGTGATCACGTTCAAGGACGTGAATGTGGAGGAACTTCCCCGCAACGAGGACCTGGCGCTGCCCAAGGATGGCGACCTGGGGGATCTCGGCAACTAGCTCCCGCTCCACTTTTCCTCCACATTCGTCCCGTGTGGATGGATTGTCCACATAGACGCATCATGAGCTGCCCTCAAAGGTCGCCAGCCGGAAGGCTTGGTGGCGGAGGTGGTGCTCATGCGAGCAAAGGACGTTCTTGGCCGCGAAGGCGAAAGCGTGGCCGCTGCATTTCTTGAAGGCCAGGGAATGCAGGTTGTCGATCGCAATTGGCGGTGCGGGGAAGGCGAAATAGACATCGTCGCCCTTGACGGCGACACCCTGGTCATCGCCGAGGTGAAGACCAGGCGAAACGTGGCCTTCGGCCATCCCTTTGAAGCAGTGGGACCGGAGAAGCTGGCCCGGCTTCATCGGCTGACATCCTCATGGTGCAGGGAACGCGGGGTGAACCCGTCGCGCCGCCGCGTGGACGTCGTGGGCGTTATCCACGACGGCGTGGGGTCACCGCACGTCGAACACCTCCGGGATGTGTGCTGATGGCCGTCGGGCGCAGCTACGGAGTAGCCCTCGTGGGGCTGAACGGCTACATCGTGGAAGTCGAGGCCGATATCGGCCAAACGCTCCCCGCCTTTGTGATCCTGGGTCTTCCGGACGCTGCGTTGAATGAGGCCAAGGAACGGATCCGGTCTGCTGCCAGGAACTCCGGGATTCCCTTGAGCAGGCGGAAGATCACCGCCAACCTGATCCCCGCATCGCTGCCGAAACGGGGTTCGGGGTTTGACCTTGCTATTGCCATGGCGGCATTCCAGGCTGCCGAGGACGTCAGGTCAACCAGCGGCACGGTGTTCATCGCCGAACTGGGCCTGGACGGCAGGCTGAGGCCCGTGAGGGGTATCCTGCCCGCCGTCATGGCTGCGGTGAATGCGGGCTACCCGGACATTGTGGTGGCCGAAGCAAACGCAGCAGAGGCCAGGTTGGTGCCGGGCGCGCACGTCCGCGGGTACACCACGCTCGCGCGGCTGGCCTACGATTTTGGCGCAGATCCCAAAGAGCTGGCTTTGGACTTTGACCCACCAGCGGAGGACGCGCCTGAGGGAGACGGCTGCACGGAAGCCCTGCCGCCCGACCTGAGCGACGTATCCGGCCAATCCGAAGCGCGGCAGGCATTGGAGGTCGCAGCGGCCGGTGGTCACCACATGCTGCTGACCGGACCTCCGGGGGCCGGTAAGACAATGCTCGCAGAACGTCTCCCGGGCCTTCTTCCGGACCTTGGGGACACAGCTGCCATGGAAGTGACGGCAATCCATTCCCTTGCGGCTGTGCGGTCTTCACCCGTGACGTTGATTCGGCGGCCGCCCTTCGAGAGTCCACACCACAGCGCTACAGCAGCCGCGATCATCGGCGGCGGATCGGGCCTGCCCCGCCCCGGGGCGGCTTCGCGGGCACACAGGGGCGTGCTGTTCCTTGACGAAACACCCGAGTTTGAACGCAGGGTCCTCGATGCCCTTCGCCAACCGTTGGAGAACGGGGCCCTCGTCATTCATCGCTCCGCCGGGACAGCTGCCTATCCTGCGCGGTTTCAGCTGGTCTTGGCGGCCAACCCCTGTCCCTGTGGCAATGCTTCCGGCAAGGGCAAAGACTGCACGTGTACGCCGTTGATGCGCAGGAGGTACTTTGGCCGGATGTCCGGCCCCCTGTTGGACCGGGTGGACATCCAGTTGCAGGTGGACCGTGTCTCGATGGCCGATTTCGGGCACAGCGGTACCGAGGAGAGCACATCCGATGTGGCCCTCCGGGTCATGGCGGCCAGGCAGCGTCAGGTGGACCGGCTCCGGGAGTACGGCTTCGAGACCAACGCGCAGGTGCCGGGGCGTGTGCTGCGCGGCGGACTGCGCCTTCAGCCAGGGACCACCAGGATTCTGGACACGGCGCTGGAACGGGGGATCCTGACGGCCCGGGGGTATGACCGCGTCCTCCGTTTGGCATGGACTTTGGCCGACTTGGACCACGCGGATGCGCCGGCACCGGACCACGTCGGGCAAGCCTTGGGCTTGCGCCAAGCGAACGCAATGCCATGAACGGAACATCGAAGGGAGCAACGGAGTTGGCGGAACTGACCGTGCAGGAGAAGGAGCGCATCGCCAGGGCGGCGCTGTCGCGTTTGATGGAACCGCAGGACATCGTCGGGCTGGCGCTGGTGAGGGCTGTAGGCGCCCTTGATGCTCTTGGCATCGCTACCGGAGAGCTCTCAGCGGGTGCCTCAGTGGAGCGGGAAATTACGGCACTCCTCTCGCAGGATGGCACCACCCCAACGTGGACTGGCATGGCCACAAGCCAACGACGCTGGGCGCCGCGCGTCCGTGATCTGGCGCCCGAGCGTGACCTTGCGACGATGAGTAGACTGGGCGGGCGACTGGTCATTCCCGGAGACGAACTGTGGCCTGGACAGCTGGCGGACCTGGGACTTCAGGAACCGTTGTGCCTGTGGTGGCGCGGCCCCGAGCGCCCGATTCCTTCGCCCCGGCGGATCATTGCTGTGGTGGGTTCCCGTGACAGCACCAGCTACGGTGCTTCTGTGGCCGGGGACTTCGCCCATGGCCTGGCCCAGCGCGGCTACTCGGTTGTGTCAGGTGGTGCCTACGGCATCGACGCCCATGCGCATCGGGGTGCTTTGAGCGGCGGCGCCTCCGACATGCCGACCATTGCCGTGATGGCCGGGGGAGTGGACCGCTTCTATCCGGCGGGCAACGAAGATCTGCTGCGGACTGTCACCCATCAGGGAGCGCTGATCGCCGAGGTGCCACCCGGTTCAGCCCCCACCAGATACAGGTTCCTCCAGCGCAACCGTCTGATCGCAGCATTGGCTTCGGTGACGGTCGTGGTCGAGGCCAGATGGCGTTCGGGGGCCCTGAACACCGCCCATCATGCCGAATCCATCGGAAGGATCGTCGCCACCGTTCCCGGTTCCATCCATAGTGCCAACTCCGCCGGATGCCACAGGCTCCTGAGGGACGGCGGAGCGGTGTGCGTCACCGACGTGGGAGAGGTTGCCGAACTGTCCGGCAGGAGCGGCGAATGGATGGCTGCCGACAAAGAGACTCCGGCGGAGCCGCAGGACGGGCTGTCACTTGAGGACCTTATCCTTTTGGATGCGCTGCCACTGCGCTCAGCCAGCTCCGTGGACAAGCTTGCCACCGTGGCAGGGCTGAGCCCCGATGCAGTTCGGGCGGGTTTGGGGCGCTTGGGACTTCTTGGGCTCGCGTCCTCGGAAAGGGGGGCGTGGAAACGGAGCGGGAACGCTTGATGGTCAGAGGCTAGTGCCACGTCCTGCAGCGATCCCGCACCGGACAGTGGCAAAGTGGAAAGGTGGATGGACAATCACTGCCCCCGGAGTTTGGAAGAGCGGCCGAGGGCTTCAGGCGTTATCTGGAAGCGGAGCGGGCCAGGTCGGCCCACACGGTACGGGCTTACATGTCGGATGTTGAGAGCCTTCTTGGCTTCGCGGCACAGGAGGGGACCACTGATCTTCGCTCGGTGGACCTTGGAACGCTCCGCCGTTGGTTGGGTGCGCAAAGCGAATCGGGCATGGCGCGGTCCACCTTGGCCCGCCGGGCCGCGACTGCCAGGTCCTTCACGAAGTGGGCTCTTCGCGAAGAACTGATCCAGAGTGATCCCGCCCTGCGCCTGCAGGCTCCAAAACGCAGCAAGTCATTGCCCGGGGTCCTTCATCAGCGGCAAATCAGCAGGGTGGTCGATGAACTCGATGCCGCCGCCGCGGAGGGGGACCCGCTATCGCTGAGGAACCGTGCCATGGTGGAGTTGCTTTACGCCACTGGCATCCGTGTGGGTGAGCTGACCGGCTTGGACGTCGACGATGTAGACCCTGACCGGCGGACCTTGCGGGTGCTGGGCAAAGGCAATAAGGAGCGCACGGTTCCTTTCGGGGTCCCCGCTGCCGTTGCCCTGGACGACTGGTTGCGACGCGGACGCCCGGACCTGGTTGTCCCCCTGAGCGGTCCCGCGCTTTTCCTGGGGCAGCGCGGCAAGCGCGTGGACCCGCGGCAAGTCAGGAGCGTCGTGGGCAATCTTCTCGAAGCCCTCGGCGACACCGCCGCTACCGGTCCGCACGCCCTGCGCCACAGCGCGGCCACCCATTTGCTGGACGGCGGCGCCGATCTCAGGGCAGTGCAGGAGATCCTCGGTCACAGCAGCCTTGCCACTACCCAGATCTACACACATGTCTCCGTGGAAAGATTGCGCAACAGTTACCGGCAAGCGCACCCGAGAGCCTAGCGCCCGGCAAATGTTGCACTGGCGGAAAAGTGACGTGTACGGCAAAATGTAAGCACCACTGCGGAACCTTCAATTTCAAGTTGAGGGTTCCTTGTTTGCCACAATGAACTCGTGTGCCACAATCGAGCAAAGCGATTCCATTGTGGAAGACTGGTTCTTAATAGCGGCGACCATCGGGTTTGGATCGTCTTCAAATAACTGAATATCCCGCAGGGTTCACGGCATAAGTCAGTGATGTCGTCCATGCAGAGGTCGTTGGGGAAGACGTACCTACAGCTATGGAGGATGGAATGTCTATTGCAACAACCCGCGGTGTCCTGTTCGTGCACTCGGCTCCGACTGCCTTGTGCCCGCACGTGGAATGGGCCATTGGATCGGTCGTGGATAAGCGAACCGATCTTGAGTGGACCCCGCAACCAGCTGCGCCCGGAATGTTCCGGGCCGAATTGTCGTGGGTTGGCCAGCCGGGCACGGGTGCCCAACTGGCCTCTGCGCTCAGGGGCTGGGCACACCTGCGGTACGAAGTGACCGAGGAGCCGAGTCCCGGGGTGGACGGTGCCCGATGGTCCCACACGCCCGAACTCGGAATCTTCCACGCCGTCACCGATGTCCACGGCAACGTCATGGTCAGCGAAGACCGCATTCGTTACGCCTACGAGTCCGGTGCCGGCGATCCTTCGGCGGTCTATCATGAGCTTTCCCTTGCCCTCGGCGAAGCGTGGGACGAAGAGCTCGAACCGTTCCGCCATGCCGGCGAAGGCGCACCTGTTCGCTGGCTGCACCAGGTGGGCTGACTACCTCAAGCCTCCAACGTTCCCATAGCAACCAGCAGGGCCCCCACCATATGCGGTGGGGGCCCTGCTGGTTCTGCGCGTCCTGTTCAAGGACCCGCTTTAGACGTTACGGACCGCGATGACTGCGTTGTGTCCGCCGAATCCGAAGGAGTTGCTCAAGGCCACGATGTCCCCGGCAGGGAGGTCCCGCACCGACGTCACGACGTCAAGGGGGATTTCCGGATCCTGGTTCTCAAGGTTGATGGTTACCGGTGCCTTGCGTTCGTAGACAGCCAGGACCGTGAGGACAGCTTCGACGGCGCCGGATGCACCCAGGAGGTGGCCCATCTGGGACTTCGTGGCCGATACTGCGACGTTGTCCACGTGGGTACCCAGGGCAGCGCGGAGCGCCGTGTACTCCGGCTTGTCGCCCACAGGAGTGGATGTGGCGTGGGCGTTGACGTGAACCACGTCCTCGGCCTGGATGCGGCCGTCGAACATGGCTGCTTTCAGCGCACGGGTAGCACCGAGGCCCTCAGGGTCCGGAGCCGTGATGTGGTAGGCGTCTGCCGTGACCGACGTTCCGGCCAACTCGGCGTAGATGCGTGCGCCACGGGCGATCGCGTGCTCTTCGGCTTCAAGCACCAATGCTCCGGCGCCTTCACCCATCACAAAGCCGTCGCGGTCGATGTCGTAGGGCCTGGAGGCGCGCTCCGGCTCATCGTTACGACGGGAAAGGGCCTGCATGGAGGAGAAGGCAGCCAACGGCATCGGGTGGATAGCCGCTTCGGCACCGCCGCACATGACCACATCGGCCTTGCCCGAACGGATCAGCTCCAAGCCAAGGTGGAGTGCTTCCGTGCCGGAGGCGCAGGCCGAGACGGGCGTGTGGGCTCCGGCGCGGGCCCCCAGGTCGAGGCTCACTGCGGCGGCAACGCCGTTCGGCATCAGCATGGGAACGGTCATGGGCAGGACCCTGCGGGGTCCCTTTTCCTTGAGGGTGTCCCAGGCGTCCAGAAGCGTCCAGACGCCGCCGATGCCGGTGGCGAAGGCCACTGCAAGGCGGTCGTGGTCAATTCCTTCGATTCCTGCGTCTGCCCAGGCCTCGCGCGCGGCGATGACGCCGAACTGGGTTGAGGGGTCCATGCGCTTGGCTTCAACGCGCGTCAGGACGTCCAGTGCGGGTGTCGAGCACCTGGCAGCAAAGTGCACGGGGAGGTCGTACTTGGAAACCCACTCGTCTTCGAGGGTGTGGGCTCCTGAGACCCCTTTCAGCGCGTTCTGCCACATTGTGGGAACATCGCCGCCGATGGGAGTGGTGGCCCCCAGACCGGTTATGACTACTTTGCGTGCCATGCGATCACTCTCTGTCGGATGTGCCGTCCCGCCTGCAGTTCATGCAGGGGCGGCAGAAAAAAACTTTGGGCGGTAATGCGGCTGTGCCGGGCGCAGGATCAGCAACCCCGGCCCGGCACAGCTGGTGCCAGGACTAGGCCTGTGCGTTTGCGATGAAGCTGACGGCGTCGCCCACGGTCTTGAGGTTCTTGACCTCTTCATCCGGGATGCGGACGCCGAACTTCTCTTCGGCGTTGACCACGATGGTCATCATGGAGATGGAGTCGATGTCCAGGTCCTCGGTGAAGGACTTGTCCAGTTCCACGGCTTCGGTGGCAAGGCCGGTCTCTTCGTTGACGATTTCAGCCAGGCCGGCCAGGATTTCTTCGTTGCTAGCCATGATTGGCTCCTTTTCTTGTTGTGCCGGCTGCTGCCGGAAAGGGGGCAAACCGCGATTACGGTTTGGGTTTTGACTGCGTATTCAGTTGGCTGGAGACACGGCTCCGGTTACGGCAGCACGATCACTTGGGCGCCGAAGACCAAGCCGGCGCCGAAACCGATCTGCAACGCCAGGCCTCCGCTCAGGCCCGGGTTCTCCTGAAGGAGCCGGTGGGTGGCCAAGGGGATGGAAGCCGCGGACGTGTTGCCTGCTTGGGCGATGTCACGTGCAACGACCACCGACTCGGGCAGCTTCAGCTTCTTGACCATCTCGTCGATGATGCGCATGTTCGCTTGGTGGGGGACAAAAGCAGCCAGGTCGCTTGCTTCGATGCCAGCGGCATCCAGCGCCTGCTGGGCTACCTTCGCCATTTCCCAGACTGCCCAGCGGAAGACGGTCTGGCCGTCCTGGCGCAGGGTGGGCCACACGTCCTGGGTGGCGGAGAGGATGGCGGGATCGTCTGTCTCGTCCGAGTGGCGGGCTGATTCGCCCAGCTTCCTGACTTCGTCCAGCGAGTGGGTCATGCCGATGGCGTTCCACTTGCTGCCGTCCGATCCCCAGACAGACGGGCCAATGCCCGGAGTGTCCGAAGGTCCCACCACGACGGCGCCGGCGCCGTCGCCGAGGAGGAACGAGATGGTGCGTTCATGGTTGTCGATGACGTCCGAAAGTTTCTCGGCACCAACCACCAGGACGTAGTCGGCGGCTCCGGACCGCACCAGCGCATCCGCCTGGGCAACCCCGTAGCAGTAACCCGCACAGGCGGCGGAGATGTCAAAGGCAGGTGCCGGCGTCGCGCCTAAACGGTCGGTGAGTGCAGCAGCCGCCGACGGCGTTGCGTACGGGTGGGTGACCGTGGAGACAATGACGGCGCCCAACTGGGATGCCTCAATGCCCGCCTGCTGGAGGGCGTCGCGGGCGGCGCCCTCGGCCATGTCGATCACGCTGACATCGGCAGCGGCGCGATGGCGGGTGATGATGCCGGTGCGCTGGCGGATCCATTCGTCCGAAGAATCAATCCACTGGCAGACGTCGTCATTGGTGACGATGACGTCGGGCCGGTAGGCGCCGATCCCGAGGATACGGCTGTTTTCGTGAACCGGAGCCTTCTTCAATACGGGCGTGCTCATGCTTCTCCCTCCAGTTCGGCAAACAGGGCAAGGGCGGCAGACAGGTCCTCGGGCGTCTTGACTGCCACGGTCTTGACGCCCGGCATGCCGCGCTTTGCGAGACCGGCGAGGGTTCCCGCGGGGGCCAGTTCGATGACGCCGGTAACACCGCGCTCAACCAGGTTCTCCATGCAGAGGTCCCAACGGACCGGCCGGGAGACCTGGGCGATCAGGCTGTCGACGACGGCGGAACCCGCCTTCACTTCCTTGCCGTCGTAGTTGGATAGCAGGGGAACCGTAGGGTCCTGGGGCGAAAGCGAGGGCTTGAGTGCCTCAAGTGCGTCCACTGCCGGTGCCATGTGGGAGGTATGGAAAGCGCCGGCGACCTTGAGCGGGATGACGCGGGCCTTGGCAGGCGGGTTGTCCGCAAGGGCCTTCAACTGCTCGAAGGTGCCGGCAGCGACGGTCTGGCCTGCGCCGTTGACGTTGGCCGGAGTAGCGCCGGAAGCCTCGATGGCTGCGAGGACGTCAGCCGGGTCCCCGCCCAACACGGCACTCATGCCCGTGGGAGTGACGGCCGCAGCGGCTGCCATGCTGTTGGCGCGTTCGCGCACGAACGTCATGGCTTCCTCGTCCGTAAGGACGCCCGCAAGTGCGGAAGCGGTGATTTCACCTACCGAGTGCCCCGCAAGAATAACGGGAAGGGTATTGAGTTCAACGTCGAACAAGGATTTGGCGGCGACGAGGCCCGCGGCCACAATCAGCGGCTGTGCCACGGCAGTGTCCTTGATGGTTTCTTCGTCAGAGGTGGTGCCGTGGGCCTTGAGGTCGATGCCTGCGATCTCGCTCAGCTTGGCCAATTGGCCTTCGACGGAGGGGAGTTCCAGCCAAGGGGCCAGAAAACCTGGGGTCTGGGAGCCCTGTCCAGGGCAGACGATTGCAAGCACGTATCCAGCTTTCCAAATTGCCACGTGATCCACTGGTGTTTCGGTACACCAAGCTCACTGGGTCAGTTTGTAGGAAGTCTACAACGGTTCAGTTCTGTGAACGCGATGCGTGACGGTCGGCAGCGGCCTTCGGTTGGGCTGAAAGGCGCCCCACCACCAAGGCGGTTTGGAGCACGAAGGCTTCCCTCGGCAGCAGGGGATCCCAGCCCGTCACGTCGCAAACACGCTTCAAACGGTAGCGCACCGTGTTGGCATGGACGAACAATTCGCGCGCCGTGGCTTCCAGCGAATGTCCCAGCTCAAGGTAGGTGCCCAGGGTTTCAACCAGCCCGTTCGAGGCGGCCAGCAGGGGGCGGTAGATGTTCTTGATCAAGGACCTTCGCGCTGCGTCATCTCCGGAGACAACACGTTCAGGCAGCAGGTCGTCGGCGGCTACCGGCCGGGGAGCGGACGGCCATGCACGGGCCGCGGTCAGTCCCGCGAAGGCGGCCTGGGCGGAACTGCTGGCCTCGAGCAGGGAGCTGGCCTCGGGGCCGTACACCACCGCGCCGGGGGCAAAGAGTTCGCTCAGTTTTACATAGGCGGTGTCCCGGTCCTGGACTCCGCCGAGAATGAGGATCAAACGGTCGCCCTGGATTCCCACCAGGGCGTCCTCCGCGAAACGTCCGGCCGTGCGGCGGAGTTCGCTGACATAGCTGGCGCTCGGTTCTGAAGGGGAATTGCCCACCATCACCGTGAACCTCTCCTGGGCTTTCCAGCCCAGCGCCGCGATTCTGGAGCGCAGGGCGTCCGTGTTCTCGCCGCGGAGGATGGCGTCCACGATCAGCGCTTCCAGCCGGGTATCCCACGAACCGCGGGATTCGGCCGCGCGGGCATACACGTCGGCTGCAGCGAAAGCCACCTCGCGGGAGTACCTCAGCACTGCTTCGCGCAGGGAAGGCTGGTCGGACTCCGGTGCGATGACCGGAACCTGGTCCTCCACTACCTCCACCACTATCCGGATCAGCTGCAGCGCTTTCTGCAGGCTGATGGAGCGAGTCAGTTCGGTAGGCGCGTTGCCGAAGACGTCGGTCAGGATCCAGGACGGGGAACTCGGCCGCTCATACCAGGTCACAAAAGCCGCGATGCCGTTTTGCGCAACAAGTCCCAGCGCGGAGCGTTCGTCCGAGCTCAACCGGCTGTACCAGGGCAGTGATTTCTCCAGCTGTCGCATGGTGCTGGTGGACAGTTGTCCCACGTTTGCGCGGAGCTGGCGCAAGGTCTCGGCCTTCTCCGGGGACACCGCCGGCGGGGCTGCTTTGCGCTTGGTAGTGGTCTTGGTGGGCTCGGCCATGGAATGAGCATACGGTGCATCAAGACCAAGCTCCATTTGTGCGAAGGCTACAACTTCGCATGGTGCGGCTCACGTCACCGCGTGGCGCTGCAAACGGCGTGCTTAAAGCCCGACGGCGGCCCCCACCTTCCGGTGGAAGCCGCCGTGCGGATTGTTGCCGGGCTTGGCCAGCCGGGGGACTGGCCTGGGCCTTGGCGAAAGGTCAGGCCTCCCCGCCTGCGCCTCCGGTGGTGCCGGCGTTGACGTCAAGCAGCCGGTACTTCGCGATGGCCTTCTCCGTGGCGTCTTCTGCGACTTCGCCCTTGGCGGCGAGAAGTTGCAGGGTTTTGGTGACGATGGAGTGGGTGTCGTTTTTGAAGTAGCGGCGGGCGGCTTGGCGGGTGTCGGAGAAGCCGAAGCCGTCTGCTCCGAGGGAGGCGAAGTCGTTGGGGATGTATTGGCGGATTTGGTCGGGGATGGCTTTCATGTAGTCGGACACGGCGATGACGGGTCCGTTGTGGCCGTGGAGTTGTTCGGTGATGAAGGGGGTGGGTGTTTCCTGGCCGGGGTTGAGGAAGGCGTGTTCTTCGGCGGCGAGTCCGTCGCGTCGGAGTTCGTTCCAGGAGGTTACTGACCAGACGGCCGCGGCGACGCCCCAGTCCTCGTTGAGGATGCGGGCGGCTTCCAGGGCCCAGGGCACGGAGACGCCGGAGGCGAGGATTTGTGCGGTGGGCCGGTTCGGGTCCCCTTCGGGTGCGGGGGCGAGTTGGTAGATGCCTTTGAGGAGTCCGTTGATGTCCAGGTCGGCGGGTTCGGCCGGTTGGGTGATGGGCTCGTTGTAGACGGTGAGGTAGTACATGACGTTCTTATCCGCGTCAGCGTCGTCGCCGTACATTTGTTCGAGTCCGTGGCGGATGATGTGGCCGATTTCGTAGCCGTAGGCGGGGTCGTAGGTGCGCACGGCGGGGTTGGTGGAGGCGAGCAGGGGGGAGTGTCCGTCGGCGTGTTGGAGTCCTTCGCCGGTGAGGGTGGTTCGTCCTGCGGTGGCGCCGATGATGAAGCCGCGGGTCATTTGGTCTGCTGCGGCCCAGAAGGAGTCTCCGGTGCGTTGGAAGCCGAACATGGAGTAGAAGACGTAGATCGGGACCAGGGGTTCGCCGTGGGTGGCGTAGGAGGTTCCGGCGGCGGTGAATGCTGCGACGGCTCCGGCTTCGTTGATGCCGGGGTGGATCAGTTGTCCGGCGGGGGATTCTTTGTAGGCCAGGACGAGGTCGCGGTCCACGGAGAGGTAGTTCTGGCCTTTGGGGTTGTAGATTTTCGCGGTCGGGAAGAACGCGTCCATGCCGAAGGTGCGTGATTCGTCCGGGACGACCGGGACGAGGCGGTGGCCGAAGTTTTTATCGCGCATGAGGTCTTTGAGCAGGCGCACGAAGGCCATGGTGGTCGCGGCTTGTTGTTTCCCGGATCCGCGTTTGGCGATGTCGTAGGATTTGGCTTCGGGCAGGGTCACGGGGGTGTGGCCGGGGCGGCGTTCGGGCAGGAATCCGCCCAGTGCTTTGCGGCGTTCCATGAGGTACTGGATTTCCGGGGCGTCCATGCCGGGGTGGTAGTACGGGGGCCGGTAGAGGTCCGCGTCGAGTTGTTCGTCGCTGATCGGGATGCGCAGGTGGTCACGGAAGGCTTTGAGGTCTTCCATGGTCAGTTTCTTCATTTGGTGGGTCGCGTTGCGGCCCTCGAAGTGCGGGCCCAGGCCGTAGCCCTTGACGGTTTTGGCCAGGATGACGGTGGGTTTGCCCTTGAACTCGGTCGCTGCCTTGTACGCGGCGTAGACCTTGCGGTAGTCATGGCCGCCGCGTTTGAGGTTCCAGATCTGTTCATCGCTCAGGTCCGCGACCATGTCCTTGGTCTGCGGGGTGCGGCCGAAGAAGTGTTCGCGGACGAACCCGCCGGATTCGGCCTTGTAGGTCTGGTAGTCCCCGTCGGCGGTTTCGTTCATGAGTTTGACCAGCGCACCGTCGTGGTCCGCTTCCAGGAGGGAGTCCCATTCCCGGCCCCAGACGACCTTGATCACGTTCCAGCCCGCGCCGCGGAAGAACGCTTCGAGTTCCTGCATGATCTTGCCGTTGCCGCGCACCGGCCCGTCCAGGCGCTGGAGGTTGCAGTTGATCACGAAGTTCAGGTTGTCCAGGTTCTCGTTCGCTGCCAGCTGCAGCAAACCCCGCGATTCGGGCTCGTCCATTTCCCCGTCACCAAGGAACGCCCAGACCTGCTGGTCGGAGGTGTCCTTGATCCCGCGGTTATGCAGGTACCGGTTGGACTGGGCCTGGTAGATCGCGTTCATCGGGCCGATACCCATCGACACGGTCGGGAATTCCCAGAACCCCGGCATCAGGCGCGGGTGCGGGTAGGAAGACAGGGCATGGCCTTCCTTGGACTTCTCCTGCCGGAACCCGTCCAGATCCTCCTCGCTCAACCGCCCTTCCATGAACGCACGCGCGTACATGCCCGGGGACGCGTGGCCCTGGAAAAACACCTGGTCCCCGCCCGAAGGATGGTCCTTGCCGCGGAAGAAGTGATTGAAACCCACCTCATACAACGTCGCCGCGCCCGCGTACGTGGAAATATGCCCGCCCACCCCGATATCGGAGCGCTGCGCCCGGTGAACCATCACCGCCGCGTTCCACCGCATATACGCCCGGTACCGGCGCTCGAACTCCTCATTACCCGGGAACTCAGCCTCCTGATCCACCGGAATCGTGTTCACGTAATCAGTAGTGGTCACCATCGGAACACCCACGCTCCGGGCACCGGCACGCTGGAGCAACGAACGCATAATGAACTGCGCACGCTCAGTACCCTGCTCAGCGATCAACGCATCAAGGGACTCAATCCACTCCGCAGTCTCTTCCGGATCACGATCAGGCAGCTGGGCAGTCAACCCGCTGAGGATGTGTGAGGTCTCTTCTCCTGCAGCCACGTCCAACCTTCCTTTAGGCGCATCCATCGGCGCCTCAGGTCCGGCAGGGTAACTGCCCGTCATGAACGCGTCGTGTGCGACATCTCGGTTTCAACAGCCCGGTCGGATGCGCCGGGCAGGTCTTGTGAGCGAATGGCTGTCCATAGTGGATTTCTTCGGGGCGGTCGCCCTGCAGCCAAAGCGCTCATGGCCACTCTAGCTTTCGCGGCGCTGGTATGCGTAGCCGCACCCGTTCACAGGCGTTGTATGTCACACCCGGACGTGTGGCATGGCCGGATACACGGAGTTTCCGCGCGGGCAAAAGCCCTCGGAGTAAGGTGGAAAGTGGCCGCCCGCAGCTGCGACGGCTTGAAGCGGGCGCCCAAAGGGTGTTGGCTTTAGTAATGGAAGTCACTTCAAAAGGAGGAAACGTGAGCGAGGCCGACGCCGCCACATCGGTAAATGTGGCGGAAAGATTGGGTTTCAAAGATGGGGATCTGATTCAGGAACGCGGCTATGACGACGACGTCGACTTCGACTTGCGTGACGATATCGAGGATTTCACCGGATCAGAACTCTTGGATGAAGACGATCATGACGTCGTCGATGCCGTGATTTTCTGGTGGCGCGACGGCGACGGTGACCTGGTGGATGCCCTGATGGACTCGCTCACCACTTTGAAGGAGGGCGGAGTGGTTTGGGTCCTGACGCCCAAGTCCGGCCGTCCCAATTACGTCTCCCCGGCCGATATCCAGGATGCAGCGCCCACGTCCGGGCTCCACCTGACAACCTCGGCCGGAGTTTCCAAGGACTGGAGTGCCACCCGGCTCGTGGCAAAGAAGAACAAGTGACGGAAGTACGCGAATCCCTCCCGGCGACTGTACCTGCGGCCGGGGAACCGGCGCCGGACTTCGAGTTGTCCAACCAATACGGCGAGCCCATCCGGTTGTCGGACTTCAGGGGCCGGAACGTGGTCCTGGTTTTCTATCCCTTTGCTTTCTCAGGAATCTGCACCGGTGAACTCTGTGAGCTCCGGGACAATATCGGGGCCTTTGACGACGCTGACGCTGCAGTGCTCGCCATCTCCGTGGACAGTAAGTTTTCCTTGCGCGCCTACGCCGAAAAAGAGGGCTACGGGTTTGATCTTCTGGCCGACTTCTGGCCCCACGGGGAAGTAGCCCGTCAGTATGGCGTTTTCGACGAAGACAGCGGGATGGCTCTTCGGGGAACGTTCATCATCGATGCAGATGGCATCGTCCGCTACGTGGTAGTCAACCCCCGGGGGCAAGCACGCGACCTCGAAGAATACCGTGCCGCGCTGTCTGCCTTGGCGGAGCAGTAGCAGTGCACCTCCCGGGCCGGCTGTGAGCAACGTGACGCCCGGCGTGGGCATGACAGGCTTCGCCAGCCAGGACCCCGCACCCATGGAAGCTTTGGAACCAGCCGAGGTTGCCGGGCTGCAAGAAGCGCATGGGGTCCTGGCAGGCAAGCGACTGGCTGTCCTCACCGGCGCAGGCCTCAGTACGGATTCCGGAATACCTGATTACAGGGGACCGGGATCGGCGCCAAGAAAGCCCATGACCTACCAGGAGTTCGTCCGCAGCGCGGCAAACCGCCGGCGGTACTGGGCCCGCAACCACATCGGATGGTCGCATCTGCGCCGCGCCAATCCGAACGTGGGCCATGCCGCTGTGGCAGCCATGGAACAGCGCGGCCTCCTGAGCGGACTCATTACGCAGAACGTCGACAGGCTCCACGAAGACGCAGGCAGCGTCAACGTGGTGGACCTCCATGGACGCTTCGACCAAGTCATCTGCCTGGAGCAGGGCCACACCTTTTCCAGGAAGTTGCTCGCCGCCATCCTCGAGGAGCTGAACCCGGGCTTTGTCCAGAAAGCCGTCGAGGCCGGCGTGGTGGAGATGGCTCCTGATGCGGATGCGACCGTGGAAGATCCGGAACTCATCACGTCCTTTGTGGTGGCCGTCTGTCCCGTCTGCGGGGCAACCCTCAAACCTGACTTTGTCTATTTCGGTGAAAACGTCCCCAAGGATCGTGTTCAGCGGGCTTATGGCATGGTTGACGACGCCGGCGCCCTTTTGGTGGCCGGATCGTCTCTAACCGTCATGAGCGGGCTGAGGTTCGTCCGCCATGCTGCCAAGGCGGGGAAGCCGGTGGTCATCATCAACAGGGGCATCACCCGTGGCGATGAGTTCGCAACGCTGAAGCTGGACCTGGGCGTCAGCGGAGCGTTGAGCTATTTGGCGGGGCATTTGCCCGATCTGGATCAAGCGGAACGTTCGATTGGTCATTCTGCCGGATGATCATGTAGAGTCGTTGTTCGTTGGTTGACGTGCTGAACGTACGGAACCAAGCAAGGGTCTTTAGCTCAGCTGGTAGAGCGCCACGTTTACACCGTGGATGTCATCGGTTCGATCCCGGTAGGACCCACCACATAAAACCCCCGGCATCTTCCCATTGGAAGAAGCCGGGGGTTTGTTTTTGCCGGCAGCAATCCTGTCAGTACCTGCCCCTAGTGTCCTCGGTATGGAGCACGTCTATATACGTAACACAGCTGACGGCACCCCCGAGTCGGTGGTGCGGGGAGCCAGGGAATGGCAGATAGCGGTCGAGCCCGTTCGCTGGTTTGAACGGGTGGCCTGGTGGGAGACCGCCAAGCGCATGCCTCGCGGGCAGGGCAGGGTGGACATTGAAGTGTGCCAGGTCCAGGTCCGCCTCGGTGGCAACCCGGGTTCGGCCCTGGCCACATGGGAACTCGTGCGCGACGGCGCCGGCGGAGGGTGGTGCATCAGGGAAGAAATGCACGCTGTCGCCTAAGGCAGGACCCGCTGTTTCCCTGGAAATGGCTGAGCTCTCCACCGCGACTATTGGGGGATGCCGCGGTGGAGAGCTCGAAAAAGAATATACAGCGAACTCCGGATGAATGGAAAGCAATCACGGCAATGGGCAGTTCTGTGTCTTTTGCCGGAACCGCCGGGACGGGAATCGTAGGTTCTCACTCTCCAAAACCCACTATGATGGGATCTGTTCAGCAGACTGAACAGCAGGATCCAACGACGAAGGAGAATCATGGCTGATTCCCGAACCGCCCGTTCAGAAGGGTTGGGAGCATCGTCGCCGGCTCCGGCCGTGACCCGGGCTGCCGCAGTGCTGGACGCCCTCGCCGGGTCCCCTTCGGGGAGACTGACCTTGAGTGACCTCGCCAGGGAGCTGGGGATTCCCAAATCTTCCACCTCGAATCTGCTGCTTGCCCTGGAAGAGGCGCGACTTATCACCCGCCAAGGAGCCGATTTCGCGTTGGGGCGCAAGCTCGTTGAACTCGGCGCTGCGTATCTGAGCCGTCTTGATGAGGTCCAGGAGTTCTACAAGTACTGCGAGCAAGCGCCCACCCTCTCCGGGGAGACCGTGCGCATCGCCATGCTCGACGGTGACCACGTCATCTATCTGGCCCGCTATGAGGGCCACCCCGCTGTCCGGCTGACATCCAACATCGGCGACAAAATGCCCGTGTCCCTGTGCGGCGTGGGCAAGGCGCTGATTGCCCAACTCCACGACCACGACATTGAGGCCATGTTCCCGGACGGCATGGCACTGCCGGTCATGACGGCAAATTCCCTCAGGACGGCCGAGGAGCTAAAGGCCCAGATTGCGACCATACGGAAGCAAGGCTTCGCCTTCGAGGATGAGGAGTCGACCGTCGGCGTCGTTTGCCTGGCCGTGCCGGTGCCCACTCACGGCGCCCATGGACCCAGCCTTGGACTGTCGGTGACAGCACTGAAGGCCACTTATTCCGAAGAGCAGGGCGCGCTCATGGTCAAAGAGCTGAAAGAATTGGCCCGATCCCTGGGCAACCCTATGGGCTGACAAGCTCCGACCTGCAAATAAATCTGATTTCAATATTGGCATGTGATTCAACTCGCTGTACGCTGTTCAGTATAGTGACCTTGGCGGTTGAAGCCATCACTATCTCGCCGGGCCAACGGGGGCCTCGCGTGATGTTGAGGGAGTGCTTGTGATTACTCAAACCAATGCAAAGCTCGCAGCGGAGGCTGACGACGCGGTTGTAGAACCGGACCAGCTTCGAAGGGCAACGCTGGCCAGTTCCGTAGGTTCCGCTCTGGAGTACTACGACTTCTACATCTACGGCTTGGCTTCGGCCTTGATCTTCGGGCCGTTGTTCTTTGCTCCTCTGGGGCCGGACGGCGCCCTCATCGCGTCCTTCGCGACGTACGGCGTCGGATTCGCGGCGCGTCCCTTCGGCGGGCTGATCTTCGGCTTCATCGGTGACCGGTTCGGCCGGAAGATGGTACTGATCCTGACCATCGCCTTGATGGGCACCGCCAGCTTCGCCATCGGATTGCTCCCCACGTTCGAACAGGCGGGCATGCTGGGCGCAGTTCTGCTGGTGACCCTCCGGATCATCCAAGGCCTCGGTGCCGGCGCGGAGCAGGCCGGCGCAACGACGCTGATCTCGGAAGTGGCCCCGCGCCGCCGTCGTGGGTTCTTCGCCTCCCTGCCGTTCGTGGGTATCCAGCTCGGCACGCTCCTGGGCGCCGGCACGTTTGCCCTGATTGCCATGGCGGACACCTCGGTCCTTCAAGGCTGGCTGTGGCGCGTTCCCTTCCTGGCCAGCTTCATCCTGATCATCGTTGCGGTCTTCATTCGCCTTAAGCTCAAGGAAACTCCGGCTTTCCAGGAACTTGAGAAGCACAAGAACGTCGTCAAGAACCCCATCGGTGCGCTGTGGAAGCATTCCAAGAAGAACGTCCTGGTGGGCATCGGGCTCCGTATGGGAGAAAACGGCAACTCTTCCATCTACTCGGCCCTGCTGGTGTCGTTCATGAGCATGCCGGCCGGTGTTTTCGCGGGCAATAACTCCATTGGCCCTGTCGGCCTGCTGATTGCCGCAGGTTTCGCAGCCATCCTGGTGGTTACCTTCGGTGCTTTGTCCGACAGGTTCGGCCGTGTTCCGGTCTACCGTTACGGTGCCCTCTTCCAGGCGATCATTGCTGTTCCGGCCTTCTACCTGGTCACCCTGGGCAACGTCACGTTGGTATGGATTGTCATGGCAGTGGGCATCGCGATCGGCGTACAGTCCATGCTCGGCCCGCAGTGCCCCTTGCTTCCTGAGCTCTTTGGTTCGCAGTACCGGTTTACCGGCGTGGCCATGAGCCGGGAAATTTCCGCAGTCATCGCCGGCGGCATCGCCCCGCTGCTTGGAGCAGTATTGCTGGCGGCCACCAACCATTCGTGGCTGGTCCTTGCCATCTACTCGCTTGTCCTGGCGCTGATCTCCTTCGTCACCACCTTCTTCACCCCGGAGACGGTGGGACGCGACCTCGTCAGCACGGAGGACGCCAAGTAGGGCTGTAAACCCCTGAAAGGGCGGCTTCGCACGGCGAAGCCGCCCTTTCGCGTGTGCCATTGCTTTCCACGGGAGCCGGCCCACGCGTTCGCGGGAAAGCTGGCGTTCGCGGGCCCACGTGTTCGCCGGAAAGCTGCCGTGCGGCGCGAAGTTTCCCTGGGTGCCCGCAGAATTCCCGCGAACCCGCCGCGGTGGGCCACACAGCAAAAGGCCCCAACCCCCGGCGGCCGGTTCAGTCCGGGGGTTGGAGCCTTTGTTGGTGGCGCGGGTTTAGTAGAAGTGCACCGGATCCACGAGGTGCGGGAGATCCTCCCCGTCGATGAACTTGCGGAGGTTGCTGCAGAAGCGTTCTGCAATGAGGCGGTTCTCGGCAGCGCTGAGTGCTGAGGTGTGCGGGGACACCAGCACCTTGGGGTGGCTCCAGAGCGGGCTGTCCCGGGGGAGCGGCTCAACAGCAAAAACGTCGAGGCAAGCATAGGAGACCTGCCCGTTGTTGAGGGCTTCGAGCAGCGCGTCCTCGTCCACTACCGTGCCGCGCCCAACGTTGACGAACACTGTCCCGGGCTTCATTGCGGAGAAGATCCCGGTGCTGAAAAGCTTCTCCGTGTAGGGGGTGCCGGGCAGGGTGTTGACCACGGCGTCGGCGTCGGCAACCAGGCCGGCGAGTCCGTCGTTGGTGGTGACCTCGTCGATTCCTTCAATGGCTTCGACATTGCGCTTGGTGCCGCTGACCTTCATGCCAAGGGCCCGTGCGATCCGTGCCGTCTCCATGCCGATCTCGCCGAGGCCTGCAATGACAACCTTGGAGCCATTGGCAAGCCTGGTGGGGGTCCGCAGCTCAGGCCACACCTTGGCAGCCTGGTCCTGGGCCAACTCAGCACTGCGCTTGAACCCGTTCAGGATGCCGAAAGCGGAGAATTCAGCGAGGGGGAGCGCGTGCACGCCCGCTGAGGTGGTGACGTGGAACTTCCGGAGGGTTTCGGGATCGAGGCCCGATGCCTTGACGGCGCCGCCTGCTCCCGCGGCCATGGCGTGGATCCATTGCAGGCGGGGGTTGCTTTCGGCGATCCTGGCCAGGCCCGCCGGGCTCTCGTTCGGGAAGCCGTACAGAACCTGGGCTTTGTTCAGCATCGACCAGTAGCGCTCGTCCTGCTCAGGGGTGCGCTCGAAGCGGGGGTCGCCGGCGTGGTCGGCCGGGAAACGCTCGGGGGGCAGCAGGTCCGGCTCGTAGAGGACGGTCACGGAAGGGTCAACAGCACGGATCTGCTCTACGTACTCAGCTTCGAGGGGCACAGCGATCGCGATGGTAAGTTCATCAGTCGTCATAGTGTTCATCATACTGAATGACGGCTAGGATATTGAACAGATTTCTCCGATATGACCACGAAGAAGTGAGGGCGAACCCATGAACAGCACCGGATCGGCTCCCGGCAGGCGGGCAGGCTTCGTAGGCCTGGGCCTGATGGGGGCTCCGATGGCCGCGAACCTGGCTGCGGGCGGCTGGGACGTGACGGGATGGAACAGGTCCGAAGGCGCCTTCGACGCGGTTCCGGCCATTAAGCGCGCGGCCAGCGTCGGCGATCTGCGGGATGAGCCGGTCATCGTGTTCATGCTGCCTGACCTGCCCTTCATCGAGGACGCAGCCACTGGCCTGCTGTCCGCGTGGCGGGCCGTGCCCCCGGCAGCAGGTACCGCCGTCGTCATCATGAGCAGTGTCTCCCCGATCGAAGTCCGACGGTTCGGTGACACCGTGGCCGAGGCCAGTGCCGGGAAAGCCGTAGTGGTGGATGCGCCGGTCAGCGGCGGCACGGTGGGCGCGCAGCAGGGGACGCTCGCCATCATGGTGGGCGCATCCGAGGCGGACTTCGAGCGGCTTCACCCGCTTTTTTCGACCATGGGTTCCACGGTCCGGCGCATGGGCGGACTGGGATCCGGGTCGCTCGCCAAGGCGTGCAACCAGTTGATCGTGGGAAGTACGACGGCGGCACTCGCCGAGGCGGCGGAACTCGCCGAACACTCGGGCATGGATGTGGAAGCCCTGTTTGACGTCCTGTCCGGCGGCTTGGCGGGAAGCCGTGTCCTGGAGGTCATTGGACCCCGCCTCGCAGCCAAGGACTACCACCCCACGGGTCCCGCTAAATTCATGCACAAGGACCTCGGCTTTGTCCTGGACAGCGCCCGGGCAGCCGGGACCGCTGTCCCTATCGCGACGGCCGCCACTGAGCTTTACGCCGAACTGAAGCGCCAAGGGCTGGGTGACCAGGACCTGGCCGTTGTCCGGCAAACCGTCGCCAACCTGGGCGCCATTCCCGCCTGGTCACCGCCGGCCGGGTCACCGGCCGCCGGGTCGCCGGCCAACAGCTAACAAATCCCATCCGACCGGCACGAACAAGCCCTTGCCGGACCCGAACACGAAGGAAATCAACATAACCATGAGTGGACTATTCGATCTGACCGGCCGCGTTGCGCTGGTCACCGGTTCAAGCCGGGGGATCGGCAACGCCCTCGCCCGGGGCCTTGCCGATGCCGGGGCGACGGTGGTGCTGAACGGAATCAACAGCGAGCGGCTTCAGGCTGCGCAGCAGGCAATGGCCGCCGATTACCCCGAAGGACGGGTCCAAAGCCGGGCTTTCGATGTCACCGACGCTGCCTCCGCCGCTGAGGGCGTGGACTGGGTCGAGAAGAACGTCGGCCCACTGGACATCCTGGTCAACAATGCCGGCATCCAGCACCGGGTTCCCATGCTCGACCTTGACGTCAAGGACTGGGAACGCGTCATCACCACCGACCTCACCAGCGCCTTCCTGGTGGGCCGTGAAGCTGCCCGGCACATGATCCCCAGGGGCAGCGGCAAGATCATCAACATCTGCTCGGTGCAGACCGACCTCGCCCGCCCCACCATCGCGCCCTATGTTGCGGCCAAAGGCGGCTTGCGGAACCTGACCCGCGCCATGACCGCGGAATGGGCAGCTTCCGGGCTGCAAATCAACGGCATTGCACCGGGATACATCCACACGGAAATGACCCAGAACCTGGTTGACGACCAAGACTTCAACTCGTGGATCCTGGGCAGGACGCCCGCCAACCGCTGGGGCACGGTGGCTGACCTCGCCGGACCCACTGTTTGGCTGGCGTCGCAGGCCTCCAACTTCGTCAACGGCCAGACGATCTTCGTCGACGGCGGAATGACGGTGGTGGTCTGATGGGCATCACGCTTCCAGCATCCGGACCCGCTGTGGTGGCCCACGGCAAGGGCGACCTGCGTATCGAAGACCTTCCGCTGACCCGCCCCGCACCCGACGAAGCGATTGTTGAGATCGCCTACGGGGGAATCTGCGGATCGGACCTGCACTACTGGCTTCATGGCGCAGCCGGTGAGTCCATCCTCAAGGAACCAATGGTCCTTGGCCACGAAATCGTCGGGGTCGTCCTCCAGCAGGCGGCGGACGGCAGTGGTCCGGAAGCCGGCACGCCGGTGGCTGTCCACCCTGCCACTCCCGCCCCGGGTGACGTCCGGTATCCGGAGGACAGGCCGAACCTTTCTCCTGGCTGCACCTACCTGGGCAGTGCTGCGCGGTACCCGCACACTGACGGCGCCTTCAGCCGCTACTCGAACCTTCCGTCCAGGATGCTGCGGGCCTTGCCGGAAAACCTGGATCTCCGGACGGCCGCCCTCGTGGAACCGGCGAGCGTCGCCTGGCACGCCGTAGCGCGCGCCGGGGATGTTGCCGGGAAGACTGCCCTGGTGATCGGCAGCGGGCCGATCGGCGCCTTGGCTGTTGCGGTGCTGAAGCGCAACGGCGCGTCGCGGATCGTCGCCGTCGACATGCATGACAAGCCTCTGGAGATAGCACGCGCGGTAGGCGCGGATGCGGTTCTGAAGGGCGACGACGCCGAGGCCATTGCCGCCGTCGACGCCGACATCGTCATCGAGTCCTCGGGCAGCCACTTCGGGCTGGTGTCGGCCATCAAGGGGGCCACCAGGGGAGGCAAGGTGGTGATGGTGGGCTTGCTGCCCTCAGGTCCCCAGCCGGTCTTCATTTCGTTGGCCATTACCCGGGAACTGGAACTGCTCGGTTCCTTCCGCTTCAACGACGAGATCGACGAGGTCATTACGGCGTTGGCCGACGGCTCGCTGGCCGTGGACCCCGTGGTTACGCACGAATTCGACCTCAACCACGGCCTCGAAGCGTTTGAGGTGGCAAAGAACTCAGCAGAATCCGGGAAGGTACTGCTGAACTTCCGGGATTAGGTCCTGGCTACGGGAACGAACACGCGGGGCTGGCTTTCCCAGATGGGGGCCAGCTCCGCAATGGTGTGCCGCATGATCTGATCCGAGGCCTCCCGGGCCCGGGGGCCGTCTCCTGCATGGATCGCCTCGGCAACATCGATGTGCCATTGCAGGGCCTGTTGCTGCGGGTGCTCAGGCATCAGGCCGTGAACGGTGCGGCCGGTCAACGTTTCAGTAACCTGGCCGATCAAGTTGGCGAACATCTCGTTGCCTGAGCCGGACAGCACCAAGGCGTGGAACCGGATATCCAGTTCCAGGAAGCGGGCTGTGTCCCCGGCGTCGCCCGCTTCCCGCATGGCAAGGGAGATGTCCATGAGCTCTTGCCGCAGGGCGTCCGGTGCGTTGCCGGCGGCCAGTTCGGCAGCTACGGGCTCGACGGCGGAGCGCAGCTCAGCCAGCGACCGCAACTGGGCGCCACGGGCTTCACCGGCCAGCCGCCAGCGGATGACCAGGGGATCGAAGGGGTTCCAGCGGTGGGCAGGCAGGACCCTGATGCCCACCCGCTTGATGGTTTCCACCAGTCCCAGCGATTGGAGCACCCGAACTGCTTCGCGCACGACGGAACGGGAGACATTCAACTCTTCTTCCAAGTGCTCGGCCAGCATGACGTGGCCTGTGGGGAGGGTGCCACCCACGATCCGGGTTCCCAGATGCTCGACGGCGCGGTGGTGGAGGCTGGTTGACATAGTGGTAAGCATAGTGGCGCATAGTCCGCCCGGAAGGCAGGCCGCCTGCTTCGGCCCTGTTCGGCACGTACGGCACGTTCGTGCCGCCCGCACCGGAAAGCCGCGTCATCTTAGACTGTTTTATGACGCGGCGCTGTCCCACAACGTGAGCCAGGCTACCGGCCCGCGAATTTAATACGTATGGTTTATTACAGCCCCTGTTAACGAAATCGCTTCCTGCTGCCTGCAGGACTATGCACGATCGAATTGGAGTTTTGATGTCAGCACACATCGGTGTCACCGGCCTCGCGGTGATGGGCGCCAACCTTGCCCGCAACCTTGCCCGCAACGGCTTCACCGTGGCACTCCACAACCGTTCCGTGGAGAAGACCGACGCGCTCCTTGAAAAGCACGGGTCAGAGGGCGATTTCATCCGCACGGAGACGCTGCAGGAGCTTGTCGACTCGCTGGAGAAGCCGCGCCGTGTCCTGATCATGGTCAAGGCCGGTGCCCCCGTGGACAACGTCATCGAACAGCTTGAGCCGCTGCTCGAAGCCGGCGACATCATCATCGACGCCGGTAACTCGCACTACGAGGACACCCGCCGCCGGGAAGCCGCGCTGGCCAAGAAGGACCTCCACTTTGTGGGCGTCGGTGTCTCCGGAGGCGAAGAAGGCGCGCTCAACGGCCCGTCCATCATGCCCGGCGGTTCCCGCGAGTCCTACGACGCGCTCGGCCCGCTGCTGGAAAAGACCTCCGCCAAGGTCGACGGCGAACCGTGCTGCGCCTGGATCGGCACCGACGGTGCAGGCCACTTCGTCAAGATGGTCCACAACGGCATCGAATACGCCGACATGCAGGTCATCGGCGAAGCCTTCGATCTCCTGCGCTCTGGTGCAGGCATCGAACCGGCCGAACAGGCCAAGATCTTCGCTGAATGGAACAAGGGCGATTTGTCCTCCTTCCTGATTGAAATCTCCGCCGAGGTCCTTGGCCACGTGGACGCCAAGACCGGCAAGCCTTTCGTGGATGTTGTGGTTGACGCCGCAGGCCAGAAGGGCACCGGCCGCTGGACTGTTATCTCCGCACTCGAGCTGGGCTCGCCGGTGTCCGGCATCGCCGAGTCCGTCTTCGCCCGCGCACTGTCCTCGCAGGCTGAACAGCGCAAGCTAGGCCAGGAGCTGCTGGAAGGGGCGGAAGCCGCCGTCGAAATCCCCGAGACGTTCGTCGAGGATGTCCGCCAGGCGCTGTACGCTTCCAAGCTGGTTTCCTACGCCCAGGGCCTGGACATGCTGACCTCTGCCGCCAAGGAATACGGTTGGGACCTGAAGCTGGACGAGATCGCCTCGTTGTGGCGCGCAGGCTGCATCATCCGCGCTGAACTGCTCAAGGACATCACCAACGCCTACGCCGCCGAGGAAAAGCCCGCCAACCTGCTCTTCGCGCCGGCTTTCACCAAGGCCATCGCTGAGGCACTGCCGGCATGGCGCCGCGTTGTGGCCACCGCCGTTCAGCTGGGTATCCCGGTACCGGTCTTCTCCTCCTCCCTGGCCTACTACGACGGCCTGCGCCGCAAGCGCGTCGCCGCTGCCCTGATCCAGGGCCAGCGCGACCTCTTCGGTGCCCACACCTACGGCCGCGTCGACGCCGAGGGCACGTTCCACACGCTGTGGGGCGAGGACAAGTCCGAAATCTCGGCAGTGGACACCCACTAACCACGTTCAACGCAAAGGCCGGTTCCTCCCGCACACACCGGGAGGAACCGGCCTTTGCCGTCCCAGGGCGCATCGATCTCCCGGGCCGTGAAGGCACAAACGCCCCGGGATCCCTGCCGTGGGGCGAGGGATCCCGGGGCGCCGGGATTCTTCCGGACCGTGCTTGCTAGATCCGGTATTCGATGTAGTACTCGGCGGGGTCCACCGCCGGCTTGGTCTCCGACCTTGCATCCCTGTGCCGCCACGTGGCGGGGATGCCGGTGATGATGGACTCCGGGGGAGCGTTCTTCACCACCACGGCGTTGGCGCCGATGGCGCTGTCCGCACCGATCGTGATGGGACCCAGCACCTTTGCCCCCGCGCCGATGGTGACCCGGTCACCGATGGTCGGGTGCCGCTTGACCTTGGCCAGTGAACGGCCGCCCAACGTTACCCCATGGTAGATCATGACGTCGTCACCGATCTCAGAGGTCTCTCCGATCACCACCCCCATGCCGTGGTCAATGGAGAAACGGCGCCCGATCGTGGCACCGGGATGGATCTCGATACCGGTCATGAACCGGGCCAGCTGTGATATCAGCCGGGCAGGAAAACGGAGGGCCGGATTCTGCCACAGCTTGTGCGTCAGCCGGTGGGCCCAAATGGCGTGCAGGCCGGAGTAGGCGAAAAAGTTCTCAAAAGAACCTCGAGCCGCCGGGTCGTGGGACCGGGCGGCGTCGAGGTCTTCCTTAAGCCTTGCGAAGAAACTCACAAAGACCTTTCTACAGGAACGGGGTGGGTGCGGGCGAAGGATCAGCCGCGGATATCGTCAAACAGCACGGTGGAGATGTAACGTTCGCCGAAGTCGCAGACCACAGCCACAATCAGCTTGCCGGCGTTTTCGGGGCGCTTGGCCAGTTCCAGTGCGCCCCACACGATCGCGCCGGAGGAGATGCCGCCCAGGATGCCTTCGCGGGCACCGAGTTCGCGGGCAACACGGACGGAATCTTCGAGCGTGGCGTCGAGCACCTCGTCGTAGACGTTGGTGTCCAGGATTTCGGGAACGAAGTTCGCTCCAAGGCCCTGGATCTTGTGCGGGCCCGGGGCGCCGCCGTTCAGGATGGGGGAGTCCTTGGGTTCGACGGCCACGATCTGGACGCCGGGCTTGCGTTCCTTCAGGACCTGTCCGACGCCGGTGATGGTGCCGCCGGTGCCGACGCCCGCAACGAAGATGTCCACTTCGCCGTCGGTATCTGCCCAGACTTCCTCGGCCGTGGTGTCACGGTGCACCTGGGGGTTGGCCTCGTTGGCGAACTGGCGTGCCCAAATGGAGTTCTCGGTGTTGGCTACGATTTCCTGGGCCTTCTCCACCGCACCGCGCATGCCTTCGGAACCCGGGGTGAGGACGATTTCGGCGCCGTAGGCGCGGAGCATGACACGGCGTTCCGTGGACATGGTCTCCGGCATGGTGAGGATGACCTTGTAGCCGCGGGCTGCGCCCACCAAAGCAAGGGCGATGCCCGTGTTTCCGGAGGTTCCTTCGACGATGGTGCCGCCGGGCTTCAGGGCACCGGACTTCTCGGCGGCGTCGATGATGGCCACGCCGATGCGGTCCTTGACGCTGTTGGCCGGGTTGTAGAACTCCAGCTTGACCGCAACAGTGGCGTCAAGTCCTTCGGTAAGGCGGTTCAACCGGACAAGCGGGGTGCGTCCGACCAACTGGGTGACGTCGTCGTAGATCCTTGCCATGAAAATGTATGCCTATCTCTGAAGAGGGATTGCTGAGGTCAGCCTAACCAGCGGGGCGGAAACCCCGCTAAGCAATTAGCCATGCGGAGTAATATTTCCTGGCCTTGGCCAGCTTCGGGTTAATAATCACCTGGCAGTAGCCCTGGTTCGGGAATTTTGCGTAGTAGTTCTGGTGGATATCTTCTGCATCGTAGAAATGACCCAGCCTGGTAACTTCCGTAACAATCGGATTCGACCACAATGCCTGGGCGCGCTCAATGGCTTCCTCGAAAAGGATCTTCTCCTCTGTGGTGGTGTAGAACATCGAGGAGCGGTACTGCGTGCCCACGTCGTAGCCCTGGCGGTTCAACGTGGTGGGGTCGTGCAGGGCGAAGAACATGTCGAGGATGACCTCTTCCGGAACCGAGGCTTCGTCAAAGGTCACCGCCACCACCTCGGCATGCCCGGTGGTTCCGGAGCACACCTCGTAGTAGTCGGGATCGGGCAGATGGCCGCCTGTATAGCCGGAGACAACCGAGCTGACACCGCGGGTCTTTTGGTAAACGGCATCAAGGCACCAGAAGCAGCCGCCGCCAAGTACGAAAGTTTTCATGATCTCTTCAATGGCTCGCAGGGCGTGATGATTCCCGCAACACCTTACGGGACGGTGACGGAATCGAGCAGCCTCCTGCACCTTGGCCCGTGGCCGGACCCTGACTGATCCGGCTGCGTAGGTAAGAATAAGAGCATGGAAGCAGTAGACACCGCCCATTCCAACGGGGACACCGGCGATGAAGCCGGCACGATCGACGCGAACGGGGAACCGACCCTGGGCCAGGTCCTGCTGGCAGTGGAGGAACTCTGGCCCGAATCCCTCGCGGAGGACTGGGACGAGGTGGGGCTGGTTGTTGGCCGCCCCGATGTTCCGGTCACCAAAGTCCTCTTCGCTGTTGACCCCACCCTGGATGTCATTGATGAAGCGATCGAATGGGGCGCCGAACTCCTCATAACCCATCACCCGCTGTTGCTCAAAGGGGTGAACTCCGTCGCTGCCACCTCGGCCAAGGGCCTGGCCGTGCACCGCCTCATTGAGGCCGGAACGGGACTGCTCACTGTGCACACCAACGGGGACTCGGCCGTAGGAGGAGTATCTGATGTGCTGGCCGATGCCATGGGCCTGGACAACGTCACGCCGCTGGCAACCGCGGCGAACGGCTTGCCTGAAGAAGGGATCGGCCGCGTGGGGGACCTGCCCGAGTTGATGACGCTCGGCGACTTCGCCGCAAGGGTGTTCGGGATGCTGCCGGCAGTGGCCGGCGGTGTTCGGGTGGCAGGCGACAAGGACGGCCTGGTGCGCCGGGTCGCCGTCTGCGGCGGGGCAGGTGACAGCCTGTTCGACACCGTCCGCGCCAACCACGCCGATGTCTACGTGACCGCGGACATGCGCCACCACCCTGCCTCTGAAGCCCGCGAAGGTGCGGTGAATGGCAGGCCTTACCTCATTGACGTCTCGCATTTCGCCAGCGAATGGCTGTGGCTTCCCGTCGCGGCCGAAGCGCTTGGCAACGTGCTCATGGACCAGGGCTTCGACGTCGAGATCCGCGTCAGCAGCACCAACAGCGATCCCTGGGACTTCATCCTGACTCCCGGCGGGGACTAGAGTCTAGGAACATACGGGCAAACCGTAGGGAAAACACAGACCAGCGGAGGTAAGCGTGGCGAAAGCAGCACCGGCAGAACAACTGAAATTGCTTGATCTGCAGGGACTAGACGCCAAGCTGAAGTCGCTGGCCGGACGCCGGAAGGTCCTGGAGACGGATCCCCGGATCGTGGACCTGACTGATGCCCTCACCGTGGCCAACGGCGAACTCGGTGCGGCCAAGCTGGCCGTGCACGACGCCGAAGCGGAGCTGCGCCGCGCGGAAGCTGACGTGGAGCAGGTGGTTTCACGGATTGACAGGGACGAGGCCCGGCTCAACAGCGGAACAGGACTTTCCAAGGACTTGGTTGCGCTGCAGAACGATATCGCCTCCCTCAACAAGCGCCGCTCGGACCTGGAAGACATCGAGCTGGAGATCCTTGAACGCCTGGACGGACTGCGGGAACGGCAGGCAGCGCAACAGGCGATCGTGGACGACATCCAAGGATCTTTTGGTGCCATCAGGGCCGAACTCGATGAAGCCATCGCGGAGGTTGCCGCGGAAGAGGCGGTTGTCCGCGGGCAGCGGGCAGCTTTTGCGGAGACCCTGGACCCCACCATGCTCGCGATCTACGAAAAGACCATTGCCAAGCGCGGCGTAGGTGCGGCCCGGCTCTTCCACGGCAAGTCCGAGGGGTCCGGCATGACACTCAGCCCCGGCGACCTCGCAGAAGTGAAAGCAGCCGCCGAGGACGAGATCGTCTTCTGCCCGGATTCGGGATGCATCCTGGTCCGGTCCGCCGAGTGGAACTAGTCGACTAGCCCCTCAGAATGATGTTGAGCGCGTGCGGTTTGCGTGCAGTGCCCTCAACAAGTTCGGCGGTCCACGCCTCCTGGGTGGCTTTGAGGAGCTGAACAGGTGTGGCCGGTGTTTTTCCGCGACGTGTCAGCAGGTGCCTGGCCAGTTCGCCGCGCGTGTGCTTGGCGAAGTGGCTTACCACGGTCCTCTTGCCGTTGGCCTCCGTGAACACGTTGACAGAGACGGTCTGCGCCGGCGGGGGAGCCCAGGCAGCCGCGTAGGTGCTGGAGCGGCAGTCCACCAGCAGTTCCCCCTCGGTGCGGCCGGCGAGGGCGGCCGTCAGTTGGGGTTTCCAGTAGGAGGCGAGGCGTCCGACGTCGGGCAGTGCGGTTCCCATGGACAGCCGGTAGGCGGGCACATGGTCGCCAAAGCCAATGGCGCCCCACAGGGCGGAGACCACCAGGATGGACTCCGTTGCCTTCCGTCGCTGGGTCGGTGTCATGGTGCCAAAGCCCAATGCGTCATACAGCACGCCCGAATAGACCTGGTGGGCAGGCGCCGCCGGTTCGGCGTGCAGCCGGGTATTGCGTTCGACGTCGTCCCGCAAGGAGGCGCCGACGCCCAGCAAGGCGAGGGCGTCCTCGTGGGCGCTGACCGTTCCCAATGCGTCCAGCACCTTGGCCCGGTAGGGGTTCAGTTCCGGGAAGCTCAACGCCTCCCAATCAATGGCAGGGCCTTTGGCAGCGGGGGTCTTGCCTTCGGAAGGCGGCAGGGGAATCAGCACCCGTCGATATTACCGGTGACAGGGCGGGCGCCTGACGCCGGTAGACTGAAGGGCGGATGGGTTGGCCAGGCGGTCGCGCGCCACGCAAGTGGCTCGAGGAACGTCCGGGCTCCGCAGAGCAGGGTGGTGGGTAACGCCCACTCGGGGTAACCCGCAGGCCAGTGCCACAGAGAACAGACCGCCCGCGTTCTGGTGCCCGCACCAAGCGCAGGTAAGGGTGAAACGGTGGTGTAAGAGACCACCAGCTCCCCGGGTGACCGGGGAGGCTAGGTAAACCCCACCCGGAGCAAGGCCAGACAGGACACGTTCGAGGGCTGCTCGCCCGAGTGTCCGGGTAGGCTGCTGGAGGGCGTCGGCAACGGCGTTCGTAGATGGATGGCCGCCACTCCTCTGCCGGCAACGGCAGGGGATGACAGAACCCGGCGTATCGGCCAACCCATCCACTCTCTCCCTGCACTTCCTGCAGCGGTGGCTGCACCTTTTCGGTTGTGCCTGCCCTGCTTTCCGATTGTGACGCCGCTGTGAGTGATTTCACGCCCCTCGGCGAGGAAGTGGCGCCTGTGGCGCCCTAGAATGGTTAGCGAACGTAGAGGTTCTGCCGCTGGTCTGCGTTCGCAGCCGGCGGATTTTCTTTGCTCTCGTTCAAGGCGCTGCGGGTGGACCGAAGCCTGCGGCGCATGTGCCGCAGGACTACTCCGGGCGGCCGACGCCATCTGCATACGAGGACGTATGTGGTTGACCCAAGGAAGGTAGTTCTGTGAGCCAGACGTCAGATTCTTGTCTTGATAAGTGGATGGGCCGGGAGGCCCTCGCCGAAGCCATGATTCCGGTGATCGGCCGGCTGTACCGGGAAAACAACGTGGTCACCAGCATCCACGGCCGTAGCCTGATCAACAAGTCCACCATGAACATCCTGAAGGCCCACCGCTTCGCGCGTCGGATGAGCAACACTGAGCTGCAGTTGGAAGAGACTGCACCGCTGCTGAATGCATTGGCTGAGCTGGAGCTCGGCGCGGCAGCAATCGACATCGCACGCCTCACCGAGAAATACCGTGCCGAAGGTGAAGGTGCGTCCCTGGACGCTTTCCTCCGTACCGAACTGGCGGACATCGTCGGCAAGCGCGGCGCTGACAACCGCACCAGCACGGACGTCGTACTCTACGGTTTCGGGCGCATCGGCCGCCTCCTGGCACGCATCTTGATCGAGAAGGCCGGGGGTGGCCACGGCCTGCGCCTGCGCGCCATCGTGGTCCGCAAGGGCGCGGACAACGACCTCGTCAAGCGTGCCAGCCTGTTGCGCCGCGACTCGGTCCACGGTTCCTTCGAGGGCACGATCCGCGTGGACGAGGAAGCCAACACGATCACCGCCAACGGTGTCCAGATCCAGGTCATCTACTCGGACAACCCCGCCACGGTGGACTACACGGCCTACGGCATCAAGGATGCCCTGGTAGTGGACAACACCGGCCGCTGGCGCGACGCCGAGGGACTGTCCCAGCACCTGCAGAGCAAGGGTGTGGCCCGCGTGCTCCTGACTGCTCCGGGCAAGGGCAACCTGAAGAACATCGTGCACGGCATCAACCAGGGCGACATCACTGACGAAGACAAGATCGTCACCGCCGCTTCCTGCACCACCAACGCCATCACTCCGGTCCTGAAGGCCATCAACGACAAATTCGGCATCGTCCACGGCCACGTTGAGACGGTGCACTCCTTCACCAACGACCAGAACCTGATCGACAACTTCCACAAGGGCGACCGCCGCGGACGTTCCGCCGCGCTCAACATGGTCATCACCGAAACGGGTGCTGCCAAGGCCGTTGCCAAGGCCCTCCCGGAGCTGCAGGGCAAGCTGACGGGCAACGCCATCCGCGTTCCTACCCCGGACGTGTCCATGGCTATCCTGAACCTCAACCTCTCCACGAGCACCACGCGCGACGAGGTCAACGACTACCTCCGCGAGATGTCGCTGCACTCCCAGCTGCGGAAGCAGATCGACTACATCGACTCCCCGGACGTCGTTTCCACGGACTTCGTTGGTTCCCGCCGTGCGGGCATCGTTGACGGGCTTGCCACCATCTCCACCGACAAGAACCTCGTTCTTTACGTCTGGTACGACAACGAATTCGGGTACTCCTGCCAGGTGGTACGCGTGATGGAAGAGATGGCAGGGGTCAACCCGCCGTCGTTCCCTGCGCGTGACGTGGTCGCTCCCATTGCGGTGCTTGAGGCAGCCAACGCCTAAGCATCGGTACTTAGACAGGGGTTTCCCGGCCGGATCACTGGAATCGGCCGGGAAACCTGCCCACAATGGGTGCATGGAAAACGAATCGACGCTGGAACACGAAACCACGCTGGAACACGCGCTGGATGTCGCGAAGGCAAACCACAAGCAGGCACAGAAACTTCTGGACCAGGCAGTCAAGGCCAACGCCGCCGGGGACGTCTCCGATGAACGCGTTGCACAATTGCGGACTCTCCTGGAAGTTGCCGCCGACGACCTGCGGCGCGTCATGCGCGAACAGTAGCCACGGCGACAACCACCCCATGGCTTGCTCCACCGTGTGACTTCTCCTGCACACTGTGGATACAGGCTCCGATGTCGGTGCTTTGTCCTAGTCTCAAAGGGCAATACGTCACCAACCGGATGGAGCCTCCTTGAGCCGCACTTGGCCTGCCTACACGCGGGCTCGCCGCCGGAACCGCCTGGCCTGGGCCATTCTCGCAGCGGCGTCCGCGGCTCTCGCGGCAGGCCTCGGCTGGTTCTTCACAGCAGGGCAGTTCGAAGCCGCGGGCCCCTGGAACACCGGACCCAGTGCCGCCCCGGTCTTCAATCCGGACTGGATGAAACCCCTCCCCGGAGCGGCACGCGTACCGGCCCGGAGCGCGGTTGCAGCGCTTGAACAGCTGGAGGTCAAAGGCCGCGGGACAGCCAACGACTACGATCGGGCAGCCTTTGGGCAGGCATGGCTGGACGTTGACCGGAACGGGTGCGATACCCGCAACGACGTCCTCCGCAGGGATTTGAGCGCCGTGGAGTTCAGCGCTGGATCACCATGCAAGGTGACGGCAGGGCGCCTTCAAGAGCCCTACACCGGGGTAGAGATGGCGTTTCGGCGCGGACCTAAAACCAGTGCCGCCCTGCAGATCGACCATGTGGTGGCATTGGCTGACGCGTGGCAGAAAGGCGCCAAGCAGCTCTCCGCAGGACAACGGCAACTGCTGGCCAACGATCCCCTGAACCTCATCGCCGCCGACGGCCCGCAAAACGTCAAGAAGGGGGCCGGCGACGCCGCAACCTGGCTTCCGCCCAACAAGAACTTCCGGTGCCACTACGTAGCGCGCCAGATCTCGGTCAAAGCAGCTTATCGGCTGTGGGTCACCCAGGCGGAGAAAGACGCCATGAAGCGGGTGCTCGGTTCCTGTCCGGATCAGCAAACTGTGAGTCAGCCCAGATGACGGCTTCGCTGCCGGCCGTCCGGGCGGCCTAAAGGGCCAGCCGACCGTGGCCGAGCTGCCAATTTCCGCCGTCGTCGATTCTTTCCAGGACCACACGCTGCAGGGAAGTCTTCCGCGGCAGGGCCTCCAGGCCCTCAAGGCCACGTTGCCGGAACGTGAAATACACGGCGTCGGCGGGGGCATCGGTGCAGTGGCTCACCGTGAAACGCCGGGCAAACGAGGCAATGTTGCCCGCGGAAAGGTGCTCCGCGAGATAGGGGTCCAGCATCCATGAATCGCAGGTGGCCTCAGTCACCGGTTTGTCCGGGAAGTGCTGGGCGAAGAAGGTACGGGCTTCAGCAAAGGCCTGATCGACTACCCCGGGGGAGAGGCTCCCGTCTTCGGGAATGTGCACGCCCAGTTCCCAGCCGGAAGCCGCAGTGGATGGCGATGGGGATTCGCTGCCATTGCTGCGGACAAGGTGGAACTGCAACCGTCCCAGGCGGAACATATTGCCTGCCATATGCAGCGTCATCCAGCCCCAGGTGTCCAGCCCGAACCGGCCGTGGACGCGCCGGTTGACGCGCAGTTGCAAACCGAGGTCCGCCAAGGACGCCCAGGACGTCGCTGCGTTGATGCCCAGGCCGAGGTGGTAGTCGTGAACGGTCGGTGCGAAGCGGAGGAAAGCCTCGATCCACGCTGCTTCGGTCTGGCCCGCGGTTGGAATGCCCTCCGAAGGGAATGTCCCAAGCCTATGTTCCATGGCGGTGATGGCGTCGCTGACTCCCGGTGAAGGTTTTGACGCGAGCAACCCGGCACACTCAAGCGCATCCTCACCCCTGATGTCCAGGTGTTCGAGGAGTCCTGTGAGGTGTGCGGCGTCCACGGTCAGTGTCCGAACGGATCCGGATCCACGCCGGGCATCCAGGTCAGGCCCGGGACACCCCAGCCGTTCTTCTTGGCCTGCTTCATGGCTTTCCTGGCATAGCGGTCCACCAGCCTGTTGACGTACAGTTTGCCATCCAAGTGATCGTACTCATGCTGAATTACCCGGGCGAACCAGCCCGTCGCCACGAAATCAAGCGGCTTGCCGTGGCCGTCGAAGCCTTGGACCCGTGCCCAGTCGGCCCGCTGCAAGGGATAGTGCTCGCCGGGAAACGACAGGCAGCCTTCCACATGTTCGTCGGGATCGGGGAGGGCGCCGGACACTTTTGAAAGTGTCAGGACCGGGTTGACCACCACGCCTTCATCCGGGGCGTCGTCATCGTTGGCGTACTTGAAGACAAAGATCCGCTTCCCGACGCCCACCTGCGGCGCTGCCAGGCCAACCCCATTGGCGGCCTCGTTGGTCTCGAACATGTCGGCGATCAAGGTGCGGAGCTCGTCGTTGAAGGTTTCCACTTCGCGGGCCCGGCGATGCAGGACGGGTTCGCCCCAGATGGTGATCGGCAGGACCGTCATGTCAGTTCTTCCTTGTCAGTCGCTGGACGCCTTCGACCGGACCGCTGGAGCCGGCCGGTCCCAAACAAAATGAAGGCCGCACCGGATAACCGGTGCGGCCTTCATGGAAACCGGCTTTCCAGCCAATCTCGGTGGGGTGAGCGACGGGGGTTGAACCCGCGACCTCCTGGACCACAACCAGGCGCTCTGCCAACTGAGCTACGCCCACCATGTGCCTCGGGGATTTGACCGTTTGACCGGCTTTCCGTGAAGGCAACGACAAATAGCTTACCTGCTGTTTTCGGGTTCAAAGTCCACTTTTGCCGGTTTCGCCGAAAAAACCTTTAAAAATGGCGCAGATCACACTCCGGTGGAGGTGGTTAGTGTCTCGGCGGAAGCGGTTGTCTCCTTGGAAATGCGTTGCGCGGTGGCCGTGTCCGGGCCCGGTGCCGGAACGAAGACGGCCTGGCGGTAGTACCGGAGTTCATCAATGGAGTCCTTGATGTCTCCCAGGGCCCGGTGTCCGCCGTGCTTGGCGGGTGCTTGGAAGTAAGCGCGGGGGAACCAGCGGCGGGAGAGTTCCTTGATGGTGCTGACATCGATCACGCGGTAGTGCAGGTGCTCAATGACGTTGGGCATGTCCCGTGCGAGGAACATGCGGTCCGTGCCGACGGAGTTTCCGCCCAGCGGCGCCTTGCGGGGATCCGGAACCCATTTTTCGATGTACTCGAGCACCAGGGCTTCGGCTTCGGCCATCGTCTTGCCGTGCGGCAGTTCGTCCAGGAGCTTGGAACGGGTGTGCATGTCGCGGACGAAGTCGTTCATCTGCTCCAAAGCGGCGTCGTCGGGTTTGATGACCACGTCCACGCCGTCACCGAGGATGTTGAGCTCGGAATCCGTGACGAGGGCGGCGACCTCGATGAGGGCGTCGTTCACGAGGTCCAGGCCGGTCATTTCGCAGTCGATCCAGACGATGCGTTCATTAGTAATAGGCACGCGCCTAGCCTATCGTTCAGGCTGATCCAAGTGCTCCGATGGTACGATTTTTTGGACATGGCGGTGACTTTTTCCCGCTGTGACCTGCCCTTGAGACTCGAAACTTCGTCCCGAAACATGCCGGGCAAACGATTGGATGCAAACCACATGACGGTGCCCGTACCCGCCGCCTCGAAGGCAGGGAAAATTGCGCCGACGCAAGATGCGGCCACCGGGGAAGTGGACAACGCCAGGTCCCCGCTGATCGCCGGTTTCATCGGTTCCATGTTCCTGGTTGTTGGTTCGCTCGGGGTTGGCTGGCTTGCTCCGGTTTCCGAACTCCGCCGCCTGCCCCTTTTCATTTGGATGCGGACCGAGGGCGTCGGCGTCGGACTGTCGATCGTGCTCCTTGCCGTGGGCGGCATGCTTCTGGTGAGGGCATGGCTCCGGTTGGGCCAGAGGGTCCGCGTGTGGGGCTTGGAAGCCCGGAAAGCCACCCTTCAGGCCGTGGTTGCCTGGGGACTGCCAATGATGTTCACTGTCCCGTTGTTCAGCAGGGACGTCTACGCCTACATCGGCCAAGGCCGGCTAATGGTCGAGGGGATGAACCCCTACGAGAACGGGATTTCCGCCCTTCCCAACTACTTCCAGCTGGGCGCGGACAAGATGTGGACCGAGGCGCCCGTTCCTTACGGTCAGCTCTTCCTGTGGATCGAACAGTTCGTGGTGTGGGTGACCAACGTCCAGCCGGAAGCGTGCATCATGCTGTTCCGCCTGGTGGCAGTGGTTGGAGTAATCCTCTGCATTATCTACGTACCAAAGCTGGCGGAACTTCACGGCGTCAACCCCCACCGTGCGCTGTGGTTGACGGCCGCCAACCCGCTGTTCCTCACCAACTTCATTGCCAGCGTCCACAACGATTCGCTGATGATCGGTCTGGCCCTGGCAGGCCTTTACTACTGCGCCACGCGCCGGGTAGTGCTCGGCATCGTGCTGGTGGCGCTTTCCATCTCGGTCAAGCCCATCACTGTGGTCTTCCTTCCCTTCATTGGCCTCCTGTGGGCCGGTAAGGGCGCTTCCTGGCCGCGGAAGTTCCTTTTCTGGTTCCTGACTGCTGCCCTGACGTTCGGGTTGCTCTATGCCATGAGCCTGGTCAATGGCTTCGGCTTCGGGTGGATCAAGGGCCTCTCGGCACCCGGCAGTGTGTGGATTTGGTATGCACCCGTTGGCCTGATCGGACTGGTGGTTGCTTCCATTTCGAACGTGTTCGGGCTCGACGGCTGGGGCATGGCCAAGTGGGTGTATGACGCCGGCAAGGTACTCATGCTGGCCGCGGTGGCATGGCTCGTCTTCCGGGGTGAGCACGACCGCCTCATGCGCCGGTTGACCCTTGCTTTCGCAGCGATCGTCCTGTTGGCCCCCATGATCCAGTCCTGGTACGTGGTGTGGCTGATACCGCTTTTCGCGGTGACCGGAATCCGCAACGACTGGCAGGTCAAGGCGCTCTACTTTGTGGTCTCCTTCTTCATGGTCTATGCCATCTCCGATCAACTCGACGTCTTCCCGTACCTGCAGAGTGAAGATCTTGGGCTTGCCCTCACCTTGGCCAGGAACGCCGCGGCCATCATCGCTTTGCTCTTCGCCGTGTACCTGATTTTCGTAGACCCCAAGACGAAGACCCTCTTCCGGAAACGCGACGAGCCCGGGACCCGCCCCATTATCTAAGACGAGCCAGGGACCCGCCCCATCATTTAGGGGGCGACCGCGTCTCCCGGGGTCATGGCGTGGACAGCAAGCGCAAAGCCTCCCGCGCGGACAGGGGACTGAGCCGGGATGCATTCTCCTCGGCGAAAGCTTTGACCCAGCCCGGATCGGTCTTGCTGTATTCGCGCAGCGCCCAGCCGATGGCTTTGCGGATGAAGAACTCCTTGTTGTCCATGTTGGGACGGATAACCGCGGCCAGCAGGGAGGTGTCCGTGGCTGCCTTGGATCCCAGCTGGGCGGTGATGGAGGCCCTTCGGATCCACATGTCGCTGTCTTTGGACCACTGGAGAAGGAGCGGCGTCATGGTCTCCGGATGCTTGCGGAGCAAGGTCCCGAGGCGGTGGGCCACACCATCGACCAAGTCCCACCAGGCTCCTGTCCGGATGATTTCTTCGTAGACAGGCAGCATGCCGGGATCGTCCCTGACTATGCGGATGCCGGTCAGATCGATGGCCGCATAACGTTCCTCGCGCACTTCCGCATTCCGCCACAAGTCCAGGACGGCTTCGCGAAGGTCCTCCGCCGAACGCGGCGGGAACTGCTTGATGGCTTCCTTGACGATTCGGCGGACCTCGGGGACGCGGACTCCCAAGGACGGCATGTCGGACTTCATATAGGCCTGTGCATCGCGCCCGCGTTCGGCGTCGGCCGAAGAACGAAGGGTGGAACGAATAGCCTTGGGGAGGTCGCTGTTGTCCATGCCTCAACTCTAGGGCGGGGACGGTCACCGTTCCGGGGAGGGCGGCCGCCATTGCGGTGCATCGCCCGTGCCCCGGAACTCGCAGCTCTCAGGCGGTGGCATCCACGAGCTCTCCTGTCCGCGGGTTCACTGACATGCCCTCGCCGGTCTCAACGTTCACCACAACGTCGTCATCTTCCGGCGGAGCCGCGGACTCGGGAGTTGATTCCCACTCCGCCTCGGAGGCCGGAGGTGCAGGAGCCTCAGCCGCGTCCTGAGGCTGGAGCGCAACTGACTCCGCCGGCGCTGAGGTGCCGTTCATGCGTGTGAAGTTGGCTGAGCCCCACATGAGATCGTGCCCCACCGCCTCGGCATCCACCTCGGCAACGTGGTACACCTTGCCCTCATGCTCCCACTGCCTGAGCCGCAGCCTTCCGAGCACGATCACCCGCTGGCCCTTCTTCACGCTGCAGCCCACATGCGCGGCCAGGTAGCGGAATGATTGCACGGTGTACCAGTTGGTATTGCCGTCCACCCATGTGTTGCTGGCCCTGTCGTACCGCCGCTCCGTTGTTCCCAGCCGGAAGGAAGCTGTGGAGGTTCCCCGGGCCGTGGTGGAGGTTCTGACCTCAGAGGCTACGAAGCCGCGGAGGGTGAGGATGTCGTTCATGGTGATCCTTTTGACGTAGGAAGCTGCCTGTCCGGCTTTTTCAGCTTCAACCAGCCACGTGGAAGGGTCGATGCCCTTTTGGCGCTATGTGCATAACCGGAGCGGGGGCAGCATGTTGAGGAGCAGTGGACCGTTGGTGGCGGGTGTCTTGGCAGGGGCCGGGAGGAATGCACTGTAAACTCTTTGTGGCGCCAGCAGCTTCACCTGCGTGGCAGCCGGTATGCCCCAGTAGCTCAGGGGATAGAGCAGCGGCCTTCTAATCCGCCGGTCGGGGGTTCGATTCCCTCCTGGGGCGCCAGTTACCCCCGGAACTCCACAGGGGTTCCGGGGGATTGCTGTCAGTGCGCAATGAGTGGGGGAATTGATGACACGGAGCGGGACAACGCCGGGCAGGCATACTCTTGGGCCTCTGAAGACCCATAGACGCCGCAGCGTCATGGTGTTGGCGTGCGTCGCAGCGGCCATGGCACTTGCCTCCTGCACGCCGCCTGCACAGACCACTCAGACCGCATCGGAGCCCACCGGGTCCGAGCCGGCGGCCATAACCGGGACAGCATCCCCCGGGCCTACGCTCGCGCCGGAAGTTTCTGCGGCAACAAAGACTGTCGAAGCCACGCTCAAGAAAATAGTCGCCACGACGTCCAAACCGGAACGGGAAGCGGTTCGGAGCGCCCTGGTTGCTGCCGGCATACCGGCAAGCAACGTGGAGGTATCAGTGAGCCGGACGCCCACCGGGCTCGATGTCGACGCAATGGAAGCTGCCGCCTTGGCCGGAGGCAGCTGCGTCGTGGGGCAAATCCGCGACGGCGGGGTGGTGATGACGGTGCTTCCCGTCCTCGCCAGCGGGAAATGCTTTGTTGGTGACGTCCGGTAGGCGCCAGACCACCGCCGGAATGTGAGTTCCACGTCCAAATGTGAGTTCTGCCCGCCTAGCCACTAGATTTAACGGCATGGCGGAATTCATTTACACGATGACCAAGGCCCGAAAGGCCGTTGGCGACAAACTTATTCTGGACGATGTCAGCATGTCGTTCTTCCCCGGTGCCAAGATTGGCGTCGTGGGCCCTAACGGTGCTGGCAAGTCCACCATCCTGAAGATCATGGCCGGACTGGACACCCCCTCCAACGGCGAGGCCCGCCTGAGCCCCGGCTACACCGTGGGCATCCTCCTGCAGGAACCGCCGCTGAACGAGGAAAAGACGGTCCTTGGGAACGTCCAGGAAGGCGTTGGCGAGATCTACGGCAAGATCCAGCGCTTCAACCAGATCTCTGAAGAGATGGCCAACCCTGACGCTGATTACGACACCCTCCTTGAGGAAATGGGCAAGCTGCAGGAAGCCATTGACGCCGCTGACGCGTGGGACATCGATTCCCAGCTGGAGCAGGCAATGGACGCGCTCCGGTGCCCGCCGGCGGACGCGGATGTGACCGTGCTTTCCGGTGGTGAGCGTCGCCGCGTGGCGTTGTGCAAGCTCCTGCTGCAGAAGCCTGACCTCCTGCTCCTTGACGAGCCCACCAACCACCTCGACGCCGAAAGTGTCCTGTGGCTTGAGCAGCACCTGTCCTCGTACCCGGGCGCAGTCCTGGCCGTCACCCACGACCGCTACTTCCTGGACCACGTAGCCGAGTGGATCGCTGAAGTCGACCGCGGCCACTTGTACCCGTACGAAGGCAACTACTCCACCTACCTGGAGAAGAAGAAAGCCCGTTTGGAAGTCCAGGGCAAGAAGGACGCCAAGCTGGCCAAGCGCCTCACGGAAGAGCTTGAGTGGGTCCGGTCCAACGCCAAGGGCCGCCAGACCAAGTCCAAGGCCCGTCTGGCCCGCTATGAGGAAATGGCTGCGGAAGCCGAGCGCACCCGGAAGCTGGACTTCGAGGAAATCCAGATCCCGCCGGGACCCCGCCTGGGCAATTTGGTGATTGAGGCCAAGAACCTCAAGAAGGGCTTCGACGATCGCGTCCTCATCGAGGATCTGTCCTTCTCGCTGCCCCGCAACGGCATCGTGGGCGTCATCGGCCCGAATGGCGTGGGTAAGTCCACCCTGTTCAAGACCATCGTCGGAATGGAGTCCCTCGACGGCGGCGAGCTGAAGATCGGCGATTCGGTCAAGATCTCCTACGTGGACCAGTCCCGTGGCGGCATTGACCCCAACAAGACCCTGTGGGAGGTCGTTTCCGACGGCCTGGACCACATCCAGGTCGGCCAGGTCGAGATGCCTTCGCGTGCCTACGTTTCCGCTTTCGGATTCAAGGGCCCGGACCAGCAGAAGAAGGCCGGCGTCCTCTCCGGTGGTGAGCGCAACCGCCTTAACCTGGCACTGACGCTGAAGCAGGGCGGAAACCTCCTGCTCCTCGACGAGCCCACCAACGACCTCGACGTCGAAACCCTGAGCAGCCTTGAGAACGCACTTCTGGACTTCCCTGGCTGTGCTGTTGTGGTCTCGCACGACCGCTGGTTCCTGGACCGGGTGGCAACCCACATCCTGGCCTACGAAGGCGATGACGAGAACCCCTCCAAGTGGTACTGGTTCGAGGGTAACTTCGAGTCCTACGAGGAAAACAAGGTGGAACGGCTCGGTCCTGACGCGGCAAAACCGCACCGAGTCACGCACCGCCGCCTGACCCGCGATTAATCGCAATCGCGACTAACCGCAAAATCGACTAAGCGTAATATCGACGAATGGCCGCCCCGAAAGGGACGGCCATTCGTCGTTGGTCACGGAATCCGGACCATGCCCTCCTGCGCGACTGTGGCGACGTGCAGTCCTTCCCGGTTGAAGATCCGCCCCGTGGCCAAGCCCCGGGCCCCTTGTGCACTGGGTGATTCCTGCACATAGAGCATCCATTCATCCACCCGCACCGGTCGGTGCCACCACATCGCGTGATCCAGGCTGGCCACGCTCATGCCCGGAGTCATCCACGCGAGGCCGTGCTTGCGCAGGATGGGTTCCAGCAAGGTGTAGTCGCTGGCGTACGCCAGGGCAGCACGGTGCAGGTTGGGATCGTCAGGGAGGGGGCCTATTGTTTTCATCCACACGGCATTAGTTGCCACGTGCCGGGTTGGCGCGGTGACGTAGAGTGCAGGGTCGACGTGCCGGACGTCGAACGGCCGCTCCGAGGACATGTGCCGTGCCAACGGGTGGTCGAAGGAGGACAGCAAATCCGCCGTGCTGGGCAATGACTCGGGATCCGGGATGCCTTCCGGCATGGCAGTCTGGTGATCCAACCCTTCGTCCGCAACTTGGAACGAGGCAATCATGGACAGGATCGGCACACCGTCCTGGTAAGCATGGACCCGCCGCGCGGAGAAGGAACGCCCGTCGCGCAACCGCTCGACTCCAAAGGTGATGGGCTTGTTGGCGTCCCCGGGACGGAGGAAGTAGCCGTGCATCGAATGGGCAACGCGGTCCGCGTCAACCGTGCGCATGCCGGCCATCATGGACTGTGCCAGGACCTGTCCGCCGAAGACGCGGTGCCTGGGCTGCCTTTGGGACGGGCCCAGGAAGATGTCCTCGTTGGTCCGTGCTCCGTCGAAGTCGCCCAGGTCCAGCAGGCCGATCAGTACTTCCATGGGGTCTTCTGCGGGTGCCTCCGCGTCCGGGTTGGCCTTCGTGTCAGTCATGGTTCGACTCTAGACGGCGCCCCAACCCCTCTCAACCGAAGACATGCCGGTAGAGTCGATGCTGTGACAGACGTCTTGACCCAGTCCTTCCGTTTCGCCGACCCCCACGATCTCAGCGACCTGCGGACCTACGTGACACGCGCCAAAACCATCGATGACGGCGCCATCCGCCTGCAGGCTGCCGGCAAGGTTCTGGCCGCCTATGTGTGCGTCCTCAGGCCGCGGATCCTGGGTGAATCCACCCCCACCATCCTCGGGTTGCGGACAATGGCCCTCGCCGAGGAAGCCCAGGCGGACGCCACCGTGACGCTTGCCTCCGTCCTGGATCGGCTGGCCCGCTCGCGTGCCGGGGACGTTGAGCTTCCCATCCCGCCGTCCACAGTGTCGGAGTCGTGGGCCGGCGTCGGGGCTCCGCGCTCCGGTTGGGAAGCCTTGGGCGCGATGGCCGACGTCGAACTTAAGGCCGCAGCCGAAGCCGGTATCGCCGAGGTGGCAGAGGCCGTACCCGCAGTGGCAGGCGCTGCCGTGGTCAACAGTGCCCGCGCCGCCGTCTGGAGCCGGCCCCTGCCGGGGCTTGAAGAGCTCCCGGCAGGGGTGGCCTTTGCCGCTTTTGCTTTGGGCTTCCTTGCTGGCGGAGAGCAGCAGGTATTCCGCAACGGCCGCTGGTTCCGGCTGAGCGGATCGCGCGGACACGTTCTGGTGAGGACGGCCGCCGGCCTCGGCTTCCGGAACTAGCAGCGACGAACCCAAGAACCGAAGAACGGAAGAACCGAAGAACTACTGTGCGGACGGACTGTTGACCATGGTCAACGCTGCTCGCTCCATGTAGTCCCACAGGGTTCCCTCGTGCAGGGGTGACAGGCCCAGCGAGTCCACGGCCGTACGCATGTGGAACAGCCAGCGGTCTTTCGCTTCCGGCGTTACACGGAAGGGCATGTGCCGCATCCTCAGCCTTGGATGGCCGCGTTCCTCGCTATAGGTGGTGGGGCCGCCCCAGTACTGCTCAAGGAACATGAGGAAGCGCCGCTTGGCGGGCCCGAGGTCCTCTTCGGGGTACATCGGCCGCAGCAGGGGATCCCCGGCCACACCGTCATAGAAGACGTCGATCAGCTTCACGAAGGTGTCGTGCCCGCCGACTGCCGCGTAGAAGCTGTCCGTGTAGGCAGGCTGGCTGAAGGGGTCGTTTTGCATCAGCTGGCGTCGCGGCCCGGCCTGCGGTGCGCCCGGTTGCCCGGAATTGGCATCATTCACTTGACTTCTCCTCAGGCTTTGCGGCCGTGCCTGCGGGGGCTCCGGCGCTCACTTTGGTTTCTCCGTCGTTGTCCGGCGAAGGCGTGTCGATGGGTACGTAGTCTCCTTGGGAGCGGTTGCCTACCCGGAGGATCTCGCCGTTGCGGAGGTACCAGATGGCTCCGTCCTCCGCCCGGACGCGGGTGATCCGCAGGCCGACGGATTCCACCGTGCCAATGACTTCGCTGGTGACGATCACGTCGCCAATGCCGTATTGGTCTTCGATGGTGATGAAGATGCCGGCGAGGAAGTCCCGGATGAGCTGTTGGGCACCAAAGCCGATGGCCACACCCAGGATGCCCACACTGGTCAGCAGGGGTGCGACGTCGACGTTCATGTACTTCAGGACGTAGATGATGACGATCACCACCACGATCACGCTCACCAGGCTGGTCAGCAGCGAGCCGATGGTTTGGGCCCGCTGCGAGCGGCGCTCATGGTCCAGTGCCCGGATGGCAGGTTGCACCCATTTGAAGTGCGGTTTCTTGAAGAGCGAACTGCCGGAGGCGACCCTTCGGGTGATGCGAAGGATGATGAAGCGTGCCACGGTCCATACCAGCAGGCCCACGCCTACGGTGATGAGGATTGAGACAACGTCGATTTTTTCCGGTTCGATCGTGAGGGTTTCCATCCAAGAGATGAAGGTCAAGGTGTATTGGCTCCTTGTCGTCGGCCCGTGTTCTCCCTGGGGTGAACACTCTGTCCACCATTAACCCTAGCGCCGTTGCGTGATCGCGCCGTAGCGTGGCCGCATGCGAATCCTCGTCCTGGGTGGTACGGCTTTCCTGTCCGCTGAAATCACGCGGCAAGCCCTCGCCGCCGGACATGAGGTCACCTGCGTGGCGCGCGGTACTTCCGCGGCAGTGCCCGACGGCGCCACCTGGGTCCGTGCGGATCGCGCCACTGGCGTGGCGGCCTTCACGGACCTCGACGGTCACTGGGATGAGGTCGTGGAGGTGGCCCGGGATCCCGTCTTCGCGAAGGCAGCCCTTGACGCCCTGGCCGGCCGGGCGGGGCATTGGACGTTCGTTTCGAGCTGCTCCGTCTATGCCGATCCGTCCGTTCCCGGCGCAGCAGAGGACGCCGGGTTGCTCCAACCCTTGCCGGAAGGAGAACACGGAACGCCGGAGACGTACGGCGAGTCAAAGTCAGCCATCGAGGAGATGACGCGCCGGGCAGCAGGGGAGAAGGCCCACATTCTCAGGCCCGGCCTGATCGGAGGTCCAGGGGATGCTTCGGACAGGTACGGTTATTGGCCCGCCCGGTTTGCCGCGAAGGCGGACCCCGTCCTGGTCCCGGACATACCGGACTCACCGACCCAGATCGTCGACGTCAGGGACGTTGCAGCCTGGGTTCTTTACGGTGCGGCCCGGGGACTGTCGGGAACCTTCAACGTTGTGGGGGAAGTGGTTCCCTTTGCGGGGTATATTGCTGCGTCACGGAGTGCGTCCGGGGCTACGGAAGAAGTTGTCCCCGTCAGCGAAGACTGGCTGGTGCAGCAGGGGATCGACTACTGGGCCGGCCCGGACTCGCTTCCCTTGTGGTTGCCGCCAGGGCACGAAGGGTTCCAAGCCCGGAGCAACGCAGCCGCCGTCGCGGCAGGCTTTGCGCTGCGGCCTTGGCAGGAAACGCTCAAGGACACCCTTGAGGACGAACGCAGCAGGGGCCTGGAGCGTGAACGCAGGGCGGGCCTGAGCCGCCTGACGGAACGAAGGCTGCTCTCCCGCTGGAAGGGCGGCCGTCCTGCCGGTGCGCGAAGCGGCGGGCCACCCGGCTAGGCAGCCGCCGTCGTCGTGGTTGGTTCGTGAAGCACGGGGAAATTGACGCTGCGCGCGATGAAGCAGACTTGGTTGGCTTCGTGGTGAAGCTGCGACATGAGGCTTTCATCAACGGCATCGGCGATGGTGACGCGGGGCTTGAGGGTTACCGACTCGAATTGCCCGCTGCCGTCCCGGTTGAGCTTCATGAGCCCCTCGGCATTGTCCTCGTATCCGGTGACCACCACACCGTGCTTGACCGCGACGTGCAGGAAGGACAACATGTGGCACTGGGCCAAGGCGGCCAGCAGCAGTTGCTCAGGGTTGTAGCGTGTCCGGTCACCGTGGAACGTGGGATCGGCTGAACCTTTCAACGTCGGTAGTCCGGGAATAACGACGTCGTGGTCCCGGGAGTAAGCCCGGTAGCCCGCCGTGCCGTCACCGCGGTTTCCGGTCCAGCGGACGGTCAACGCGTAATGGTGTTCATTCAGGCCCATGCGGACAGTCTAGCCAGCGCAGACTGTCCGCATGGGAGGAGGCGAACGGCTAGTCGACGTCGGCGGCCCGCGCGCGCAGGGCGCGTGCCACGGCGTCGCGGTTCTCCAGCATCATGCGCCTGAGTGCCGCGCTGTCTTCCGGCAATGCCGCCAGGAACTCGTCCGTCCGGTCGATGGTGGCCTGGGTGGTCAGCTGGGCGGGGTAGAGGCCCACCACGATTTGCTGGGCCAGCGCATGGGTCCGTTCCTTCACTATTCCAGGTACTGCCTGGAAGTACTTCTCCGCGAACGGTTCCAGCAACGCGGTGTCCGGAACACGGGTGAAGCCGGCAACGGCTGAGGACTGGAGTGCATTGGAGAGCTCGCCCTTGACCACGATCGACTCCCATGCAGCGTCCTTGGCCTCTGCCGTAGGGATCGCAGCCTTGGCGAGGGCTGCTGCGTTCTGGCCGTTGGAGGTGTTGTCCCGTTCGAGTTCTTCCTCGATCCGGTCCTGCCCGTGGCGGCCGCCGACTACCAGTGCTGTCAGCAGTTCCCACCGCATGTCCTGGTCCACAGTCAGGCCTTCCAGGGTTGACGTGCCGTCGAGGAGCGCCTGGATCCGGTCCAGTTGGGAGTCGCTGCGTGAGATCTGGGCGTAGGACTTCACGAACTGCAACTGGGCATCGGATCCGGCTTCCACGCTGGAAGCGAGCTCCCACAATCGGTCGGCGGCCCTGACTGCCGTTTCCTCCTTGTGCTCTGCGGCCACGTAGTACGTGAGGGTCGTGGCCAATTGGCGGAGCTGGACGAGGATCACCGACGAGTCCGTCTCGTGGGCGATGTTGGCCAGGATAAGGTCCACGTAGCCGCGGGCGGGAGTCTCGCCGTCGCGGGCCGCATCCCACGCCGAACCCCACACCAAGGTGCGGGGAAGGCTTGAGGTGAAGTCCTTCAGGTGGGCCTTCGCGGTGGCGAGCGACGCCGGGTCAAGCCTTACCTTGGCGTAGGCGAGATCGTCATCGTTGAGGAGGACAAGGTCGGGCCGCGTCTTGCCCACCAGGGCGGGGACGTCCGTGCGGGGGCCGTCGACGTCGAGCTCTTCGCGGTGGACGCGCTCAAGCTTGCCGTCGACGACGTCGTAGAAGCCCACCGCCAGGCGGTGCGGGCGGATGGTGGGCTGTTCGGCGATGGCGGTCTGAAAAATGGCAAATCCGGTGATGACGCCGTTTTCGTCAACGGTGACCTCGGGGGCGAGCGTGTTCACGCCCGCAGTCTCAAGCCACAACCCGCCCCACTGGTCCAGGTCACGGCCGCTGGCGGCTTCGAGCTCCTGCATGAGGTCCGAAAGCTCCGTGTTGCCCCAGGCATGCTTGGCAAAGTAGGTCCGGACCCCGGCCATGAACTGTTCCGGGCCCACCCAGGCCACCAGTTGGCGCAGCACTGAAGCGCCTTTGGCGTAGGTGATGCCGTCGAAGTTGACCTCCACGTCCTGGAGGCTGTTGATGTCCGCGAAGATGGGGTGCGTTGTGGGCAGTTGGTCCTGGCGGTAAGCCCAGGACTTCTCCACGGAGGCGAACGTGGTCCACGCGTGGTCGAACTCAGTGTTCTCCACCGCCGCGAGGTGGGACATGTATTCGGCAAAGGACTCGTTCAGCCAGAGGTCGTTCCACCAGCGCATGGTGACGAGGTCCCCGAACCACATGTGGGCCAGTTCGTGCAGGACGGTGATAGCACGGCGTTCCACTTGGGCGCCGGTAACCTTGCCGCGGAAAACGTAGCCTTCGAGGATGGTGACGGCACCGGCGTTTTCCATGGCACCGGCGTTGAACTCCGGCACGAAGAGCTGATCGTACTTTTCGAACGGGTACGGGCAGCCGAACTGCGCCTCGAAGAATTCGAAGCCCTGCCGGGTCAGCTCGAAGATGTTGTCGGCGTCGAGGTACTGCATGAGGGACTTCCGGGCGAATACTCCCAGCGGGACCACCCGGCCGTCCGAACTTGTCACTTCCGAGCGTACGGATTGGTACGGGCCGGCGATCAGTGCGGTGACGTACGACGAGAGCCGGGGGGTGGGGGCGAACTTCCACACTGAGCGTGCGCCGCCGTCGTCCCCGGCCTCAATGGGTTCCGGGGCAGGCGTGGGGGAGTTGGAGACCACGTCCCAGTGTGACGGAGCCGTCACGGTGAAAGTGAAGCTTGCCTTCAGGTCGGGCTGTTCAAAGACGGCGAACATGCGCCGGGAGTCGGGTACTTCAAACTGCGTATAGAGGTATACCTCGCCGTCCACGGGGTCCACGAAGCGGTGCAGGCCCTCGCCGGTGTTCATGTAGGGAGCATCGGCAACAATGACGAGTTCGTTGTCTTCGGCGAGGTCGGGGAGCTGGATCCGGACGCCGTCGGAGACGACCGCCGGGTCAAGTTCCGTGCCGTTCAGGGTGACGCTGTGGACGGTGTCGGTAATGGCATCGATGAAGGTCGAGGCTCCGGCGCGGGCCGAGAAACGGACTGTGGTGGTGGAGCCGAAGACGGTCGGCCCCTTGGTCAGGTCCAGGGTGACGTTGTACGACTCGACGTTGAGGAGTTCAGCGCGGCTCGCGGCTTCCCCGCGCGTGAGATTAAGGCCTGGCAAATGTGCCTCCGGAAGTTGGACTGGGCGGCCGGTCGGTTCTCCCGCCGCTGGTGTGAAGTCATTCTTTCACTCTCTGCCGCGATCGCAAGGGATGCCCATGCGGTGTCGTGGAGTGCACTCCCTGCATGTCGTTGCTCCGGAGTAGTTTGGAACCATGGGAACGTTCCGCGACTCTCTTGACACCCGCGCCTTGCGGTTTGCGCTGTTTTTTCCGCTACTGCTGGCCATCGGCTTCGTTGTTTGCGCCCAGATGTTGAGGAACAGCCTCCCGGACCCGGTGGCTGTCATGTGGAATGCCGACGGCGGAAGCGCTTTTGCGCCCTTCGGCGCCTATGTTGCCGGCGGCGCAGCCATGATCACCTTGTTTGGCTGGCTCGCCTTCATGCAGGCGGTTCCGCTCTCCCGGCCCGTTGTCATGCGCCGGGTCATGATGGGGCTGGGCCTCATGGTCAGTCTCTTCGTCACCACGGTCCTCGCTGCCGGGCTGGTCGGCCAGTCGGGGATCGGGGAGGCCCGGCTGTCGCATGTGGACCCGATCGTCCTGGCTATGGGAAGCGGCGCGGCCCTGGCCCTGGGTGTCGTCATGATGTTCGCCTTCAAGCCCGATGCCCGCTGGACCCCTGAGGACGACCAGGCCCTGGAAACCGAACGGATGCTGCTTGCCGATCCGGACCTGACCCGGGACACCCTCCGGATCTGGGTCCACGCCCGCAGTTCAGTGTTCATCATGATCATCGTTTCTGCCCTGTTCCCGGCAGCCCTGATTGCCGTGGCGCTGCCTTGGCTCGGAGCCCTGGTGGCCGCCGTGGCGCTACTGGGTGCGGGCTTCCTTTTCGCCCGTGTCCGTGCGGACAGGGGAGGACTTCGGGTGCTGGCCGGCGGACTCGTCCCGGTGCTGAGGGTTCCCGCCGTCGATATTGCCGCAGCGGCACCCGCCGACGTCAAAGCTGCCGACTACGGCGGCTGGGGCCTTCGGCACCACGACGACGCGACCGCGATGCTGGTGAGCAGCGGGCCCGCCGTCGTCGTCAGGAAACTCAACGGAGGCCGGGTGGCCCTGAGCGCCGGAACGGCGGCAACAGCTGATACGTTGGCCGGAATCCTCAACCGGGCCGCTGCCCGGGCCCATGACGACGGGCAGCCCCAATGAAGCCGGTCACGGTAATCTAGGTAAGCATCCCTCCCCGCCGCGCCTGGCCCGGGCTGTGCACCTGCCCAGCGGCTTACCGGCGCTCCACAAAGAACGGACTACAGTGACTACTCCCCGCGTCCATATCGCTACGGACCACGCAGGCATGGAACTCAGCGCACACCTGGTCAGCTACCTCACGGCCAAGGGCTATGAGGTTGTGGACCACGGGCCCAAGGAATATGACGCCCTGGACGACTACCCGTCGTTCTGCATCAATGCCGGGGAAGCCGTCGTTGCCGACCAGGCAGCCGGAGTCCATGCGCTGGGCATCGTGCTGGGCGGATCGGGCAACGGCGAACAGATTGCCGCCAACAAGGTCAAGGGAGTCCGCGCGGCCTTGGCATGGAACCTCGCCACCGCCAAGCTTGCTCGTGAGCACAACGACGCGAACGTCGTGGCTGTCGGCGGCCGGCAGCACAGCGTCGACGAAGCCACCGAAATCATCGAAGCGTTCCTGCAGGAACCGTTCAGCAATGACGAGCGCCATGTCCGCCGCATTGGGAAGATCGCCGTGTACGAGACCACGGGCGAGATCGTCGAGTAGTGCCTGAAGGTCATTCCATCCACCGGCTGGCCCGCCAGTTCCAGGATGTCTTCGTCGGCCGGCGCCTTCATGTCAGCAGTCCGCAGGGACGCTTCACCGAAGGCGCCGCGCTGTTGGACGGACACGTGCCGGTGGAGGCGCTCGCCCACGGAAAGCAGCTGTTCCTGGCCTTCGACCACGGGCTCTACCTCCACGTCCACCTGGGCTTATACGGTGCGTGGAGCTTCGGCGGAGACAGTTCCTTTACGGGCGCTTCGAGCATCGGAGCACCGCGCAGGATCGGTGAGCGTGAATCCGGGCCTGCCGGTGAGGACGCGGAATACTCCGGGCCGCCGGAACCGGTAGGGGCCGTGCGCGTCCGCCTCGTGTCTGACCATGGCTGGGCCGATCTCCGAGGGGCGACCACCTGCGCGGTCGTGACGTCCGATGAGGCGGCCAAGGTACTTGACCGCCTGGGGCCGGATCCCCTCCGTAACCTGCCGGGGGACCGCGATGAGTTCATCCGCCGGCTGCGCAAGCGGAAGACCGCCGTCGCGCTCCTGATGATGGACCAGTCCGTCCTCGCGGGAGTCGGAAACATCTACCGGGCGGAAGTCCTCTTCCGGCAGGCCGTGGATCCCTGGACGCCCGGAGCGGCCGTGGATGCCGAAACTGCCGGCCGCCTCTGGGACGATGCCGTGACCACCATGTCCGACGGCGTCCGCGACGGCAGGATTGTGACGACGCCCCCGGACCTATGGACCGAAGGGGCACCCCTGGTGCCCGACGCCGACGCCCACTTTGTCTATAAGCGGCACGGATTGCCCTGCCGGGCGTGCGGGACAATCGTGGGCATGGCGGAAATAGGAGCCCGCAAACTCTATTGGTGCCCGGGCTGCCAGGTCTGAGCTTCGCCGCCGGGCCTGAGCCTCCGGGAACGATGGTCCGGCACAACGCAAGAAGGCCTCCGATCCTGGGATCGGAGGCCTTCTTCCATGGAGGGGACGACGGGAATCGAACCCGCGTAATCAGTTTGGAAGACTGAGGCTTTACCATTAAGCTACGTCCCCAGAAGGATTCCCTGTTCAGGGCTTCTTTCCGGTTGGCTGTTCAAGCCGGATATAACTAAACCTAATTCGGGCGGCGCTGTCAAATGTGCATTCGCGGCGCTCTTGCCCGTAGACTGTCCTGTGCATTCGGGGTGTAGCTCAGCTTGGCTAGAGCGCCTGCTTTGGGAGCAGGAAGTCGCAGGTTCAAATCCTGTCACCCCGACTCTGTGTTTCGCATTCGTTTCCTCGAGTGCGGCAGAACCCCATACCCACCAATTCAGGAGTACTTAGACTGTGAAGAGCGCTGTCGAGAACCTCACCGCAACGCGGGTCAAGCTCAATGTTGAGGTTCCCTTTGAGGAACTGAAGCCGAGCATCGATGCCGCGTACAAGACCGTTGCTTCGCAGATCCAGGTGCCCGGATTCCGCAAGGGCAAGGTTCCTTCCAAGCTCATCGACCAGCGCGTCGGCCGCGGCTACGTTCTGGAGACGGCTATCAACGACGGCCTCAATGGCTGGTACCAGGCCGCTGTCCAGGAAACCGGAGTGCGCCCGCTGAGCCGTCCCGAGGTCGAAATCACCGAGGTTCCGGATCCGTCCGCTACCGACGGCGAACTCAAGTTCCAGGTCGAGGTTGACGTCCGTCCCGAGATCGAACTGCCCGACTACGCCGGCATCAAGGTAGAGGTTGCTGCAGCCGAGTCCTCCGACGCTGACGTTGACAAGGCCCTGGATGAACTCCGTGGCCGCTTCGGCACCCTCAAGTCCGTTGAGCGCCCGGCGCAGAACGATGACTTCCTCACCATCGACATCACCGCCTCGATTGACGGCGAAGAGATCGATTCCGCTTCGGGCCTGTCCTACCAGGTTGGTTCCGCCACCATGCTCGAAGGCCTGGACGAGGCTGTTTCCGGTCTCTCCGCCGACGAGGAAGCGATCTTCGACACCACCCTCGTTGGTGGCGAGCACGCCGGCGAAGCCGCCCAGGTCAAGGTAGTAGTCAAGGCCGTCAAGGAGCGCGAGCTTCCCGAGGCAAACGATGACTTCGCACAGCTGGCATCCGAATTCGACACCCTGGCTGAACTCCGCGAGGACCTCGCCAAGCAGGCCGCTGAGTCCAAGGTTGTTGGCCAGGGCGTAGAAGCCCGCGACAAGGTCCTGGACAAGCTCGTCGAGCTGGTTGAGGTTCCCGTCCCGGCATCCGTCGTCGAAGAGCAGGTCGAGGCCCACTTCACCCAGGAAAACTCCCACGGCGAAGGCGACCACGACACCGAGGAGCACCGCGCTGAGGTGAAGGCAAACACTGAGCGCGCCTTCCAGAACGAGGTCATCCTCGACGCCATTGCGGACAAGGAAGAAGTCAACGTCAGCCAGAACGAGCTGATCGACTACATCGTCACCACCGCCAGCCAGTACGGCATGGACCCCAACCAGTTCGCCCAGATCATCGATCAGAGCGGCCAGGTCCCCATGATGGTTTCCGAGGTTCGCCGCCGCAAGGCACTGGCAGTAGTGCTTGGCCAGGCCGAGGTTGTGGACTCCGAAGGCAACAAGGTTGACCTGACCGACTTCGTGCGCCCTGCCGGTGAAGTTGCCGCTGAAGAAACTGCAGAGGCCGAGGCTGAAGCAGAGACCGTCTCCAGCGACGACCCCGCAGCAGTGAAGTTCTGATACGGCTTCAACCGGCCCCGGATCCTTGGATCCGGGGCCGGTTCGCTTTAAGGGCAGAACACAAGGCCGGGGCCCTCCCGTGCGCCGTCAGCGAACAGTGCGATTCCGGCGAACAAAACGCCGGCCAAAGCGGTTAGTGTCCAATGTAGTGAAGTTCAGTGAGGTCACTGGCACCAGCGAGAGGTAAGTACTTATGTCACAGCAATCAGAGGCTCCCCGGATGGCAACTGTCGATCCCGCGGCCCAGGACAACTACATCTACAACCGCCTGCTGAAAGAGCGCATCATCTGGCTCGGCTCCGAGGTCCGCGATGAGAACGCCAACGCCATCTGCTCACAGCTTCTCCTCCTCTCGGCAGAAGACCCGGAGAAGGACATCTACCTTTACATCAACTCCCCGGGTGGCTCGGTGACCGCCGGCATGGCCATCTACGACACCATGCAGTTCATCCCGAACGACGTCGTCACGGTCGCAACCGGCCTTGCCGCGTCCATGGGCCAGTTCCTGCTTTCCTCGGGCACCAAGGGCAAGCGCTACGCCACCCCCAACGCCCGCATCCTCATGCACCAGCCTTCCGGCGGAATCGGCGGCACGGCGTCGGACATCAAGATCCAGGCTGAGCTGATCCTCCACATGAAGAAGGTCATGGCCGAACTGACGGCTGAGCAGACGGGACAGACTGTCGAAACCATCCTCAAGGACAACGACCGCGACAAGTGGTTCACGGCCACCGAGGCACTGGAATACGGCTTCTTCGACAAGATCTCGGCGCACGCCGGTTCCGTGGCCGGAGGCGGCGGAACGGCAAACCAGTCGGATTCCAACAACAACTAGCCGGCATTAGAACCACTGAAACCAGGAGCAATTGACATGAACTACAACTTCGGATGGTCTGCCGGCAATCTTCCTACCAGCCGCTACGTCCTGCCCCAGTTCGAAGAGCGCACGCCCTACGGCTTCAAGCGCCAAGACCCGTACACTAAGCTCTTCGAGGACCGGATCATCTTCCTCGGCGTGCAGGTTGATGACGCATCGGCCGATGACATCATGGCCCAGTTGCTGGTCCTTGAGTCCACCGACCCGGACCGCGACATCACGCTGTACATCAACTCGCCCGGCGGTTCGTTCACGGCCATGACGGCTATCTACGACACCATGCAGTACATCCGGCCGGAGATCCAGACGGTCTGCCTTGGCCAGGCTGCCAGTGCCGCAGCTGTGTTGCTGGCGGCCGGCACGCCGGGCAAGAGGCTGGCCCTTCCGAACGCCCGCGTGCTGATCCACCAGCCGGCGCTCTCCGGTGGCCAAGGCGGCCAGGCATCCGACCTGGAAATCCAGGCAGCGGAGGTCATGCGTATGCGTACCTGGTTGGAAGACACCCTGGCCCAGCACTCCGGTCGGACCTCCGAGCAGGTCAACAACGACATCGAGCGGGACAAGATCCTTACCGCCGAGGAAGCCCGGGCCTACGGCCTGATTGACCAGGTCCTGGATTCCCGGAAGATCAAGCCCCAGGCTATCGCCCGGTAGCACACGGAAATCGACGCCGGTGCGGTTCGCGAAATATGGACCGCACCGGCGTTCTGTTTCCACGCAAGCGGCACATTGTGACCTAGAGTGGAAGAAGTCACGGTGGTGCCAACCGCGGCAAGGCCGCACACTTGAGTACGGCGCGGAGCCGCATCACCCGTATGCAACGAAGGGATTCCCACATGGCTCGGATTGGCGAGAGCACGGATCTGCTGAAGTGTTCTTTCTGCGGAAAGAGCCAAAAGCAGGTTCGGAAGCTGATTGCCGGGCCCGGCGTGTACATCTGCGACGAGTGCATCGAGCTCTGCAACGAGATCATCGAGGAAGAGCTGGCTGAAGTTTCGGACTTGGGCAGCTTTGAACTCCCCAAGCCCCGGGAGATCTTCGATTTCCTCCAGGAGTACGTCATTGGCCAGGAACCGGCCAAGCGTTCCCTTGCCGTGGCTGTCTACAACCATTACAAGCGGATCCAGGCAGGCCACGCCCCCAAGAGCGGCAGCCTTGGCGACGGCGCCCACCACGAGGACGTGGAGATCGCCAAGTCCAACATCCTGCTCATCGGCCCCACGGGCTGCGGCAAGACGTACCTGGCCCAGACCCTGGCCCGCCGCCTTAATGTCCCCTTTGCCGTTGCCGACGCCACGGCCCTGACCGAGGCCGGGTATGTTGGCGAGGACGTTGAGAACATCCTGCTCAAGCTCATCCAGGCTGCGGATTACGACGTCAAAAAGGCTGAGCAGGGAATCATCTACATCGACGAGATCGATAAAATCTCCCGCAAGAGCGAGAACCCTTCGATTACCCGCGATGTGTCCGGCGAGGGCGTGCAGCAGGCACTGCTGAAGATCCTTGAAGGCACCGTGGCCTCGGTTCCGCCCCAGGGCGGTCGCAAACATCCGCACCAGGAATTCATCCAGATCGACACCACGAACGTCCTTTTCATCGTGGCCGGTGCTTTTGCCGGGCTGGAGGACATCATCGGTTCGCGGTCCGGACGCAAGGGCATAGGCTTCGGAGCCCAGCTCAACGAGGTCCGGGACAACGTGGACTCCTACGGGGAGGTCATGCCTGAGGACCTGCTGAAGTTCGGCCTCATCCCTGAGTTCATTGGTCGCCTTCCCGTCATCACCACGGTGTCCAACCTGGACAGGCCGGCATTGATCCAGATCCTGTCCACGCCCAAGAACGCCTTGGTCAAGCAGTACCAAAAGATGTTCCAGCTCGACGGTGTGGAGCTGCAGTTCGACGACGACGCCTTGGATGCGATTGCGGACCAGGCGTTGGAGCGCGGGACGGGAGCCCGCGGACTGCGGGCCATCATGGAAGAAGTCCTGCTTCCCGTCATGTTCGATCTCCCCAGCCGCGACGACATCGCCACGGTGGTCATCACCGCCGATGTCGTGGCCAAGAAGGCGCAGCCGACCATGATCGCCCACGACGTCGTGGCCAAGCGCCGGAATAAGTCGGCGTAAGCGCCGGTTGCAGCCCACAGGAGGTTGATCCTCCGCATCTCACGTTTCCGCGTGCCGTTTTCACCCTTCCGAGGAGTTTCCTGTGCCTGAAAAGACATCGACAGATCAAGCAGTCAACAAAGCCGACTTCTGGTTCGACCCCGCATGCCCTTTCGCTTGGATCACCTCCCGCTGGATCGGCGAGGTTGAACAGGTCCGCGGCATCGAGACCGAATGGCACGTCATGAGCCTCTCCGTGCTGAACGAAGGCCGCGATCTGCCGGAAGACTACCGGGCGCTGATGGATCAGAGCTGGGGTCCTGTGCGGGTGATCATCGCTGCGCAGGAACTCCATGGCAGTGAATACGTCAAGCCCCTCTACGACGCCATGGGCGAAGAAATCCACCATGAGGGCAACAAGGACCGCCCGTCCGTGATCCGTAAAGCCCTGGCAGAAGTGGGCCTACCGGCGGAACTGGCCCGCTTTGCCGATTCCGACGAATACGATGCCCAACTGCGGGCCAGCCACGAGGCCGGGATATCACTGGTGGGCCAGGACGTGGGAACGCCTGTGGTTGCCTTCAATGGGACGGCATTCTTCGGCCCGGTACTGACCCGGATTCCCCGCGGCGAAGATGCGGGCAAGCTCTGGGACGCCACGGTGGCCTTGGCTGGTTTCCCACATTTCTTCGAGCTCAAGCGGAGCCGCACTGAAAGTCCTGAATTCAACTAGCTCACGGTTGACCAGCCACCCCCGGCTACTTCAGGAACCGTGAGGTCCTCCTGTCGGCAAGGATCTTGCCGTTGGTCTGGCAGGTAGCGCAATACTGCAGGGAGGTGTCCGCGAAGGACACCTCCCTTACTGCGTCCCCGCACACGGGGCAGGGCTGGCCGGTCCTGGCATGAACCCGGAAGTTGCTTCGCTTGGTGTCCTTCAATTCGCTCGACGGCTTGCCGGAGGCAGCGGTCACCGCACTCACCAGGACCTCCTGCATGGCGTCGTAGAGCCTGGAAATGTGCTCCTCGTCCAAGGACTTGGCGATGGCGAAAGGTGAGATCTTCGCGGCGTGCAGGATCTCGTCGCTGTAAGCATTGCCTATTCCCGCAATGACACTTTGGCTGCGCAGCAGGCCCTTGATTTGCTGGGAACTGGACCGGACGATCGCCGCCAGGGCGTCGACGTCGAAATCCGGGCTGAGCGGTTCCGGCCCCAGGCTGGCGATGCCTGGAACGTCCTGCGGATCACGGACCACGTATATTGCGAGGCTCTTCTTGGTTCCGGCCTCCGTCAGGTCCAACCCGATGTGGGTGTCATCTGCTGGCCGGTGGAACAGCAAGCGCGCAGCGATGTTGCTCTTGCCCATGCGCAGGGCTGCAGATGACGGGTGCTCGGTGTAGCGGACCCATCCGGCCTTGGCCAAATGAAACACGAAGAACATGCCGCCGGCGTCGAGGCACACGAATTTGCCGAACCGTTGGACGCCTTCGATCGTGCGGCCCTCAAGGGCGTAATACGGAGGATCCGCAGTCTTGAGCGCGGCAATGGAGTTGATGCGCACGCCCGTCAGTTCGGCTCCGCGAAGTTGGGTGTCCAGGTAGGTGCACAGGCCGTGCACTTCGGGCAGTTCCGGCATGGCATAACTCTGCCACAAACACTGTGGAAATGATCCCGGCAGCGAGTCTGGAACGATCCCGGAAACTACAATCCTGTAGTTCCCGCGAAGGCCTTGCGCAAGCCCAAACGCGGGACAACAATAGTTCTTACCAACTTCGAAAGAAGCTGGACACGGAAACCGAAGATTCAGTGATTGCGACCAACGCAGCCTTTGGCAAAGTTGGAAACAAGCTACCAGTGACGTGGTAGGACGACCTGAAATTCCAAGGATTCCGCCAGACTGTCAAGCCGTCACCGGACAGCCGAAAAGTCGAAGCCCCACCAACGGCAAAACGCTGATGGGGCTTCCCCTTTGCCCGAAAACTGCTGGGCTGCAACCGGCTACGACGCCGCTGCCTGTTTACGTGGCCGGCGCTTCTTCCGGCTGGGCCAGGACAACGTCGCTGACAGCCAGGTCGCCTTCACCCGACTGGAGGCTGATCTCCTGGGCGTTGGCGGCGGCCTTCAGGTCGCCCAAACCGGCCTTCAGCTGTGCAATAAGCATCTCGTTGGCCGTGATCGAGGCTGAAAGCACCTCGGTGCGCTGCTTGACCTTGGCCTCGGACTTGGCCTTGCGGATGCCGCTGAGCGCCAAGCCGACCGTGCCCAGCATGGTGGTGTCGCCGTCGGCGATTTCCAAGGCTGCCGGCCAGGCTGCGCGGTGAACCGAACCGGTCCGCCACCAGCTCCACACCTCTTCGGTGGCGAAGGGCAGGAAGGGGGCGAAGAGGCGCAGGAGGGAATCGAGCGTGGTTGCCAGGGCCGCCAAAACGGAGGCCTGCTCTGCGTCGCCGGCCGCTCCGTACGCGCGGTCCTTGATGAGCTCGACGTAGTCGTCCGTGAACTGCCAGAAGAACGATTCGGTGATCTGGAGGGCGCGGGCGTAGTCGTAGTTGTCGAACGCCTTGGTGGACTGGGCCACCACGTCGGCGAGCTGCGCCAGGAGCGCCCGGTCCAAGGGGTTGGTCAGGACCGAGAGATCGGAGGAGACCACGGAGTTCTCGGTCGCTCCCAAATTGAGGACGAATTTGGAGGCGTTGAGCAGCTTGATGGCCAGGCGGCGCCCGATCTTCATCTGGGCGATCTCGTAGGCGGTGTCCGCGCCGAGCTTTGCGGAAGCGGCCCAGTAGCGCACGGCATCGGAGCCGTATTCGTTGAGCACATCGGTGGGTACCACCACGTTGCCCTTGGACTTGGACATCTTCTTCCGGTCCGGGTCGAGGATCCATCCGGAAATGGCGGCGTGCTTCCACGGTGCGCTCTTCTGCAGGGCATCGGCCCGGACAGCGGAGGAGAAGAGCCAGGTGCGGATGATGTCGTGGCCCTGGGGGCGGAGGTCGAACGGGTAGACCTTGGAGAAAAGGTCCTCGTCCCGGCTCCAGCCGCCAACGATCTGCGGGGTGAGCGAAGAAGTGGCCCAAGTATCCAGGACGTCCGCGTCACCGGTGAAGCCGCCCGGCTGGTCGCGCTGCGACTCGTCGTAACCCGGGGCGGCGTCGGCGGCAGGATCCACGGGAAGGATGTCGTCGGAGGGCAGGACCGGGTTGTCATAGTCCGGGTTGCCCTGGGCATCCAGCGGGTACCACACAGGGATGGGCACGCCGAAGAACCGCTGGCGCGAGACCAGCCAGTCGCCGTTCAAGCCGGCAATCCAGTTCTCGTACCGGGAACGCATGAAGGACGGGTGGAAGTTGATTTCCTGGCCGCGGGCGATCAGGCGTTCGCGGCGGTCCTCGTCGCGGCCGCCGTTGCGGATGTACCACTGGCGTGAGGTGACGACCTCAAGGGGTTTGTCGCCCTTTTCGAAGAAGTTCACGGGGTGGGTGATCTTCTTGGGCTCGCCGTCCAGGAGGTCCGCGGCCTTCAGGAGTTCCACGACGGCTTCCTTCGCGGAGAACGCCGTCTTGCCGGCAATGGCGGCGTAGGCTTCCTTGCCTGCCTCGGTGGTGATCCACTCGGGGGTTTCGGCAATGATGCGGCCATCGCGGCCCATGATGGCCCGGGTGGGCAGCTGCAGCTCGCGCCACCACGTGACATCGGTGAGGTCGCCGAAGGTGCAGACCATGGCGATGCCCGAGCCCTTGTCAGCCTTGGCGAGGGGGTGGGCCTTGACTTCGAGCTCGACGTCGAACAGCGGAGACGTGACCGTCTTGCCGAAGTAGGGCTGGTAGCGCTCGTCGTCGGGGTTCGCCACCAACGCGGCGCAGGCGGCCAGGAGTTCGGGACGGGTGGTCTCGATGAAGATCTTTTCCCCGTCCTCGGTGAAGAAGGGGTAACGGTAATAGGCGCCCGGGACTTCCCGGTCCTCGAGCTCGGCCTGGGCCACAGCCGTGCGGAAGGTGACATCCCACAGCGTAGGGGCTTCTGCCATGTAGGCGTCACCGGCGGCGAGGTTCGCGAGGAAGGCACGCTGGGATACGGCGCGGGAGGTGTCGTCGATGGTCCGGTAGGTCAGGTTCCAGTCAACGGACAGGCCAAGGGTCTGGAAAAGGTTCTCGAAGACTTTCTCGTCCTCGACGGCGAGTTCCTCGCACAGTTCGATGAAGTTCTGGCGGGAAACGACGTCGAAATCGCGCTGGTTCTTGGCCGGCTGGGCAGGTGGCCGGTAATCGGCGTTGTAGGGGATGGCGGGATCGCAACGCACACCGTAGTAGTTCTGGACGCGGCGCTCCGTAGGCAGGCCGTTGTCATCCCAGCCCATGGGGTAGAAGACGTTCTTGCCCGTCATGCGCATGTAGCGGGCCTGGACGTCCGTCTGGGTGAAGGAGAACATGTGTCCCACGTGCAGCGAGCCGGATGCGGTGGGCGGGGGAGTGTCGATCGAGTAGACCTGCTCCCGGGTGGTGTCCGGGTTGAACTTGTAGGTTCCTTCCGCGAGCCAGCGCTGCGTCAAGGCAGCCTCCAGGCCTTCAAGGGCCGGCTTGTCGGGAACGTTGATCGGGGCGGTGGCGGGCGTGTCTGTACCCTGCGTTGATTCAGCCATGGCTCAATTGTTTCATGGTCCGCCGTTACAGTTTGCCTTCGGCTGCGGCGGGATCGCTCTGTAGGGTGGTCCCATGACTTCGGCAGCACAGACGCAGAACAAAACCGCAGTAGTAACGGGCGCCAGCACGGGCATCGGGGAGGCCACGGTGCGGACCCTCGCCGCCGATGGCTGGAAGGTCTTCGCCGTGGCCCGCCGCGCCCAACGCCTCGAGGCGCTGGCCGCCGAAACAGGGGCAGTGCCGTTCGCTGCCGATGTCACCAGTGACGACGACGTCGCGGCCCTCCTTGCGGCCGTGGCTGACACCGGGGGAGCAGGCACGCTCATCAACATCGCCGGGGGCGCCCGCGGGGCCGACACCATTGCCAACGCCAGCACAGAGGACTGGGAATGGATGTACCAGGTCAACGTGCTGGGAACCATGAAGATCACCAGGGCCTTCCTGCCCATGCTCCGGGCCACGGGCGAGGGCACTGTCCTCAACCTGACGTCCACCGCGGGGCTTTCGGCCTACGAAGGCGGCGCCGGCTACAACGCAGCCAAGTTCGCCCAACACGCCATGACCAATGCTTTGCGGCTTGAAGAAGTGGCGAACAACGTCCGGGTCATCGAGGTAGCGCCCGGCCTGGTCCAGACCGAGGAATTCGCCTTGAACCGCCTGGGGGACAAGGACGCGGCGGCCAAGGTCTACGCCGGAGTGGAGAAGCCGTTGACGGCGGCGGACGTAGCGGACGTCGTGAAGTACGCGGTATCCCTGCCCCACCACATCAACCTTGACCACATCACCGTCCGCCCGGTGGCCCAGGCCGCCAACCACAAGCTCATCCGCAAAGAGAACTAGCTGAGCCGGGCTGCGCTACCCGGCAGGGACCTGCAGCGTAGCCACAATGGCAGCGTGATCCGTCCCCGCAACCCTGTGCACTGCGTAGCCGGTGCTGCTGATCTGTGGAGTAGTGACCACGTGGTCCAGGACGATGCCGGGCAGGGCCGGGCCTTCCATGGGCCACGTGGGGGAAAGACGACCCCACGACGCCACACCCGCATCCACCAAGGTTGACCCGTCACGTCCGGAAGCCAGGAAGTCGCGGAATTCCCGGTGATCGTACGTGGCGTTGAAGTCACCCATGAAAACCTGCCGGCCCGCAGCTCCGGCTTGCCGGGCGGCCGCCTCGAGGTCGCTTCGCCACTGTGCCAGCCGCTCGTCCACAGGCGGCAGGGTATGGACACTCGTGAGGGTGAAAGCTGCCCTGAGTCCGTCCAGGCGCGCGTCTACCCTCACCACTGGCATGTGGAAGGGTGAGTCCGGCAAGCGGCCGGCGTACTCAAGGGGAAACACCGAGTACACGGCGTTCCCAGCGGCGTCGTCGGTTGGATCGCTGACCAAGTGCGGCAAAGCCCTGGGCAGCCCGGCCTGCTCAAGCCGGTCCTGCAAGGCTTGCGAGAACTCCTGCACTGCCAGCACCTGGACGGATTTCTCCCGGACCAGGCGAACCACCTCATCCGCATCAGCCTGGCCGAACTCCGAGTTGAGCGTCATGACCGTCACCGGAACCGCCTGCCGTCCCTCCGGAATGGCTTCCGGACGGCCGTAGTCCAACGGAAACAGCCAGAACAATTGAACCGCCAGCACAACCGCCGTCGTGAGCACCGCCCAAGCCCGCCGGCCGGCCACAGCAAGCATCAGCGCCAGCCCCGCCGGCACCACAAGCCACGGCGTGAACGCCACCAACTGAACAACCAGTAACGGCCACTCTGCCGGGACAGCACGGAAAACCGACAGAACCACCACTGGCAACACCAACAGCAGCGCCAATACCGTCCAAACACGCGGCGCCCCCGGCCGCCGGGAACGGACAACCGGCAGGGCAGCAGCTTCAGTCATGCGGTCGAGTCTATGCAGCGGCTCCGGCAAACACGGTCCTCCCAAGGGATGAACCTTCAAGTGGAGCATGGGGCTTCGCTGCCGCTAGACTGATGGAAGCAGCTTTGACCCGGCCATCACCGGTGAGCTTCCGGAAGAACGGCACTGCAAGCCCCACAGCCAACAGTGCCCAGTAGAACCGGACGGGTAAGCCCGTCACAGCAGTAATGAGCGGCCGGGAAATCATTTCCGGTAAGTGAGGTGGTACCGCGGTACCTGAGCTGTCGAAAAAACAGCATGGGAGCCGTCCTCGCATCCTGACAGTCAACCAGCTATCACCAGGATATGAGATGACCCACTACCCCAAGGCCTCAGCATCGCCTTCCGGCACGCACGGCGTGTCCGCCTCCGTGAAATTTCCGGAAATCGAAGAGCGCATCCTCAAATACTGGGACCAGGACGGCACCTTCCAGGCAAGCATCGACCAACGCGAAGCCGACCTTCCCGGGGGGACAGCCGGCAGCAACGAGTTCGTCTTCTACGACGGCCCGCCCTTCGCCAACGGCCTGCCCCACTACGGCCACCTCCTCACCGGCTACGCCAAGGACCTCGTAGGCCGCTACCAGACCCAGCGCGGAAAGCGCGTCGAACGCCGCTTCGGCTGGGACACCCACGGACTCCCCGCCGAGCTCGAAGCCATGAAGCAACTGGGCATGACGGACAAGACCCAGATCGAAGCCATGGGCATCGACAAATTCAACGACGCCTGCCGGGCATCCGTGATGAAGTACGCCAACGAATGGAAGGCCTACGTCACCCGCCAGGCCCGCTGGGTGGACTTCGACAACGATTACAAGACGCTGAACGTCGAATACATGGAGTCCGTGCTCTGGGCCTTCAAGCAACTCCACGAAAAAGGCCTGACCTACAACGGCTATCGCGTCCTCCCGTACTGCTGGAAAGACGAAACCCCGCTCTCCAACCATGAGCTGCGCATGGACGACGACGTCTACAAGAACCGCCAGGACCAGACCGTCACGGTCACGTTCCCCATCAAGGCGGGGGAGTCCGAGGTCTCGCAGGCGCTCGCAGGTGTCCAGGCGCTCGCCTGGACGACCACGCCCTGGACGCTTCCCACCAACCTGGCGCTCGCCGTCGGACCCGACATCTCCTACGCAGTCCTGCCTGCCGGCCCGAACGGCATCAAGGCCGCTGCTGCCGAAGCGCCGGTCACGGGTAGCTTCCTGCTGGCAGCTGACCTTGTGGCGTCCTACGCCAAGGATTTGGGGTACGACGACGCTGCTGCCGCGGCTGCCGCCGTCACCGCTACGTACACAGGCTCCCAGTTGGCGGGCCTCGAGTACGAGCCGTTGTGGAACGACTTCGCCGACGCCGAAAAGTACGGTACGCAGAATGCCTGGCGCATCCTGGTGGCTGAGTACGTCACCACGACGGACGGTACAGGCATCGTCCACCAGGCTCCGGCCTACGGCGAGGATGACCAGAAGGTGTGTGAAGAGGCCGGCATCCCGGTTGTCCTCTCCGTTGACGAGGGCGCCAAGTTCCTGCCTTTGTTCGCCCACGGTGAGCTCGCGGGCATCGTTGGCCTGCAGGTCTTCGATGCCAACAAGCCCATCACCCAGGTCCTGCGCGCCGATGGCCGCCTGGTCCGCCAAGCCAGCTACGAGCACAGCTACCCGCACTGCTGGCGCTGCCGGAACCCGCTGATCTACCGCGCCGTATCTTCCTGGTACGTGGAAGTCACCAAGTTCAAGGACCGCATGTCCGAACTGAACCAGGACATCAACTGGATCCCGGGCAACGTCAAGGACGGCCAGTTCGGCAAGTGGCTTGAGAACGCCCGCGACTGGTCCATCAGCCGCAACCGTTACTGGGGTTCGCCCATCCCCGTGTGGCAGTCGGACGACCCCGAGTACCCCCGCACGGACGTGTACGGCTCGCTGGCTGAACTGGAGGCCGACTTCGGGCGCCTTCCCGTCAACAACGAAGGCCAGGTGGACCTGCACCGGCCGTTCATCGATGAACTGACCCGCCCCAACCCGGACGATCCCACAGGCAAGTCCACCATGCGCCGTGTGGAAGACGTGCTGGACGTGTGGTTCGATTCCGGCTCCATGCCCTACGGCCAGGTGCACTACCCGTTCCAGAACGAGGAGTGGTTCAACACCCACAACCCCGCTGACTTCATCGTGGAGTACATCGGCCAGACCCGTGGCTGGTTCTACATGCTCCACATCCTGTCCACGGCGTTGTTCGACCGCCCGGCCTTCCGCAACGTCATCAGCCACGGCATCGTGCTGGGCTCGGACGGGCAGAAGATGTCCAAGAGCCTGCGCAACTACCCTGACGTTTCCGAGGTCCTGGACCGCGACGGCTCCGATGCCATGCGTTGGTTCCTCATGTCCAGCCCCATCCTTCGCGGCGGAAACCTGATCGTCACCGAGCAGGGCATCCGCGACGGCGTCCGTCAGGTCATCCTGCCGCTGTGGAATGTGTACAGCTTCTTCACGCTGTACACGAACGCTGCCAATGGCGGTTCGGGCTACGATGCCAAGCTGCGTTACGACGGATACTCCGACACCCTTGACCAATACCTCCTGGCCAATACCGGCGACCTCGTCCGCAACGTCACCGAAAGCCTGGACACCTACGACATCTCCGGTGCTTGCGATGAGCTGCGCAGCTACCTGGACATGCTCACCAACTGGTACGTCCGGCGCAGCCGCCAGCGTTTCTTCGACGAGAACGTTGACGCGTTCGATGCCCTCTACACGGCTCTGGAAGCGGTGTGCCGGGTGGCAGCCTCGCTGCTCCCGCTCGTCACTGAGGAGATCTGGCGCGGCCTGACCGGCGGCCGTTCCGTGCACCTGGCCGACTGGCCTGATGCTGCACTGTTCCCGGCAAACCCGGAGCTCGTGGAGGCCATGGACCGCGTGCAGCAAATCTGCTCCACCGGCTCCAGCCTGCGTAAGGCAGCGAACCTGCGCGTCCGCTTGCCGCTGCAGGAACTGACGGTCGTGGCACCCGGTGCTGACGCGCTGGAAGGCTTCGCCGCCGTCGTCGCCGATGAACTCAACCTTCGCTCCGTGCGCTTGCTGGACACCGCTGCGGCTTCGCCCGAAGAGTTCGGCATCCAGCAGAAGCTGGTGGTCAACGCCCGTGCGGCCGGTCCGCGCCTGGGCAAGAACGTCCAGCAGGCCATCAAGGGCTCCAAGTCGGGCGATTGGTCGGTCAACGACGCCGGCGTGGTGGTGGCAGGTGGACTCGAGCTGGAGCCCCAGGAGTACACGCTCGAAACCGTCGTGGCTGAAACGCCCGACGGCGGAGCTGCCGCGGCTGCCGTTCTACCGAGCGGCGGTTTCGTGGTGCTCAACACCGAGGTCACACCCGAGCTTGCCGCCGAAGGCCTGGCACGTGACATGGTCCGTGCAATCCAGCAGGCGCGCAAGGACGCCGGATTGAACGTGAGCGACCGCATCAAGACCACGGTGGAGGCGCAGCAGGATGTGGTTGAGGCGCTGCAGGCCAATGCCGGGCTCGTCAAGACTGAGACCCTGACCCTGGAGCTTGAGGTGCTGGTGTCCGGCGCCGACGAGCCGCGGGTCACAGTAACCAAGGCAGGGGCCTGATCCATGACTGACGAATTCTCGGTCGAAAGCGTCTATGCGGAACTGCTCGGCCGCGCACCGGAGAACAAGATGGAACCCCGCCTTGCTCCGCTGTTCCGTGCCATGGAGGTCCTGGGCGAGCCGAACAAGGCCTTTCCGATCATCCACATCACGGGAACCAACGGCAAGACCTCTACTGCCCGGATGATCGAGGCGGGACTGCGCGCGCACGGGCTCAGCACCGGCCGGTACACCAGCCCGCACCTTTCCAAGGTGACCGAACGCATCAGCATCAATGGCGAACCCGTCTCCGACGAGACCTTCGTCAGGATTTGGGACGAGATCCGGCCCTACCTGGAGATCGTGGACAACGAACTCGTCGCCGAGGGCCAGCCTCGCCTGACCTATTTCGAGTGTGTCACCATCCTTGGCTTCGCGATCTTTGCCGATGAGCCGGTGGATGTTGCGGTCTTCGAAGTGGGCCTTGGCGGCATCACCGATGCCACCAACGTCGGCGACGGCCAAGTATCCGTGATCACGCCCATATCCCTGGACCACACGGACCTCCTCGGCGATACCACGGAGGACATCGCCTACGAGAAAGCCGGAATCATCAAGCCCGGCGGCTTCCTGGTCAGTGCCGCGCAACCCGTGGATGCCGCCCAAGTGCTCCTGGACAAGGCCCGTGAAGTGGACGTTCCGTTCCGTTTCGAGGGCGTCGAATTCGGCGTGGAATCCCGCAGCGTGGCCGTTGGCGGGCAGGTGCTGACAATCCAGGGACTGGCTGGACGGTATGAGGAGCTGCTGCTTCCCCTGCACGGCGCCCACCAGGCGGAGAACGCTGCGGTGGCAGTTGCCGCGCTGGAGGCCTTCTTCGGCGGGGGAGAGAAAGAGCTGAACGCCGATGTCCTCCGCGAAGCGTTCGGCAACGTCACCTCCCCGGGCCGCCTGGAGGTAGTGCGGACCGCGCCGACGATCGTGGTTGACGCTGCCCACAACCCCGATGGCATCAAGGTCTCTGCCGAGGCCATCCATGAGGCCTTCAGTTTCAGCAAGCTCGTGGTGGTGGTCGGCATCCTCCAGGAGAAGGACGCCGAGGAAATCCTCAAGACACTCCAGGAACAACTGGGCGGCCTGGCTGAGGAGTTCTGCTTTACGCAGTCCAACTCTCCCCGGGCGATTCCCGCGGCGGAACTGGCGGAAATCGCCGTCGACCTCGGTTTTGGCGAGGAGAACGTCCACATTGCGGAGAAGCTCGACGACGCCCTCGAATGGGCGGTCGAACGTTCGGAATCCAATGACGACCTTGCCGGGGGAGTCCTCGTGACAGGCTCCATCACCTTGGTAGCCGAGGCCCGTATCCTCCTCGGAAAGGCCGGTGCCTGACCATGGCCAAGCTGACCAAGGCACAACGCGAGTGGCGTCCCGGCATGCCCAAGAAGCGTCGTTCCACCAAAGTGATGTTCGGTTCAACCGTGCTGTTGCTGGAGGCCTTCGTCGCCTTCTTCGGCACGCTGGTGGTCTTCGGGCTGAAGCGGGGAGAGGTTCCTCCGGCGATCATCCTCAGCGTTGGCATTGCCCTGAGCGTCGTGTTGGTCCTCACCTGCGCCGTGCTCTCCAAGCCGTGGGGCATCGGGCTGGGCTGGGGACTGCAGATAGTCCTCATCCTCACGGGCTTGGCCGAACCGACGATGTTCATTGTGGGCATCCTGTTCGCCATCTGCTGGTGGTACGGCATCCGGACGGGTATCCGGATTGACCGGGAGGTTGCCCAGCGCGACCGTGAACAGGCCGAGTGGGATGCTGCGCACCGTGACGAGCCCGGCGCCCCAACCCCGTAAACTGGCAGGGAAACCCCACCAAGAAACCACATTGGAGCAACTGTGAGCATTGAACGGACCCTCGTCCTGGTCAAGCCCGACGGCGTCGCCCGCAACCTGAGCGGAACCATCCTCGCCCGGATCGAAGCCAAGGGATACACCTTGGCGGAGCTGAAGAAGGTCAACGCGACCCGGGAGCTCCTGGAGCAGCACTACGAGGAGCACGTCGGCAAGCCGTTCTACGAGCCGCTGGTTGAGTTCATGCTGAGCGGGCCGGTTGTGGCAGCTGTCTTTGAAGGCCACCGCGTCATTGAAGGCTTCCGTTCGCTGGCGGGAACCACGGACCCGACGACGGCGGCGCCCGGAACCATCCGCGGCGACTTCGGCCGTGACTGGGGACTGGCTGTCCAGCAGAACCTGGTCCACGGCTCCGACTCGGTGGAGTCTGCCGAGCGCGAGATCAAGATCTGGTTCGAGTAAGACCTGGCGCACCTACAGCGAAATGACAGTTAAGGCCAATGTTCATCACGAACATTGGCCTTAACTGTCATCCCGCGGTGTTTGAGAAAGTGCTTAGTAGCCGGACGTTCCGGCGAAAACATGGAGGAACGCGAAGAAGATCGTCGCGATGACTGCCACGTAAAGCAGTGCCACGATGATCCACCCCGAATCGCCCAGCACCTTGGTCAGCCTGGCAGGCGCCTTAATGACCCCGTGGCTGATGTTGCGGATGGTGACCCACACAAACATGGGAATCATGGCTGCCCAGACCACCATGCAGAACGGGCACAGGACGTTGATCGCGTACAAAGCCTGCGACCACAACCAGACCACGAACGCGAAACCGAGCGTCACTCCAGCCTGCAGGCCCAGCCAGTACCCCCGGGAAAACCTGGCACCGGCAAGGATTCCCATGGCCGTGGTGATGATCACGGCGAAGGCGACGATGCCAATGAACATGTTCGGGAATCCGAAAAGGGAACTTTGCCACGTCTTCATCACTGTTCCGCAGGAGACCCATGGATTTACGTCGCATGCAGTGACGTGGTTTGGGTCCTGGAGCACCTGGAGCTTTTCCAGCACCAATGCCCCCGAGGCCAGCCAACCGACAACGCCTGTCACCAGGAGCAGCCAGGCAAACGGCTTGTCCCGTACGGCTGCGGGCAGCGTATCCCTGTGCGGTGCGGGTCCGGCAGCAGGGGGCGGGGCGTGGTGGTCCAGGTTTCCCCTGGCAGTGCTTGGCATCGCGGATGCATCCTCTTCCAACGGGTGGCCCCGGTCTGGCCGGGATGGGTTCTTTGGAGGATTCTAACGCCGCATGCTGAACCCTGCGCCCAGCTTTCCCTTCCACAACCGGTAGGCGACACGGTTCCTACCCCGTGAATGTGCGGGGGTGTGAGAGAATGGACATGGCCGGAAGCCGATCCACATTCGTCATCCGGTCCGGTGACTTGTTCCCAAGACCGCCAGCATGAGCAGGGCCTGCACGGATCGACTGATCCGCTACAGGCCCGCCATGACAATGGACGGCACCTGGTTGTGGCAGCTGAACAACGGGTTTTAGAACCAAGGCACTGGCCTTCCAGGGCTGCCGCACCCCAAGGATGGTGCGAACCGGAAGGCATACTACTGACTTCTGTCAACGCCTGCGGGTTTTGACAATATTTGCCCCATTGGGTGCCGGATGTGGCGGCGCTTCCGGGGCAGGAGTGTTGCCACATATGGATAATGACCAGGTTGTAGCCGTAAATGATGGGGCGGAACCCGCGGAAGCAGCGGAGGCGCCCAAGAAAACCACCCGCGCCAGGACCGCCCGCGCGCCCCGCAAGACTGCCGCCAAGGCAGCTGCCGACAGTGCGGCAGAGCCGGTGACCGCCGAAGAAGCTGCCGATGCCGCTGCGGCTGTCCAGGCCCCCGATGCCGCTGCCGGCGCACCGGCTACTGAAGAACCAGCTGCGCAGGCTCCGGCACGTCGAAGCCGTGCCCGCAAGAAGGTTGAGCCTGCTGAGCCCCTTCCCGGCTTCGATGGGACCCCTGCGCCGGACGCGCGGGCAGAGACCACCGAACCGGCAGTGGCCACAGAACCGGCAGGATCTTCCGCTGAGGCCGCAGACGCAGCAGCAACCGCCGCTGAGCCCGCAGAAGCGCAAGCCGAGGCTGCACCGGAAAAGCCGGTCCGCCGTCGTCGTACTGCAAAAGCAAAGGTTGAAGCTCAGCAGGCCGAAAGCGCCGAAGCCGCTGCCGAAGCCACAGCCGGTGCCACGGATGCAGAGCCCGTCGCAGAAACCAGCCAGGAAGCTCCGGCCGCAACAGCGGAGGAGCAGGCTGAAACGGACGCTGCCGGTTCGTCCTCCTTGTTCCTGGAGCCGGTCTCCATCACCTCGATGATCTTCCAGGCGCCCGACCTCAGTGCTGTTGTCCGCCCGGCCGAAGAAAAAGACGCTGAGGCCGACGATGAAACCGAGGCCGGCGGTGAAGGTGAGTCGGAAGATGCCGGCAGCCGCCGCCGTCGCCGCAGCCGGGGCCGCCGCGGACGCCGCGGCAACGAACGCGATGACAACGATGCCGAGGGCAGCAGCGAAACCGAAGACGACGAAGCTCCGGCTGCGGAGGCCTTGGAAGAGGGCGTCACTTCGCGCCGTCGCCGTCGGCGCCGTCGGGGGGACCAGGACCTCGAACTGACCGGCGGATCGGATGACGATCCGCCCAACACGGTCACCCGGGTCCGGGCGCCCCGCCCCATCACCGAGACCGCTGCCTCCAACCGGGTGGCGAGCGTCAAGGGTTCAACCAGGCTCGAAGCCAAGAAGCAGCGACGCCGCGAATCGCGCGAAACCGGTCGCCGCCGCCAGGTCATCACCGAGGCCGAGTTCCTGGCGCGTCGTGAGTCCGTCGACCGCCAGATGATCGTCCGCCAGCGCGATGACAGAATCCAGATCGGCGTCCTGGAAGACGGCGTGCTGGCTGAACACTTTGTTTCCAAGACCCAGCAGGACTCCCTCATCGGAAACGTCTACCTGGGCAAAGTACAGAACGTCCTGCCGTCCATGGAGGCAGCGTTCGTCGACATTGGACGCGGCCGCAATGCGGTGCTCTATGCCGGCGAGGTGAACTGGGACGCGGTGAACCTTGAGGGCCAACCGCGCCGGATCGAGAACGCGCTCAAGTCCGGAGACTCCGTCCTGGTGCAGGTCACCAAGGACCCCGTGGGTCATAAGGGTGCGCGCCTGACCAGCCAGATCTCCCTGCCTGGCCGCTACCTCGTCTATGTTCCGGGCGGTTCCATGACCGGAATCTCCCGGAAACTGCCCGACGTCGAACGGAACCGCCTCAAGCGGATCCTCAAGGACCGTTTGCCGGAGAACGCAGGCGTTATTGTCCGCACGGCCGCCGAAGGCGCGTCGGAAGAGGAACTGACCCACGACATCAACCGCCTCCGGGCGCAGTGGGAAGGCATCGAGAGCCAGGCGTCCTCAACCAAGGTGCTCGCACCGGAGCTGCTGTACGGCGAACCGGACCTCACCATCAAGGTGGTTCGGGACGTCTTCAACGAAGACTTCTCCAAGCTGATTGTTTCCGGCGACGAAGCCTGGGACACCATTGAGGCCTACGTTACGTACGTTGCACCTGACCTGGTGGGTCGCTTGGAAAAGTGGACCAAGGACCAGGACATCTTTGCTGCCTGGCGCATTGACGAACAAATCCACAAGGCTCTGGAACGCAAGGTTTTCCTGCCGTCCGGCGGCTCTTTGGTGATCGACCGTACCGAGGCCATGACTGTCGTGGACGTCAACACCGGCAAGTTCACCGGCAGCGGCGGCAACTTGGAAGAGACCGTCACCAAGAACAATCTGGAAGCGGCCGAAGAGGTAGTTCGCCAGCTCCGCCTCCGTGACATCGGCGGCATCATCGTCATCGACTTCATCGATATGGTCCTGGAGTCCAACAGGGACTTGGTGCTGCGCCGGCTGGTGGAGTGCCTTGGCCGCGACCGCACCAAGCACCAGGTGGCGGAGGTGACGTCCCTGGGCCTCGTCCAGATGACGCGCAAGCGCATGGGCACAGGCTTGCTGGAGGTCTTCGGTGAGCAATGCGAGCACTGTGCCGGCCGCGGCGTGGTAACGCACGACGAGCCCGTGGAGCACCGCCGCGCGAATGTGGTGGCTGCCGAGCAGCACCGGTCCCACACCGAAGCACAGCAGCCGTCCCAGCGCAGTGAGCGTAAGCGTCGCCGCGGCAAGGGGGGCAACCAGGCACCGGAAGCTACGACGCCGGTCCAGCCGGCCGCTGCCCCGACGGCACCCGCTCCGGCTGAGTCCGTGGATCCCGCCCAGAAAGCCAAGGCAGAGGCTACCCGGGCCGCATTGGCGACGATCGCCGCTGCTGCGCACGCTGCACACCTGCACGATGACGAGGTGCACCGCGCCGAGGAAGCAGCACGCGCCGCCGGCAAGGCGGAAGCAGGCCAGTCGGGTCCCGCCCAGGCGGATCCTGCCCGGAAGGCTCCTGCGCAGTCGGCTCCTGCCCAAGGGGATGCCGCCCAGGCCCCTGAGCAGGGCGGGCAGACGCAGGGCTCCACCCCGGCAGAAACTGCGGCCAGGGAGGGCCGTCCGGCTCCGGTACTGCGCTTCGGCGGAGAGGAAGTGGCTCTGCCCTTCGTGGAGCATCACGACGAACCTGCCAAGAAACCTGCCATGAGCCTGGATCTGCTGGCTGAGGCCTTCTCGCACTTGGGTGGCACACCTGAGGTTGTCCCCGGGTCTGAGGTTGCCGGGTCTGGGCAGGACGCGCCCGGGAATGTTGAATCTGCTGAGGCTCCCGGGAGCGCCGACCCCTTGGCAGTCACGTCCGCTGGTACCGAACCCGTGGAGTCCCGGTCCGGCGCCCGTGGCCGGCGCGGCAGGCGGAACCGCAGCGCCAGCAGGGCCCAGGGCGCTGCCAACGAGACCAACGTTGAGCACCACGACGTTCGGGCCGCCACAGGTGGCGGGACCTCGCACGAAGCGAAGGCGCCGGCTGAGCCGGCAAAGAAGCCAACTGCAGCATCGGAGCCGATCATCCTGGGGGTGGGTGTTCCGGCGTCGGAGCTGTAAACAGGCACTGAAGACACAGGTGGAACGAAGGCCGCGCAGCGCATGCTGTGCGGCCTTCGTCGTGCAACGGGTCATCATCCGCCCGCTGGGGTCATATCCAGGCCGTTAGCCGCCGGGGTTCCCGGCGTGAGGGGCTTCCGGGCTAGGCTAGGACACTGACACGGGGTGCCGGGCATTGGGCCGGGCTGAGATCCAGACCCGTTGAACCTGTCCGGTTAGCACCGGCGAAGGGATGTCTCCATGACTTCAATGTCGTCTTCTGCTGTTTATCCGTTGCCAGCGGTCATCCGTACACATCCGAGGGTGTTGAGCATTGCTGGTTCGGACCCCTCCGGCGGGGCGGGGATCCAAGCGGACCTTAAAAGCATTGCTGCGCACGGCGGCTACGGTATGGCCGCCATCACCGCGCTGACGGCCCAGAACACGCGGGGCGTCAGCGGTGTGCATGTGCCGCCGGTGGAATTCCTCCGCCAGCAGTTGGAAACCGTCAGCAGCGACGTCGCTATCGACGCCGTGAAGATCGGGATGCTCGGTGATGCCGCCGTCATCAACGAGGTCCGGACCTGGCTTGCCAAGGTACGTCCCGCCGTCGTGGTCCTGGACCCGGTGATGGTGGCCACCAGCGGTGACCGGTTGCTGCGGGAATCAGCCGAGGCAGCCTTGCGTGACCTTCTGCCGATGGCGGACCTCATTACACCCAACCTTCCGGAACTGGCCATGCTGCTGGGGGAACCCGAAGCGGAGGACTGGCCTGCGGCGCTGGACCAGGGCAAACGGTTGGCCGGGGAGTGCGGCAATACGGTGCTGGTCAAGGGAGGCCACTTGCCGGGGGCGCAGTGTCCGGATGCGCTCATCAACACCAGCGGTTTGCTGCGTCAGGACGTGATCGAAGTCGGGGGACCGCGTGTTCAGACACGGAACAGCCACGGCACTGGCTGCTCGTTGTCCTCGGCCCTGGCCACTGTCCAGGCAAGAACAGGAGATTGGGAGGCGTCCCTGCGGGAAGTCAAGCCCTGGTTGCGCGAGGCTCTGATGAGGGCTGACGATCTTGAAGTGGGCCAGGGGAGCGGTCCGATCCACCATTTCCACCATCTCCGGGAATCATCCCGGCCCGGGGCCTTCGCTGCCCTCCTGTGGAAGGAAGCCGCCGTGGAGCTGGAAGCCATCCAAGGGCTTGCCTTCATACGGGACTTGGGGTCCGGGGAGTTGCCGGAGTCCGAGTTCAGTTACTACCTGGCCCAGGACGCCCTTTACCTCAACGGGTATTCCAGGGTGCTTGCCCGGGCAGGTGCCCTCGCCCCGACCGAAGAAGAGCAGCTGTTCTGGGCCCGGGGTTCCCAACAGTGCCTTGACGTGGAATCCGAATTGCACCGGAACTGGCTGAGCGGCCGTGAAGCGACGACGCAGAGCGGCCCAGTCACCAAGGCCTACGTGGACCATCTGGTGGCGTCATCTGCTTCGGGAAGCTACGGCGTCCTGCTTGCTGCGGTCCTGCCCTGCTACTGGCTGTATGCGGAAGTGGGGCAGCAACTGCACGCCGACTTCGTCCAAGCCGGTTCCCCGGAGAACCATCCCTACGCGGATTGGCTGAGGACCTATGCGGACGAGGATTTTGCGGAGGCGACGCGGAAGGCGATTGCTCTCACGGATGCCGCAGCAGCTGCGGCATCCGGCCGTGAGCGGGCTGCCATGAAGGAAGCCTTCGTCCAGTCCTGCCGCTACGAGACCGCGTTCTTTGATGCCCCAAGACTGCATTCGTAACACGGACGCCGCGCGTCGGACGGGAAATCAACGGCAAGGCCACGTAGAGGCTGTAAGCTGTATGGGCACGGTGCCGGGAACGTCCGTTCCTACTGGTGACAAGCGTCACGTGGTGGCTTCCGGACCCGGCCTCATTTGCAGCTGAAGGTCAAACTAGCGTAATCTTGATCTTCGGTGCTTACGCCAACACTTGGGTTATGCCCCTTGGAATTGTTCATGGGATGACTCGCGGGCTTCGATCTGAAGTCCACGGCGTTGAGGCACAGCGTGAACCAGGCCTGATTCCGGTTCGGGGTTCCGCACGCAAATTTAGTAAGAAACGTCGAGAGAAGTGAGTACCCAAGTGGTGTACGCGATTGTCCGCGCAGGCGGCCGCCAAGAAAAGGTTTCCGTTGGAGACTACGTAACTCTGAACCGCGTCCCCGGTGGAGCCGGCAGCACGCTTGAGCTGCCCGCCTTGCTCCTGGTTGACGGCGACAAGGTCACCTCCGCTGCTGCGGACCTGGCCAAGGTGAAGGTCACGGCTGAGATCCTGGAAGACCTCCGCGGTCCCAAGATTGTCATCCAGAAGTTCAAGAACAAGACCGGCTACAAGAAGCGCCAGGGTCACCGTCAGGAACTGACCAAGATCAAGATCACGAGCATCGCGTAACGTCCGTTACGTAGTTCAGATTTCAGTTTCCCCAGAAATTTAGAGGCAGGCATTTCACATGGCACACAAAAAAGGCGCGAGCTCCACTCGCAACGGTCGTGACTCCAACGCACAGCGCCTCGGCGTCAAGCGTTTCGGTGGCCAGGTAGTTTCCGCAGGCGAAATCATCGTTCGCCAGCGTGGCACCCACTTCCACCCCGGTGCAGGCGTCGGTCGCGGTGGCGACGACACCCTGTTCGCCCTCGAAGCCGGTGCGGTTGAGTTCGGTACTCGCCGTGGCCGTCGCGTGGTGAACATCGTTGCTGCTGCTGCCGCAGAGTAACAACACTTTCTGAACCGGTGGAGCGGGCCAACAGGTCCGCTCCACTGTTCTTTTAACCGCATTACAATCGTTCAGGGCGCCAGGCGCACTGGGCAAGGCGTTCGCGCTGTTGACAGCAATAGAGGAGATTCACGTGGCGAGCTTTGTAGACCGGGTAGTCCTGCACGTATCAGGCGGTACCGGCGGCCATGGCTGTGTCTCCGTCAAGCGCGAGAAGTTCAAGCCGCTGGGCGGGCCCGACGGCGGCAATGGCGGCAATGGCGGCGACGTCATCCTCCGTGTCTCGAGCCAGACCACCACGCTCCTTGATTACCACCATGCCCCTCACCGCCACGCCACCAACGGCGGCCCTGGCATGGGTGATTGGCGTGACGGCAAGAACGGGGAAACACTGGTTCTTCCCGTTCCTGACGGCACGGTAGTCAAGACCAAGGACGGAAAGGTCCTGGCAGACCTGGTCGGAGAAGGCACCGAGTTCGTTGCAGCTGCCGGTGGCATCGGGGGACTGGGCAACGCAGCACTCTCCTCGCAAAAGCGCCGCGCTCCGGGGTTCGCCCTCCTGGGAATCGAGGGAGAATCCAGCGACATCGTCCTGGAGCTGAAGTCCATCGCCGACATCGCCCTGGTCGGTTTCCCTTCTGCCGGAAAATCAAGCCTGATTGCCGCGATGTCGGCAGCCCGGCCCAAGATTGCCGACTACCCCTTCACCACGTTGGTGCCTAACCTGGGCGTGGTCCAGGCCGGCGACGTGCGTTTCACCATCGCGGACGTGCCCGGGCTCATCGAAGGCGCCAGCGAGGGCCGCGGCCTTGGCCACAACTTCCTCCGCCACGTCGAACGTTGCGCTGCGCTGGTGCACGTGCTGGACTGCGGAACGCTCGAATCGGACCGGGACCCGCTGTCCGACCTCGCCATCATTGAAGCGGAACTTGAGAAGTACGCCGTTGACATGAGCTACGCGGGAGTGGACGGGGAAGTGGTTCCCCTGAACGAACGCCCCAAGCTGGTGGTGCTCAACAAGGTGGATCTGCCGGACGGCAAGGACATGGCCGAATTCGTCAGGCCGGACCTCGAAGCCCGCGGCTACCGCGTCTTCGAAGTATCGGCCACCAGCCGCGAAGGCCTGCGCCCGCTCAGTTTCGCCATGGCCGAGATCGTCAAGGCTGCCCGTGACGCCGTCAAGGCTGCACCGCCCAAGGTTGCCCCGCAGGTCCTGCGGCCGCGCGCCGTCAACGAGGCCGGTTTCCGGATCCGCCGCGAGGAGAAGAACCTTGAGCCGCTCTTCCGCGTCCTGGGTGAAAAGCCCGTGCGCTGGGTCAAGCAGACCGATTTCACCAACGAGGAAGCTATCGGCTACCTCGCCGACCGCCTTGCCAAGCTGGGCGTGGAAACCGAACTCTTCAAGGTCGGGGCCAAGCCCGGAGACACCGTGGTGATCGGCGAAGACGACGGCGTCGTCTTCGACTGGGAACCCACCATGATGGCCGGTGCCGAACTCCTTGCCACTCCGCGCGGCACGGACATCCGCATCGCCGACATCGGCGATCGTCCCACCCGTGCCCAGAAGCGTGAGGAGCAGCTTGAGCGCCGCGAGGCCAAGGCTGCCGCGCGCGCCGAACTGGAAGCCGAGCGGAAGGCGGGCATCTGGACGGAATCCGCCAGCCGCCGTCGTGCCCAAACCGTCAAGGAAAGCAACCTGGACAACGGTGATGACGACTAGCACTTTCGAAGCACCGGAAGCAGGCCTCCACCAGCGCCGCGAGCTTGCCGAAGCCAAGCGCATCGTCGTCAAGGTGGGTTCCTCGTCGCTGACCAGCATCAAGGGCGGTATTTCCGAGAAGTCGCTTACCGCTTTGGTGAATGCCCTGGCAGGGAAGCGCAATGCCGGTGCGGAGATCATCCTGGTTTCCTCCGGTGCCATCGCGGCGGGGCTGGCGCCCCTGGGCCTGGCCAAGCGTCCCAAGGACCTGGCCACCCAGCAGGCTGCCGCGAGTGTTGGGCAGGGGCTGTTGATGGCGCGGTACACGCAGGCGTTCAACGCCCACGGAGTCACCGTCAGCCAAGTCCTGCTCACCGCAGACGACCTGATGCGCCGGACCCAGCACACCAATGCTTTCCGTGCCCTGAACAGGCTGCTGAACCTCGGAGTCGTTCCGGTGGTCAATGAGAACGACACCGTCGCAACGCACGAAATCCGCTTTGGCGACAACGACCGCCTTGCGGCCTTGGTGGCCCACTTGGTGCGCGCCGATGCCTTGGTGCTCCTGTCCGACGTCGACGCCGTCTATGACGGGCCGCCCGCCCACGGTGCGAAGCGCATTTCCCTGGTGCGCGGAGCGCAGGACCTGGAAGGCATCACCATCGGCAAGGCCGGCAAAGCCGGAGTGGGTACCGGCGGGATGATGACCAAGGTTGAGGCTGCCTCCATCGCCGCAAGCTCCGGAATCCACGCCTTGGTGACGTCCACCGCCAACGCCGCAGCCGCCCTCGCGGGCGAGGACGTTGGAACCTGGTTCGCGGTGAACGGCAACCGCAAGCCGGTCCGGCTTTTGTGGCTGGCCCACCTTGCCACTGTCCGGGGACGCCTGGTGCTCGACGACGGCGCAGTGAAGGCCGTGCGCGACAGGCACAGGTCACTCCTGCCCGCGGGCATTTCGAACATCACAGGCGAATTCGAAGCCGGCGACCCCGTGGAGATGGTGGGCCTGGACGGAACAGTCGTCGCCCGTGGCCTGGTCAACTATTCCTCCGAGGAGCTTCCCCGCATGCTCGGGCGCACCACGCAGGAACTGGGTCAAGCCTTGGGCCGCGGCTATGACCGTGAAGTTGTTCATGTTGATGACTTGGTGCTCGTGCGCGCGCCCCGCTCATCTAAACTTGGAGCATGACTGAAGCGCTGACCCCTGATGCCCTTGTGACTTCCGACGTTTCCGGTGCTTCCGGCCAGACGCCGGCAAGCCCCGTGGCAGGCGCTGTCCCGGTTACGCCCGAAGATGTCCAAAGCGCGGTCTACGCGATCGCCGACCGGTCCCGCAAGGCTGCCCGCCGCATGAGTCAAGCCAACCGGGCCTGGAAGGACCGCGCGCTCCGTGCCATCGGAGCAGCCTTGCTGGAGCAGCAGAAGCAGGTCCTGGAGGCCAACGCCAAAGACGTCGCCGCAGGCAAGGCCAACGGCACCTCCGCTGCCCTCCTTGACCGGCTTACCCTGACGCCTGCACGCATTGAGGGACTCGTTGCGGCTTTGGAGAACCTCGCAGGCCTCCCGGATCCCGTGGGCAACGTGGTCCGCGGCCAGACCCTGCCCAACGGTTTGCGCCTGCGCCAGGTGAACGTACCCATGGGGGTTGTGGCCGCAATCTACGAGGCCCGCCCGAACGTCACCGTGGACATTGCCGGATTGGCCCTCAAGAGCGGCAACGCCGTGATCCTCCGCGGTGGCTCGGCCGCTGCCCATACCAACGAGGCGCTTGTGCGCATCTTGCGTGAAGCCCTGGATTCCGTAGGGCTTCCGGCGGATGCTGTCCAAACCGTGGACCAGTTCGGCCGCGAAGGCGCCAACGTCCTGATGCGTGCCCGTGGCAAGGTGGATGTACTCATCCCGCGTGGTGGGCGTGACCTCATCCAGACCGTGGTGACCAACTCTTCCGTGCCTGTCATTGAGACGGGTGAAGGGAACGTCCACATTTTCATCGATGAATCCGCCTCGGAAAAGATGGCGGTGGAGATCCTGCTGAACGCCAAGACCCAGCGGCCCAGCGTCTGCAACACGGTGGAAACGCTGTTGGTTCACTCGGGCGCCAGTGTGCTCCCTGCTGTGGCGAAGGCGCTGCGGTCAGCCGGCGTCAGGCTTCATGTTGACGAACGCATTGCTGCTGCCTTGGGCCCCGACGTCGAAACGGTGCCCGCGGACGACGAGGACTGGGCTACCGAATACATGGATCTGGACCTGGCCGTTGCCATGGTGGACTCCCTGGACGAAGCGGTCAAGCACATCCGTACCTGGACCACGGGGCACACGGAGGCCATCCTCACCAATAACCTCGCCAATGCCGAGAAGTTCATTGCGGAAGTGGATTCTGCTGCAGTGATCGTCAACGCGTCCACGCGGTTCACCGACGGCGGGGAACTCGGCCTTGGTGCCGAGGTAGGCATTTCCACCCAGAAGCTGCATGCCCGCGGACCCATGGGCCTGACGGAACTGACCACCACCAAGTGGATCGTCCAAGGCGAGGGCCAGGTCCGCAGCTAGCAACGCTGTAACATAGAACAGAAGTCCGGAACGGCGGGAACGCCCGCCGTCGTCATTTCTTGAGAACCAACTAGGGGAGAAGATGCTGTTTCAGCAGATCGCCACGTCCATTGCCGCCCAAACTGAAGGCGGCCACGAGCCCGCTCCGCTCTGGGCCGAGCCGTGGGTCTTCGGGATCGTGATGTTCGCCATCCTGCTTGTCCTCATGTTTGTGACTCTTTCCTACACCAACCTCGGTAACCGCCACGAGGCCGTCGAGGAGCACGCGGACCCGCACCGCCAGCACCCCAACAAGCACACCCACCACGCAGGCCACTAACATCATCGCTGCAACACCGCGCGGGGATTCGGAGCGCAGGCTCCGCTTGGGCGTGATGGGTGGAACGTTTGATCCCATCCATCACGGTCACCTTGTGGCTGCCAGTGAGGTTGCGGCCAAGTTCGCTTTGGACGAAGTCGTGTTCGTGCCTACGGGACAACCGTGGCAGAAGTCGAACAAAGAGGTCAGCAAGCCTGAGCACAGGTACTTGATGACGGTGATCGCCACGGCATCCAATCCCCGCTTCACGGTGAGCCGGGTGGACGTTGACCGGCCCGGTCCGACGTACACCATTGACACCCTCCGTGACCTCCGCGAGCAGCGCCCCGATGCCGACCTGTTCTTCATCACCGGCGCGGACGCACTGGCGCAAATCCTGTCCTGGAAAGATGTGGACGAACTGTGGTCCCTGGCGCACTTCGTGGGCGTCACCAGGCCGGGGCACGAGTTGCACAACCTTGGACGGGATGAGGATGTCAGCCTCCTTGAGGTACCTGCCATGGCCATCTCGTCCACCGATTGCCGAAACCGCGTGAACGAGGGCAACCCGGTCTGGTACCTGGTACCTGACGGGGTTGTACAGTACATCGCCAAGTACGGGTTGTACGCACCGCACCCGGACGCAGCAGAGTTGGCACCAGCACTGACCGGATCAGACGACCAAGCACGTACTGAATGAGTTTTTAATGAGCAGCCAGGAACAGCGACCCATCCGCAGCAGGCGCGAACTTCGACGTGCCCGGGAAGAGCAGGCGCAAGCTTCGGCGCCGGCTGAAGCCCAGCCTGCCCAAGCTAAGCTTGCTCAAGCCCAACCCGCTCAAGCCCAGCCCGCTAAAGCCCAGCCTGCCGTGGCCAGTCCTGCCCGGGCCCAGACGGCTGAAGCGAAGCCCGCCCAGCAGCAACAGGCCAACCGCCCAGCAGGTGTTGCACGGAATCGTCGGGCCGCCGATGCCCCGGTTGATGCCGTCTCGTCGGCCGCGGCCGAACGTTCCTCGCAGATCCGCGCCCGCGACCGTGCAGCGTTGCGCGCCATCAAGGAACTGGCTGACAAGGAAGAGCAGCTTTCCGGCGGTGGTCCGCCCACGCGTAGGCAGCTTCGCCTGCAACAGTTGCAGGCCGAGATGGCGACGTCGGCCAACCCCATTGTTCCGCCAGCGGGTTCTACGTCCGCAGGCGTAGCCAAGGAAGACGTGAAGGGCATATCGGCCCCTGGCGCCCCGGCCAAGCCGGGCGCTGCCAAGCCGGGCGCTGCGACGTCGGGAACTGCGACGCCGGCCGAGGAAAAGCCAGGGGTTGGAAAACCAGCGCCTGAAACGCCCGGATCCGCGCCGGCCGAGGCGGATATGTCGGTCGAACAGGCCCTCGCCGTCCGCGAGTTGATTGCCGCGCAGGTGCAGAACCAGACGTCCAAACTGGAGCACATCGCCGAGCAGGACCCCCTTGCCGTGGATCCTGAGGTTCTGGCGCAGCAGATCGCTCTGGCGGAGCGGGCTGCCGTCCTCAATAAGCGTGCCGCCGCCAAGCAGAAGCTGGCTGAACAGGCACGGCAGGAGAAATCCGGGGACCAGGGCAAACCTGCCGCAGCTAAGCAATCTGCGGCAAAGTCTCCGACCCTCGATTCCGGGCCGTCGACGGCGAACAACCTGGCCATGGTCACCCCTTTGGAATTCGTGAAGGTTCCGGGAGTGGAACGTCCGGTGATGAAGCGGCCGAACACCACTTTCGTGCCGCTCGTTACCTCTCCCAACCCGACGACCGAAACCAAGCAGGGGCCCGCCCGGAATCCCCGGGGCCGTGCAGGTGTACTGGCCCGCGCGGAGGCTGTGGCGCGGAACGCCCGCAAGCGCACTTCCGTCGTCGAATCCGGGCAGGACGCCGAGCGGGCGCCGGTGTCCGCGAGCACAGCCTATGGGCTCGACCCCCTCGATGCCGGCACCGCAGGTTTGGCCCGTGCGCAGCGCAACAGGTTGTTGCAGTACGGCGTCCTGGCGGCTGGGCTTATCGCCCTGATCGTCGGCATCATCATGATCACCAGCGGCTAGACCCGCTGACAACGGCGTTTGCCACAAATAGCGGCCGTTCGGCCACAACAAGGAGTACCTTTGTCTGCACACGAACAATCCATTACCCTCGCCCGCCACGCTGCGCGCGCCGCGGCCGAGAAGCTGGCCGAGGACATCGTTGCCCTGGACGTCAGTGAGCGCCTGGCGCTGACCGATATCTTCCTGATCGCTTCCGCGCCCACGGAACGCCAGGTCAATGCAATCGTTGACGGGATCGAAGAGGAACTGCTGAAGCAGGATCTCCGCCCGGTGCGCCGCGAGGGCCGTTCCGAAGGCCGTTGGGTGCTGCTCGACTACGCGGACATCGTCATCCACGTCCAGCATGCCGAAGACCGCGTGTTCTATGCTTTGGAGCGCCTCTGGAAGGACTGCCCTGTGGTTGACCTTGAACTCGGCGACGACGCATCGGCTAAGGCTGCATCGGGTGACGAGTCCGAGCTCAGCTAACGCTTTCACCTCGGAATATGCCCGATTTGGAATTACCGAAAACGCTGTTCTAAGATATTTGAGTTGCTTCGGCCGGAAGAGCTGAAAGGCCTGAAACCGAACAACGCGAATATGGGGCTGTGGCGCAGCTGGTAGCGCACCTGCATGGCATGCAGGGGGTCAGGGGTTCGAGTCCCCTCAGCTCCACAAACAAATCCTCCCTACCGCGGACTGAGTCCGGGGCAGGGAGGATTTTTCTGTATCAGGATCAATCTGCCTGTGTGATCCACATCAACTTCCCTGATTTCGCATCTGGGAAACTTGTATGTAGTATTGACGAGTTGCTTCGGCAGGAAGGGAACTTCCAAGAGGCAATCAGTCCGGGGCTGTGGCGCAGCTGGTAGCGCACCTGCATGGCATGCAGGGGGTCAGGGGTTCGAGTCCCCTCAGCTCCACTTCGGACAAAGGCTTCGCTCATTTGAGCGGAGCCTTTTTCGTTCGTGCCGGATACACAGGACGGTTCGTCACTCCGAGGGGCGGGCGAAGTCGGCTGCGCTGAGGAACTCGATGCCTTGGAACGGCTGGTCGCCTACCACCCGGGCGTTGTGGCCTGGGGGAATGGTGTAGGAATCACCGGCGGAGATACTGATTTTCCCGCCGTCGGTAGTTTCGACGTCCAGCGCCCCGGAGACGCAATACCCAACGTGGCTCATTTGGCAGGTGTCCGTCCCCACCACGGGTTTGATGCATTCGGCCCAGGTCCACCCCGGCTCGAACGTGTATCTTCCGACTGTGTAGTCGCCAACAGTAACGACGTCCACCGTAGTCTTGTCAGGCCGGCGTGATTCGTCGGGCGAGTTGTGGGATTTCACTTGGAGTTGCGTGACAACATTGACACTCATGGCTTGCTCGCAGGGGAGGGGAGCCGTTTTGGTGATGGACCCGGTGCCGGGCTCTCGGGCTGGCCGGGACCAGTGCCCAAGGATGGGCGATAGTCGGTTGCAGAACCAACCATCCTCCCGCCCGGCGTCGAAGTCGAGGGGCATGGCACAGGAATTTCCTGTTCAACAACTGCAGGACCAATCATGAAGGAAAGTGGGTAAGGACGTGGCCGTGGCCGACCTCGAGGCACTGTTCAGCAGCCTTGGCAGGTTTCCGGATGTGGAAGCGCCCAACCTCTTGGCGTATGACGCTACTGACAGGCTGTTGTTGGATCACGCTGCTGAGTTCGTGGGCGAGGGGATTGACGTTGCCGTCATTGGCGACCGCTACGGGGCCCTGGCCCTGGGTGCAGTGGAGACTCTTGATGCAGTGGCGACTCTCGGCACAGTGGCGGGACCCGGCGTCGGGCACGTCAGTGTCCATCAGGACCTGTACACGGGCAGGGTGGCCCTGGAACGCAACGCCGCTGCGGCCGGCCTGGAAGGCCGCTACGAGACCTTCGAGCTCGTTCCCGAACTGTTCGCCGGGGTCGGGCTGGTACTTCTGCAGTTGCCGAAGTCGCTGGCTGAGCTGGAGGAAATCGTCGACGCCGTTGCGCGCCATGCAGCCAAAGATGCGGTCTTGCTTGCAGGCGGAAGGGTCAAACACATGTCCCTGTCGATGAACGCTGTGCTGGAGAAGTACTTCTCCAGTGTCCAGCCCCAATTGGCGCGCCGGAAGTCGCGGGTGCTCTTGGCTACGGACCCCAAACCCCCGGCAGGACCTGCGCCGTATCCCGTGACGCAGCACCTCCCCGAACTTGGCATAGACGTTTGCGCCCATGGTGCTGCGTTCTCCGGAGCGCGGCTGGACAGCGGAACGCGGTACCTCCTGACGTTCCTGGACAAAATGCCGGAAGCGGCGAGAGTGGTGGACCTGGGCTGCGGAACCGGGATCCTTGCCACGATGTACGCCCGGAAGCACCCGGTGGCCCGCGTGCGGGCTACGGACCAGTCGGCCGCAGCAGTGGCCTCGGCGCGGGGAACCGTTGAGGCGAACGCCGTCGGCGGCCAGGTTACGGTCATCCATGACGATGCCATGTCCACCTTCGAACCGGCCAGTGCCGACCTCATCCTCCTTAATCCGCCTTTCCACCTTGGAACGAGCGTCCACGCCGGTGCAGCGTTGAAGATGTTCGAGGCCGCCGCACGGGTTCTCGCCCGCGGTGGAGAGCTCTGGACCGTCTATAACTCCCATCTGCAGTACCGCGCTGCCTTGGAGCGGTTGATCGGGGACACGGTGGTGGTGGGCCGCAATCCCAAGTTCACGGTGACCCGCAGCGTGAGGGGGTAGTACGCCGCGCCCGGCGGTGTCATGAAACACAGGAGTGCGGGGGACGTCACATAGAATTCAATGTCGTCGTACCCGTTTCCCATTCAGTTCAAGGCGTGCATATCCCTCTGAAGGGGGCTGACGTACGATTCTGACAAACGTCAACATCAATGAGTTGTTTCTCTAGACAAGGGGAATCCGTGACTGAGACCCGGACGCCGGCACCGAGGCGCGGAACGAACCTACCCCGCATGGGTGACTTCAACCTGACGGTCATCCTTGAAGCAATCCGACGCTCCCCGGGCGGGCTTAGCCGTGTGGAACTGGCCAAGGTCGTGGGCCTTTCCCCGCAGACGATCTCCAACATTTCGCGGCGCCTGCTGGACCAGGAACTCATTGTCGAAGCCGGCAAGGAAGGCTCCGGTCCGGGCAAGCCCAGGACCATCCTGCGGCTGAATCCTTCCGGCATGTATGCCGTGGGAGTCCACTTGGATCCCGCAGTCATCACGTTCGTTGTGCTGGATCTCTTGGGTGATGTTGTCCGGCATTCCCGGATGGCCACCCCCGGCGGCGACCCGGCCCTGGTGATCACCGGGATCGCGGAGCAGATCAGGGGCCTCATCGACGAGTCCGGGGTGGATGAGTCCAAGATCGCCGGCCTGGGCGTAGCCGTTCCTGGCCCGATCGATCTCAATGAAGGCTCGGTGGTGGAGCCGCCGTTGTTGACCCGCTGGGACAGGGTAAGCATCCGCGAAGCCCTCGCTGAAGCCACAGGCCTGGAAACCCTCGTGGACAAGGATGTCACCAGTGCCGCGGTGGCGGAGACCTGGGCGGGCGGGGTCAGTGGCGCCGGCAGTTTCGTGTTCATGTACATGGGAACCGGCATCGGTTGCGGGCTGGTGCTCAACGACGAAGTTGTCCGCGGCACGTCCGGAAACGCCGGCGAAATAGGCCACATCATCGTGGATCCCGATGGTCCTGAGTGTGACTGCGGACTCCGTGGTTGCGTGAAGTCCTCCTGCATCCCGCAGGTGCTGGTGGCGGAGGCTGAAGCGCAGGGTGTGCTGGATGGGCACGCTGAGGGCGCGGACGCTCCGGCCGTGCAGGAACGCTATGCAATGTTGTGCGACAAAGCCGATGCCGGCGATGAGCGGGCTGTGGCCATCCTGGAGAAGTCGGCGGTGCTGGTGGCCAGGGCCGTTTCCGTGGTGACCAATACCCTCGATGTCGAGCGTGTGGTTTTCGGCGGACCTTTCTGGGGGAGGATGTCCAAGTACTTCCTGGACCGTGTCCCTGCCCTTATTACCGAGAACAGCGCTGCCCGGATGATCCATGGCATTGACGTGGTGGGCTCGGGCGTGGGTGAGGACGTGGGCGCCATTGGAGCGGCGTGCCTGGTCCTCGAGCACACGCTGGCCCCGAGGGCGCAGAGGCTGTTGCTGGAAGGCTGATGCCCACCGCAGCGTCAGGAAACTAGTCGATGTCCTCGACGATTTCGCCGTAGGGGATGGACTCGTCCAAATGGGCCTGGTGCCCGGTTGGGCCGTGATTGTACGTGATGCGGACCCCATGCCTTTGGTCGGCGGCTGACTGCAGCAACACGGGACGCACGGCATCAATGACGTGCTGGTTCTGGCTGTCGAGGTACCTCTGGTAAGCGGCTGGTAGCTGATGCATGGCAAAAGGATAGACCTCCGGCGTCCGCATGGGGAGGGGTCCCCATTGCAAGCATTCAAGGCGGCGGCTTGGATAGAGTGGCCAAATATCGGGACCCGTGGCGTTACGCCGGGACCCGGTACGGACATTGAATGCCAATGAGGGGACCACACGTGCTTCAGAACACAGCCACGGCCGGAATCGAAGCACCGGAAATGGCCCGGGCACAGCAACTCGCGGGCAGCATAAGCCGCAGCTTCGACGCCAAGGTGGTGGGCCAGGAACGGCTCCGTGAGACCCTCCTGATCGGACTCATGACGGGCGGCCACGTACTCCTGGAAAGTGTCCCGGGACTGGCCAAGACCACCGCAGCCCAGGCCTTGGCGGACGCCGTCAGCGCCGATTTTCGAAGGATCCAGTGCACCCCCGACCTCCTGCCGAGCGACATCGCCGGGACCCAGATCTTTGATGCCGCCAAGGGAACCTTCATCACGCAGCTCGGTCCGGTGCACGCCAATATTGTGTTGCTCGACGAGATCAACCGCTCAAGCGCCAAAACCCAGAGTGCAATGTTGGAGGCCATGCAGGAACGGCAGACGTCCATCGGCGGCCAGTCCTACCCCCTTCCGCAGCCCTTCCTGGTACTGGCCACCCAGAACCCGATTGAACAGGAGGGGACCTACAGGCTGCCCGAAGCCCAGATGGACCGCTTCATGCTCAAGGATGTCCTGGACTATCCCTCTCCGGCTGAAGAAGCCGAAATTATCCGGCGGATAGACGCCGGCGTGTTCGACCCCGCAGGCAAACCTCCGGCCGCTGCGTCCCTTGACTCGGTGGTTCAGCTCCAGACGCTGGTGGGACGCGTCTACATCGACCCCGCGATCGTCCGCTACATCGTCGGGTTGGCGTACGTCACACGCAACGCTTCCCAATATCTTGAACCCAGGCTGGCTCGGCTGGTTGAGTTCGGCGCGAGCCCCCGGGCAAGCATTGCGTTCAGTCAGGCCGCAAGGGCGCTGGCCCTCCTCAACGGACGTGACCACGTCCTACCCGAGGACGTCAAGCAATTGGCGCACCGGATCCTTCGCCACCGCATTGTGTTGGGCTTCGACGCGGTTGTGGAGGCAGTCTCCGTTGAGACGGTCATCGACGCCGTCCTCGCTGCTGTGCAGACCCCTTAGCGGGCAACAAGGTGCCGAGCCTGCTTCAACGCGTGAAGTCGAAGATGTTCATCTTCGCCCACCGCAAGACCATGACCCTCCTGGACGGAGAATACGGCTCCGTGTTCAAGGGCCGAAGCCTCGACTTCGATGACCTGCGATCCTACGTCCCGGGAGACGAAATCCGGGATATCGACTGGAAGGCAACTGCCCGGCACGGATCACCGCTGGTTAAGCGGTACACGGCCGTGCGCCGGCATTCAGTCCTGCTGCTGGTGGACACAGGCCGGGCCATGGCAGCCGAGGCCGCCTCGGGCGAAACCAAACGGGACATCGCGGTGGATGCGGCCGGCGTGCTGGGATACCTCGCGGTGCGCCACGGTGACGACGTCGGCCTGCTGCACGGCTCAGCGGAAGGCACGCACTACGTGCCGCCCAAGAGGGGCGAAGACCAGCTGGAACGACTCCTCCGCCGGGTGTACGATGCCGTGACCCCGGACGCCCCTGCGAGCGCCATGGCAAAACACCTCGACTACGCACTGAGGTACTTGAAAGGGCGCCTGCTCATTGTGGGGGTGGCTGATGAGTTCATGCCCGATGCCCGTGCCCAGGACCTCCTCCGACGGCTGGCGGGCCGGCATGAGGTTCTGTGGTTCACCGTCAAGGACGCTGTGCTTGCCTTCGAGGGGCCCGCCGCCACGAGCAGGGACGTGGAGGAGGGGTCCACCATCCCCGCCGGCCTCGCCGCAAAACCGGAGGTCAGGGCCGCCTACGCCGCTGCCATGCTCCGGCGCGAGGAGGAGCGCCGGGAGGTCTTCCGACGTCTTGGAATTGCCGAGGAGCAAGCGGGCAGCAGCGGGGAAGTCCTTGCTGCTGTCTTCTCGCTGTTGGAACGCCACAAGGCCGGAAGGGGGAGACATGCAGGATGACTCCGGTTTCTACGGGCCGCTCCTCTACCAGGACGTCTGGTTGTGGCTGGGTGTGGTGCTGCTGGTGGTGGTGGCCGCGTGGTACGCCTGGCTGTTCCTGCCCTCCCGACGCAGGACCGCAACCGCAGCGGCGCTTCCCGATGTGGAGGGGCTGCGTGCATCGTGCCTTGCGGCCATAGACGCCGTGGCAGCCGACGTCGACGCCGGAACCCTCGGTGAGCGCGACGCCCACCAGAGGCTGAGCTTCCTTGTGCGCGACTTCGCATCAGCGGTCACGAAGCAACCGGCCACGCACATGACGCTTGCCGAACTGGAAGGCGGCGGCCTCGCGCCCTTCACCAGGGCGGTTGCAGGCATCTACCCGGCAGAGTTCGCGCCAACAACCAGTGCGTCCATCCGTGAATCCGCGGACGCAGCGCGCCGGGCGGTGCTGGAATGGAACTGACATTCTGGTGGATGGTGCCGCTCGCCGCAGTTGCCGCGGCCATTGCCTGGCTGCTGCACCGGCGCCGGCGCCCCGGAAAGGACCGGCCCGTTGCGCACGCGGACCGGCTCACCGCCCTGCCCGAATACCAGCGGGCGCTGCGCCACCACCGACGCGGACTCACCAGTGCGCTGGTACTCAGCGCCATAGTCCTTGCCGGCGCAGTGACCGCCGCCGCCAGACCGACACACCGCACCACCGACCAACCCGAAGTACGGAACCGCGACATTGTGCTGTGCCTCGATGTCTCCGGATCCATGACCAGCACGGACGCAGCCTTGGTTGGGGTCTTCCAGCGGCTCGCGGAAGAGTTCGACGGCGAGCGCATCGGGATGGTCATTTTCGACAGCAGCAGCGTCCAGCTCTTTCCATTGACCGACGACTACGACTACGCCGTTGAACAACTGGGCGAAGCCCGCAAAGCCTTGGACAGCGGAGCCGGAGCCTTCTTTGACGGCACGTGGAACAGGGGCGGCTCATCATTGATCGGTGACGGGCTGGCCTCGTGCGTCCAAAGCTTCCCCGACGCTGAAGCCGACCCCAGCGCAAGCTCCCGTACAGGCGAAGCACAGCGTTCCCGGTCAGTGGTCCTGGCGACCGATAACTTCCTCTCCGGGAACCCCATCTTCACCCTCGAGGAGGCAGGCGCCCTCGCGCAGCAGAAAAACATCAAAGTCCACGCCATCAACCCCGGTGATTTCGATTACGGTGATGACGCCGAGCAACCCGGTGCCCGGCTCAGGGCAACAGCCCAGTCCACCGGCGGCGGCTACTACACGCTGGACAGCCCGGAGGCCGTGCCCGGCATCGTCACCAAGGTCCAGGAAACCGAAGCCACGAGCTACCGCGCGGCGCCCGTATCCATCATTACGGACAACCCCGCCTGGCCCCTCGGTATCGCAGCGCTCGCCGGCATGGGGCTGCTGGTACTGGGATGGAGGCACGGGCTATGACCTTTGCCCCCATCGTTCCGTGGCCCTACCTCGCAGCCGCGGTGCTCCTCGTCCTTGCATTCGGTACCTGGCTAACTCTGTACGGCAAGCAACCCAAGCAACAGGTACCCTCCACCATCACCCGCACCGCCGCCGTCGTACTCCTGCTCCTGGCTGCTCTCCGCCCGGGGTGGGCCGGGGCAGGAGGCACCACGGCGGCCGCCGACCTGGACGTGTTCATCCTGGTGGACACAAGCACCAGCATGGCCGCCGAGGACTACCACGGCAGCGAAACCCGGCTGGCCGGTGCCAAACAGGACGTGGCAAGCATGGCCAAGGAACTGGCCGGAGCCAGGTTCTGCCTCATCACCTTCGACAACCAGGCAACCGTCCGAATGCCACTCAGCAGGGATACCACCGCACTCCAAACCGCCATGGCCACCCTGCAACCCCAAGCGCCCCGATTTGCTGCGGGCAGCAGCATCACCAGCGCTGGCAGGCTGCTCAAGGACAGGCTGGCCGCCGCACAGATGCAACAACCGGGAAGGCCCGCCCTGGTCTTCTACGCCGGCGACGGTGAAAACACGTCCGCCACGCCCCCCGAACGGCTGCCCGTTGACGCTACCGGCATCAACGGGGGAGCGGTACTCGGTTACGGCACCGCCCAGGGCGGGCGCATGAAAGACGTCGACGGCGTCTCCCGGCTCGACGAAGGCGCCCTCAGGAACATCGCCGCGCAGCTCAACCTGCCCTATGCGCACCGCAGCGGGGACGAAGGTACCGCCGAATTGCTCACCAAAGCAGAGCCGGGAGCGCTCGCAGGCACAACGGTAGGCGGCCCGGGCAGGGCGGAGCTGTACTGGCTGGTGGCCTTCGGGGCATTCCTGCTCCTCCTTCACGAGCCCATGCGGCACGCCGCCGCCCTGCGGAGCCTACGCCCGGGGAGGACACAATGACCCGTGACGCCGGCACCCGTGAAGGGAGCCGCCACAATGCCCGACGGCGGAAGAGGCGGCTCGCGCTGTGGTCCGCGGTCCCTGCCCTGGCGGGGCTCGCCGTGGCCGCCAAGCTTCTGAGCGTGGGTGTGCTGGGCGGAAGCGCATCCGAAGCATTTGCCGCCCGACAGGAGGAGAGCCTGGGCAGGGCTTCCGGGTGGTTGCTTTACGCCAACGTGCTCGAACCGCATAAGGCGTATGTCGCATCCGGTGACGCCCATGCCTTGGCCGGTGACTTTGCTGCGGCGAGGAAGGACTTTGCGTCCGCGCTGTCCGCGAATCCCGGATTTGATGAGTGCAAGGTCCGGGTGAACCTTGCCTTGAGCATTGAGAAGTTGGGAGATGCGGCAGTCGAAGCGCAGACGCCGGATGCCGGGACGCTTTTCGCTGAAGCGCTGGCGGTAGTGCAGGAGTCTCCGCCGGCGTGCCGCCACGAGGGACCGGCCAACGCCGACGGTGAGGGCGATGCCTTGGATTCGGCCGAAGCGCGACTGGTGCGCAAGAAAGCGGGCAGCGGCGCATCGGAGGCGGCTGCGTCTCCTCCACCCGGGCAGTCGCCGGCTCCTCCGCAACAGGAACAGCTTCGGAAGCTGCAGGAGTCCGCTGAGCAGGCACAGCGTGAGCGACAGGAGGGCCAGGACCGGGACAGGTACCTCAACGGTCCCGACAATCCGGGAGTGGACAGGCCTTGGTGACCATTTCGGCGAATAAAGTTCACGAAGTATCAAGGGTAAGGCGTAAAAGTGCGTCTTAATTCGGAGCCCGAGTTGAAGAGTCCCGGGCTGCCGTCCTAGAGTCGTCATCAAGTTACCGCGGTAACGTGTCAGCGATCCTCCGTTGGATCCGCCCCGCAAGGGTGGTGAGGAGGGTGTGGGTGCCCCCATGTGGGCCTGACATTTGCACACGGAAAGCTTCACTCCAGGCGTAACAGTCGCGGCTGCGGCCTGCTGGGGCCCTTTTCGTGTATCCCAAACTCAATTCACCGAACATCTACCGACGGCCCCTTGGCCCGGGGGTAGACGTTCGTGGACGAACAGCCGAGGACGCAAATGTCGCCACCAACCCTTACCGACACTCATTCAAACCTTTCCGCCGCAACCGCTCCCGTCGCACTGTCCTACGAGCTGTTCCCGCCGCGTTCCCCGAAAGCCGCAGAAACCCTGTGGACCACCATCCGCGAACTGGAAGCCACCGATCCCGACTACGTTTCGGTGACCTATGGTGCCAGCGGTTCCAACCGGGACACCGCCGTTGACCTGATCAACCGGCTGCTGCTTGAAACCACGCTACGGCCCTTGGCGCACTTGACCTGCGTGGGCAACACCCCGGCCGAGCTGGCCGACATCATTGCCGAACTTCTTGACCACGGCGTTCGCGGAATCCTCGCGCTGCGGGGGGACCTGCCCCAGGACGGCACGCTTCCGCCCAGCGGTTCGCTGAGGTACGCGCAAGATCTCATTGAGCTCGTCCGCCACGTAGAGCAACGCCGCACCGCGTTGCTCTGTGCGGGAAAGATCGCCGTGGGGGTTGCTGCGTACCCCGCCAAACATCCCGAGTCGCCCAGCGTTGAACATGATGTTGAAGTACTCTTGGCCAAGCAGCGTTCCGGCGCGGACTTTGCCATCACGCAAGTGTTTTTCCAAGCGCACGAGTACTCGAACCTGGTGAGCAGGGCACGGCGGGCCGGGGTAACCATTCCCATCATTCCCGGGGTCATGCCCTTCACGAGCCTCAGGCGCCTGAAGCGCCTTGGTGAGCTGGCCGGCGTCGACCCTTCAGCGCACCTGATGGAGCGCCTGGCCGCGGCGGACACCGAAGCTGAGCAGCGCCGGATTGGTGTGGCCGCCACGGTGGACCTTGCCAATGCGGCACTGGACGCTGGTGCGCCCGGCATTCATCTGTACACCTTCAACGAGCACGCCCACGCGCTGGACGTCCTGGACAAGCTCGCCTTGCCACGCCCAGCGAGGCCGACGTTCCGTGCGCAGCCCGTGTCACCTACCCCTGAGCCGGTCCGCCACGAGGAATTCGCTATCTGACACACCCTTCGCGGTGAGCAGTTTATTCCCAAAGAATCTCGTCATCCACCACGCCGTCCTCATCCGCGGCCACTACCAGCACTTCATCCGTGAAGTGCGAGCCCAGCGTGAAATCAAGCACGAAATAGCGCTCGGGTTGACCCGGATAGATGGCCACGTGGCCCAGTTTCAGGGCTTTGAGGAAAACGTCGTTGGTGAGCTGGGACTTGTCGCGCACGCCGAAGACGGACTCCAACTGCTCTTCCTTGAGCTGGGAGCAGTGGAAGTGGAGGAACTGCTGGGGGTTGGTTCCGTCCTGGTCGAGTTCCTCGGCGATCATTTCCCGGACCTGGTCCACCAGTTCCGGCAGGAACCTCAGTCGGTAGTCCATTTTGCGCAGCGCGGCCTCGTCGAAATGGTCGTGCGCCGTGACATTCAAGTCCAGCCGAAGCGGAGCGCCACTCAGGTCATGTTTGGCCTCAAAGCAGTGGTCCCGCCCGTGGTTGAGCTCTATCTCCCCAAAATATTTGCTCGCTACCTTGCCCATGTGATCAATCTAACCCCGATCAAGCAGAGGGTTCCAGCAACTTGTGGATATTTCACCGTCGACGCGGGGAAGCCTTGGCCGGTACGGATTTCAACGGCGCCAACCCGCTCCTGCCGGTGGTCCCGCGAAGAGTATCGGCCAGGAGCTGGGTGAAGAGTTGCACTTGCGCCGTCCGCTTTTCATTGATCAGCAAAGCGAAAACGTTACGGGCCAGCCGGATGTCCGGGACGTCGAGGACCACGACGCCGGACGGCCGGTTGCGCAGCGCCAGTTCCGGAACCAGCGACGCGCCAAGACCGGCAGCGGTCATTTCGAGGCTGGCGTGGAAGTCGTCACTGTAGGCCACCACGCGCGGGTGCAGGTTGCAGCTTGCGAACAGGCGCTCAATCACCAACGCGTCACTTGTTCCGGGGTGGTGCACGATCCACGGCATATCGGAAAGGTGCGCGGCCTCGATGTCGGCGTCCTCGCGGATTTTCCACGAGGCCGGAAGGACTACGCGGAAGTCGTCGTCGCCGATCCACTGGCGTTCCAGCGAATGCGGCCAGGCCAGGCCGGACTGGCCCACTTGATAGACCAAAGCCACGTCCAGCTCGCCACCGCTCCTGAGACCCTGAATGGTTTGGGCGGGTTCGGCTACTGAGACTTTGAGTTCGATGCCCAGGCCGTTCCAGCGTTCGTTGCGGAGGATGTCGGGCAGGACGTAGGTGGCCAGGCTGGGAAAAATGCCGAGCCGCAGTTCCTGGGCGGGGGAGTCGTTGGTCCGGGATGCGGCAGCCATCAAGGCTTCGACGTCGGTCAGGACCTTGGAAGCATGGCGGGTCATGGTCAGGGCGGCTTCCGTCGGCACTACGCTGCGGGCTGACCGCTGAAAGAGCTCAACTCCCGTGTCCCGTTCCAGCGCCGCCATCTGCTGTGACACGGCGGAGGCTGTGTAGCCGAGCTGTGCTGCTGCTGCCGCGAACGAACCCAGCCGGGTGACCTCCAAAAGCGTTCGGAGATGGAGAAGGTTGACCATCAGCTGTCCTTTTGCTCGTTCTGCCCCGGCTTTGCTGGGGAGTGCACGCCTGCGGGCACCTCGGACACCGTACTCCCGATGTCTACCGACAGCAAAGCTTGCTGTTGCCCGGACCACAGTTTTCAAAGTGTCACGACACGCCGTGTGGCGGCGACACGCTGGAGATTAAATGTGGCTAAGTACTCCACAGCTTGTGGATTTCATCTCTCACTTCGGCGGAATCCCGGACATTTTGAGGGCCTCTGCCTGTGGACTACCGGTGGATTGAATGACATACTTGTAATACATCATCTTGGGGTCCCGGTGGGGCGCATGCACTACATGTAGTATCGATTTACGGATTGAGCAGGAAGCCAGCCCAAGCAACAGACTTTAACTAAGGGGACAGTGATCATGACCGTTACGGTTTACACGAAGCCGGCCTGTGTTCAGTGCAACGCGACGTACCGTGCGCTCGACAAGAAGGGTATCGCCTACCAAAGCGTCGATATCTCACAGGATGCAGAGGCCCTGGAACGCCTGAAGGCACTGGGTTACATGCAGGCTCCGGTCGTGGTCACCGAGCAGGACCACTGGTCCGGATTCCGCCCGGACAAGATCGAGGAACTGGCCCAGTCCGTGTCCTCTTCCGTGGCCTAAAGGTCTTTGACCTACACCACTGCAACACACTAAGAATTCCTATGTAGTCGAGGTGACTCCCATGGCACCGCTGGCAGCGGCAACCGTACGCAAAGCGACGGAAGCTGTCACCACGAGGAGTCACCTCATCTACTTCTCCTCCACTTCGGAAAACACCAAACGCTTTGTTCAAAAGCTGGGCAGGGATGCGGCGCGCATTCCCCTCTACGCCCAGGACGCCCCGCTCGAAGCCCTTGAACCTTTCGTCCTGGTACTGCCCACGTATGGCGGTACCAACGGCGAGGGGTCTGTGCCCAAGCAGGTCATCAGGTTTTTGAACAACCCGCGGAACAGGGAACTGATCCGCGGTGTTATCGGTGCGGGGAACACCAACTTCGCGGACAACTATTGCGCAGCCGGGGACATCGTCGCCGCCAAATGCAAGGTGCCGCATCTATACAGGTTTGAACTCATGGGGACGCCGGAAGACGTCATCCGTGTCAACGACGGATTGGAAAAGTTTTGGACACGACTGTCGCAGAAACAGATGTAGCCGGAAGCGCCGTGGAATCGGCCAAGAAGCCACTGCCCGAGGCTTATAAGGGCTTGGGCTACCACGAGCTCAACGCCATGTTGAACCTGTACGGCCCGAACGGAGAGATCCAGTTCGAAGCCGACCGCGAAGCCGCGCACCAGTACTTCCTGCAGCACGTGAACAACAACACCGTGTTCTTCCACGACCTGGAAGAGAAGCTCGATTACCTGGTGAAGAACCAGTACTACGAGCGTGAAACCCTCGACCAGTACACGATGAATTTCATCCGTGACCTCTTCAACCGCGCCTACAAGAAGAAGTTCCGCTTCGAGACCTTCCTTGGCGCCTTCAAGTTCTACACGTCCTACACGTTGAAGACTTTCGACGGCAAGCGCTTCCTTGAGCGGTATGAAGACCGCGTCTGCATGGTTGCCCTGCACCTCGGCCGGGGCAACGAAGAGCTCGCCACCCGCCTGGTGGACGAGATCATCGACGGCCGCTTCCAGCCGGCCACCCCCACATTCCTCAACGCCGGCAAGGCCCAGCGCGGCGAGCTCGTCTCCTGCTTCCTCCTGCGCATCGAGGACAACATGGAGTCGATTGCCCGTGGCATCAACTCCGCATTGCAGCTTTCCAAGCGTGGCGGCGGTGTTGCGCTGTCCCTGACCAACATCCGTGAACACGGTGCCCCGATCAAGCAGATCGAGAACCAGTCCTCCGGCGTCATCCCCGTGATGAAGCTTCTCGAAGACAGCTTCTCCTACGCCAACCAGCTCGGTGCCCGCCAGGGTGCCGGTGCTGTGTACCTGCACGCGCACCACCCGGATATCTACCGCTTCCTGGACACCAAGCGCGAGAACGCGGATGAGAAGATCCGTATCAAGACCCTGTCCCTGGGTGTCGTGATTCCGGACATCACGTTCGAGCTCGCCAAGAAGAACGAGGACATGTACCTCTTCTCCCCGTACGACGTCGAGCGCGTTTACGGCGTGCCCTTCTCCGACATCTCCGTCACGGAGAAGTACTACGAGATGGTGGACGATTCCCGGATCAAGAAGTCCAAGATCAACGCCCGCGAGTTCTTCCAGACCCTCGCGGAGATCCAGTTCGAGTCCGGCTACCCGTACATCATGTTCGAAGACACCGTGAACCGGGCCAACCCGATCGACGGCAGGATCACCATGAGCAACCTCTGCTCCGAGATCCTGCAGGTTTCCACCCCGTCCATCTACGGCGAGGACCTCAGCTACGAGACCGTTGGCAAGGACATCTCCTGCAACCTCGGTTCCATGAACATCGCCAAGACCATGGATTCCCCGGACTTCGGCCTCTCCATCGAGACCTCCATCCGTGCACTGAGCGCCGTGTCCGACATGTCCTACATCAACTCCGTGCCGTCCATCGCACAGGGCAATGCGCAGAGCCACGCGATCGGCCTCGGCCAGATGAACCTGCACGGTTACCTTGCCCGCGAGCGGGTCCACTACGGCTCCGAAGAGGGCCTGGACTTCACCAACATCTACTTCTACACGGTGCTGTTCCACGCCCTCCGTGCTTCCAACAAGCTGGCCATCGAGACCGGCCAGACTTTCGGCGGTTTCGAGAAGTCCAAGTACGCTTCCGGTGAGTTCTTCGACAAGTACACCGAGCAGGAATGGGTTCCGGCTACCGAGCGCGTCCGCGAACTTTTCGCCGGCCACCACATCCCCACCCAGGATGACTGGCGCGAGCTCAAGGCCTCGGTCATGGAGCACGGCATCTACAACCAGAACCTCCAGGCGGTTCCGCCTACCGGTTCCATCAGCTACATCAACAACTCCACGTCCTCCATCCACCCGGTGGCCGCCAAGATCGAAATCCGCAAGGAAGGCAAGATCGGCCGCGTCTACTACCCGGCTCCGTACCTGACCAACGACAACCTGGAGTACTACCAGGATGCGTACGAGATCGGCTACGAGAAGATCATCGACACCTACGCCGCTGCCACGCAGCACGTGGACCAGGGCCTGTCCCTGACGCTGTTCTTCAAGGACACCGCCACCACGCGTGACATCAACAAGGCGCAGATCTACGCATGGCGCAAGGGCATCAAGACCCTTTACTACATCCGTCTCCGCCAGATGGCCCTTGAGGGCACTGAGGTGGAAGGCTGTGTTTCATGTGCGCTATGACGGTGGTGCTCTGAGTTGAAGGGAACTACGACGGCGACAGGCGGCTTGGTCTATGGCATCAGGCTTCGCCGCGAGGTTGAGTACCGCTATGTCGGAATCACGACCAAGACCGCCAGCCGTCGGTTCCACCAACATCTCAGGGTTGCAGCTCAAGGCCGCAAAACTCCGTTCTACGACTGGGTCAGAAAACAGAATCCCGCAGACCTGATAGCCGATGAACTCGGTTGGCTCGAAGGATTGGATCAGCTTGGACAGGCCGAGGTTGACTGGATCGCATACTTGAGAAGCCAAGGTGATCGTCTGCTGAATCTCTCAGATGGTGGGCTGGGCCCGACCGGAGTGGTCTGGACGGACGAAATGCGTGATGCTGCTCGTCTACGATCTAAAGGGCGCAAAGGTCTGAGTCGATTCGGTGAGGATAATCCATTCTTTGGCATGTCGCATTCACCGGAGCAGCGTCAGAAGTGGGCAGAGCAGCGCAAGGGCACGTTTGTGGGACCAGACAATCCTAATTTTGGGAGGTTCGGTCCGGATCATCCAGGTTTCGGCCACACCATGTCGGCAGAGGCACGTAAGGCGCTTTCCGAAGCCTTCACGGGTGAAGGCAACCCAAACTACGGAAAGACAGCCAGCGCCGAAACGCGAGCCAAGATGTCAGCGGCACGGAGAGGTGTACCAAAGCCATCCAGCCGCCGAAGCGCCCACACCCGCCATCACACTAACAAGGGCATCGTGAAGCCCACCTGTCAGCATTGCATCGACGATGCAGCACAAGCCAAGCTCATGCGAGAAAGTGAAAACGACAAATGACTGAGAAAGTGAAGCTCCTGAGCCACGTCGAGGCCATCAACTGGAACAAGATCCAGGACGAGAAAGACGTGGAAGTCTGGAACCGCCTGGTCAACAACTTCTGGCTGCCGGAGAAGGTGCCGCTGTCCAACGACGTCCAGTCGTGGCACACGCTGACCCCGGAAGAGCAGCAGCTAACGATGCGCGTCTTCACGGGCCTGACCCTGCTGGACACCATCCAGGGCACCGTGGGCGCTGTCTCCCTGATTCCGGATGCACTGACTCCGCACGAAGAAGCCGTGTACACCAACATCGCCTTCATGGAGTCGGTGCACGCGAAGTCGTACTCGTCCATCTTCTCCACGCTGTGCTCCACCAAGGAGATTGACGACGCTTTCCGCTGGTCGCTCGAGAACGAGAACCTGCAGAAGAAGGCGCAGATCGTCATGGACTACTACCAGGGCGACGATCCCCTCAAGCGCAAGGTTGCCTCCACCCTGCTGGAGAGCTTCCTGTTCTACTCGGGCTTCTACCTGCCCATGTACTGGTCCTCTCGCGCCAAGCTCACCAACACGGCCGACCTCATCCGCCTCATCATCCGCGACGAGGCCGTGCACGGTTACTACATCGGCTACAAGTTCCAAAAGGGCTTGGAGAAGGTTTCCGAGGCACGCAAGCAGGAAATCAAGGACTACACGTTCGAGCTCCTCTTCGAGCTGTACGAAAACGAAGTCCAGTACACGCACGACCTCTACGACGGCGTCGGCCTGGCCGAGGACGTCAAGAAGTTCCTGCACTACAACGCCAACAAGGCGCTCATGAACCTGGGCTACGAGGCCATGTTCCCGGCATCCGTCACCGACGTAAACCCGGCCATCCTCTCCGCCCTGTCACCCAACGCCGACGAGAATCACGACTTCTTCTCCGGCTCGGGCTCCTCCTACGTGATCGGCAAGGCTGTGAACACGGAAGACGAGGACTGGGAGTTCTAGGGCCAACATGAGCACCTTCTACTTGGGTATAGTTCCCGCTAAGAATGAGTTTCTGTGGGTATTGCTGGATGGCTCTAACAACGAGCATTTGCGGATTCACGACAGCAAAAAGGCTGTGATCCCTGACTTCGGGAGCCGAGATCGAGAACTGGATTGGGTGCACACGAACGTCACTGAGTCCTTCATCGACCTTGATCTAGAAGGGGCCAGTGTCGTTCAAGGAGCTCTAGCGCGCACGAACACGGACGCCGTACTTTTTCGAGCCCAGGTGGAGGGTGTTGTGCTGGCCGCGTTAGGAGCCCGAAAAGTCAGCGTCACGTCGATAAAGAAGGCATCGATGCCAACTGAATTCGGACTCAAACGGGGCGCCAGTGTTGCCGATATCCCTGGTCTGCCGGCGTTGAGGACTTCGAGGAACTTGCCCAAGTATTTCGACGAGGCTATTTCTGCAGCCTTGGTGGCCCGGCGACAGGTGCAGCTTGCTCAGGCAGCTTGAGTGTTTAGGCCGTGGGAACTTCGGATCAGTTTGGAAGGAAGTCGATTCTTATACTGGCCGAGTGTATGCAACAAAACGTATCCCTCTTGGAAGAACAGGGTTCAATGACAACCTTGACGAGGCGAAGCTCATGGTGGCATCAGAGTCCCGCTACACCGTAAAGGTTTTTAGCGCTGCTAAAGATGGTGAGGATTTTGTAATACGGACAGAGTATATGCCAAACGGAAGCTTGGAGGTTGCCTGCAGCTCGGGACCCGTAAACCTACGGGATTTTTATGATTGGTTTCCTGATATATGCCGGGGCGTGGGTCATCTACACAGTAGGGGAGTCCTCCACCGGGACCTTAAGCCTGCAAACGTCCTGCTAGATGAGCTAAGATCCATAAAAATTGGTGACTTTGGCCTTGCTCTTATTAAAGGAACACAGCCAAGCCACGGTCAGATTGCCTACATTCCCACGCTTACCCCTGAATCTGACGCCGTCGAGTCAGCATCGGGTGATATCTATGCCCTTGGATGTCTAGCTTATCGTCTGCTCAATGGTGAACCAGCTTGGAGCGAGCAACTCCTGCAGGTTGCTCAGGGGCCGGACCCGATGTCTGGAATTCGTCAGGCAGCCAAACAAGGACTGTTCCCTGACCGGAAGGTATGGCCGCCATATGTGTCTAGTGCTTTGAAAAGGGTTATCTCCCGGTCTCTGGATACTGACCCTTCCCGAAGGTATTCCACGGCTTTCGCACTTTGTGAGGCTGTCGAAAAGACGATGCCTAAATATTTCTGGGAAGCCAGCAGCAGCGAGGGCTCTGTGTGGCTTGGGAGCCCAAAAAGTAGCCGTGAGAATCGTTCATGGCGGATAACAACCGGGAACGGTGTTGTGACGGTGAGGAAATCGATCCAAGGCGGCCCATTCCGAAAAGTGCAAAAGGCCTGTGTTAGGTATGACGGCATGGAGGCAATGTATGCCGTAGCGGAGGCCATCCGAATGATTGAAGCTGGGGAATCCGGATAGTTGCTCCCTACCTCACTGTTCTCGATATTTAGGGTCGAGTCGCGGCGGTACTCACTGTTGAGCGGGATTGGTGATTCGAGTAGCCCGGATCTTTACCAGTACAAAGCAACACAGTCCCGACTCTTGAGCCGCGATCAATCGTCGAAGAATCTAGGGGCGTTCGGGCAGCACGCTCGACGCTGAGTGCGGGCTTTCTTGTAATCAGCGGCTACCTGGTCTGGCTCGCGGGGGCGGCCTTCCTGGTCCAATAGAAGAACTGCGGGCTAGGTGTATTGCTCGCGGACGTCAGGAACGCTCGGCGTGGTTAGGTGGCAAAAGAGAAGGCCTGCCACCTGTTCCAAACGATTTCGGTGGGTGATCACACTGGAGGATTGGCGCTTATTTCGCGGTTTCATCTTGCCGAGGGTGTGTCGATGAGCTCGATGGCGGCGCGCTAGCAGCCCGTTGCCGGGAGCACGGCGGGGCAGGCATACAGGATCGTTCCAGCCGGCGGTCAACTCCCCTCAGCGGGAGCTGACGCGGCGATGGACGCGGATCATCGCGATCCGCGTCCATCGCCGCTGGGGACCTACGTGGAGCGGCTTTCTGCTGGGCATCCATACGCCCACGGTGCACCGGGTATTGTCCCGGTCCGGGCTGGCGTAACGGATGGGGATATCTTTCAACGGAAGATGGCTTGGATCCCTAGAGAGCTGAACATCCCGGTCAACATGGTCCTGGTGTTCTCGACAGCCTGTTCCCGGAGTCTGGATTCCTGCGCAGCAGAAGTCAGCTTCGTCTCTGCAAGTTTGAAGAACTCCGCCTGTGGGGGAGTCTCCATGGCGTCGGCGATCCGGTCGATGAGCCCGCGGTCTTGGCTGAACACGTAGGACCGATCGTGGTCCAAGTTAGGTTTGTCCAGCACCGCTTCCGGCAGCCGTACAGTGACCGACTTCCCATCGGCAGACAACTTCAGGTCGTCATCCGCGAAACTGGATAGATCCACATAGGCGTTTACCGTGCCCGCGGCAACGAACAGAGTGCGACGTCCTGCAATAGCGGAAGGAAGGCCTGGGACGTTATCGTCGATATCAACCACGGTTTCAAAGTTTCCCACGGCGGCATGGTACTGGCTGATGTCTTTGATCGACTTCAAGAGAGCGGGCTGGCTTCGGTCGTTCCGCTGCGATACAAATGGACTGACTCCGGTCAGATTCGATAAGCCGACTACGGCTATGGCCCCGATGATGACGCTAACCAGGACCATGACCACGCTCTTGACCATTAAAAGGCTCCCTGCGGCGAGTCGGACTTCGCAGAGGAAAGCCGTGCACGTTCAAGGCCTCGGAGAATCAGCTCACCGGCAACTCCTAGGCCGAGCAGCATCAGGAGGGCGCCGTTTCGGGCGGAACTGGCTGCGATATAAGTATTCTGCGAGGCTGTAACAGCTGCGATGTCGTTTGCGTACCATCCGTTGACCACGGATTGCTGGGGAGCTCCCTTAGTCTCCCCGTTGTTAACCTCGTTCTTGACGCTTGCAGCAGCGAGCTGCGACTTCCAGTCCGAAGGACTGCCAGCGTCCACAACAACGGGCCCCGTGGCGAGCCAAGTCAATATGAACAGCAACCCAAGAATTGCGCCCAGAACAACTCGTGCCAGCTGGACCGGCCCAGCATTTGCGGCGAACGCTCTGAATGGTCCTTGCTTCTTGCCGGTGTTGGCTTGCGGAGCCGACTGCGGGACAGTCGGTACAGCTGGGTTGTACCCAGTAGACGTATTGTGTGCTGACATTAGTTCCCCATTTGTGATTGATGACTTACTGCCCCACGGCAGAAGATTGTATGTTAGGCGAAGCCCGGGCCCGGCTCCGGTTGATGTTCAAATTTCTTGAGGCGGAAACGAAGTTTCGAACCGCGAGCAGGATCGTCGCCCAATGACTTCGTTTCATCAATGTAGCGTTCCCCGAATTCCTTAAGCAGAAAGTCGTCGACAATTCGCACGTGCCCGGCTGGGAACTTATAAGACATCCTTTCCCGCACAAAGTTCCAATCTGCGACGTCCAGCAAATTTAGAGCATCGGCTACTGTGGTTATGCTCATGGACTTGAGTAGATCTGATTGGGCCCCCGTTAGCAGTCCAGCGTCTATGCGATAGCTAATTGGTTTTCTTGCGTCCAGGTTTCCCAGTAGCGTTTCGGCGTCATGCCGTCCAGGGATCCGTGGGGCCGTTCATGATTGTAGATAGTCTTCCATTCCTCGGCCAAATACTTCGCTTCGGCCATGGTGTCCATGATCTCTCCGGAGAGTTGTTCCCTTCTGAATTGGGCGTTGAAGGATTCGATGAAGCCGTTCTGCCAAGGTGAGCCCGGGTCGATGAAGGCGGTGTCGACTCCGGCGGTATCGCACCAGTCGATCAGTGCGGCGGCGGTGAATTCGGGGCCGTTGTCACACCTGAGGTATGTCGGTGCGGTGCCGGTTTCGGCGATGATGTTCTCCAGCACCGCGACCACGTCAGTGGCTTTGAACGACCTTCGCGGGATGACGGCCAGCGCCGTGCGGGTGTATTCATCGATGACGTTGAGGAACCGGATGTGCCGGCCGCAGGAGGTCACGTCGGATTGGAAGTCGAAGCTGACCACGTGCATCGGATACTGGGCTGTGAGGCGTTTCTGTTCCCCGGCGCCGGGCCCGGTGCGGCGCTTCTTCCGGGCTCTGGGTTTGCAGGTCAGGCCTTCGTCGCGCCAGAGCCTGCGGATGCGCTTCCTGTTCAGCGCTACCCCGTCCCACGCCGGCTGGGCCAGCAGGTGCCAGCGGGCCTTCCGCCAGCCCCACGCCGGGTGCTTCATTGCGATGGCACGCAGCTCCGAGCGGAGCTGCGCCTCTTCGAAGCCCATGTCGGGTTTCTTTTTGCGGAACGCGGACCGGTTCTGCCCCAAGACCTTGCAGGCGAAGCGTTCGGATGCCCCGAACTTCTCCACCGCCATGCGCACGGCACGGCGACGTGGTTCGGGGCTCAGAATTTTCCCTTCGCCACCTCGTTCAGGATGTCGATCGCCAGTTCCTTCTCCGCCAGCAACCGCTTGAGCCGGGCGTTCTCCTTCTCCAGCTCCTTGGTCCGCTTGGACGCTTCGGCGTTCTTCTCAGACCCGTACTGGTTCAGCCAGCGGTACCAAGTCGCCTCGGTGACCTGGAGCTCCTTGACGACCTCGACCATCGGACGGCCATCGTTGAGCATCTTTTGGCCCTGCCGGACCTTGGCGATGACCTGCTCCGGGGCGTGTCTGCGTGCCATGATTCGTGAATTACCTCCTGTGTCCATTCTCGGACACGAAACTCACACAAACACTGGACTACTCTCCGGGGACCCAACCAGATCCACCAACCAGTCATACTGCTCTTTACGGCTCCGAGGATGATCTGGGAGCTCGGCCGTAAGCACCTCCGCCAACGTATCGGAGGTTATAGGCTCATCAGAATGACCGTCAGGATCGGGTGAAAGATTCGCCTCTTCCTTGGCAACTGCTTTCTGTATCTTTACGAACTCGTTGTCCGCTAACTCAATGAGACCCGAAGCCAACGTGAACGCGCGGTTGATTGCTGGAGGTATCGTGCCCGGAGCTTTGTAGCAAATGTCGTGCTCAAATTCCGCCCAGGCGTGCTGAAGAACCGTCTTAATCTGAACCTCGAAGCGTTGTCCTATGCATCCTGCGCATCCTGCCGGAGTTTGAATGTCAGGGACTTCCAACACCAGGTGATGCGCCGCGTAGCCGAGAACACCTTTATTGACTTGCTGTGCCTTTTTGTCAGTGTTCTCCAATACCTTGAACTGCCCGGTCAGAGCGGACACGACGTTAGTGACATCAGGCTCAATATAGGTGATGACGCGAACGCCGAGAATGTCGTCGAGATCATCCAAACCATTCTGGTACTTGGGATTGCCTTCGTGGTCGAGCTTGCTCAATTTTCCCCGCACAGATTCGGCACTTTTCACCCGACTTTTGACGAGGTGGTAGTTAAGGCCGTCGTCCCGTAGGCGGGCTTCGATCGCCGTTTGAATTGCCGAGAGAGAGGCAGCGAGGTGAGCTTGCCGGTCTATCAGGCTGGTTACTTGCAACTCGACACCAGCTGCAAATCGTGCGCTATCGAGCGGTGCACTCATGACCGTGCCTCCACAAACCGAGGCGCCATGGACTCCATCTGCTCCATGACCAGTTTGATGGCCTCTGGCTGTTTATCTGGTGGGTAGCCGAACCGAACCAAGAGCCGTTTGATCGAGGAACGCAGCTTCGCCCGGACGTCGTCGCGAACGGTCCAGTCAGTGCGGACGTCGCGACGCATGACAGCGACCAGTTCACGGGCGATGTCAGCCAAGATGCCTTCGCCCTGAACCTCAACGGCTGCCTCGTTCTGGGCCACTGCGTCGTAGAAGGCGAGTTCGTCTGAGTTGAGCGGGGGAGTGAACTGCTCACCACGCTTGCCCTCCGCGGCCACTTCACGGGCCAACTCCACGAGTTCGGCGATGACCTCGGCCGAGGTCAGCTGCTGGTTCGTGTACTTCTTCATCAGCTCGGTGATCCGCTCGGAAAAGGCACGCTGACGGATCACATTGTTCCGGGTGGAAGAGACAGATTCATCGGCAATCAGTTTCCGCAGAGCCTCGATAGCTAGTTGTGGGTTCCGGGCCTTCTGCGTCTTGGCGATGAACTCCGGCGTCAGGTCATCCAACGACGGCTTGGGCATGCCGGCAGCATCGTAGATGTCCAGGACTTCGCCGGAGGACGTGGCGTAAGCAATGAGGTTTCCCAGCAGGCGCTGGATTTCCTCTGGCACCGGTTGGCCGCTTGCCTGCCGATCGGCGGCGTCGTACTTCGCCATCCAAACCCGGATTTCCTCGTAGACCTGGATCTCTGGGCGCAGCTCTGCAAGGGTCTCCGATCCGGAGCAAAGCGCCCACGCACGGGACAGCTGACCGGAGAATTTGCGGTATTTCGCGGCGAGTGACTCTTCCCCGTCTGCGGGCTGATTGCCAGGAGTAGCCGGATTCCTCAGGTAGCTGACAGCTCCGGTTACGGCGTTGAGGAAGGCCTTGGATCCGCCCTTCATCAGCACGGATTTCCAGTCATGGCCGGCCAACAAAGAACGCAAAGTCCCTACCAAGGAAATCGTCAGCCCGACGGCCTCGTCGATGTTTTTGCCCACGGGCTTGTTCGCCTGGTCGGACTGCGTGTACTCGCTCAACGCCTTGGACAGGTTCTCGGCAAGCGGGGCATACGCCACCAGCAGACCGTCTTCTTTGCCCCGGAACGTGCGGTTAACCCGGGCAAGTGTCTGCATCAACAGCGCGCCCTTGAGCGGTCGGTCCAGATACAAAGTGTGTAGCGGTGGAGAGTCGAAGCCGGTAAGCATCATGTCCTTGACGATCACCAGTTCAAGCTCGTCGTCGACGTCCTTTAGCCGTTCCTTCACCTGGGCATTCAGCGAATCGCGACGCACATGAGTAGACACCGGCGGCACATCAGTCGCATCGCCCGAGTAGACCACCTTGATCATGCCCTTTGACAGGTCGTCCGAATGCCACTCCGGTCGCAGAGCCACGATGGCCGAGTAGAGGTTCGCGCAGATCTCCCGCGTGCCACCCACGATCATTGCCTTTCCAGGCGCCTCAATAAATTTGAGCATCCGTTCGCGGCGGTTCTCCCAGTGGGCCACGAGATCTTCGGCCAAGGCAGCGACGCGTTGCGGGGCACCGTACACAGCGTTTACGACGGCGACACTTGCCTCGATGCGGGCGCGTTCAGCATCGTCCAGCCCGAGCGTCAGTTCATCTGCGGACTTGTCCAGGTCCTCCTCGGTGACGCCGTCGGACAGACCCACCTTGATCAGCCGCGGCTCAAAGTACACGGGTACGGTGGCGCCGTCTTCTACTGCACGGGACAGATCGTAGATGTCGATGTAGTCGCCGAAGACTTCCTGGGTGTTCCGGTCGTCAAAAGAGATCGGAGTTCCAGTGAAGGCAATCAGGGTGGCGTGGGGGAGTGCATCCCGCAGGTGTCGAGCGTATCCGTCCAGGTCGTCGTAGTGCGACCGGTGCGCCTCATCAACGACGACAATGATGTTGCGCCGGTTGGACAAGAGCGGGTGGTCCGCGCCTGCTTCCTTCTCGGATTTGCTGCGGCCGAACTTCTGCAGTGTCGTGAAATAGATGCCGCCTGTTGTCCGGTTACTCAGCTCGTCCCGCAGCTCGGAGCGCTTCTTGATTCGCTTGGGTGACTCAGCGAGGAGCAGGCTGCGATCGAAGCTTTCGAACAACTGCCCATCCAGTTCGTTACGGTCGGTGATCACCACGACGGTCGGGTTCTTCAGCTTTGGTTGGCGGGCCACCATGTTGGCGTACAGTTCCATTTCCATCGACTTGCCGGACCCTTGGGTGTGCCAGACGACGCCGGCTTTGCCGTTGCTCTCGACGGCCAGGATCGTGCTGGCAACAGCCTTGGTCACTGCGTAGTACTGGTGCGGCTTGGCAATAAGTTTGGCCAGACCGCCCGAGCCCTGGTCGAACGCCGTGAAGTTACGGATCAGCTGCAGGAAACGTTCCTGGTTGTAGAGCCCATCCAGGGCAGTATCCAATGCGGTGACGGCATCGCCATCAACCATGTGGCCCTGCGGAACGGGGACACCGTCATCATCCACATTCCAAGGTGAGAAGTGGTTGAAAGGGGTAAACGGAGTTCCGTATTTGGCCTGGATTCCGTCACTCGCGAGCGTAAAGACGCAGAAACGGAAGGCCAATGGAAATTCGCGGAGGTAAGTCTGGAGTTGGGCGTGGGCACCGGGGAGGTCGGCGTGGGCACTGCCCGCCTTCTTTAGTTCGATGATGCTGATGGGCATGCCGTTGCAATAGAGCACGATGTCGAAGCGCCGCTTGTAGTCCCCCTGCACTACTGTGACCTGATTAACGGCCAGCCAATCGTTCTCATCCGGTGACTGGCTGAGCAGGCGGATGGTCGGATTAGCTTCGTTTCCGTCCGAATCGATATAGGTCAGTCGATATCCGTCGACGAAATAATTATGGATTCGATGGTTCTCGCTCATGGCATCGTTCGACTTTGGGGATGCGATTTCCGACAATGCCTGCTGCAGGTACTGTGCAGGGACATAGGGATTGAGCCGCTGAAGCGCGGCAAACAAGCGGGGTCGGATCAAGAGCTCTGACCAGGACTCGCGCTCCCCGCTGCCGGGCGCAATCGCCTGGCCGTCCATCGGCCGCCAGTCCAACTCGCCCAGCCGCTCCTTCGCGGCGCCTTCCCAGTCGGCTTCCGAAAAGGCTACTGCGGGTGCTGCCATCTTGATTTCCCCAATTTTATCTCTTTTCAATGGTCTTCTTTTGGAGTGCATGCCCGGCTCGTACAATCATGGGGCCGGGCATCTACACCCTGACGTCTTCAAGAACTTTCTGAGCCTCTTTGACTCGAAGCTTGCCGGACATGAGTTGGGGGAGGAGGACGTCGCGAGTGGCAGCGAGAGTTCGGCTCTCTTCAATTGCGGCGCGCTTTACTGCAGTCTCCGTCTTCACGATTTGCTCCAAGCGGCCGAGCCTGTCCACTGATGGAGTCTCCAGCGTCAGCCGCTTCAGGTTACCCATGTTGATCTTTGGCTGGACTGCTCCCGTGACCAAAGTAATAACCTGCGTTCGCTTTATGGCGAGAAAGAGCAATTCAGTCGAAATTCCTTTGCCTGTCAATACATGTGCATGGTTGTTGACCCACGCTGGCCCCCAAATGTACTGGCATACGGGGGTTCCGTCGCCGTTGATCACAGTGCCGTCCTCTCCCACCAGAACTAACGGCTCATCGAAAATTGCTGTGTCGACTGTGCCAAAGACTCCGCTGGCGCCGTAGTACGGCACGTCGCCGGGCCGTTGCTCGCGTTCACGAGAAGATAGGGGGACTCGCTTCCGATTGTGAAATTCTGCAACCTCGTTGAGGTGCGAAGCTGAAGCCGACCCAAGGACAGCGGCTGAGTATTCAAGACCCATATGATCGTCCACCAAGGAAACGAGTTTGGTGTTGGCGGCGATCTTGTCGTCGAGTGCCCCCAGCGCCTCAGCAATGGCCTGTTGTTCGTGCAATGGGGGAAGGTTCAGCATAATGTTCTTTGCCGCGCCCACATTGAAGTGCTGTTGGACTGCACCGACTAATTGTGAGTTTATATAACCCGCTGCAACGCTGTTGATGTAGTAACTCAGCCAATAGGCGTTGATTTCGCTACCTGGTCTCGTAATGATTAAGTCTGAACAGTTTGCCTCCGCCCAGTGCATAGGGACCACAGCCGTTGCCCCGGGCTTGCCCGTTCTAACCGTGACTACATCGCCGGGTCGGAGTGCCGACTTTTTTAGTCGGGCATGGAAGTCACGGTCGATGTATTTGACATCCTTAAGGTCGAAGTCGTGAGGGAGTACGTTCTGGGAACGTAACAATGGGATTCCCTCGGAGCGATACTCGTGGACCATAGATCCAACATGTCCCACAGTCACTTCGTCCGCGATGTCGCCAAGTTTCACCTGACACCAGTCGATCACGAGACCCTCCCCAACTGCTCGCGCACAACAGCAGCCAACCGCTCGGCTTCTTCAAACTGCTCAAACAGTTCCTTCGAGAGCCGTGCGATCTTCTCCTCGATCGGCTCGCCGTCGTCCTCAACCTCAGCTGCGCCGACATACCGTCCGGGCGTCAGCGCATAGTCCGCGGCCTTGATCTCCGCAAGTGAAGCAGAGTAGCAGAAGCCCGCTTCGTCGTCGTACGTCAGCCCAGCCTCAACGGCGGAGGCGGTGCCACGCCACGAGTGGTAGGTGTTGGCGATCTTGGCGATGTCCTCGTCGGACAGGGCACGCTCGGCGCGGTCCACCATGTGGCCAAGGTTCCGCGCGTCGATGAAGAGTACGTGACCAGTCCGATCCACCGAGCCGCGCGGACCCGCGGTCTTGTCCCTGGCGAAGAACCACGTGCACACCGGAATGCCGGTGCTACGGAATAGCTGGGTGGGCAGGGCAACCATGCAGGAGACGAGGTCGGCCTCCACCAACTGGGCGCGGATCTCGCCTTCGCCGCCGGAGTTGGATGACATGGAGCCATTGGCCATGACCACGCCGGCGCTGCCGCCGGGTGCCAGTTTGGAAATGATGTGCTGAATCCAGGCGTAGTTGGCGTTGCCGGCAGGGGGAACGCCGTACTTCCAGCGCGGATCGGACTCGGAGCGGGCCCAGTCCTTGATGTTGAACGGCGGGTTGGCCATGATGAAGTCCGCGCCGTTGTTGCCCGTCAGCTCCGGGTGCTGATCGCGGGCGAAGGTGTCGCCCCATCGCGAGGCCAAGTTGGCGTTGAGGCCGTGAATGGCGAGGTTCATCTTGGCCATCCGCCAGGTGCGCTCGTTGAGCTCCTGGCCGTAGACGGAAATGTCCGAGCCCTCCATGTTGTGGGCCTCGAGGAACTTCTCGGCTTGGACGAACATGCCGCCCGAACCACAGCAGGGGTCATACACGCGCCCACGGTGCGGTTCCAGTACTTCCACGAGTACGCGGACTACGCCGGCCGGCGTGTAGAACTCCCCGCCGCGCTTACCCTCGGCCTTTGCGAACTTTTCCAGGAAGTATTCGTACACCTCTCCGAGGAGGTCGCGTGCCTTGCTGGCACCCTGACCCGTGAACCGCGCGGAGTTGAACAGGTCCAGCAACTCGCCCAAGCGGCGCTGGTCCACATTGTCCCTGTTGTAGATCTTGGGGAGCGTCGCGGCCAGGGACTTGTTGTCCATCATGATCATGTCCATGGCCTCGTCGATGAGCTGGCCAACGGACTTCGGGTGCTCGCCCATGGCTGCAGGCAGGCCCTTGGCGTTCTCTGCAAGGTAGGTCCAGCGCGCGCGTGGTGCTACCCAGAACACGCCGCGTCCGGTGTACTCGTCCACATCGTCGATGAGCTGGCTGATCTGCTCTTCGTTGAGTCCTTCGGCTTCCAGCTCAGCCTGAATCTGTTCGCGACGTTCCTCGAACGCGTCCGACACGTACTTAAGGAACACCAGCCCAAGGATTACGTCCTTGTACTGTGACGCATCCATCGAGCCGCGAAGCTTGTCCGCCGCTTTCCAGAGTGTGTCCTTGAGTTCCTTCATAGTGGACGGGGCGAGGTCCACCTTGGCTTTCGGGGGCATTATTTAGTTCCTTCTTCTGGTACGGCGGTGGAGATGGGGTCTGTCAGGGTGAGGCTTCCGCCCGCTACGCCGTCCGTAATCAGGGTAGCGAGTTCTTCAAGCTGTTTGAGTCGTTCGAGGGCCTTGGCCTGCTCGTGTTGCAGCCGCTGAAGGGCGTTGCTGAGTGGTTGGCGTTGGGCTTCTCCCGTGCGGCGCAGTTGCCAGTTGCGCCAGGTCTTGTCTGCCGGGTGGAGCTTGTTGATGTCACGGGCGACGACGGCGGGCAGCAGGCCGCCCGGGTCACCCTGGTCAATCCTCAGGATTCGGGCTGGAAAGACCACGACGGCGCCACCCTCCGCGTCAACGACCGCTGCGGGCCGTGGGCTGGTGCAGAAGACAACGTCTCCTGGCTCGGTGAGCCGGCCAGCAGGGTAGTTGGCTGCGAAGTCCATCAGGGTGACGAAGCGCGGCTTGGCGTTGTGCTGGTCCTGCAGTTCCTCCCGGCCTATGATCCTGCTTCCCGCCGTCGTATTGAGGTCCGTTTCCTGGATCCGAATGCCTTTGGCGTATTTCACATGGCCGGAGCGCATGAGTTCCTGTACTGAAGCTGGCGTCGAGGCGGATCGGTGAGCTACAGGCTGAACACTTAGAAGCCCATGGTCGTCTGTCCCTGGCCCAAGGTTCCTGACAAGGTCGTCGATGCGCAAAGCCGTCTCGGCGCCGGATGTAGCCAGCGGCGTCCGCTTGGACGGTGCTCTGACCAGAGCGCCCGCCCCGGCGAGCAGAGCCCGGGTATTAACGAGCCGGGCAAAACGGAAGGAATGAGCTCGGATAGTTGCCTGGTCGCCCATGGACGCAACCACATCACTGATCAGGTCCTGACTCACGTCGAGAGTCAACTCGGCAGTACTAAGGTCTGCGACCATGGTCCACCGGTCTGCAATGGGTACGTCGGCAAACGATGGCCCCAACACCCACAATGCTTGCGGCTCGCGCGGTTTCGCCCGGAGGAGTCCGACAGTGAGACGAATAATTGCCCGCACACGCCCGGACCGCAACAGGTCTGCGCGGACGTTGCCCGCTTCACCGCCAAGAGGGTCTGTCAGGACCCGGGAAGGTGCGATCACCACGGCTCGCTGGTAGTCGTCCATTTGCAGCACGATGTTCTCAATGCCCGAGAGGATGCCTTTTGTGCCTAGTTCAAGTTCACCGGGCGCTGGATATTGCGCCACATGAACGGCGGAGCCCGTGACGGCGAAGGCACCTTTGGCGTCAACCCTGACGGGCGCGCTGTCCGTACCATGCACCGCCAGCCGCCGACGCGCCAAACGTGAGGCACCGCCGTCGTGATCAGCTGCCAGGAAGGTGACCGACCCCTTCTCGCCGAACTGCTGGGCAATGCTCAGCATCACGTCGCTCCCGCCCGGAGTGGCATCCACGAAGACGGGCGTACTGTCGAGCGTTGCAGCGAGCTCTACGGCGGTTGCTCCGACGAGATTGAGGGCGGCAGTGGTCAGCGCCGTGCCCGCATGCTCCCTTAGGCCCTCCTTGAAGCGGTTGGTCAGGAGTTTCTCAAACGCCGCTGGGGCGCTGTAGGCGCTGTCCGCCAATCTGTCTGCGAAGCTGGCCAACCCCTGAAGAGCGGCGCCCAAGGACTCCAGTTCGGAATAAAGGAACAGATCGTCCGGGTCAGCCTCGTCGGCGTCGTCCAGTAGAGCGGTTGCATTTCTGTTACCCAACACTTGGCCGGTAATGACCTTCAACGCGAGTAGTGCGGTCAGGCCTTCGAAGATCTTGCGGTTGTCCTTTGACTCGCCGGTGAGGGGCACTGGTTTTGCATAGGCAGCCACGTCATTTATCGCCTCGGGATTCTTACCTCGGCCGGTGGCCTGCAGCCACGAGGTGACGTCGTCTGCGTCAAAGAGTTCGACGCCGTTCGCAACTTCCGCCGGCGCCGGGAAGGGCAAGGGTCCTTCGCTGCTTCGCTTCCGCCACATGGAGACAACGGGGCGTTGAACGTGGGAAAGGGCTGCCACATCCGACAGCGTCATGCGTAGGGGTCGCGCTGTTGCTTCCATTGCTAGTCCTTCCGACGGGTGTTCACAGCCTAGTTGCTAACGGGCGCATGCCACTTCGATCCATTGATAACCCCCCATATCAGAAGCTCCAGCTAGTTGACGAGTAATTCGCCGTAGCTTTGCCATGCAGCCACGAAAGCAGCATTCCGAGGCTGTGGTGGTGGTGGGAAACCACACATTGGGGGAGGTATCCCGCCACCTCCCATGAGCTGAGGAATGAGGAGCAACTATGTCGAACGTCGAAGGTCCACCGGCAGTGATCCCCGATGACGAGCACGTGTCCCAAATCGGGGACGATGCTCCTACCCGGACAAGCAAGCGAGGCTGGAAGCTTACCGTTCAGCTTGTGGCCGCAGGTGTGGTATTTGCCGGAGGAACAGCGCTCGGAACGACGTTGCCGGAGCCTAAAGACAGTACGGCATATAAGTCGCTGGCCGACGATAAGGCCACAGTAGAGATTCAGCGTGACGCAGCACTCTCCAGTTACGCCTCCGTGAAGGGCAAGTACGACACTCTCGAGAACGGCATCGCGTCCCGTGAGTCCAAGGTCGCAGCCAGGGAGACCGAGGTCGGCAAGGCCGATGGAGCCGTGAAGACGGCCGAGGCGGCGGTCAAAGCCCGTGAGGACGCCGTGACCGGGGCCGAAAAGGCGAAGGCAGCACGCACTGTAGGCGACGGCACCTGGACTGTGGGGACCGACATCGAAGCCGGCACCTACCGGGCTGCGGCGGAGGTGGGGTCCACCTGCTACTGGGGGATCTACCGCAGCGGCAGCAACGGCAGCGACATCATCGAGAACGATATCCCCGGTGGCGGACGTCCAGTAGTCACACTCTCCACAGGGCAGGACTTCAACTCGACTCGCTGCGGTAAGTGGGAAAAACAGTAGCCGGAATATTACGCAGCATCATCCAAACCACATCACTGAAAGGCATCATCATCATGACTAACCAGAACTTTGCACCGGTCTCGCCCGCCGTCCAGGCAACAGCTGTTCGGCCGTTCCATAAGCAAAAGCGCTACGTTGTCCCAGCGGGGCTTCTGGTTGCGGGGATTCTCCTAGGCGCCTGTTCCGGCACCGGCAAGCAGGCAGCGGATTCCAGCTCCGTCCCTTCCACGGCGGCGTCAGCCGCGCCAGCACCGCCGTCGTCTGCCCCTGCTGCGCCGACAGTCGGCGTTCCCTTCTCCGTGAAGCTGGGCAACGACAATGTCGCCAGAATCACTATCGTTTCCGCTGTCCGCACAGACACCGTGACCGCCGGGGCATTTGCGACCGCGCCGAAGAACGGCTCTTATCTGCTCTTGGATGTGCTTTGGGAAACTGAATCGGGCAAGACGAACTCCAACCCCCTCTACTTCTCGGCCAAGGATGCTGAAGGAAGGAAGGCAGACATGAGTCTCTTCGCCGACAATCAACTGGGCTCCGGTGAGGTTCTGCCCGGCGATAAGGCCCGGGGCAACATCGCCTTCGATATTGCCCCGGGCCTTGCAACGGTGATGATCTCCGATCCGTTGCTGAGGGAGGCCGCACGGATCCAGATCCCCGGCTAAGGCACATTCCCCTCGCCACGTTGCACCGGCTTGCTGCAGCGTGGCGGGCATTGCCTTGCATCATCATGCGGGACACTGATGACGGCACAGCAAGCAGGGGGAGCCGCCGGCTCTCGCGGCACTCAGCAGACCTACACAAGCCTTGGAGATACCCATGGATGGCGAGATTCAACTGATCAGTGATGGAGACGGTTTGGCTGTGCTGGGCGAACCGGCTGCCGTCGAGAAGTTCCTCAGCTCCGAAGGCCTTGAGTCAAAGGAACTCGGACTTCAACGCCTCAGTACAGCTTTGGGAACTGCGGCTGGAGTGCTTCAGTCCGGCTCGGAAGTCGCGGCTAGTTCGGGCCGTTGGGTCAAGATGACCAAGGAATCAGCCGAGCTCGTAAATAGGTACGGGCTGATGCAAAGCAAGACGACGGGCCTCGGTCTAGGGGTCGTGCAGGCAAAGGGCGGCCAAATCAAGGGGATAGTCCAGTTCGCGAAAGTGCCTGGATCAATAATCACCAATCCGGCAGTACTTTCTGGCGCTGCAGGCATCATGTCCCAGATCGCTATGCAACAGGCTATGGATGAAATCACCGATTACCTCGCCTCTATCGAGGGGAAAGTCGACGATCTGCTTCGGGCCCAGAAAGACGCTGTGTTCGCTGCCATGATCGGAGTAGACATGGAGATCGAAGAGGCGCTGACCATACGGGAACACGTGGGTCGGGTCTCAGAGACCACTTGGTCAAAAGTCCAAGCCACTTCAGCAACTCTTAAGAGCACTCAAGGTTATGCACTTCGTCAGCTCGATGCGCTCGCAGAAAAAATCGAGGTCAAGACCAAGCTAGGGGACCTGGCCGAAACACTGAGTGAAATTGAGCCCAAAGTGAGGGAATGGCTGGCCGTTCTGGCACGGTGCTTCCAACTTCAAGATGCCCTCGCAGTGCTTGAGCTCGACCGGGTGCTGGACGCTTCGCCAGAGGAACTCGACGAGCATCGACTCGGCTTGAAAGCTGCCCGTGACCAACGCCTGAAGGTGATATCGCAGTGCTCAGAGCGCCTGCTGGCGAGAATGGAGACATCGGCTCAGACGGCAAATTCCAAAGTGTTGTTGCACCCTGCCACCAGTCGAGCCGTTGTTCTCTCCAGCAATCAGATTGCGGTGGGTGTTACTGACTTCAACGGGACTCTCGGTTTACAAGAGGTACGCAAAGAATTGGAAGCCAAAACATGGACGGAGGCGGCAACTGAGCTTCGGGACAGAGCCCTCGAAACTGGCGCCGAGGGGGCGAGCGCCGTACAGCGTATGGGCGTCGAAACCGCTGGTCGGGCCAGGTTAGTGACGGATAGAGCTCTGGAAGCTGGAGCAGGAGGCGTCGGAGCTGCTCGGCGTGTGGGCTATGAAACTCTTGAACGCACAAAGTCGATTTCAGACAAGCTGACCGACGGCCTTTCGGGTCGGGTTCTGCGCCGTCGGAACCAAGGCGACGAAGAAGAAGACTAGAAGCTCGATAGTGACGTCTAGCTGCTGCCGAGCACGTTGAACGGAGGCGATCCCCATGACCAAGTACCTGATCTCATTCCCCGGCGAAGCCATGATGATTCCGGAAGGGGAGTTCCAAGCCGTCGCTGATGCTGCCCACGCCGTCATCGAGGAAGCCAAAGCAGCAGGAGTCTACGTCTTCGGTGGCGGCATCAATGAAGACATTGAACCCGTGCGGATCTCGGGCGATGGCATGGTGGAGCCCGGTACGTATCCTGGGCACACGGTTCCCAACGGTGGGTACACCGTCCTGGAATTGCCGTCCCGCGAAGATGCGATCGAGTGGGCGGCAAAGATCGCTGTGGCATGCCGCTGTCCGCAAGAGCTCAGGGAATTCCAGTACGATCCCGCGAGCTGACGCCCTCGTGTCCCGGTGGCGGCGGAGCGGTGGAATGGTAGGTGTGGCCGGTCGGGGTGGTGATGTGAAAGCTGTGTCTGGCCCCCGGGACAGGTGCGGTGGCCCAGCCGGGGTTTTGTTTGGTGTGGTTGCAGTTCTCGCAGAGCCCTGCGGCGTTGGCAAGGGTTGTTTTGCCGCCTAAAGCCCACGGGATGATGTGGTCGTAGTGGCGGATAGGCGCGTCGCAGTAGGGGGTGGCGCAGAGGTGGTCCCGGGTGTCGATAAAGCGTCGCATGCCTGCGGGAAAGAATCTGGCCCGTGAGTCCATGGCGAGGAGTTCGCCGGTCGCGGGTGCGGTGTAGAGACGCCGGAGCCAGATGTTGAATTCGGGATCCGGGTTGCTTGTCCCTCCGCCGGAGGTTTGGTCGGTGGGTCTTCTTTCGGTGGTGAGCAGGTTCCTGGCCCATTCGGCGGGGACAGTGCCGTAGCCGGTGAGGCGTGCAGGTGTGGAGTCGCCTTGGAACAGGGTGCGGTCCGTCATGATCAGATGCAGGTCGATGCCGGTGTATCCGTGCCGTGTGCCGGTGAGTTGTTCGGTGAGGGTGTCAGCCATGACTTGCCCTTTGGTGCGGGTGTCTCCGTTGCTGCGGGCAGTGGCGGCGGCTTGGGTCAGGGCCTTGTAGGCGGCAACTCCTTGGGCGACTGGCAGCAACGCGGTGAGGTAGGTCATGGTGTCCGGTGCTGGCCGGAGGCTGACATGGCGTTCGGTGGCGGCGTGGGCTGCGCGTTGGGTGATGGAGCGGGGGTCGCGGCGGTAGGCAGCTGCCCTGGCGGTGCTGATGATGGTTTTGTCCCCGGCGCCGTCGAACGTGCCGGTGTCCGCGGCGAGTTCTCCGTCCACGGCGCAGCGGTCCTCGGCGGAGAGACAGGCAGTTTCCTTGACGAGGAGCGTAGCGCGCCATTCGTTGAGTTTCCCGGTATGGAGGGCGGCCAGCGTGCGTGGCATTTCAGTGACGAGGGCTTTGGCCAGGCCGAGGAGCCGGGAGCCTTTGTTGGGTGATTCACGGCGGGCGAGGGCCACCTGGGCAGCGGTGCTGCGGCCTTGTTCGTTGGCCGGGACTCCGGCGTCGGCTTGTTCCTGCCGCTGGGCAAGATCGAAAGCCACCGCGATTCTGGCCTGCAACGCCGAGATCGCCGACTTCATATCCTCCAAAACACGAAGCTGATCTATCAGGTCCTTGCTGATGACGCCGGTGCTGAGAGAGTCCTGAAAATCGGACAGCACAAGGGCCGGTGGTGTGGTTACCAACTCCCGGCCGTCGCTCATATCTTTACGATGACACGAGGCACTGACATTTTTGGATTGATGGCTGAGAGGCGGAGGGGCGGGTAGAGTCCCACCATGACAGCGCCATGGACGCGGCCTTCACGGGCACATTGAGCGTGGATGCGAATGGCTGCGTCTACGCACATCCCGGCGATGGGTCCGAGGTCTACACGCTTGTATGGCCCCAAGGCTATTCCGCTAAGGGAGACGGCAAGGCCTTCGAAGTCGTCGACGCGGACAAGCATCCTGTGGTCCGGTCCGGATCCGAGTTTGAGCTCGGCGGCGGGCACGTCAATGCGCCACGTGACAATTGGACGGAGAAGGACTGCATCAAGGGCAGTCTGTGGCTGGTCGCACCACCGGACTTCAGCCAGGTGAGCCAGCCTCCGGGCGGCTGATCGTCTGAGCCCGGGCGCCAGCCCCCTAGCCACCCAGCCGCTCGGCTTCGCTGGCCAGCTCAGCCTCCAGGGTTTCGATGCTGGGCAGGCTTGAGACGATCTCATCCGGCAAAGAATCGGCCAGCGAGGTGCGCCATTCAGCAATGCCAATGGGGGTGTTGAATCCCCGTAACGCGTACTCGGCCACCACGCTGTTCTTTTCCTTGCACAGCAACAGGCCAATGGTGGGTTTGTCGTCCGGGTGTGCCATCAGGTCATCAACGGCTGCCATGTACATGCCCAATTGCCCAAGGAAACCAGGCTCAAACTTCACGGCTTTGAGCTCAATGACCATGTAGCAACGCAGCTTGAGATGGTAGAAAAGCAAGTCGGCAAAGAACTCATCCCCGTTGATCTCCAACCTGACCTGTTCGCCCACAAACGCGAAACCCTGCCCCAGCTCCAGCAGGAACTTCTCAACGTGCTTCACCAATTGCAGCTCCAGCTCCCGCTCCGAATGCCTGTCCGTCATGGCCAGGAAGTCAAAGACGTACGGATCTTTTGTGGCCTGCTGTGCGAGGTCCGAATCAGCAGGAACCATGGTGGCAGCGAAGTTGGTGATGGCTTGGCCCGACCGCTCGTGCAAGCGCGTTTGGATCTGGTGGACCAGGACGTTGCGCGACCAACCGTGTTGGGCAGCTGCCGCCGCGTACCAAAGCCGCGTGGCGCCGTCGTCGAGCTTTTCCAGCAGGGCGATCTGGTGGTACCAGGGCAATGTTGCAAGCGGCGCTTGCAACATCGGGAAGTCCGGCCAGGCCTGGGCGAAGCTCTTCATGTATCGGAGGTTCCTGGGGGAGAAGCCTTTGGCCTCGGGAAAGCGGGTGCGGATATCCGCCGACAACCTCGTAACGACCTTGGCGCCCCAACCTTGCTCCGTTTCCCGCTCGGCAAGGTGCCGCCCGATACTCCAGTAGGAGCGCAGTAGTTCACTGTTAGCCGCCGCTGCCGCGCGCGTCCGCCCAACGTGCACCTCCTTGGCAACGGTCTGCAGCAGAGCCGGGTACCAGCTGGGCATGGATGAGGCCGGGGGTACTCCCGGGAAGGATGCTTCGGTTTCGGCAAGCTCCTGCGAGGGCATGATTCTCCTGTCGGTGGCTGGTGGAACCACGCTAGGCGGAGGCACTGACAGAATAGGCGTGTGAGTGATGCCGGTGAATTCATCGACTACACCCTGCAGCGCGAGTCCTCGTGGGAAAAGGCCTTCGCGATCCGCGAGCGGGTAGGTCCGGGCCTAAACGTCTACGGTGCCTCCGTGGGTGCTGTCCGCGGAACCGTGCGGGACGCACTCAAACGCTACAAAAGCCTGGACCACGACCAGATCACGGCGCTGAGCTCGGAACTCTGGGCTGAGCCCGTGTTTGAGCGGAGGCTTGCGGCGGTGGTTCTGCTGCAGTCGAAGGCACCGCTGCTGGACAACACGGACCTGACCCGCCTGGAAGGCTTCTTTCGGAACGCCGGCAGCCAGGAATTGACGGAACCGTTAGCCCGGGACGTCGTGCTGCCCCTGATTCAGCGCCTTGCTGGACAGAACCGCCTCCGTGCCGAGCGGGTCCTCGCCCGATGGGCTGCCGATCCGGACCCGGCACTGAGGAGGGCGGCCGCCCTGGTGGCGGACTGCCGCACTCCCTGATGAACGACCCCGCCCCCTTGATAAGCGATGAGGACACGCCTAGCGTTTCCAACAACGCATGCCAAAGGCAATTTTTTGTGAATTGAAGGGGCAGGTTGTTCGATGAAGTCACTCTGGTTGGACCGTGTATCCGCATTCCGTTCTGATGATCTTCCCGAGGACAAGCACTTCGACACGATAGTGGCGGGAGCCGGCCTCACCGGTCTGGTGGCCGCGCTCTTGCTCTCCAGGGCCGGGCAGAAGGTGGTGGTCTTCGAAGCCCGGACGCTGGGTGCCGTCACCACCGGCAATACGACCGGAAAACTGAGCCTCCTCCAAGGCGGTGCCCTGTCTGCCCTGAGAAACCAGTACTCACTGAAGGTGGTCCAGGCCTACGTCGAAGCAAACCGGACCGGCCAGGCCTGGCTGACACAATATATGGAGCAGCAAAGCATCCCCTTCCAGACCCGGACGGCGGTGACTTTCTCAACCAGCGACGACGGCGGCCAGCGGCTCCGGAAGGAGGCTGCGGTTTCGCGGGACGCGGGTTTGGATGTCCATTTCAGCAAGGATGCCGGCCTGCCGTTCCCCGTGGTGGAGGCACTGGAACTCGAAGACCAGGCCCAAATCAATCCCATGGACGTCCTCGAGACGCTGGCCAAGGACATCCGCGAGCACGGGGGCCTGATTGTCGAAGGCGTCCAGGTCCAGAACGTTGGTTCCGGCCAGCCCATGGACGTGACCACCCGGAAAGGCACTTTCACAGCGGACACGGTGGTGGTGGCCACGGGAACTCCGGTCCTGGACCGCGGCCTGTACTTCGCCAAACTTGAGCCCAACCGCTCCTACGCGGCGGCCCTGCGCTTGCCGGGAGACGCGACGATTCCCACCGGGATGTACCTCTCCATGGATCCGCCCACCCGCTCCCAGCGAACCTACCCAACACCCGAGGACGATGAGTTGCTGCTGGTTGGCGGGTACGGACATCCGGCAGGGCGGGCGAAGTCTCCCCAAGCACACCTGGATGCGTTGCTGGGCTGGGCCAGGGAAAACTACCCGGGAGCCGAGGTAACGCACACCTGGTCTGCGCAGGACTACCAGGCCACCAACCTGATGCCCTTCTTCGGCAAGCTGCCCAGGGGCCATGGCCGGATCTTCTTCGGCACGGGCTACAACAAGTGGGGCATGAGCAACGGGGTGGCCGCAGCGTTGTCCATCACCCAGGACATCCTGGGCGGCCAGTCGGATTGGGCCACTGTCATCCACCACCGCGTGACGTCCCCGCAGGGTGCGGCCCAGGCGGTCCGGCTCAACGCCGGGATAGCCAAACGCATGGTGGAAGACAAGGCAAAGGTGCGGAGCAACCCGGAGATCACGGACGAAACCCGGCCGCCGGAGGGGAGCGGCGTCGTCGGCCTGTACAAAGGTGAGCCTGCAGCGGTCTCCACAGTAGACGGCAAGGTGTGCAGGGTTTCTGCCAGTTGCGCCCACTTGGGCGGCCTGCTGACGTGGAACGACGCCGAGAAGTCCTGGGACTGCCCCCTGCACGGCTCAAGGTTCACGCCGGACGGGACCTACCTTGAAGGTCCGGCCACCCACAACCTGCAGAAAACAGTGGGCAAGGAGCAGAGCTAACCCAACCGTTCGACGCGCCGCCGGGCCTGGTCCGCGGCGCGTCGCTGTTGGGTAGCGGCCCGTACCGCGCGCTTCTTGTCGGACTCGGCCGCTTCGGCGTCCCTCGTGATCCCAATGAGTTCGGCCTCCAGGGAAGCAAGGCGCTTCTTGCACTCCTCGATGTCCGCTTGCACGGCCTTGCGCCTGCGCTCGATCTCCTTGACCGCGTTCCACGCTTGTGTCGCCGCCTCGTCAGCTTCCTTGGCTTCGGACTCTGCGGCGTCGAATTCCGCCTGGGCTTCCTCGAGGGCGGCCTTCTTCTTGGCAGCACGACGCTCAGCCAAGGAGGTGGCTTCGTCCCCGGGTTTCTTCTCTTTCGTTTTGGGCTCGCGCTGGGCCCCGGGTTTGGACGGGTCCTCGGGTTTGGACTGGCCCTTGGGTTTGGCCTGGCTCTTGGGTTTGGCCTGGCTCTTGGGTGGGGACGTCGGCTCGGGTTCGAACTCCCCGCCTGCCACGGCACCGTCCAGGTCAACTTCTTCGAATCCACTGCCGCTTAGCCCCCGGACCAGCCGCCCTGTGGCAACGGCGGCGGCAGCACCGGCGTCGGCCATCGCTGCCCGGAACGTCCGTTCGACGTCGGCAGCTGCCGCCGCACTCAGCGGGAAACCCAGCTCCGCTGCCAGGTCTTTGGCATCGTGCACGGCGCCCGTCAGCTCGCCCTGACGCTGCAGGCCCAGTTGCCGGAAAGCGTCCGCGTCGCCGTCCTCCTGCGCGGCCCGCAGGGAAGCTCCAAAGCGCACGACGCCGTCAATCACCTCGGGCTTGTGAACGGCCAAGGCGTTGATCGCCCACGCGCCGGCGGCCGGTTTGCCCAGCTTTCCGATGTCCTTGGCAAGCTCCTTGTCGCCTGCGTCCTTGGCTTCGCGGACCAGTTCCGAACGGCGGGCGGTGAAGTCGCGGGGCAACACGGCGTACAGCTCCTGGGCGGCATCACGAAGGTCCATGCCTTCATCCTAGGAGCCCCGAACTCCCGCACCGCGGTTATGACCCGAGTGCGGACTCCAAGCGGCAGATACAGGGCCAATCAGCGGATACAGTGGTCTGAGTTCACATGCGATATTGGCGAAAGGCTCGGCTTGTCTACTGCATTACCGGAACTGGCGCAGGGGAATTTCTACTACGAATCGCTGGGCAACGGCCTGTATCGTTCAACGATCCACGCGCAGGGCGCCTGGAACCCGCACGAACAGCACATGGCACCCGCGTCCGGTATCATGGCCGATGCCCTCCTGAAGCACGAACCGCGCGACGACGTCCGAATGGCCCGCATCAGCTACGAAATCCTGGGCCTGATCCCCGGAGGTACTTTCGAAGTCACTACCTCAACCCTGCGCCCTGGGCGGACCATCGAGTTGATCCAGGCAGAGCTCACGGCTGCCGGCCGGGTGGCTATCAGGGCCACAGCATGGCGGATCATCACCAGCGACACCAGCGCCATAGCCGCCGTCGAAGACGAACCGATGCCTGCGCCGGATGAATGCAAGCCCTGGGACGGAGCCAGCGTCTGGCCCGGCGGGTACATCAGCTCCCTGGAAATGCGCATTGCTGAAGGACACCGGCCGGGTTCGGGCAGGGTCTGGATCCGGACGGCCCATCCGCTGACGGACAGGGAGGACAGCTCCGACGTTGCCCGCCTGATGGGCCTGGTGGACACAGCCAACGGCATCGCCGCACGCGTGCCTCCGGGCAAGGACAGCTACATTTTCCCCAACGTGGACCTTCAGATCCATATGTACCGGGAACCGGCCGGTGAATGGCTTGGCTTGGATAACAGGGTGTCCTTCGGTTCTGACGGAATCGGCCTGACTTCCTCGGTGCTGCACGACCACTCGGGCCCGTTTGGCAGGGCAGAGCAGATCCTGACGCTGAGGAAGAGCTGATGACTGAGCAGGAGCTCTCAACGCCGCAGCTGCCTCGTCTTACTGTCTACCGGCAGCCGGAATCGCTGGGTGCAGCGGAGGACCTCGACTTCGCGCTTGAACTCCTGCAGCGCGCGCGGAGCGGCCGCCTGGGGCCGTCGCTGAGGCTCTACCGGCCACTTCCCACGGTGGCGTTCGGCCAGCGGGATGCGAACCTCCCGGAATTCGAAGCGGCAGCAGATGCCTGCCGGCGGTTGGGCTTCGAGCCTCTGGTCCGGAAGGCCGGCGGGCGGGCGGCCGCCTATCATCAAGGCACGCTCGTCATTGACCATATTGAGCCGCACCCGGACGCGATCGTTCACGCGAAGGCGCGGTTCTCGCAGTTCGGTGAGCTGTTGGCCGGCGCGTTGCGCAGTGTTGGCGTCCATGCCGCCGTCGGCGAAATCGCGGGCGAGTACTGTCCCGGTGAGTTCAGCGTCCATGGACAATCACCGGATTCGCCGGAGCACCGCATCAAGCTCATCGGCACGGCACAGCGCGTGGTCTCAGGCGGATGGTTGTTCAGTTCCGTGATCGTTGTGGAGGATTCCGCGCCCATCCGTGAGGTCCTTACGGCCAGCTATGCGGCCTTGGGCCTTGAGTGGGACCCGGCGACGGCGGGAGCTGCGAACGATCTCCTGCTCGGTCTTGACGTAAAGACAGTTGAAGACGCGGTGGTCGAGGCTTACCAAAGTTACGGGCACATCGTCGACGGCGACTTCCGCACACTGCTCGCCTGAACGACGGCACAGGCATAGATTGAAAACGTAACATCGCCAAGACTGAAACTCCGGTGGAACGATGGCACGGAAGAAGCACCCACTTCAGGACACCGACGCTGAACTGACGGTCGGCCGGCCCAAACGCTCGGCGGCAGGATTGCCCAGCCTCAGCGAAACGTTGCCCCATGCTCTGGCCGGGATGGGACCTGCCCGGGCCTGGAAGACCTTGACCGCGGTGAACCAGAAGGACGGCTTTGATTGCATGAGCTGCGCCTGGCCCGATCCGCCGGAACGGAAAGCCGCCGAGTTTTGCGAAAACGGAGCCAAAGCCATCGGCTGGGAAGCCGAACCCCTGAGGATTCCTTCTTCGTTCTGGGCAGAGAATTCCTTGGCTTCCTTGGATTCACGGTCTGAGTATTGGCTGGGCCAGCAGGGCCGGCTGATGGAGCCGGTTTTCAAGGCGGCCGGCTCGGACCATTATGTTCCAGTCTCCTGGGACGAAGCTTTCAAGGTCATTGCCCAGGAGCTCAACGGCCTGGATCATCCGGACCAAGCCACCTTTTATACGAGTGGCAGGACCAGCAACGAAGCTGCTTTCTTGTACCAGCTCTTTGTCCGCGCTTTTGGGACGAATAACCTTCCGGACTGTTCCAATATGTGCCACGAATCCACCGGCGTGGCCATGGGGGAGACCATCGGCGTGGGCAAGTCAGCCATCACCTACACGGACTTCGCGAAATCGGACCTGATCATCATCATGGGCCAGAATCCGGGGACATGCCATCCGCGCATGTTGACCGCGCTGGAGGAGGCAAAGCATGCGGGTGCCTCGATTGTTGCGGTCAATCCTTTGCCCGAAGCAGGTTTGATCAACTTCCGGAACCCGCAGAAGCCCCGGGGGCTCATGGGCAGGGGGACGGATTTGGCCGACCAGTTCCTGCAAATACGGCTTGCCGGTGACATGGCGTTGTTGCAGGCCGTTTCCAAGCGCGTCCTGGATGCTGAACGAGCGGCACCCGGAACGGTGCTCGACCGCGCTTTCATTGACCGTCACTGCAGCGGTTTTGTGGGTTTCGCCGCCCAGTTGGCTGCATTGCGGGAAGAGGACGTCCTTGTTGCCACAGGGCTGACGAGCGCAGAGATTGACGAGTTGGCACAGAGATACATCCGGGCTGAGCGGGTGATCATCACGTGGGCCATGGGATTGACGCAGCACAAGAAGGCCGTTGCGACCATTAAGGAAATCATCAACCTCCTGCTGCTCCGCGGAAACATCGGTAAGCCCGGAGCCGGTCCTTCACCCATCCGCGGTCACAGCAACGTCCAGGGTGACAGGACCATGGGCATTTGGGAGAAAATGCCTGCCTGGTTCCTGGACGCGCTGGGGGAGGAATTCGGATTCGAACCGCCACGGAAACCCGGGGTGGATTCGGTGGACAGCATCAAAGGAATGCGGGATGGCAGCATCAGGGTGCTGGTGGCTTTGGGCGGGAACCTGGTCCATGCGATCTCGGACACTGAGGTAGCCGAGGACGCTGTGCGGAAGACGCGGCTGTCAGTGCAGATCTCCACCAAGCTGAACCGTTCCCACGCGGTGACGGGGGAGCGGGCCCTGATTCTCCCGGCCTTGGGGCGTACGGAGATCGATGTACAGGGCGGAGTGGAGCAGTTCGTCACGGTCGAGGACACGGTGTGCGCAGTCCATCGTTCCGCGGGCCGGCTGGCGCCGATCGGGGAACAGGTCCTGTCCGAAGTTGCGATCGTCACCAGGATGGCCGAGGCGGTTTTGGGCGACAAAGTGCCGGTGGATTGGGCCGGCATGCGGCGGGACTACGACTCCGTCAGGGAACACATTTCCCACGTTGTGCCCGGCTTCGAAAACTTCAACACGAGGATCCGCGCGGTGGACGGGTTTGTCCTTCCGCATGGGCCGCGGGACAGCCGGACCTTTCCCACCGCCACAGGCAAGGCGATGTTCACGGTGAACGCCTTGGAAACCATCACGGTGCCCCAGGGGCGGCTGATGCTGCAAACGGTCCGTGCCCATGACCAGTTCAACACCACCACCTACACCATGAATGACCGGTACCGGGGCATCAAGAAGGGGCGCATGGTGTTGATGGTCAATCCCGGTGATTTGGCGGAGTTGGGTTTCGCGGATGGCGCGTACGTTGACGTTCACAGCGAAGCCGACGACGGCGTTGACCGTGTGCTGCGCGGGTTGCGTTTGGTGGCGTACCCCAGTGCCAGGGGTTGCGCGACGGCCTACTACCCCGAGGCCAACGTGCTTGTGCCCTTGGAGTCGACGGCCGAGGGCAGCAACACCCCGGCTTCCAAGTCGGTGATTATCCGGCTGGAGCCGGCTGCCGCCCCGGTGTTTGGAGCGGCAGCCGGCCTCCGGCCGTGATGGGGGCTAGTGACCCCGTGCGATCCATTCGTCCAGGTGCGGCTTTTCGGCGCCGATGCTGGTGGACTCGCCGTGGCCGGTCAGAACCACGGTGTCCTCAGGAAGGGAGAGGAGCCGTGTGCGGATGGATTCGATGATGGTGGGGAAGTCGCTGTAGGACCGTCCGGTAGCGCCGGGACCACCTTGGAAGAGGGTGTCTCCGCTGAAAACGGTGTTGACGCTGGCTCCTGCTTCAGTGGGTTTTCCGTGGCCCGGGAGGAGGAACGACACCGATCCGGGGGAATGGCCCGGAGTGTGGAGAGCCTTCAGGGTGGCACCGGCAACAGTGAACTCCTCACCGTCCTCGATCGCCTTGTCAGGGTCGGTGTCAGGGAAGACCGCGTGCCACAGCATCCAGTCGTCCCGGTGCAGGTGGACGGGTGCCTTGACCAGGTCGCGGAATTCTCCGGCGTAGCGGATGTGGTCGTCGTGGCCGTGGGTCAGGAGGATCGCGGTGACGTTCCGGCCATGAACGGCCTCTGCGATTTCTGCCGGGTTGTGGGCCGGATCGATGACGAGGCATTCGGTGTCGTTGCCGATGATCCAGACGTTGTTATCCACCTCCCAGGTTCCCCCGTCCAGGGAGAAAGTTCCTGAGGTGACGACGCGGTCGATCCTGACGTTGCTTCCGGTAGTCACAGTTCCACCACCGATCGCAGGACGGCGCCCTCATGCATCTTGTCGAAGGCCTCTTCCACCTGGTTGATGGTGATGCGTTCGGTGACGAAGGCGTCGAGGTCGAGCTTGCCTTGCTTGTAGAGGTCCACCAGCATGGGGAAGTCGCGGGAGGGCAGGCAGTCCCCGTACCAGGAGGACTTGAGGGAGCCGCCCCTGCCGAAGACGTCCAGCAACGGAAGTTCGAGCTTCATCTCCGGGGTGGGCACGCCTACCAGGACGACTGTTCCGGCGAGGTCGCGGGCGTAGAAGGCTTGCTTGTAGGTTTCGGGGCGTCCGACGGCGTCGATGACGACGTCCGCGCCGAAGCCACCGGTCAAGGCCCGGATTTCTTCCACGGGGTCCCCTGCCGATGAGTCCACGGTGTGGGTTGCGCCGAGGTCCTTGGCGCGTTCGAGCTTCTTGGGGTCGATGTCCACGGCGATGATTGTTGTGGCCCCGGCAAGCGCGGCACCGGCGATGGCGGCAACGCCAACACCACCGCACCCGATGACGGCCACCGAGTCGCCGCGCTTGACGCCGCCGGTGTTCAGTGCCGCGCCCAAACCGGCCATGACGCCGCAGCCGAGCAGTCCGACGGCGGCGGGATCGGCGTCGGGGTCTACTTTGGTGCACTGGCCTGCGGCCACGAGGGTCTTTTCGATGAAGGCGCCGATGCCCAGGGCGGGGGAGAGTTCCGTGCCGTCCTCGAGGGTCATCTTCTGGGTGGCATTGTGCGTGTTGAAGCAGTACTGGGCCTCGCCGCGCTTGCAGGCCCGGCAGTTGCCGCAGACGGCACGCCAGTTCAGGACGACCCGGTCACCGGGTGCCACATCAGTGACGTCGGGGCCGACGGCGCTGACCACGCCGGTTGCTTCGTGGCCGAGCAGGAACGGGAAATCATCGCTAATGCCGCCGAGCTTGTAGTGCAGGTCTGTGTGGCAGACGCCGCTGGTCAGGATGTCCACCAGGGCTTCTCCAGGCCCGGGTTCGGGGACCAGGACGGTTTCGAGGGTTGCGGGCGCCCCTTTTGAGCGTACGACGACGCCTTTGACTGCGTGAACCATGAACATTCCCTTCGGACTGGCGGAGCGCGGGCCTGTCCCATGCGGCATGTTAATGCAGCAAGGCCCGCTACGGATTCCCATTCTGTCTATCACACGTGGCAGACAGGGAAGGGATTGTTCCGTGGCGGGCCTGTTGCGTGGTCCTACGCGGTCAACGACTGGCGGGCTTTAGGCCGCGAGGCGGTTTTCCACTTCGGCAGCGGATGGGTTGGTGGCTGCAGTGCCGTCAGGGAAGAGAACGGTGGGGACGGTGCGGTTGCCTCCGTTGAGCTGCTCAACGAGTTCGGCGGTGCCTTCGACTTCCTCGACGTTGATCTCGGTGTAGCCGATGCCCTTGGCGTCAAGCTGCTTCTTCAGGCGGTTGCAGTATCCGCACCAAGTGGTCGAGAACATGGTGATGGTGCCGGAGTCGGGGGTGAAATCCACAGAGCTCTCCTAAGTATTGTTCGTTTTCACGCTGGCTGGTTCGTTGGTATCAACGGTAACGTGACGGCGAATAATTCCCTGCTCCGTGCGAACGCCGGTTACGGACGGGCAGCTCCGGCCGCGGTGCTGGTGTGCGGGGCGTGGACAAGGCAGACTGAGTGGCATGTGTGGACGCTATGTCATGGCCCGTGCCGTGGGTGACCTTCTGGCCGAGTTCGACGCCGAACTGGAGAAGGAAGTCGCACTCGAAAAGTCATGGAATGTTGCTCCGACGGACACGGTCCCGATTGTTCTGGAACGCGTGGTGGAAGAGTCCGTCAAGCGTCAGCTGCATGTGGCGAAGTGGGGCTTGGTACCGTCGTGGGCGAAGGATGCCAAGGGCGGCGCCCGCCTGATCAACGCCCGCAGCGAGACGCTCCTTGAGAAACCGTCATTCCGCAAGGCTGCGGTTGCCAGGCGTTGCGCAGTGCCTGCCGATGGCTACTACGAATGGAAAAAGGGCGAGGCCAAGAACAAGCAGCCCTACTATGTCCACCCCGGAAACGGTGGGGGCGTGGTCTTCGCCGGCCTGTATGAGTGGTGGCGGGATCAGTCGCTGCCCGAAGACGATCCCGCACGGTGGCTGCTGTCGATGTCGATCATCACCGCAGACACCCCGACGGCGGAATCAGCGCGAACGCGGCGCAGTGCTTCCGTTTTCGATGAATTGACGGCACTTCATGACCGGGTCCCGTTGCCCATGAGCAAAGACACAATGGAAGCCTGGTTGGATCCCAAGGAAAAAGACGCCGAAGAACTCGTCCGGATGGTCCGCTCCCGCGCCCATGATGCCGCAGCGGACTGGACGCTGGATGCGGTGGGCGCCGCCGTCGGAAATGTCCGTAACAACTCACCGGAACTTATCGAACCGGTCCAGGCTCTTTTCTAAGTACTGCCCTCTTCTGAGTACTGCGCCCTTAGGATTCGTGGAACTCTTCCTTGACGGGTACGCCGGACTGGAAGTCACGCCCGTCGGCTTCACTGAAGGCAGTCATTACATGCCCTTTGGGAAGGCCTTGGATGGCGGAGGCCGGAAAGCTTCCGGTAATCACGTTTCCCGAATGTTCCACACCTTTTATGTCGTAGTTTTCCTCCGCGCTCAGGGCGTGGTTGAAGGAGAAGAACGAGATCGCCTCACCATTCATGAATTCGATGCCCAGTCTTCGCTGATTGGAGTAGTCTTCGTTGGCGGCTACCAGTCCCACGACGTAGGCGCCGGAATCAGGGACGTTGCCGTCCAGTTCGAAACGCGCCACCAGGTTTTGGTCCGTGGCGGTGATGCTGACCTGCTTCAGGAGTGCGTCTTGGGTGCTCATGCCACCATGTTGCTCTGCGGACCGGCTTGCGTCCACCCCTTGCAGGTCATCCTTCCAGAAGGCGCCGGACGTTGTCCGCCACGGTTGAATGCTCCATTTCCTGTCCGTGCCGGGCAGTCAGCAGATGCAATGCCAAGCCGTCACTGTAATCGGCAACAGCTTCTGCACGGGATCTGGCATCGTGCAGTCCCATCGCCTGGAGCAGGTGCTCCAGGCCGGAAACCATGCGTTCGTGACCGGCGGAGACCACCTCGGGACGGTCCAGGGCAAAAGCGAACCTGGCCCGGGTCAGGTCGGCGTGTTCACCGGCAAGCGCAAGGACCGCGCCGGCGAGTTGGTCTGCCAACTCCGGCACCGTCGTCGGGAGCCCTTCCATTCCTTGACCCCGCAGGAGCCGGGCGTCGCGCGCTTCCACATGATCGACGGCGGCAGCCACCAAAGCGGCGCGGCTGCGGAAATAGTTGGACGTGGTTCCGACGGCGAGGCCCGCTTGGGCGTCAACTGCCCTGTGGGTGAGGCCTTTGAGGCCCTTGGCCGCGACGATTGCCACGGCGGCGTCGGCTATTTCGGTGCGTCGGTCCGGCATGGTCGAAGTCTAGCCTTGAACCATGGTGTTACTACAAATGTAGTAGTAGAGTGTGGCCATGGAAAAAGTGGACATCATTGGGGGTGGAATTGCCGGTTTGGCACTCGCGGCCCGGCTTGATCCCGGACGGTTCGACGTCACCATCCACGAGCAACGGCCCGAACTGCCCGGCGTGGGAACAACCTTGGCCATGTGGTCCGGCGCCCAAGCGGCTTTGGCGGAACTCGGGTTGCTGGAAACGCTGAAGGCGGCAGGAGCCCGGCTGGCTTCAGGCGCCCTCCGCGACCCCTCGGGCCATCCCATGCTCGCCATGCAAGGCAACGTGCTCATGGGCATCTCACGGCCCGGCCTGCTCCGCATGCTTGACTCCGCTGTTCCGCCGTCGGTCACCCGAATCACCGGAAAAGTGGCAGAGCTGCCGAACAATGGCGCGCTGCTGGTGGGCGCCGACGGAGTCCACAGCATCGTTCGCCGGACAGCTTGGGGAAGCCGCACCCAAGCACGTCCCACGCCATTCCTGGCCGTCAGGGGTGTCATCCCCTCCCAGCCGTCACCGTCCGACGTCGGAGAATACTGGGGGAGCGCCACGCTCTTCGGGCTCGCCCCCACGGGATCGGGGACCAACTGGTACGCCTCCTTCCGGTCCGGCCTCGGGCCTGACCAAGTTGACGTGGAAGAAGCCCTGGCATTGACCAGGCACATCTTCCAACACCATTCGCCGGCGGTGCAGCACGTCCTTGGGGAGGCAACCCCCGAAACATCCCTCGCCCAAAGAATCTGGACAACCCCGCCGATGGCCCGCTACGCCAAGGAAGGCATCGTGCTGCTGGGGGATGCCGCCCACGCCATGACGCCGAACCTTGGCAGGGGAGCCTGCGAAGCCCTGGTCGACGCAGTCACCCTGGGAAGGCTCCTCAACGAACTGCCCCGCAAACAAGCGCTTGCGGCCTACAACAAGCAACGAGTACTGCCCACCCAGCAACTTCGGATCGCATCATCGCTGATGGGGAGGGTGGCGCTCGCAGAAACCATGCATCCGCTGCGGGACCTCTTGCTCAAAAGCGCAGGACGACGAGTCGCCACAAGGCGGAAGAAGGTGCCAACCCCTGAGTAGGTTTTGCCGTTCCGGCGTCGTAAACTAGCTATTATTCGAACATACTTTCGAATAACGGTTATCTGTCTTGCGGTGTAAGGAGCGTGCACATGGGACTGTTCAGCGAGTCCGTAAACGTCATCTGCACTGAGGATGGCCAACCACAGGACGTCAGATGGCAAGGCCGCGACTACCAGGTCTGTGCAGAACCCTCCCGCTGGTATGAAAGACGCCAATGGTGGCTCGAAGAGACCCGGGCGCCACTAGGCACAGGAGCCGGGCTCGTGGACCACGAAATCTGGCGCGTCCAACTGGTGCCGGCCCCACACTCGGGGACCCACCCCGGCAGGCAAACCGAAGACACCGGAAAAAACATCACCCTTGACCTCGTCCGCCACCTCGGAAGCGGCCGATGGCGGGTCATCCGCATCCACGACGCCGCACCAAGCAGTGCAGCGGAACCCGAGGAAGCGGCCTGACCCTTGAGCTTCACCCACCTCCACGTCTCAACAGCCTTCAGCGCCCACTACGGCGTCTCCTGGCCCGAGGAACTTGCCCAAGCAGCAGCTGCCTACGGCGCCACCGCCCTCGCCTGCACTGACCGCGACGGCCTCTACGGAACCATCAAACACCTCAAAGCATGCATGGATGCAGGCATCGACCCCATAGTCGGCGTCGACCTCACCATCCTCGATGACGACGGCGACCACCGAACCCAAACAGCCGGCAGGGTGGTAGTACTTGCCCACGGCCACAACCAAGGCGCCGGCTACCGTGCCCTCTGCCGCCTCATCTCCGATGCCCATTCCCGGACCTCCGGAAAAGCCGGGGGAACAGTCCCCGTGGCAGTCACCAGGGCAGAACTCGCCTCAAGGACCCTGGACCCTCAGACACTCAAGCCTGTCCTCACAGTCCTGATAGGCCCCGACTCGGACGTTGGCAAAGCCATGGGCGGCAGGAAATACCTGCGCCCCCGGACACTCTTCAAACAATGGATAGATGCCATGCCCCAAGGCACCATCGTCGCCGAAACCGTCTCCCACCTCAGCCCCCCGGGAGAACCCCTCAGCACCTCCCACGCCGTCCGCATGCTCAAACTCGCCCTCGAATACAACATCCCCGCCATCCTCACCAACGCCGTCCGCTACTGCGCACTGGACGGCGCAGCCACGGCAGATGTCCTGGACTCCGCCCGAACCCTGAAATCACTTCCCGAACTATTCGACGCACCCCGGCTTCAACCGGCACCCCAGCTTCAACCAACAGGGCAGGGATGGCTCAAACCCGCCGGGGACATGATGAAACTCGGCAAGGAAATCATGTCCTCCGCAGGGCAAGGAAGCGCAGAACTGGCCAAGCTCCTTGCCAACACCGAGGCGCTCGCAGACAAATGCAGGATAGATCCGGTGCAGGACATGGGCTGGAAGAAACCGGTGGTGCCCGAAGCCTCCATCATTGGCATAGACCAGGACCCCATGATCGAACTGGCCAGACGCTGTGAAGCAGGAATCGGCCGACGCTACCCGGGAATCACCGGCAAGGCCCATGAAAAGATGCGCTCGCGGTTGGAGCACGAGCTCAGAATCATCGCCACGTTGGGTTTTGCCTCCTACTTCCTCACTGTCGCCGAAGTTTCAAAGATGATCCTCGATATGGGAGTTCGCGTGGCAGCTCGCGGTTCAGGAGCATCAAGCCTGGTTAACTACCTCATTGACATCAGCCAGGTGGATCCGCTCCGTCACGACCTCATTTTCGAGCGCTTCCTCTCAGGCCACCGGTCCACCCTGCCGGACATTGACATAGACGTGGAAAGCGCTGAACGCCATAACGTCTACCGCAAGATCTTCGACCGTTTTGGTGCCGAACGGGTGACCCTGATGAGCATGCAGAACGGATACCGTGCCCGTGGAGCCGTCCGGGATGCAGGGATGGCCTTGGGGATGGATGAAGGCGAAGTCGGGGAAATCGCCAAACAGCTGTGGAGATTTTCGGCCCGAAAATTCAGGGAAGCATTGGTGGAAAAGCCGGAATTGCGCCAGTTTGCACAACGGATCGAGGCCGGCAGGGACCACGGCTCCTTGGACACGAACCAACAGCTGGACTTGCTGGTGGACCTCACCGAGCGTTTGGACCGCTTGCCCCGGCACATCTCCATGCATCCCTGCGGCGTGATCCTGGGAGACGCCGGACTCCTGGACAGGACACCCGTTCAGCCGAGCGGACTCGGTCTGCCGATGAGCCAGTTCGATAAACACGACATGGACCCCATGGGCATGCTGAAGCTGGATGTCCTGGGTGTCCGGATGCAAAGCGCCATGGCGTTTGCAGTGCGCGAAGTCATCAGGATCCATCCCGGAAAGGCGGAAGTCGTTGCCGCCGGCGGCCATCAAACCGGACCTGGGGGTGAAGGTCCGGACTACATTTCCAGCGACGGCAGAATCGACCTCAACGCCGTACCTTTCGATGATGAGGCAACCTTCGAATTGATCCGGAGCACCCATACTCTGGGCTGCTTCCAGATCGAGTCTCCGGGGCAACGTGAACTCATCGGAAAGATGGCGCCCCGGGAATTCAACGACCTCATCATCGATATCTCATTGTTCAGGCCCGGGCCCATGAAATCGGATATGGTCCGGCCCTTCCTTGAACACCGGCACGGCTTTGCCCCCGAGTCCTACCCGCATCCTGATTTGAAGCCGGTTCTTGAGGAAACCCACGGCGTGACGGTCTTCCATGAGCAAATCCTGAAGACCTTCGACGTCATGACGGGATGCGGACTGGCCATGGCTGACGAGTTCCGCCGGGCGTTGGGGGATGAGGCCCGGGAACCCGGAGTTGAAGCCTATTTCCGGAAGGAAGCCATCAAAAAGTATTCCCCGGACGTAGTGGACAAAGTCTGGGGGACGCTGAAAGCCTTCGGAAGTTTTGGGTTCTGCAAGGCGCATGGAGCCGCTTTTGCGGTACCCACCTACCAATCAGCGTGGCTGAAAGCCCACCATCCGGAAGCTTTCCTTGCCGGCCTCTGGGAGCACGATCCCGGGATGTATCCGAAGCGGCTGTTGGTTTCTGAGGCCAGGAGACTCGGCATTCCCATCCTTCCCTTGGACATCAACAGGAGCCAGGCCGAGTACCGCGTTGAAAGAATCCAGGAAGGTCCCCAGGACGGCAAGCTGGGGATCCGCTTGAGCCTGACCGGGATCTACGGCTTGTCCGGTGCTGAGCTGAAGCGGATCGTGGTGGGCCAGCCCTTCGATTCGTTAGCGGATCTCCGGACGCGGGCCAGGATCAGCAAGCCCAACATCAAGAGGCTGGCCCAATTGGGTGCCTTCGACCATCTCCATAAAGATTCGGGGAGCCGGGCCAACCGGGCCGATCTGGTGCAGCATCTGCAGGCCCTGCAAAGTTCCCCCGCCAAAAAGCCCGAGGTCATCGACGGGCAGTTGGCTCTTCCCCTGGGTGATGTGGAGCTCCGGAACCTGCCGGCGGCATTGCCTGCACCAACAATGGTGGACAATGTCCGCGCTGAATTGGACCTGATGGCAGTGGACGTCAGCGAGCACTTGATGGAGAGCCACAGGCCATTGCTGGACAAACTGGGAGTAACCACGGCGGACAAGCTGCTGGGGCTGCGGAACGGTACGGAAGTCCTGGTAGCCGGGGTCCGGGTCGCGACCCAAACGCCACCCATGCGGGGAGGAAGGCGTGTGGTGTTCATCAGTATTGATGACGGCACAGGTTGCATTGACAGCGTCTTCTTCCATGAGGCCCAGGAAGAGTCAGGGCCCCTCCTGTTCGGTACCAGGTTGTTGCTGATCCGCGGAACAACACGAAGGACCGGACCCAAGGGGATCAGCCTCAGTGCCACCAAAGCCTGGGACCTGAGCCGCCCCGAAACCCTGCCGTTCCACGAAAAGCCAGGTTCCGGCGTCGTGGATCCACGGGAAAGATTCCTTCCCGGGCCGCTTGACGGCATCAGTCGAAACCTTGCCATCACGGGTCTTGGAAGCTGAGCGGCAGTTGGTTCCGGGACCGGCGTGCTGCTTTGGCCGCCCTCGACGGGAACCGATACGATTGACGATGGCTGGCTGTGGTCCCCGTACGCCACAAGCTATGAAGCCTTCACTATGAATAGGAGACACCCGTGTCAGATGCCCAGCAGATCACCCTCATCGTCGATGGCGAAGAGACCAAGGTGACGGAGGGGACTACAGGCGCGGAACTCTTCTTCGAGCGCCGCGATGTTGTTGTAGCCCGTGTTGACGGTGTGCTCAAGGACCTTGACCAGCCCCTCGCGGACGGCGCCAGCGTCGAGGGCGTCACCATCGAGTCCCCTGATGGCCTCAATGTCCTCCGCCACTCCACCGCCCACGTCATGGCCCAGGCTGTGCAGCAGTTGCGCCCCGATGCCAAGCTCGGCATCGGCCCCTACATCACCGACGGTTTCTACTTCGACTTCGACGTCGCTGAACCGTTCACTCCGGAAGACCTGCGCCAGCTGGAAAAGATGATGCAAAAGATCATCAACCAGAACCAGAAGTTCGTCCGCCGCGTGGTCACCGAAGAAGAAGCCCGCCAGGCCATGGCCAACGAGCCCTACAAGCTTGAACTGCTCGGAAAAAAGAACGACGCCGGCGACTCCGCCGAAGGCGTCAACGTCGAGGTCGGCGCAGGCGACATCACCATTTACGACAACGTGGACCGCAAAAGCGGCGATACCGTCTGGTGCGATCTCTGCCGTGGTCCGCACCTTCCCAACACCAAGCTGATCTCGAACGCTTTCGCGCTGACCCGTTCCTCTTCCGCTTACTGGCTGGGAAACCAGAACAACCAGCAGCTCCAGCGTATTTACGGAACGGCCTGGCCCACCAAGGATGCGCTGAAGGCATACCAGGAACGTATTGCCGAGGCCGAGCGCCGCGACCACCGCAAGCTTGGCGTGGAACTGGATCTTTTCTCCTTCCCGGACGAACTCGGCTCCGGCCTGCCCGTTTTCCACCCGAAGGGCGGAATTATCCGCAAGGCCATGGAGGATTACTCGCGCCAGCGGCACGTGGAGTCCGGCTATGAGTTCGTCTACACCCCGCACATCACCAAGGGACACCTCTACGAAGTATCCGGTCACCTGGACTGGTACAAGGACGGCATGTTCCCGGCCATGCAGGTGGATGCCGAACTCAATGAGGATGGAACAGTCCGCAAACCGGCCCAGGACTACTACCTGAAGCCGATGAACTGCCCCATGCACAACCTGATCTTCCGTTCCCGCGGCCGGTCCTACCGCGAACTGCCGCTGCGGCTGTTCGAGTTCGGCTCCGTGTACCGGTACGAGAAATCCGGTGTCGTGCACGGCTTGACCCGCGTCCGTGGCATGACACAGGACGACGCCCACATCTACTGCACCCGCGAGCAGATGAAGGACGAACTCACCACCACCCTGAACTTCGTCCTGGGCCTCCTCAAGGACTACGGCCTTGACGACTTCTACCTGGAACTTTCCACCAAGAACGAGGAAAAGTTCGTTGGAGACGACGCCACCTGGGAAGAAGCAACCCGGACCCTTGCAGAGGTTGCCGAAGCCTCAGGTCTGGAACTGGTGCCGGATCCCGGGGGAGCAGCTTTCTACGGCCCCAAGATCTCCGTCCAGGCCAAGGACGCCTTGGGACGTACCTGGCAGATGTCCACCATCCAGTTGGACTTCAACCTCCCCGAGCGGTTCGAACTCGAGTACCAGGCCGCCGACGGTACCCGCCAGCGTCCCGTGATGATCCACCGGGCACTGTTCGGCTCGGTTGAACGCTTCATGGGCGTGCTCACGGAACACTACGCCGGCGCTTTCCCGGCGTGGCTGGCTCCGGTCCAGGTAGTAGGTATTCCCGTGGCCGAAGCTTTCAACGACTACATGTTCGACGTCGTTGACCAGTTGAAGGCTGCCGGCATCCGGGCAGAGGTTGATATCTCGTCGGATCGCTTCCCGAAGAAAATCCGTACGGCCAGCAAGGACAAAATTCCCTTTGTCCTCATCGCAGGTGGCGAGGACGCCGAGGCTGGCGCCGTGTCCTTCCGCTTCCGCGACGGCAGCCAGGACAACGGCGTGCCGGTGGCTGAGGCCGTCCGCAGGATTGTCGACGCCGTGAAGAACCGCGAGAGCTAACGGAACGGATGTAGATACGGTGCAGGAGAACACAGGCGCGGAAGCCGGGTACCCCGGCGACTCAAACGTAACCGACGAGTTTGGGCTCGCCGGCGTCCCGGACGCTTTCCAGCGCCTGTGGACTCCGCACCGCATGGCCTACATCAAGGGTGGGCAGGACCAGTTCAAGAACAAGGACGACTGCCCCTTCTGTGTTGGTCCAACGCGTTCGGATGAGGAATCGCTCATCGTCTACAGGGGCAGGACGTGCTACGTCGTGCTCAACCTTTTTCCCTATAATCCGGGGCACTTGCTGGTCTGCCCCTATCGTCACGTGCCTGACTACACGGACATCACTGTTGAAGAAACAGCGGAGTTCGCAGAGCTTACCCAGACGGCAATGCGTGTGCTGCGGAAGGTTTCCAACCCGAGCGGATTCAACCTGGGCATGAACCAGGGCGTGACCGGCGGGGCCGGCATTGCCGCGCACTTGCACCAGCACGTGGTTCCACGATGGGGCGGCGACGGGAACTTCTTCCCGATCATTGCCCAAACCAAGGCCATCACGCAGACTCTCGATGAGGTCCGCAAGCTCGTGGCCGAAGCCTGGCCAGGGTAGTCGAATGCTCAATAGGCATGCGCGCGGTTTCTTCACATCACTCTTCACCCCCTTCGCCCGTTGGCTCCTCAAGATGGGCGTATCGCCCGACGCCGTGACGATTGTCGGCACCGCAGGCGTCATTTTCGGCGGCCTGGTCCTCTATCCCCTGGGGCATCTGTGGTGGGGGTCGCTGATGATCGCAATCTTTGCCTTCTCCGACGTCGTGGACGGGATCATGGCGCGGCTTCACGGCAGGAGCGGTGGATGGGGCAACTTCCTGGATTCCAGCCTCGACCGGCTGGCCGACGGCGCGATCTTCGCCGGCATCACTATCTGGTTCTTCACTGGTGGCGGCGATCCCGCCATCGGATTCGCCGCGGTCATCTGCCTTGTGCTGGGAATGGTGGTTTCCTACGTCAGGGCCAAGGCCGAGTCGCTTGGGTACAGCGCCAGCGTGGGCATCGCCGAGCGGGCTGAAAGGTTGGCTTCGGTCCTCCTGGTCACCGGTTTGACGGGACTGGGTTTGCCGCAGGTGGTTCTCTTCGCCACCTTGGTCCTGCTTGCCATTGCGAGCGTCATCACCATCGTCCAGAGGATGGCCGCGGTTCACAGGCAAGCGCTGGCCGACACCAAGGGAACTGGCATCTGACCAGACCTTGCCTGCGGCTTTTGTGCAGCTGTCCTGTTGAAGCCCCATTAAGGCGATCCTGCCGGGTAATACAAGTACTGCGCGCCTGCGTGGTGCGACTAGTATTACTAGTACTTGGTCACCTTGACCTGAAAACCCGGTGTGCGCTGATTGCGGTCCTCTGCTGTGTGCTGCCGGTCAGAAGGTCGTTTATCTACCCATAGGGGTTTTTGTGTCTACACCAGATGTAAGCAACGAAGCCGGTTCGTCCGCGAACAGCGTCACGGGCAGCAACCGCGTTAAGCGGGGTATGGCTGAGATGCTCAAGGGCGGCGTCATCATGGATGTCGTTAACGTCGAGCAGGCCCGTATTGCCGAGGACGCCGGCGCCGTCGCCGTGATGGCCCTTGAGCGTGTTCCTGCCGATATCCGCGCCCAGGGCGGCGTGTCCCGTATGTCCGATCCGGACATGATCGATCAAATCATTGCCGCGGTGTCCATCCCCGTGATGGCCAAGGCCCGCATCGGCCACTTCGTCGAAGCGCAGGTCCTGCAGTCGTTGGGCGTGGATTACATTGACGAGTCCGAGGTCCTGACCCCGGCCGATTACATCAACCACATCGATAAGTGGAACTTCACCGTCCCGTTCGTGTGCGGTGCCACCAACCTGGGTGAGGCGCTGCGCCGGATCAACGAGGGTGCGGCGATGATCCGTTCCAAGGGCGAGGCCGGCACCGGCGATGTTTCCAACGCCACCGGTCACATGCGCAAGATCCGTGCCGAGATCGCGAAGCTCTCTTCCCTGCCCGAGGATGAACTGTACGTTGCGGCGAAGGAACTGCAGGCCCCGTACGAGCTGGTCAAGGAAGTTGCTGCCACGGGCAAGCTCCCGGTGGTGCTGTTCACCGCCGGTGGCATCGCGACCCCGGCTGATGCTGCGATGATGATGCAGCTCGGCGCTGACGGCGTGTTCGTCGGTTCCGGTATCTTCAAGTCCGGCAACCCGGCCCAGCGCGCCGCCGCCGTCGTCAAGGCAACCACGTTCCACGATGACCCGGACGTGATCGCGAAGGTCTCCCGCGGCCTCGGCGAGGCGATGGTCGGCATCAACGTCGACGAAATCCCCGAACCCCACCGCCTGGCCGAACGCGGCTGGTAAAGCACCCCGACGACGCCGGCTGGCCACCTTAACGGTGACCAGCCGACGTCGTTGTTTTAAGCCTCCTCCAGGCCGCGGCGTTTCAGCAGCGGTTCCAGGTGCGCGTCGCGTCCACGGAAAATCCGGAAGGACTCGAGGGGGTCGCGGCTGTTGCCTCGGGAGAGCAGTTTCTGACGGAAGTGGTCACCGTTTGCCCGTGTCAGCCCGCCGTTGTCCTTGAACCATTCGACGGTGTCCGCGTCCAGGACTTCACTCCAGATGTAGGAGTAGTACCCCGCTGCATATCCTGCGCCCGCGAAAATGTGCTGGAAGTAGCCGCTGCGGTAGCGGGGCGGGATCAGCGGATGGGCGATCCCGGAGTCCACGAGGGACCGGCTTTCGAAATCCATGATGTCTTCGGGGATTTCTTCTGCCCCCAAAGCGTGCCACGCCATGTCCAACAGCGCGGCGCCGAGGTATTCCGTGGTCGCAAAACCCTCACCCCAGAGGAGCGATGCCTCGAGTTTCTCCACTGTTTCCCCGGGCAGTGGCTGGTCCGTGACATGATGCCGGGCATAGTTTGCCAGCACTTCCGGCCACGTGAGCCACATCTCATTGACCTGGGAAGGGTACTCGACGAAGTCCCGCGGTACTGATGTCCCGGAGAACCGTGGGAAGGCCACGTCGGAGAACAAGCCGTGCAGCGCGTGCCCGAACTCGTGGAACACTGTGCGGACCTCGTCCAGGGTCAGCAGCGCAGGTTCGCCGGGCGCCGGTTTGCTGACGTTGAGGTTATTGATGACTACCGCCCGGGTTCCCAAAAGGTGGGACTGGTCCACGAGGGAGTTCATCCACGCTCCGCCACGCTTGGTCTCCCTGCTGAAATAGTCGCCCAGGAAGAGACCGAGGCTGCTGCCGTCCCCGTCCCGGACTTCCCACACCCGGACGTCGGGGTGGTAGCCCTGAAGGTCGGACCGTTCGTGGAACGTAACCCCGTAGAGCTGCGTGGCGGCATGAAAAACCCCGTTCACAAGTACCGATTCCAGGGCGAAGTAGGGGCGCAGGGCTTGCTCGTCCACCTGGAACTTTTCCTTGCGTACCCGGGCCGAATAGTAGGCCCAATCCCAAGGTTCCAGGCTGTGCCCGGCTTCTTCGGCCAAGGCCCGGGCTTCGGCGTGTGCGTTCCGCATCGCCGCAGGGGCGAGCTTGGTGAGCATGCCTTGTACTGCTGCCAAGTCCGGGGCGGTCTGCCGGTCCACCATCAACTCCGCGAAGTTGGGGAATCCCAGGAGGCTTGCTTTCTCTGCCCTGAGGCGGACGGTGCGCGCAATGAGGTCCCGCACATCCAGGGGCCCGGCTTCGATTCCACGGGAAACGGAAGCCTCGTAAAGCCGGCGCCGGACCTCACGATCCTCAAGCGAAGCCAGCACAGGTTGGTTGCTGGGCTGGATGAGGCCGAGCAGGTACTTGCCGTCCGCTCCTGCCTCCCTCGCGGCCTCGGCGGCAGTTGCGATGTCTTCGGTGGAAAGGCCCGCCAAACCGGCAGGGTCCTCGACCAGGACGGCGGCCGCTTTCATTCCTTCTTTGACGCGCTGCCCATAGTCAGTGCCCAGCCTGGAGAGTTCGGCGTTGATGGCACGGAGCCGGTCCTGGCTGGATTGGTCCAGCTGGATGCCGGACTGCCTGAACTCTTTCAGGTACTCCTCCACCAAGCGCGCGGAGGCGGCATCCAGCGAAGAAGTGTCGATAGCGAGGAACCGTTCGTAGAGGCCGCTGTTCAAGTAGATGGCATCCTGGTGTTCAGCCAGCTTGGGGGACACATCAGTCTCGATCTCCCGGATTTTCTCGGAGGCATCGGCCGAGACCAGCGTAAAGAAGGCCGCGGCAGCGCGTGCCAGGAGCTGTCCTGAGCGTTCCATGGCAGCGGCAGTGTTTTCGAAGGTCGGGGGTTCGGAGTTGCCCGTAATCGCCGTGATTTCCTGCAGCTGCGCAGCGAGCCCGGCGTCGATCGCTTCTGCATAGTGTTCGGGGGAGATGTCCGCGAAGGGTGGAAGCCCGAAGGGCAGCTCGCTGGGAGACAGCAGGGGATTGGTCATGAAGTGACTCTTTCACTTAACAAGCACGTCCTCAAGGGTGGCACGCACCCTTCTTCGCGGGGCGCGCCCATAGGATTGGCCCTATGGGGAACATCACCTTTTTCCGGGTCCGCTCACTGGCGAAGCCGGCGGCCGTGCTGGCGATTGCCGCCGCCTTGTTGCTGTCGCTGAACTCCTGCGGCGTGCTCGCCGAAGAGCCCGATCAATCAAGCAGTACTGCGGCAGCGCCGGAGACGGTCACGCCCACTCCGACGCCCACCCCGACCCCGACCCCCGGCAAAGGGCCGGCGTGCCCAACGCTTCGCTGCACGTCCGTCACGGTCACCGGAGACATGCTGGTTCACACCCAGCTCTGGCAACAGGCGCGCGCTGATGCGGCCGCGGCAGGACAGCCCGGCTACAACTTCGTCCCGCTCCTGGAGGGCCAGCGCCGCTACATCAGTGCCAGCGACCTTGCGATCTGCCATCAGGAAACTCCGGTGGCCACCTCTGAGGGTCCGTTCTCCGCTTACCCGTCGTTCAACGTGCCGCCGCAGATCATCGCGGCCTCGAAAGACGTGGGATACCAAGCCTGCACAACAGCAAGCAACCACACCATCGACCGCGGAACCGAAGGTCTCTTGCGGACCTTGGATGCCCTGGATGCGGCCGGCCTGAAGCACACAGGCTCCTACCGTACCGAGGCGGCCTCAAAAGAAATCCTGCTGCTCAAGACCCCTGCAGCCACCGTGGCCGTCATCGAAGGCACCTATGGCCACAACGGCCAGATCCCCGAGTATCCGTGGCTGGTCGACGAGCTTGACCCGGCCGTGATGATTGCCAAGGCCAAACAGGCGCGCGCCTCGGGAGCGGATATTGTGCTGGGCGTCATGCACGCAGGAGACGAATACGCCAATGAGCCGAACGCGCAGCAGCAGGAGACTGCCCATGCGCTGGTGGACAGCGGGCAGTTCACCATGATCTACGGCCACCACACCCATTCCGTGCTGCCGATCGAGAATTACAAGGGCACCTGGATTGTCTATGGCCTGGGCAACGGCGTCACCGAGTTGTCACCGTGGTACGTGGTCAACAATGAAGGACTGCTGGTACGCGCCCAGTTCAGCCAGAACGAGGCCGGTCAGTGGACCGCATCCGATCTTGCCTGGGCGCCCTCGGTGATCGTCCGCGACCCCTACCGCTGGTGCTCCGTGGCCAGTGACGCGCCCCAAGGTGTCTGTGCGTCGCCGGCTGCCGACGCCGAAACCCGCCTACGTACCCGGACGGTAGTCGAGTCCATGGGTGCAGCGGCCGCGGGAGCCCGCGAGCTGCTGGTCACCCAGGAGAAGTAGCGCCTTACCGCGGGCGGCGGGCAGCGTGTTCGCGGGCGAGGCGGGCGTATCCGTCGTCGGGCTTTCCCGGAACAAACTCACCGAACTTGCGTTCCGCGGCGGTCTTGATCAGGAAGTCGGCGATGGCAGGGTTCTTGGGCAGCAGCGAGCCGTGGAGGTAGCTGGCCACCACGTTCCGGTAGCGCGCCCCCTCGTGGCCGTCCTTGCTGTTGTTGCCGGCGCCTTTGGTCACCGTGCCAAGAGGTTCGACGCCGGGTCCCAGGGTGGTCTGCCCGCTGTGGTTCTCGTACCCAAGGATTTCGCCGAATTCGGGGGACTTCAGGGTCACGTTGCCGATCAGGCGTTCATCGGTGCCCTGGGTCTCGACGTCAAGGATGCCGATTCCCGGAATGACGGGACCGGCGCTGGTCTTGAAGAATTTGCCGAACAACTGGTACAGGCCGCAGATAACCAGCATGGGCGCGCCGTCCTCGGCCACGGCGCGCAATTGTGCGGCCCGGGCCTGAAGATCCTCCTGGATGACTACCTGGCCGCTGTCCTGGCCGCCTCCGCCCACAATAAGGTCCACGTCGTCGGGGAACTCGTCGCCGACGTTGTATTCAAGGAGTTCCGGGGTATAGCCGTGCCACTTGATTCTTTGTTGGAGAACCAGTGCGTTGCCCCAGTCCCCGTAGATGTTCATGTCCTTCGGATAGAGCTGGAGGACCCGAAGGGTTCCTTTTGATTCCGATGTCATGAGACCACCTCAACAATGGTGATTTTGGCCAGTTCGCGGCGGATGGCGAGCATGGCCGTGTAGGTGCAGAAGATCCTCTTGGGTTTGCCGCGGGATCCGTCAATGAACTTGCGCAGCGCAGCCGTGATGTCAGTTTCGACGGCGCCGAAGGGCACCTCGTCGTACTGGAGGCGAAGCGCCATGTCGTAGGCGCGGACGCCCGTGAGGACTTCCACGCCGTCTTCGCGCAGCGATTCGAATTCAACGTCCCACAGCCACGACATATCCCTGCCGTCCGCGTAGTTGTCGTTGATGGCGATCATGGTTGCGTACCCGCCCGCCGGGAATGACTTAAGGCCCAGCCGGAATCCGCTGGGGTTCTTCACCAGCACCAGTTCCAGCGGCTGGCCGTCAACCGTGAGGCTCTCACCGCGGCCGAAGGCCGGCGCTACTTCACCCAGGGCCTTGACCAGCTTGGGGGTGTCCACAGCGCCGGTTCCCAGGATTGCGCGGGCCAGCGACAACGCTGCAGCAGCATTGAAGATGTTATAGACGCCACGGAGCTTCATGGGGGTGGTCACCGTTTCGCCGTCGAACTCAAAGTCGGCGTCGCGGGCACCTACGCGGCGCAGTACGACGTCGGCCTCCGGTGCCGCAGGCAGCTCGCCTGCGGGGGTGGTGCCGGGGGAAGCGGTTCCGGTAGCCGTGCGCATTTCGTCGTCGTTGGGGAAAGTACTCCGCAGCGACTCATCGAGGCCGAAGTAGCGGACCGCGGCATGGTGGACGGACCCGAGTCCCTGCACGCTGCCGGCAATCCGGGCTACCCGCGGATCTTCCCGGTTCAACACCACGGTGTCCGTGGTCTTCATGGCGATGTGTTCCAGGAGGCGGGCGGTCTTGTCGATTTCGCCGAACCTGTCCAGTTGGTCACGCAGCACATTCAGCAGCAGGCTGAAGCGCGGCGAGACCTTGTTGACGAAGTGCACGGCGTGCGCCTCATCCAGTTCCAGCACCGCCACGTCGGCGTCGAGTTTTCCGCGCCAGTCCACATCCCCCAATAGGGACGCAGCCACGCCGCGGGTGAAGTTGCTGCCGCTGCGGTTGGTGAACACCTTCAGGCCTTGGCTTTCGAGCAGTTCCACCACCATTTTGGTTGTGGTTGTCTTGCCGTTCGTCCCACTGACAACGGCCACCCCATGGGGCAGGGAAGCCAGGGTCCGTTCCATGAAGCCGGGGTCGATTTTTTCCACTACGAGGCCGGGAAATGCCGAGCCTCCGCCGCGGAGCCGGGACAGGCCGCGGACCAGCTTGCCGAGGGGGACGCTGAAGGAAAACATGCTCTGTAATATATCCCAGTTGCGGCATGGAGCCTTGTCCCGTTGCCGCCCGTGGGGTCTGCGGACACTATGATGGTCCAATGACCAAAACCCTTTCCGACGCTTCGTCGCGCGTTGGTGCCGGACTCCGGATCGGCGTGCTGGCGCTCCAAGGCGACTTCCGCGAGCACATCCACGCGGTGGAAGCTGCAGGCGCCACCGGTGTCGGGATCCGCAGGGCCGGGGAACTCGATGACATTGACGGCCTGATCATCCCTGGCGGCGAGTCAACGGCAATCGACAAGCTCGCCAGGATATTCGACGTAGCTGATCCCTTGCGCCAACGGATCGCCGACGGACTTCCCGTCTACGGTTCGTGTGCAGGCATGATCCTGCTCGCCAACGACATCGCGGACCCCGCCACAGACTTGGCCGGAAACCCCCAGCAGACCTTCGGTGGGCTTGACATCACGGTCCGCCGCAACGCCTTTGGGCGCCAACGGGAATCATTTGAAACGGACCTGGACTTCAAGGGCCTTGATTTCAGTGCCGGCGAGTCCGGCGTGGACCCGGTGCACGCGGTATTCATCCGCGGACCGTGGGTGGAACGGGTTGGTCCGGACGTTGAGATCCTGGCGCAGGTGGATCCCGACCACGCCAGCCACACGGCCACCCTGCACGGGATGGCTAGAATTGTTGCAGTGCGCTCCGGCCGTTTGCTGGCCACTTCCTTCCATCCGGAGGTAACAGGGGAGAAGCGCGTGCATGAACTCTTTATTCGAATGATCAGAGGAGAAGCGTAAAGCATGTCAGGCCACTCCAAATGGGCGACCACCAAGCACAAGAAAGCCGTCATTGACGCCCGCCGTGCAAAGTCGTTCGCCAAACTGATCAAGAACATCGAAGTTGCCGCCCGCATGGGTGGTCCGGACCTCGCCGGCAACCCTGGCCTGGAACTGGCAGTCACCAAGGCCAAGAAGACCTCGGTGCCCAACGACAACATCGACCGCGCCATCAAGCGCGGCGCCGGCCTCACCGGTGAAGTGGTGGACTACACCGAGATCATGTACGAAGCCCGCGGTCCGCAGGGTTCGGCGTTGCTCATCGAATGTTTGACGGACAACAAGAACCGTGCAGCCTCCGAGGTCCGGTTGGCGATTTCGCGCAACGGCGGCACCATTGCCGATCCCGGATCCGTGAGCTACCTGTTCACCCGCAAGGGTGTCGTGGTCCTGCCCAAGAATGGATTGTCCGAGGACGACATCCTTATGGCCGTCCTCGACGCCGGCGCCGAAGAGGTCAAGGACAGCGGCGACAACTGGGAAATCCACTCCGAGCCTTCGGACCTTCAGGCCATCCGCGATGCCCTGAAGGAAGCCGGAATCGAGTACGAGTCGGATGAGGCAGAGTTTGTGCCGTCCATGCAGGTGGACCTCGATGTCGATGGTGCCAAGAAGTTCATGAAGTTGGTGGACGCGTTGGAAGACCTGGACGATGTCCAGAACGTCTACAGCAACGCCGACTTCAGCGACGAGGTCCAAGCAGCCCTCGACGCCGACTAACAGCCGTTCACGCCGGCAGCCTCACATCCGCTGAGGCGTTACATTCACTGAGAAAGGCCCGGATTTGACTCTTCGCGTATTGGGAGTCGATCCGGGCCTTACCCGTTGCGGGATCGGCGTCGTGGATATCGAACGGAACCGCCGCGCAACCATGGTGGCTGTCGGCGTCGTCGGTACCTCGGCGGAACTCACCCTGGACAGGCGCCTGCTGGTCATCGCCCAGGCAATCGATGAGTGGCTGGACCTTCATCAACCCGATGTGGTGGCCGTGGAGCGCGTCTTCTCCCAAATGAACGTCAGTACCGTCATGGGCGTGGCGCAGGCGTCGGGAGTGGTGATTGCGGCTGCCGCCCGGCGGGACATACCGGTGGCACTGCACACGCCATCCGAAGTCAAGGCGGCGGTCACGGGCAGCGGAAGTGCCAACAAGGACGCCGTCACCAAGCTGGTCACCAAGATCCTTCGCCTGGACGCCCCGCCCAAGCCGGCCGATGCCGCCGACGCCCTCGCCTTGGCGCTCACCCACGCCTGGCGGGCGGGAAACGGGACGGGAGCTCCCGGTGCAAAGGGCAGCTCTGCCCTGACGCCCGCCCAGAAAGCATGGGCAGAAGCTGAAGCGAAGGCGCGGCGCGCGCGCTGAATGCCGGCTGCGCTTGCTAGGGTATTCGTAGATATGTTCGGATAGTTACAGGAGCCCGGTCTTGATCAGTTTTCTTCGTGGCACGGTTGCCCACGTCGGGTTGTCGACGGCAGTGATCGACCTCAACGGTGCAGGCATGAGCGTCTACGCCACACCACAGACGCTGAGCCACCTGAAGCCCGGCGATGAAGCCAAGCTCTTTACGTCCATGATCGTCCGTGAGGATTCGCTGACGCTGTTTGGCTTTGCCGATGACGACGAACGTGAGGTCTTCGATGTCCTTCTCAGCGTCAGCGGAGTAGGGCCGCGGCTGGCGTTGGCCGTCCTTGCCGTCCATGAGCCGGAGGCCATCCGCGTGGCCGCGCACACCGGAGACGGCAAGGCGTTCACCAAGGTGCCGGGCATCGGGCCGAAGGTCGCTGGCCGGATCGTCCTGGAGTTGGCAGGCAAGCTGGTTCCCCATGGCACAGGCACCGCCAGCGCCCCTGCCGCACAGGTAACCGCTGAGTGGAAGCCACAGGTAGTTGCGGCCATGACCAGCCTGGGATGGTCGGAAAAAGACGCTACGGGCAGCATCGACAAAGCCATGGCCGACTCACCCGAGCTCGTGGACTCGGGCAACGTCGCCCAGATCCTTCGCGCGACCCTTCGCTGGCTGGGCCAGGACGGGGCCCGTGCGGGCAACCGCGTAGGCAGCCGTGGCTGAGCAATCCCTGGTCGCCGGGGGCGAGGAACCGGAAGAGCGTGTCATCGAGGCCGCCCTCCGGCCCAAAAACCTTCACGACTTCGTGGGCCAGCACAGGGTCCGGAAGCAGCTTTCGCTGGTCCTGGAAGCCTCACGCATGCGTGATCGGAGCGCCGACCACGTTCTTTTGTCAGGGCCTCCGGGACTCGGCAAGACCACCCTTGCCATGATCATCGCTGCCGAGATGAATGCCCCCCTGCGAATCAGCAGTGGCCCGGCCATCCAGCACGCCGGGGATTTGGCTGCCATCCTCTCCTCCTTGTCGGAGGGCGAAGTCCTGTTCCTGGACGAAATCCACCGCATGTCCCGGCCCGCCGAAGAAATGCTGTACATGGCCATGGAAGACTTCCGCGTGGACATCGTGGTGGGCAAGGGCGCCGGAGCCACCGCCATTCCACTGGAGCTCCCGCCGTTCACCTTGGTTGGTGCCACAACCCGTGCCGGGCTCCTTCCCGGGCCCCTGAGGGACCGCTTCGGCTTCACGGGCCACTTGGAGTTCTATTCGGTCGAAGAACTTGAACTCGTCCTCCGCCGTTCCGCAGGCCTGTTGGACCTGAAGGTCAATTCGGCCGGCTTTACGGAGATTGCGGGCCGTTCACGCGGCACGCCGCGTATCGCCAACCGCTTGCTTCGCCGTGTCCGCGACTGGGCCCTGGTACACGGCATCGAGCAGATCGACGCGCGGTCAGCCGCCGCAGCCCTGGATATGTACGAGGTAGACGCCCGCGGGCTCGACCGCCTGGACCGCGCTGTCCTGGAGGCCCTGATCACCAAGTTCAACGGTGGCCCGGTGGGTCTTTCCACGCTGGCCATCGCCGTCGGCGAAGAGCCGGAGACAGTGGAGACCGTGGCAGAGCCGTACCTGGTCCGTGAAGGCCTGATGGGACGCACGCCGCGGGGCCGCATCGCCATGGCGTCAGCCTGGACCCACCTGGGGTATGCCGTCCCTGCCGGGGTGTTTGGCCAGGAAGCCTTTCCCTTGTTCGAAGAGGATGAAAACCACGCTGAGAGCGTAGACAGCATCGGTTAACACGCTGCACCCGGAATTTCCCACTAGACTGGTATGACGCTCGGCACAGGACGCTGCCGTGAACGCAAACGTAAGTACAGAACGGAACTTCCCTGTGGATCCAATGACCATATTGCTCTTCGTCATGCTGGGACTCTTTGTCTTCATGATGTTCCGCCGCAACAAGAAGACCCAGCAGCAGCAGGCTGAAATGCAGTCGAAGTTTGCTCCGGGCGTTGACGTCATGACCAGCTTTGGCCTGTTCGGCCGCATTGTCTCCATCGACGAGGCCGAGAACAAGGTAGTTTTGGAGCTTTCCCCGGGCAACGAAGCCACGGTGCACCGCCAGGCAGTAACCAAGGTCATCGACCAGCCGGCAGAGGAAACCCCGGTTGTTCCGGATGATGCGTCCTCGCTCACCGTAACCGGCACGGAGGCCCCGGCTGCTCCGGAGACTCCCGAGGAAACCATTGCGCGCCTCAACAAAGAGGACAAGAAGGACAACTAGCACTGTCAGCCGCGGTACCACCGCGCAAGATAACTTCTACGGCAGCGGAGAGCCGCCGGCGGACGCCCACCGGCGTCGGCCGGCGGCTGTCCGGCGATAACAGGAAGATCGATAATGGCACGGACCGGCCCTAGGAATTCAGCGCGCAGAGTGCTGACTTGGCTTGGAGCAATATTCGTCGTACTAACCGCAGTTCTGGCCGGGGGTGTCATCACCGGCAACGCCACGTGGGCTCCCAAGCTTGCGCTGGACCTTGAGGGCGGAACCCAGATGATCCTGGCGCCACGCGTCGAGGGCTCCAGCGAGATCAACGAAGAACAGCTCAACCAGGCCGTGGCGATCATTCGCCAGCGCGTTGATGGTTCCGGCGTAGCAGAAGCCGAGATCAGCACGCAGTCCGGCCGCAACGTCGTGGTCAGCCTTCCGGGAACACCGTCGAAGGAAACCCGCGACCTCATCCAGGCTTCGGCGGATATGAACTTCCGCCCCGTAATTGCCGCGGCTGACCCGGCGGCAATTCCTGCCGAGTCCCGCACTCCGGATGACCAGCTGAACAAGCCCACGGCCGAGCCGACGAATGCCAGCGACACCAACTGGATCACCCCGGAAGTCCAAAAGGAATTCGAGGCTCTGGATTGCGTCAATCCGGCTGCGGAGAAGCGCGAGCGTTCAGACCCGGCCAAGCCGTTGGTAACCTGCGAACCCGCTACGGACAAGACCCCCGCCATCAAGTACATCCTTGGTCCCGTAGAGGTCAAGGGCCAGGACATTGCCGATTCTTCCTTCTCCCAGGTCCAGGGAGCCCAGGGTTCCGTCACCAACTCCTGGGGCGTCAACATCGAGTTCAACGGTGACGCTACGGAGAAGTTCAAGAAGGTTACCGAACGGCTCAACCAGTTCTACAACGCCTCCCTGGCGCAGGGCGGCAACGATCCCAAGGCACAGTTCGCCATTGTCCTGGACGACCAGGTCATTTCCGCCCCCCGGGCACTGGCGGTCATCACTGACGGCAAGCCGCAGATCACGGGCAACTTCACGCAAGCATCCGCCAAGGCACTTTCCGAGCAGCTCCGCTACGGCGCGCTTCCGATCTCCTTTGAGATCCAGTCACAGGAACAGATTTCCGCCACCCTGGGTGGCGACCAGCTGCGCCTGGGTCTCCTGGCCGGCATCATCGGCCTCGTCCTCGTGGTGGTCTACTCGCTCTTCCAGTACCGCGCCCTCGGGTTCGTCACCATCGCTTCACTCCTTGTCGCCGGCGCGCTGACCTATCTCGCGATCGCCATCCTTGGCTGGACCGAAAACTACCGCCTGTCGCTGGCCGGTGTCGCGGGCCTCATCGTGGCCATTGGCCAGACTGCGGACTCCTTCATCGTGTACTTCGAACGTATCCGTGACGAGCTGCGCGAAGGCAGGGGCCTGGTGTCCGCCGTCGAGAACGGCTGGAAGCGCGCCAAGCGCACCGTTCTGGCCTCCAAGGCAGTCAACCTCCTTGCAGCCGTGGTGCTGTACTTCGTCGCCGTCGGGAACGTCCGTGGCTTTGCCTTCACGCTGGGCCTGACCGCTGTGGCCGACCTCATCGTCGTGTTCATGTTCACCCACCCCATGCTGCAGGTCCTGGCCCGCACCAAGTTCTTCGGAGAAGGCCACCGCTTCTCCGGACTGTCTCCTGACCGCCTTGGAGCGGTGCCGTTGTACCGGGGTGCCGGCCGGATCCGGACAGCCGAGGAGAAGCCCGCCAACGTCAGGCCCCGCAACGCCGGTGCCGTGGCGGAAGCCGAACGGCGCATGACCATCGCCGAACGACGCCTTGCCGAGAAGGGGCAGCTCACCGGCTCGTCCAACGGCAACAAGTCATCCAACGCCACCAGCGAGGAGAAGTAATGACTACCAGCTTCGCGACCTTCGGCTATGAGCTCTACACGGGCAAGCGGTCCTACAATTTTGTGGACTCGAAGAAGATCTGGTTCATCATCGCTGCCGTGGCAGTGGCGTTGTCCATCCTCATCCCGGTGCTCAAGGGCGGCTTCAACCTGGGCATCGAGTTCCGCGGCGGTTCTGAGTTCACCGTGTCCAATGTGTCCACCACGGATGCCGGACTCGGAGAGAAAGCGGTCCACGACGTCGTTCCCGGTGCCGTGCCGCGCGTTGCCAACGTTGCCGGCAACACCATGCGAATCCAGACGGACCAGTTGACCGATGATGAGACCAACCGCATCAAGGAAGGCCTCACCAGCGCCTACGGGGTCACCGACAACGAAGTGACATCCAACTTCGTCGGCCCCACGTGGGGCCAGGACGTGACCCGGCAGGCATTGATCGGCCTGGTGGTGTTCGTCGGCCTGGCTGCTGTCCTCATGGCGCTGTACTTCAGGACGTGGAAGATGTCCCTGTCCGCCCTGGTGGGCATGCTGGTGACGATGTTCGTCACGGCGGGTGTGTACGCCCTGAGTGATTTTGAAGTAACCCCGTCGGCCATCATTGGCTTCCTGACGGTCCTTAGCTATTCGCTGTACGACACCGTGGTGGTCTTCGACAAGATCCGGGAGAACACCTCGGACATTTCCACTTCCACCCGCCGGACGTTCGGCGAAGAGGTGAACCTCGCGGTCAACCAGACCTTGGTGCGCTCGATCAACACCATGATGGTTGCTGTCCTCCCCGTGGCAGCGATCCTCTTCATTGGTGCCGGACTCCTGGGGGCCGGAACCCTCCGCGACCTGTCCCTGGCGCTGTTCGTCGGGATCCTCATCGGTACCGCAGCCACCATCTTCATTGCCGCTCCGCTGTACGCCTGGCTCCGCCAGGGCGAACCGGAACTCGTGAAGCAGGCGAAGAAGGTGGCCCACCGGAGGGCTGAAGCCGCTGCCTGACGAAGGCGCCTGAACAACGGAAAGAGCCGGCCCCTGCCAGGATGCAGGGGCCGGCTCTTTGACTTGCCGCTGTTCGCGTCATGTGCGTCGCGGTTGCGGAAGCATTCGTTGGCGGGAATAGACTGGAAGAATTAAATCGGTCGTGAGGGGTACTTCTGTGGAAGAGCGTGCGACGTCGGCACCACCGGCGGGCGGAGAAGACGGTCACAGCGGTGTGGCGGTTCCAGCAACAAGCGTGGCTGGGCGGTCTGCTGCTGTGCCGGTTGACGCCCCGGGGGCGCGTCCAACCTTCCCCGGACGGCGGGAAAGGACCCGTTCGCGGCTTGCCCGGCTTACCGGACGTGGGGTAGCTCCGTATTCGCCCATCCTGGAGCCGCTCCTCCGCACTGTCAGGGCCAACAACCCCAAAGAGGATTTCGACCTCATCCAGCGCGCCTTCGCAGTGGCCGAGCAGAGCCACCAGGGGCAGAAGCGCAAGAGCGGCGACCCCTACATCACCCATCCCGTCGCCGTCGCCACGATCCTGGCCGAACTGGGCATGACCGGCACCACCTTGGCTGCGGCGCTGCTCCACGACACCGTGGAGGATACGCCGTACACGCTGGCAGACCTGACCCGTGACTTCGGGCCCGAAGTGGCCATGCTCGTGGACGGGGTGACCAAGCTGGACAAGGTCAGCTTCGGTGAGGCTGCCCAGTCCGAGACCGTCCGCAAAATGGTCGTGGCCATGGCAAAGGACATCCGGGTCCTCATGATCAAGCTCGCGGACCGTCTGCATAACGCCAGGACGTGGCGTTTCGTCTCTGCGGAATCTTCCTCCCGCAAGGCTCGGGAGACCCTGGAAATCTTTGCCCCGCTGGCGCACCGCCTTGGCATGAACACCATCAAGTGGGAGCTCGAGGATCTCTCCTTTGCAGCCCTGTATCCCAAGGTGTACGAGGAAATCGTCCGGATGGTGGGGGACAGGACCCCCGAGCGGGAGAAGAGCCTCAGCGTCATCCGCAACCAGATCGCCGACGATCTTCGGACGGCGCGCATCAAGGCCACCATTACCGGCCGTCCCAAGCACTACTACTCGATCTACCAAAAGATGATCGTCCGGGATAAGGACTTCGACGACATCAACGACCTCATGGGCGTGCGCGTGCTGGTTGATTCGGTCCGCGACTGTTACGCCGCGCTGGGCACACTGCATTCGCGGTGGAACCCCTTGCCCGGGCGTTTCAAGGACTACATCGCCATGCCGAAGTTCAACATGTACCAGTCCCTGCACACCACCGTGATCGGTCCGGGCGGCAAACCGGTGGAGATCCAGATCCGTACGCATGAGATGCATCGCAGGGCCGAATACGGTGTGGCCGCGCACTGGAAGTACAAGGATCAGCCCAACCGTACCGCTGTCGGCCCCGGCAGCCCCCGGGACGGAGACATGGGCTGGCTGAGGTCGCTGGTGGACTGGCAGCAGGAAACATCGGATCCGGGCGAGTTCCTGGACTCTTTGCGGTACGAGATCAACGCCCGTGAGGTGTTCGTCTTTACCCCCAAGGGTGAAGTCATGGCTTTGCCCGCAGGCTCTACTCCCGTTGACTTCGCCTATGCCGTGCACACGGAAGTGGGCCACAGGACCATTGGTGCCCGCGTTAACGGCAAGCTCGTTCCGCTTAACAGCGAACTGAACCACGGCGACTGGGTCGAAATCTTCACCTCCAAGGCCGAAGGTGCAGGTCCCAGCCAGGACTGGCAGCACTTCGTCAAATCGGCCCGTGCCCGCAACAAAATCCGCCAGTGGTTCACCAAGGAACGCCGCGAGGAAGCAATTGACCGCGGCAAGGACATGCTGACGCGGGCCATGCGGAAGCAAAACCTTCCCTTGCAGCGGCTCATGACCCACGACGCGCTGTCTGCTGTGGCCGAGGAGTTCCACTACGTCGATATCTCCGGGCTCTACGCGGGCGTGGGCGACGGACACACGTCCGCCCAGTCGGTCATGGAGAAACTCGTCGAGCACCTGGGCGGCCAAGAGACGCCGGACGAGGACCTTGACGAGGTCAGCATCCCCACCCAGGTGGCCAAGTCCAAGTTCTCCGATTCAGGTGTGATCGTGCGTGGGGTCGGGGATGTCTGGGTGAAACTCGCCCGGTGTTGCACTCCGGTGCCGCCGGATCCGATCCTTGGCTTCGTGACGCGTGGTTCGGGAGTCTCTGTCCACCGGACGGACTGCACCAACGTTTCCGGGCTCCGGGACCAGCCGGACAGGATCGTCGAGGTCGAGTGGGCGCCGACGCAGTCGAGCGTGTTCCTCGTGGAGATCCAGGTCGAGGCATTGGACCGGAAGTCGCTCCTCTCCGACGTCACCCGTGTACTTTCGGAAAACCACGTAAACATCCTGGCTGCTTCGGTGCATACGTCCAGCGACAGGGTAGCCATCTCGAAGTTTGCCTTCGAGATGGGGGATCCGAAGTATCTCCACCATGTCCTAAGCGCTGTTCGTCGCATTGACGGTGTGTTCGACGTGTACAGAACTACCGGCAACCGTCGCCGCACCTAGCGTTCAGCCAGCGCGGCGAGTGTCGTCAAGGCCCGTTTCTTGTGGGGAACGCGCGGTGCGGCCTCGACGGCCAGTGTGAGTAACCGCAGGCGAACGCCCAGGTCCGGACGTGCCAGCAGCGAGAACAAGGCCGGCAGTGCCCGTTCTTCCTCGATATGCAGTGCGATGTCCGCTGCCGTCCGCAAGGGACTGCTGACGAGCATGCCGCCGAGGCTCACGACGTCCATTTGGCCCAGCCTGACTTCGTGGAGGCTGCAGTCCCGGGCGCCGCGGAGACTTGAGATACGGTGCTTCGCGTCGACCAGGAGTGACAGCCGCTCCGGAGGAGCCGCGCAACCGTAGATCCAGGCTGCTGTCAGGCGCCCCGCCACGACCTTGGTGCGCATCCTGGCGGGAACTGTGAGGGCCGCCGCACGTGCGCGCAGCCTCGGGGTTGTTGCCACTCCAGGGGCTGCGTAACTCTTTCCGTAGAGCGGGCGCAGGATCCCGTCCAGTGCCATGCTTTGAAGCTCCGGCCACGTGAATATCCGGCTGGGGGAGTACAACTCTTGGAGGGCGGGCTCCTGCAGGTGCGCGGCGGGATCGAAGGAGTGCATGCTCTGATCATTTCCCGCAGCCCTTAAATGCGCACAGGCCCCGGTTCGGTTATGTGGATAACCAAACCGGGGCCTGCAGCCACGCGGTAAGTCTGCCTACGCGAGGTCGCTCGCGGACCGCTGGATCTGGTCCAGCCAGGACTGACGGGCGTCAAGGGCTTCCCGCGCTTCCTTGATGCGACGCTGGTCTCCGGCTATTTCTGCCTTTTCCAGATCATCCTTCAGGTTGGCGATGGCCGACTCCAGTTGGCTCAGGGCGCTGTTGGTGCGCGCCTTCGTTTCAGGATTGCTGCGGCGCCACTTTTCCTCTTCGGCTTCACGCACGGCATCTTCAACCTTGCGGAGTCCGGCTTCGATGCGGCCCATGTCGGCGCGCGGAACCTTGCCGGCCTCCTCCCAACGGTCACGGATGGACTGGAGCGCCTTCTTGGCCAGGTTGAGGTCATTGATGGGAAGGAGGGCCTGGGCCTCGGCAACCAGCTGTTCCTTGACGGCGAGGTTGGCGGTGTACTCCTGGTCGATTTGCTCGTTGGCGGCCTGCCGGTTGCTGAAGAAGACATCCTGCGCAGCGCGGAAACGGCCCCAGAGAGCGTCGTCGTCCTTACGGCTGGCCCGAGGCGTCGCCTTCCACTGGTCCATGAGCCGGCGGTACTCGCCTGCGGCATAGCCCCAGTCAGTTGAGGAAGACAGCGCTTCGGCCTCGGCAATCAAGGCCTCCTTCGCGGCCTTGGCAGCGGAGTTGTTGCTGTCCAGCTGGGAGAAGTAGGCCCGACGGTGACGGTCGAAGACCGTGCGCGCGGAACGGAACCGCTTCCAGAGCGCATCCTCATTGCTACGGCCGAGCCGGACGCCGCTCTTTTGTGCGGTCTTCCACGACTCGAACAACTCGTTCATGCGTGCGCTGGAGGTCTTCCACTGGATCTGGGCCGGATCCTGCCCCGCAATCGCTTCGGCCTCTGCAACAATCGCCTCGCGTGCAGCGAGCTCGTTGGCCCGCACTGCCTCGTGGGCGGCCTTCTCAGACTGTTCGAGTTCAGCGATCTGCGCTGAGAGGGTGTCCAAACGGGCCTCGGCGGAGCGGATGTCACCCACCATGTTGCGTTCGGCCAGCTGCTCACGCAGGTGCGCGACGGTTTTCTGCATGTCCGTGGCCGGGGCCTTTGATGCCACCCGGTGTTCCAGCAGGACTACCTGGGCAATGACGTCGTCGAACTTCCTGGCGAAGTAGCCCAAGGCCTCGTCGGGGCTGACGCCCGGGTACTGGCCCACGGGAATTTCCTCGCCGTCCAGCGTCAGGAAGACGTGGCCGTCCCCTTCCGCGCGCCCCCATTTGGCCGCTTCAGCCAAGGACGCCGCGGAAACCGCAGGAGCGGCGGGCACGACGGCGGCGGGCGCCTTGGGGCGGGCAGCGAAAGCCGCGGGGGACGGGGCCGGACGGGGCGCAGCAGGCTGTTCAGCTGCCGGGGAAGGTTCGACGGCGGGTGCCGCCTCCGGGGCGGCGGTTTCGCCGGCCTTTGGCTCGGCAGCCTCGACGGCTTCCTGGTTGCTTACTGCTGCTGTTTCGTCGGATTTCTGACTGTCTGTCACCGCTAAAAGTCTTTCGCTTGGAGGGACTGCTCAGGTAATGCACCCTAGGCGGGGCCTGGAGTTGGTTACTTCAGTGAAAACGAGTCTATCGTGACAGGTGCCACAGGGGCGCCGTCGTTGTTGGTGGCGTCTGCCTTCAGCCCCGCCGCGGCGATCTTGGACACGACATCCAGGCCACTGGTGACCTGGCCGACCACCGTGTAGCCCCCGGCCGAGTCTGCCGGGATGGTTGTGTCCTTGTAGACGATGAAGAACTGGTGCCCGTTCCCGTAGGCGTTGTTGCCGGTCCGGGCTACAGCAATGGTTCCGGCAGGATACGTGTTGTTTGACGGGGTGTTTTCCAGCGGACCCCATCTGTAGTTTGCGTCGTCCGCTCCGTCTTCCGACTTGGCGCCGCATTGCAGCAGGCCGAAGGTTTCGGAGGTTGTCAGCCGGTGGCAGAAGGTGCCGTCGTAGTAGCCCGAGTCGCTCAGGGATTTGATGACGGCCGCGGCCTGCGGGGCGGTTGTTCCGTCAATCCGGACACCAAGTACGCCGCCGTTCAGGGCAAGCTCGCCTGTGAAGGTCTTGCCCGCAGCAGTGTCCGCAGCCGGAACGTCGGCGCTGTTGGATGCCTGCGGTGACGCGGACGGCGAACTCAGCCCGGCCTGGGCCGCGGCGTACTCTGCCTCGGTGGGGTTGGAACTGAAGACCGTTAATTGGAGCACCGCCGCCAGGACCAAAGCCGAGGCTCCGGCGCCCACCGCCACGATGTTGTCCCGCCTGCGCCTTTTGGTCTGTTGCTGCCGCAGGGCACGCTTGGCCTCCATTTGCCGGATGCGTCGCCGGGCTTCGCGGTCGTCCCGCGATCTTGTTGCCAAGAGTCCTCCTGATGGTGTCCACGTCAACGGCAGTCATGCACCCGGGCGTGCTGCATTAGAACTGCGCGCGGGGAGAGCATAAACTGGCTGCCGCACATAGTTTATGCATGACCGTCCGGACTCCTGCCCAATAAACGCTGAATGCATCTTAATTGCAGTGGCGCGGGCTTCCCGCGGTCAGCCTTCTTCGAGGAGACTCTTCCACCATGGCACGTACCGCCTCCCTGTCCGGATTCCCCGAGTGGCTTCCCCAGGAACGGTTGGTGGAGTTGCATGTGCTCGATACGCTGCGCAAGACCTTCGAACTGCACGGGTTCTCCTCCATTGAGACCCGTGCGGTGGAGACGGTGGGGCAGCTGCTGCGCAAGGGAGAGATCGACAAGGAAGTCTACGGCCTGAGCCGCCTGCAGGACGACGACGAAGAGACTGCAAAAACAGGCAAGACTGATCCGAACGCCTTGGCGCTGCACTTTGACCTGACCGTTCCCTTTGCGCGCTACGTGGTGGAGAACGCCGGCTACCTGGCGTTCCCGTTCCGCCGTTACCAGATCCAAAAAGTCTGGCGGGGGGAACGGCCGCAGGAAGGCCGTGCCCGTGAGTTCACCCAGGCCGACATCGACGTCGTGGGAGACGGCGAGCTGCCGTTCCGTTACGACGTCGAAATCGCACTGGTGATCGCAGAGGCGCTGAGCGCCCTGCCCATCCCGGATTTCCGGCTGCGGATCAACAACCGGAAGCTGGCCGAAGGTTTCTACCGCGGCATCGGATTGACGGATACTGCCGGTGTCCTGCGAAGCATCGACAAGCTCGAGAAAATCGGGGCCGGGAAGGTGGCCGGGTTGCTCAAGAGCGAGCTCGGCGCCACGGACGAACAAGCCGGCCTCGCCCTGCAACTCGCCACCATCCGGGCCGAGGACACCTCGTTCGTCGAGCAGGTACGCGCATTGGGCGTCAAGGATGAGCTGCTCGATGAGGGCCTCAATGAGCTGGAGCAAGTGATCGAAGCGGCGATTCAGCGCGCTCCCGGGAAGGTCGCGGCGGACCTCAGCATTGCCCGCGGGCTGGATTACTACACCGGGACAGTAGTGGAGACGGTCCTTGTAGGACACGAGCAGCTGGGGTCCATCTGTTCGGGCGGCCGGTACGATGCCCTCGCCAGCAAAGGCAACCGGAAGTTCCCCGGCGTCGGACTCTCCATTGGTGTTACCCGCCTCGTCTCCCGGATCCTGAGCCAGGAGCTGGCCACGGCCTCGCGATCGGTGCCCACGGCAGTCCTGGTGGCTCTGAACCACGATGACAGCTGGTCCGCTGCCCAGGATGTGGCAGCCCAGCTGCGCAGCCGCGGCATCGCCACCGAGGTGGCTGCCAAGGCAGAGAAATTCGGAAAGCAAATCAAGTTTGCCGACCGCCGCGGCATTCCCTTTGTGTGGTTCACCGACGACGACGGCAAGCACCAAGTCAAGGACATCCGTTCGGGCGAGCAGGTGGACGCGGACCCTGCGACCTGGACGCCGTCGGAAGAAGATTTGTACGTTCGGGTGGTTACCGCCTGATTTCCCTCTGACGTCCCTCAGGGAGCAGCGCTGCCGGGGGCGGGTAAACTCGGACGGGATTGTCTTTGCGGACATCCATCAAAAATTCATGCGAAAGGAATGCTGTGCTGCGCACACATGACCTCGGATCACTTCGTTCCGAGCACATTGGACAAACCGTTACCCTGGCCGGCTGGGTGGGCCGCCGCCGTGATCACGGTGGTGTTGCATTCGTCGACCTCCGTGACGCGTCCGGCGTGGCCCAGGTGGTTGTCCGCGAGGAAGAAGTGTTCCACGGGCTCCGGAACGAATACGTCCTGCAGGTGACGGGTACCGTCAGCAAGCGTCCGGAGGGCAATGAGAACCCTGCGCTGGCCACGGGAGAGATCGAAGTCATCGCGGACAAGGTGGTGATTCTTAACACCTCCGATCCCTTGCCGTTCCAGATTGACGAGCACGTGGAGGTCGGTGAAGAAGCCCGCCTGAAGCACCGTTACCTGGACCTCCGCCGTCCCGGTCCCGCCCGCAACCTGCGGCTGCGTTCCGAGGCCAACCGCGTGGCCCGCGGAATCCTCCACGAACAGGGCTACGTTGAAATCGAGACGCCCACCCTGACGCGTTCGACCCCTGAAGGTGCGCGCGACTTCGTGGTGCCGGCACGCCTGGCTCCCGGATCCTGGTACGCGCTGCCGCAGTCCCCGCAGCTGTTCAAGCAGCTCCTCCAGGTCGGCGGTTTCGAGAAGTACTACCAGATCGCGCGCTGCTACCGCGATGAAGATTTCCGTGCCGACCGTCAGCCTGAGTTCACGCAGCTGGACATCGAAGCCAGCTTCGTCGACCAGGACGACATCATTGCCTTGGGCGAAGCGATCGTTAAGTCCCTGTGGCAGCTGATCGACGTCGAGGTTCCCACGCCCATCCGCCGCATGACCTACCTGGACGCCATGGCCAAGTACGGCTCCGACAAGCCGGACCTTCGTTTCGGCCTGGAGCTGACGGAGCTGACCGAGTTCTTCAAGGACACCAACTTCGGCGTGTTCAAGGCCCCTTACGTTGGCGCCGTGGTCATGCCCGGCGGTGCTTCCCAGGCCCGACGCGCCCTGGACGCCTGGCAGGAATGGGCCAAGCAGCGCGGCGCCAAGGGGCTGGCCTACGTCCTGTACAAGGAGGACGGTGAGCTTGCAGGTCCCGTCGCCAAGAACCTCACGGAGCAGGAACGCGCCGGACTGGCGGACGCCGTCGGTGCCAAGCCCGGCGACTGCATCTTCTTCGCTGCCGGCGAGAAGGGCGCTTCCCGGTCCCTGCTGGGTGCCGCGCGCGTGGAGATCGGTCACCGCACCGGCCTGATCGATCCGAACGATTGGGCTTTCGTGTGGATCGTGGACGCTCCGATGTTCGAGCCGGCCGCGGCCGCCGTCGCCTCCGGTGACGTAGCCGTGGGCGCCGGCCAGTGGACTGCGGTCCACCACGCCTTTACCTCGCCGAAGCCGGAGTTCATGGAGACCTTCGACAAGGACCCCGAGTCGGCCTTGTCCTACGCCTACGACATCGTGTGCAACGGCAACGAGATCGGCGGCGGTTCCATCCGTATCCACGAGCGTGAAGTCCAGGAGAGGGTCTTCCAGCTCATGGGACTGGACAAGGAAGACGCTGAAACCAAGTTCGGCTTCCTGCTGGAAGGCTTCAAGTTCGGAGCACCTCCGCACGGTGGAATCGCCTTCGGCTGGGACCGCGTTGTGGCCTTGCTGGCCGGCGTGGAGTCGATCCGCGACGTCATCGCCTTCCCCAAGACCGGCAACGGCTTCGACCCCCTGACGGCGGCTCCGGCACCGATCACCGCGCAGCAGCGCAAGGAAGCCGGCGTGGACTTCAAGCCCGAAGCCAAGCCCGTTTCCAAGCCGGCTACCCCGTCCGAGTAAGCAAAAGCCCGGACGACTCCGCAGGCCCCCTGTCACGTGCAGGGGGCCTGCGGCATTTCCGCCACCCTCATCAGGCAGACCGTAACCAGGCGGACCCCACCAGACAGACAGTAACCAGGAAGAGCGGGCCACCATGCTCAAGGCCGGAGAGCCAATAGACCAGGAGTCCCTGGAAGAACTCATGGATGCGGCGTGGCCGGCTTTGGAACATGCCGAAGCAGGGCCGTGGATCTTGCGGGCATCGGAAGGGGTGACCCAGCGGGCCAACTCCGTGTGGCCCCGCGGTGCAGTCGCCCATACCGGGGAGGTCGCGGACGCGCTCCGCAGCGCCGCCGACTGGTATCGGCGGCGAAAGCTCCCGTTGATCCTCCAGACCTTCGATGACGCCCGCAGCGAAGCCCTTCACGACGTCCTGGATACGCAGCGGTTTACGCGGCAATCGGAAACGCTGATCATGGTCCGGGGTGCGGAGCCCTTGGCCCCGGTGCCGCAAAGTCCGGCCCAGCAAGGTCCGGCCCGGCCCGGCGTAGAGTTGTCCGGGGTACCGACGGAGGATTGGCTTCGGCTGTGGTGGGCCGTGGATGGCCGGGGCGGGGAACGGGAACTCGCCGTTGCCCGGGAAATCCTTTCCGGTTGCCCGTCCATTTACGCTTTGGCGAGGGACGACGACGGCAACCCGGCCGCCGTCGGACGCCTTGCCTTGGTTGGCGGTCGGGGCGGTATCTACTGCATGGCCACGGCGGCGGGCCGGCGCAGGCAAGGTCTTGGTTCGATAGTGCTTGCCGCTTTGCTCGAGGAGGGGACCAGAGTGGGCCTGGACGGGTTTTGGCTTCTGGTGACGTCGGCAAACACAGGCGCCCGGCGCCTCTACGAAACGGCGGGCTTTCTCCGGCAAGGCAGCTATCTTTACCGTCAGGCACCCTTGCGGCGCGCTCCCGGCGGTTGCTGAGTGGGCTAACGCGGGGGATCAGTTACGGTGATCCGTATCGAGCAGGCATCGGTGGCCGCCTTCGCCAGAACAGCGGTCTTGGGTTCCTGCACGTCCAGCAGGGCAAGGCGCGTCCTGGTGGCGAATGGCTTGGCCGGCCCTTGATTCAGGACCTGGTCCACCAGGGTCTTGTCGCCCCCCGGGACGATGTATTCGATGCGGTGGGCTGCGAAGATCGCGCCGATGTGGAGTGCTGCCGCTTCAACCAGGGCATCTGCCTGGTTGGACCGGCGACGGGCAAAGCGTTGCTGGGACTGTCCGCCGGCAGACGTGCGTGACTGCACATAGCGGTTACCGCTTTTTGACGCGAGGATCCGTGACCCCGATGCCGCGGCGACGGCGAAACCGCCCCGCCGGATAAGCACAATCCCGAGCCCGCGTTCCTGGCTGGCCAAAGCCGCCAGCCGATCGAGGTCCGTGGCGCCGCGGCCCGGGCGTCCGTCCACCGGCCACGGGGCCCTGAGCAACGCCTCGGCTCCATCGGCTGCGCGCAGAAGGAGGCCGTCGTCGTCGAAATCCTCCTCCACCTGGCCGTGGCTGGCGGAAAAGCGTTCCACCCAACCGTGGAGTCGGGATGCGGGTACCAGGGCGGTGCGGATGGTGGTTTGGGAATCCCTGCGTTGCGGGCCGGGGGTTTGGGGCTCCACGCGAAATGTCTCCTTTATTGGAACTATGAGTAGCCTATCCATGTGGAAGATCTCTTTGGTTCCGGCGCTGCCAGTGATGACGAGTCAGAGGACTCCGCCGCCGCGGGACCTCTCACCGACGCCGGCTGGATGGCTTCGCAGCGTAGCCCCCTTGCCGTGCGGATGCGGCCGCGGACCTTGGACGACGTCGTGGGCCAGCAACATTTGCTGGGTCACGGATCGCCGCTGCGGCAGTTGGCGGCCGGAGCCGAGGCCTCAGGTCCCGCCGGCCCCAGTTCGGTCATCTTGTGGGGACCTCCCGGAACAGGAAAGACCACCTTGGCGCACGTGATCGCCAGGGGGCCCGGGCGGAAATTTGTTGAGCTGTCCGCGATCACTGCCGGCGTCAAGGACGTCCGGCGCGTGATGGACGAGGCTTTGACCGCAAGGGACCTCTACAAGAAGACGACCGTCCTGTTCCTTGACGAAATCCACCGGTTCAACAAAGCGCAGCAGGACGCCTTGTTGCCCGGCGTCGAGAACCGCTGGGTAGTCCTCGTGGCCGCAACTACGGAGAACCCATCCTTTTCAGTTGTTTCGCCGCTGCTCTCCCGGTCGCTCCTTCTGACCCTGAAACCCCTGACGGATGACGACATTTCAGGTTTGCTGCAGCGTGCAGTCGCGGACGCCCGCGGACTTGCAGGCCGCGTGGAACTCAGCGAAGAAGCCTTGGAGCATTTGGTCCGCCTGTCCGGCGGCGACGCCCGCAGGGCCCTGACCGCTTTGGAGGCGGCCGCGGGAGTAGCGTTCGGTGACGCTGACGCCGTCGGGCCTGAGATGTCCGCCACCGACGACGGCGAACGTGGGGTCGGCGAACCCGGCGAGGGCGAACCCGGCCTCGCCGGCGACGGCGCACCGGATGCTCCCGTGCTGGTGGAACTGCGCCACACGGAGCGGGCCCTTGACGCCGCAGCGGTCCGTTATGACCGTGCCGGTGACCAGCACTATGACGTCGCCAGCGCATTCATCAAGTCCATCCGGGGCTCGGACGTCGATGCTTCGCTGCATTACCTGGCCCGCATGCTCGAAGCGGGGGAGGACGCGCGCTTCGTGGCGCGCCGCATTGTGATCTCGGCAGCGGAAGACATCGGCATGGCGGATCCCACCGCGCTGCAGACGGCTGTGGCAGCAGCCCAGGCGGTTCAGTTGATCGGCATGCCGGAGGGCCGGATCATCCTGGCCGAAGCGGTGGTCCACCTGGCAACCGCGCCCAAATCCAATGCGGCGTATATGGGCATCAACAAGGCCATAGCCGATGTCCGGGCAGGATACGGTGGAAGCATCCCCATGCATTTGCGGGATGCCCACTACCCGGGCGCCAAGCAACTCGGCCATGGCAAGAGCTACAAGTACGCCCATGATGAGCCGCACGGCGTGGCAACGCAGCAGTACCCGCCGGACGACCTCGTCGGCAAGGACTACTACCAGCCCACGGCCAACGGGGCTGAGCGGGACATCGCCGCGAGGCTGGAACGCTTGCGCCGGATAGTGCGGGGGCAATAACCCCCAAGGCCCGGCGCCGGCTCCGGGTTCCTGCGGGGTAGGCGCTGCGTGGTAGGATATTTCTTTGTCTGGCATGACCCGACGCACAAATCCCTGAAGATTTCTTCGATGGTGCTGTGCCGTGGGCCAGTAGCAAGTGGCAGCGGTTGGCCGATGCTCTCCCTGATGGAGGCCAGTAACACCAACACACCGCAGTAATTTGGAAGGACACAAGTGGCTAACAACACTCGTGCTCGCCGTACCGCACGCCTTTCGCGTGCACTCGGCATCGCTCTGACCCCCAAGGCCGCCAAGTACATGGAGCGCCGCCCGTACGGCCCCGGTGAGCATGGCCGTGCCCGCAAGAAGCAGGATTCCGACTACGCCGTTCGTCTGCGCGAAAAGCAGCGCCTGCGCGCCCAGTACGGCATCCGCGAAGCCCAAATGACCCGTGCCTTCGAAGAAGCACGCCGCACCAAGGGCCTGACCGGTGAAAACCTCGTTGAGCTGCTGGAAATGCGCCTCGACGCCCTCGTGCTCCGTGCAGGCTTCGCCCGCACCATCGCACAGGCCCGCCAGCTGGTTGTGCACCGCCACATCCTGGTTGACGGCGTCCGCGTTGACCGCCCGTCCTTCCGCGTCGGCGAAGGCCAGCTCATCCACGTCCACAGCCGCTCCGAGGTCATGGCTCCGTTCCAGGCAGCAGCTGCCGGTGCCCACGTCCTGGCCACCACCCCGCCGTACCTGGACGTCAAGATCGACGCCCTGCAGGCACGCCTGGTTCGCCGCCCGAAGCGCTCTGAGGTCCCCGTGATCTGCGAAGAGCAGCTCGTCGTCGAATTCTACGCACGCTAAATTTCAGCAGCGTATCCAAAGAAGCCCGTGGCCAAGCCGCGGGCTTCTTTGTCTTTGAACTCCATGCTTCGCAGGTGAGGCGAGGCTTCCTTTGTCTGTAATGTACTGGGGGAGGCCTTGGCCGCCGCGAAGGCGGGTTGAGGCAGTGCAACGATCCTAGGAGATGAGTTCTATGTCTGGTGGCGACATCGCCGGCCTGATTGCAGCAGGGGTTTTTGCGCTCCTGGTTCTGTTGCTGGCAGTGCCTATCCTGAAGCTGGGCGGCGTCTTTGACGAAGTCCGTACGTCCATCCGTTCCATCAGCGACGGCGCGACGCCCCTCATGGACGAGGTGACAGCGACCGTTTCCACCACCAACCAGCAACTGAAGAAGGTTGATGGCATCGCGTCGAACGTCTCGGACGCCTCCGCGAACATCTCTGCCTTGTCGTCGCTGGTTGCGGCCACTGTGGGTTCTCCGCTGATCAAGGTAGCCGCTTTCAGTTATGGCGTGCGCTCTGCTCTCGCATCCAAGCGCACAACGTCCTCCGGCCGCCGCAGCCGCTGAATCCGCACGGCCGCTTGACTGCAGCCTGAATACTCAAGGGAGACACGTCGTGAAGAGAATTGTTTGGATGGGAATCGGCGTTGCCATCGGTGTCATTGCCTTCCGGAAGGTCACCGAAGCGCAGGCGAACATCGGTCCTGACGGGCTGAACCGGGCTGTCGGACGCTTGGCCGATGGCTTGTTCGATTTCGCCGATGCTGTCCGTGCAGGCATGCACGAACGGGAGGCGGACCTGAGGTCGGCCCTGGGTATCGACGCCCCGGACTCCGGCAAGCGGTAGCGGCAGGTTCGCACGCGGGCCCGCAACAGGGCAGAATGGATAGCTGCGGAACGGCACCGGCCGGAACCGCGCACAACATGTGCAGTGAATTGAGAAGGGTAAGTAATCAGCCAATGAAGTCGCAGGAGATCACCAAGCGCTGGGTGGACTTTTTTGTCAGCAAGGGTCACACAGCCGTTCCCTCCGCGTCGCTCGTTTCCAGCGACCCGTCACTTCTCTTCACTGTGGCCGGAATGGTGCCGTTCATCCCTTACCTCACCGCGCGCGAAGAGCCGCCCTACAGCCGGGCAACGAGTGTCCAGAAGTGCATCCGCACAGGCGACATCGAAGAAGTCGGCAAGACCGCCCGCCACGGCACGTTCTTCCAGATGTGCGGCAACTTCTCCTTCGGCGACTACTTCAAGGAAGACGCCATCAAGTTCGCTTTCGAGCTGCTCACCAAGAGCGTCGACGACGGCGGCTACGGACTTCCGGCCGAACGCCTCTGGGTGACTGTCTACGAGGAAGACGACGAAGCCAAGGAGCTGTGGCTCAAGAACACGGCCATCCCTGCTGAGCGCATCCAGAAGATGGGCAAGTCGGATAACTACTGGCACACCGGCCAGCCCGGTCCTGCAGGTCCCTGCTCGGAAATCTACTACGACCGTGGTCCGGATTACGGTGTCGAGGGCGGCCCTGTTGCCGACGAGAACCGGTACATCGAGATCTGGAACCTCGTTTTCATGCAGTACCAGATCGAGAACGTCCGCTCCAAGGTGGACTTCGACATCGTTGGCGAACTGCCCAACAAGAACATCGACACCGGCCTGGGCATGGAGCGTCTTGCGATGATCCTCCAGGGCGTCGAGAACATGTACGAGACCGACCAGGTCCGGCCCGTGATTGACAAGGCAGCCGAACTCTCCGGCAAGGAATACACTTCCGCCGAAACGGATGAAGATCCGCACCACACCGACGACGTCCGTATGCGTGTTGTTGCAGACCACATCCGTTCCGCCCTGATGCTCATTGCCGACGGGGTTGCCCCGTCGAATGAAGGCCGTGGCTACGTTCTTCGTCGTTTGATCCGCCGCGCCGTCCGGGCCATGCGCCTGCTGGGTGTGGAGTCCGCCTGCCTCCCCGAGTTGCTCCCGGTCTCCCGCGATGCCATGAAGGGTGTCTACCCCGTGGTCGAGACGGACTTCGCCCGGATCAGCCGCATCGCCTACGCCGAAGAAAAGGCATTCCTCCGCACCATCGCCTCAGGTACCGCACGGCTGGAAGATGCCGTAGCGGAATCCAAGGCTGCCGGCGTTCCGCTGTCCGGCGCCGAAGCCTTTACCCTCCATGACACGTACGGCTTCCCGATCGACCTGACCTTGGAGATGGCCGAGGAAGCGGGCCTGAAGGTTGATGAGGCCGGATTCCGTGCCCTCATGCTCGAGCAGCGCCAGCGTGCCCAGGCAGATGCCAAAGGCAAGAAGGGCGGCCACGCCGACCTCAGCGCTTACCAGGAAATGCTGGGTGAAGGTGAAACGGTCTTCACCGGGTACGAAGAACTGGAAGGTGAGTCGAAGGTCCGGGGCATAGTCACCGGTGGCCAGCGGGTTGCCCATGCCTCCACCGGGGACGAGATCGAGCTGGTCCTCAACGAAACGCCGTTCTACGCCGAGGCCGGCGGGCAGGCAGCGGATACGGGCCTGATCACCGGCGACGGCTTCGTCGTCGAGGTCCTCGATGTCCAGCGTCCCGTCAAGGGACTGAGCGTCCATAAGGCGATTGTTCGTGAAGGTGAAATTGCCGGCGACGCCGTGGTTCGTGCCGCCGTCGACCGTGAACGCCGCCACGCCGCTGAGCAGGCACACACTGGAACGCATATTGTGCACGCCGCCCTGCATCAGATCCTGGGGCCGGAAGCAACCCAGCGCGGTTCGTTCAACAAGGCCGGCTACCTCCGCTTTGACTTCGCCTGGGGCGAAGGGCTGAGCGCTGCCACGCGCTCGGAGATTGAGGAAGTTTCCAACATCGCGATCCGCAATAACTTCCGCGTCGACACCAAGGTCATGGGCCTTGCCGAAGCAAAAGCGCTGGGCGCCATGGCGCTGTTCGGCGAGAACTACGGCAGCGAAGTCAGGGTTGTGGAGATCGACGGCGCCTGGTCGCGCGAGTTGTGCGGTGGTACCCACGTCTCCAACACCTCGTTGATCGGCAGCCTCTCGCTCTTGGGCGAGCAGTCTGTCGGTTCCGGAAACCGCCGCGTTGAGGCGTTCGTGGGCTTGGATGCCTTCCGGCACCTGGCTGCCGAGCGCGCCCTCGTCACCGAGCTCACCGAGCTGCTGAAGGTACCGTCCGGACAACTGGCCGACCGTATCTCCAGCACACTGAACAAGTTGAAGGCGACCGAGAAGGAACTTGACCGGCTCCGCAAGGAACAGCTGGCGGCTGCAGCGGCCAACTTGGTGGGTTCGGCCCGCGACGCCGCAGGCGTACGCGTGGTTGCCCACGACGCCGGCCAGGTCGGCGGCGCGGATGACCTCCGCAACCTGGCCCTTGACCTTCGCAACCGCCTGGGTTCGGAAGCCTCAACGGTGGCCGTGGCCGGCGTGAGCAACGATCGTCCCATCATCCTCGTTGCCACCAATGAGGCAGCCCGCGAAGCCGGTGTCAAAGCCGGTGCGCTGGTTCGCCTCGCCGCCGGGATCCTCGGTGGTGGCGGCGGCGGCAAGGACGACGTTGCCCAAGGCGGCGGCACCGACGCTGCAAAGGTCTCCGATGCCCTTGCAGCCGTGTTTGACGCGATAGCCAAGCGCTGATTGTGAGTTCCACTACCGATGCCGGCGTCTATCCCCGCGGCACCAAGCTGGGGGTGGACGTCGGCACCGTCAGGGTTGGGGTTGCCGTGTGCGATCCCGATGGAATCCTTGCCTCCCCGCTCAAGACCCTCAGCCGTGACCTCAAGAAGAACTCGGATGTACGGGTCCTGGTGAAGCATGTCATCGAGCAGGAGGCAGTCCAGGTTTTCGTGGGCCTGCCACGGACCATGAAGGGCGAGGAGCGCGGCTCCGCTCAGATGGCTGTGGAGTACGCCGAGCTGCTCGCGGACGCGTTGGTCCAGGCGGGTGTGAGGGTGCCGGTCAACTTGGTCGACGAGCGCTTGACCACCGTGACGGCGCACCGCAACCTGCGTGAAGCTGGCATGAGCAGCAAGAACCACCGTAAAGTGGTTGATCAGGTTGCTGCTGCTGGAATACTGCAGCACGCGATCGACATGCAAAAAGCCAGAGGAACGGACGTTGGCCGCCGCGTGCAGGCGCCGTCGCAGTCCGATGCATCAGGCGGTGCCCCAACACTGCCGGCCTCCTCAGGCAGCCAACCTGATTCTTCTACGAGGGGACTGCAACTGTGAGCCCGGTCAATAACGACCCCTCCAGCACCGGTGGCGGCAGTATGCCGCTGACCCGCAAAGAACTGCGGGCACGCGAGCGATTCCTCGCCACGCAGAACCAAAACGTCGTACCCGTTCCGGAAGCGACTCCAGGAGCGGCCGGTGCCCCGGCTGCGGATGAGCCGGACCTTCCCCGTCCTGTACCTGCGGTCCCCAATGCCGCAGCTGTACGACGGGATGTCCAGGCGGCGCCGGCGCCCCAGCGCGAGCCAGTGGTGCCTCCCGCCCCGGCAGCCGCACCTAAGGTCGCTCCAGCAGCCCCGGAGCGCGAGCCCGAGCCGCACGACGAGACCCAGGCCCATGGTGCGGCCACTACGAGCCTTCCGGCGGTTCCCGAAGCAGCCCCGGGCCAGGACCGCGCTGGGCACGATGGTCCTGTGCATCAGGATGGCGCAGCCCACGATGGCGCGGACCACCATGCGGATGCTGCCCACCACGACGACGCAGCCCACCACGACGACGCAGCCCACCACGGTTACGCAGAGCACCACGACGGTGCAGTCCACCACGGTTACGCAGAGCACCACGACGACCATCATGACGCGCACGCCCATGATGACCACGCGCATGAGCTCATCACCACGGTGGAAACCCCCGTTTCCAAGGCCGCTGCCCGCAAGGCCCGCCGCCGCCGTCGGGTTCTGGCTCTGCTGATCACGCTGGCTGTCTTCGTCACCGCCATTGTGGTGGGTGCGCAGTTCCTCAAGCCGCTTCTGGGTATGGACAAGGTGACGGACTACCCCGGACCGGGCACCGGCTCCGTCACCATCACCGTTCCCGAGGGAGCCGGCCCCAAACAGGTGGCCGCGGAACTCGCTGCGAACAAGGTGGTTGCCGACCCGGATACCTTCGTGAAAGCGTTCCTCAGCGAAGGCGGCGAATTGTCGCCGGGCGAGTTCACCTTCCGCACCGAAATGAAGAATTCCGACGCCGTGGCGGTCCTGTCCAACAAGGACGCTTCCAAAGTCATCTACTTTGCTTTGAGCGCGGGCCTGCGTATCAACGAGTCCCTCGAGGCCATTTCCAAAGGCTCCGGAATTCCCCTTCAGCAGCTGAACGGTTTCAACCAGGCGCCCAGCCAGTTCGGGCTCCCTGCCAAGGCAAAGAACCTTGAGGGCTTCCTGGCCCCCGGTGAATACCGATTCCCCCTGGGAACCTCCGGCAAGGACATCATCCAGACGCTGGTCACTGCCACGTTGGATGAGCTCAAGGCCCAAGGAATCACCGATCCCGCCAAGCAGTATGACGTTGTGACGATCGCCAGCATCGTCCAGGCCGAGGGTGGCCAGGCGGACTACGGAAACGTCGCCGGCGCCATCTACAACCGCTTGAAGCCCAATAACACGGAAACGAACGGCCTCATCCAGTCGGACGCCACGGTGACTTATGGGCTGGGCAAGAAGTCCTTCCACCTCACCGAGGAAGAGAAGGCGGACAAGTCCAACACGTACAACACCTATGCGAATACGGGCCTGCCCGCCGGGCCGATCGGTTCGCCGGGCAAGACTGCCATCGACGCGGCCGCCAAACCCACGCCCAACGATTACCTCTACTGGGTAACCATCAACCTGGACACCAAGGAGACCAAGTTCTCCAAGACGCTGGCCGAGCACAACACCTACGTTGAGCAGTACAACGCATGGTGTGCGGCCAACGCGGGTCGGTGCGTGTGAGCCGCCGGGCAGCAGTCCTCGGGCATCCGATTTCACATTCAAAATCCCCGGCGATGCATACTGCGGCCTACGCAAAGCTGGGCGTGGACATTGGTTACACCGCAATAGACCTGACGGCGGACATGCTTCCGGTATTCATGGAATCGGTCCGGGCGGACGAGTCATGGTGCGGCCTTTCGGTCACCATGCCGTTGAAGACCGCAATGGTCAGGGAAGTTGACGAGGTCAGGGGAGCGGCAGCCCACCTGGGCGTCCTCAACACCGTTGCTTTCGAGAACGACGGCGGCTCGGTCCGGCGGGTCGGGTACAACACCGACGTTGCGGGGATCGTGGAGGCGGTCAGGTACGCCGGCGTCGCGACGAGCCCACATGGCGCGGTGCTTGGCGGCGGTGGAACCTCTGCAGCCGCGATTGCGGCACTCCGCGGGTTGGGGGCCGACCACGTTGACGTCTTTGTCCGCGATGTCTCCCGGGCCAGCGACGCCGAAGCCGCTGCTGCCGCCGTCGGAATCGGCTTGTCCGTCAGGCCGCTGGTCCAGGCGGCAACCGCCATAGCCGGTTCGGACCTGGTGATTTCCACCTTCCCGCCGCGGGCAGCGGATGGCCTGGCAGATGAACTTGGCGCCCTGCCCGGAACCTCGGGCGGGGTGTTGCTGGATGTGGCCTACGATCCCTGGCCCAGCCGGCTGGCCGAGCAATGGCACCGGCATGGGGGAGTCGTGGTCCCGGGCCTGGAGATGCTGATGTACCAGGCGGCAGAGCAGATCCGGCTTTTCAGCGGCTGCACGGTGGATAGCGCCGTCATAGATGTGATGTGCGACTCAGTCGGACTTCCCCGACGAGTCTTCTAGAGGCCTTACATGGCAGGATTGGTTATATGTTGCGTTGGTTGACAGCCGGTGAATCCCACGGTCCGGCTCTGATCGGAATTGTTGAAGGCGTGCCGGCCGGTGTTGAGCTCACCAGCGGGCAGATCCGTGACGCCTTGGCCCGCCGTCGGCTTGGCTACGGCCGCGGTGCCCGCATGAAGTTCGAGCAGGATGAAGTAACGATCGTCGGCGGTGTCCGCCACGGCATCACCCAGGGCGGTCCGGTTGCCATCCAGGTCGGCAATACCGAATGGCCCAAATGGGAACAGATCATGTCGGCCGACCCCGTGGACGCCGGGCTTCTGGCGGACCAGGCACGCAATGCGCCCCTGACCCGTCCCCGTCCGGGGCATGCTGACTTCACCGGCATGCAGAAGTACGGCTTCGATGAGGCCCGTCCGGTCTTGGAACGAGCCAGTGCCCGGGAAACGGCCACGCGCGTAGCCCTTGGAACCGTCGCCGCCCAGTTCCTGAAGCAACTGGGAATTGAACTGGTCAGCCACACAGTCTCCATCGCCAGTGTGTCCGTTCCTGAAGGCCGTCCGTTGCCGTCGCCGTCCGATGTCATTGCTTTGGATGCGGATCCGTTGCGTTGCTTTGATCGTGAGACGTCCGACGCCATGGTGGCCGAGGTGGACGCAGCCCATAAGGAAGGCGAGACCCTTGGCGGTGTCGTCGAAGTACTGGCCTACGGACTTCCGCCGGGGTTGGGCAGCTACGTCCATTGGGACCGCCGCCTCGATTCCCGGTTGGCTGCCGCCCTGATGGGCATCCAGGCCATCAAGGGCGTCGAAGTGGGCGATGGTTTCCTCACCGCTGCCCGGCGGGGCTCCGCCGCGCACGACGAGATCGTCAAGGATGAAGACGGCAAGATTGTCCGCCGGACGAACCGTGCAGGTGGCATCGAAGGTGGCATGAGCATCGGCGAGGTACTCCGTGTCCGTGCGGCCATGAAGCCCATTGCGACTGTTCCTCGTGCCCTGCGCACCATCGACGTGAGCACCGGCGAGCCGGCCAAGGCGCATCACCAGCGTTCTGACGTCTGTGCCGTGCCTGCTGCAGGCGTCGTAGCCGAAGCAATGGTGGCCCTGGTGCTCGCGGAAGCCGTCATGGAAAAGTTCGGTGGTGACTCGGTGGCGGAAACCACGCGCAACCTCCAGGGCTACCTGAACAGCATCCCGGCAACCTTGGACTCGGTCGGACGCTAGTGGCTCCCGTCATGGCGGGCGGCACTTTTGCGCGCCCACTTGTCCTCATCGGACCAATGGCGGTAGGGAAGTCAGCCATCGGCCAGCAGTTGGCGCAGCAGCTGGACATACCGTACGTGGATACCGACGCGGTGGTGGTTGCTGCCCATGGCAGCATTGCCGATATTTTCGCGGGTCGGGGAGAGCATGCCTTCCGCGAAATCGAAGCCCGGACTGTGGCAAAGGCCATAGAAGCCGCCAAACAGCGCCAAACCGTCATATCCTTGGGTGGTGGCGCCGTCCTGGATTCCGGGACTCAGCAGTTGCTCGAAGAATGCACTGTTATCTACCTGGAATGTGACGCTGCCACAGTTGCGGACCGGATTGCCAGGAATACGGCAAGGCCACTGCTGCAAGGCGATGCAATGTCCCGTTGGGAAGCGTTGTTTGCCGCGAGGCAGCCCGTCTATGAGCGCCTGGCAGATATCGTCATGGATGTTCGTTCCGGATCCGTAGCGGAAATCGCCCTCCGGCTGGAGGAGCGGCTGCGCGAGCACGCAGCCCTGGAAAAGGAAGCTGAGAAGTGAGCAACGAAGCAACTGTCATCAAGGTCACGGGAGAATCCGCGTCGGAGAACTACGACGTCGTGGTGGGCCGCGGGCTGTTGGAAACGCTGCCCGAAAAGCTGGGGGAGCGGGTTCGCCGGGTCCTGGTGATCCACCCTCGTGCCCTCAGGCTGACCGGCGACACTGTCCGGGACGAACTTGAGTCTGCCGGCTTCACCGCCCTGACGGCCGAAATCCCCGACGCCGAAGAGGGAAAGCACATTCAGGTTGCCGCCTTCTGCTGGCAGGTGCTGGGACAAAACGACTTCACCCGTTCCGACGCGATCGTGGCTGTTGGCGGCGGAGCCGTAACGGACCTCGCCGGTTTCGTAGCGGCTACGTGGTTGCGGGGTGTCAAAGTCATCCACATGCCGACCTCGCTGTTGGGCATGGTCGATGCAGCCGTTGGCGGCAAGACCGGAATCAACACCGCCGAAGGCAAGAACCTCGTGGGCTCCTTCCACCCGCCTGCCGCCGTCCTGGCTGACCTGGATACGCTCCAGACCCTCCCTAGGAACGAACTTGTTTCCGGCATGGCCGAGGTCATCAAGTGCGGGTTCATTGCCGATCCCGCCATCCTTGACCTCCTTGAGAAGAATACGGACGCCGTCACTGATCCCGGGTCCGAGGTGGTCCGTGAGTTGATTGAGCGTGCCATTGCGGTCAAAGCCAACGTGGTGTCGCAGGACCTGAAGGAATCCGGACTCCGGGAGATCCTTAACTACGGCCACACCCTGGGCCACGCGATCGAGCTTGTGGAACGGTACTCCTGGAGGCACGGCGCAGCTGTGTCGGTCGGCATGATGTTCGCGGCAGAGCTGTCGCGCAGCGTTGGCCGCCTTTCAGACGCCGACGCTGACCGCCACCGCACCATCCTGGAAAGTCTTGGCCTGCCGATCACCTACCGCAGGGACCGCTGGCAGGGTCTCCTGGACGGAATGCGCCGGGATAAGAAGTCCCGCGGCGACCTCCTCCGCTTCGTTGTCCTTGATGGCATCGCCAAGCCCGGCATCCTCGATGTTCCGGACACTTCGCTGCTCTTCGCCGCCTACCAGGAGATCGCATCATGACCGCCACTTTGGCTGAAGGCATCAGCGATTGGCCTACTGCCGGATTCCCCGGGGTACGGATGAATCCGGACACGTTGTTGCCGGTGGTTGTCAATGAGGATGCGCTGGAGACGGCGCTGGCTGCCTCGGTGGACCCCGCGGACCGCATCATGGCTTTGCTCCTGGACAACCAGCCCAAGGAAGCAGCCGAATTGTTGGCAGAAGCCCGGTACAAGAATCCCGAGTCGTTCCGTCTCCGAATTTTCGAGGCAGAGGTCCACCGTGCCACCAACCGCATGGACCGGGCGATCCAGCTGTACAAGCAGTTGCTTCATGAAGTGCAGGGCAGCTCAAAAGAGGCCGTCGTCCATCAGTACCTTGGGCGCGCGTACTTCGTCAGCGGCAATGCGCTTGCCGCGTCCGAAGCCTTTGCAAAGGCCCTCGACCTCCGCGTGGCAATGTCCGCCGACGCGGCCTTGATCTACTCCTCGGCAGTGGCCCTGCAACGGGCACGCAATGTCCTGGAGCTCGCTTCCTAAGCATCGTTGTGGAAACCCCGCGCGTGCCGCCCTCCGTTTGCCGGTAGAATGGTTCATGGATTTTTGATAAATACGCGCTGGCCGGCCAAAGTGGCGTGCCGGCTTGGCATACGGCTGGAAGCTGGACATCAGCCAGGACCAGTGAAATTAACCAGAGGATACGAGTGGCAACCACAAACGACATCAAGAACGGAACCGTACTGAAGCTCGAGGGCCAGCTCTGGAACGTCATTGAGTTCCAGCACGTCAAGCCGGGCAAGGGCGGCGCCTTCGTTCGAACCAAGATGCGGAATGTTATGTCCGGCAAGGTAGTGGACAAGACGTTCAACGCCGGCCTCAAGATCGAAACCGCAACTGTCGACCGGCGCGACTACCAGTACCTGTACCAGGACGGCGAAGACTTCGTCTTCATGGACACCAGCGATTACGACCAAATCCACGTTTCGGGCGCGACAGTCGGTGACGCCACCAACTTCATGCTTGAGAACCAGATGGTCAACATCGCCATCCACGAAGGCACCCCGCTTTACATCGAGCTTCCGCCGAGCGTCGTGCTGGAGATCACCTACACCGAGCCGGGTCTCCAGGGTGACCGTTCCTCCGCAGGCACCAAGCCTGCAACTGTGGAGACCGGTTACGAGATCCAGGTTCCGCTGTTCGTCGAGCAGGGCACCAAGGTCAAGGTTGATACCCGTGATGGCAGCTACCTGGGCAGGGTCAACGACTAGTGAGTGCCCGCGGTAAGGCCCGTAACAGGGCACTTGAAGTACTTTTTGAGGCTGAGCAGCGCTCGGTTTCAGCTTTTGATGCGCTCAAGGCGCGTCGGGAGAAGACTGACCTTGTTGTGAATCCGTACACGGTCGAAATCGTGGAGGGGGTTGTCTCCATGCAGCCCACCATCGACGAGTTCCTGCAAACCTATGCGCAGGGCTGGACTCTTGAACGCATGCCGGCGGTGGATCGCATCATCCTCCGCATTGGTACGTGGGAACTTCTTTACAACGACGACGTTCCCGATGGGGTCGCTGTGAGCGAGGCCGTAGCCTTGGCGAAGACCATGTCCACGGACGAGTCCCCGGCCTTCATCAACGGTTTGCTGGGCCGCTTGCAGAAGCTCAAGCCGTCGCTGTTGGCGTAAGAACCGATTTACTTCTGCATACTTGGTGCCCCTTGGAATCCGGCCAGTCCGGACTCCAAGGGGCATTCTGCGTTATGAACGGTTACAGGAGCACCGCTGACCGTAGCCCGGGTATCCGGCGCAGCTGTTCAAGTTCATCGTGTTGGTGGACATGGACGTCCCTGCCGCTGAGGATGCGCTGGCGGGTGAAGGCGAGGGACGTCGCCGCCTTGATGAACGCCCGCATCTGTGCGGCCCGGCCGCGTGAGGATGCCCAGCCAAGGGCCTGGCGCCTGCCCCGGGGTGTAGCCAGCATGTCCACCTCCGCCGGCGTGAACCACCCGGCGCGGGCATATTCCAGCAACCGTTGACGGGTCAGTTTTCCTTCGGCCATGCGAAGGAAGACTATTCCAAGGACGGCCACCAGGAAGATGGGGACCTGGACGACGAAGTATTCAACCAGGAATCCCTGGCCCATGCTGTTCCAGCGGTTATGCAGGAACATCGCAGGCAACAGGCCCACGAAGAACGCCAGAACCGCGTACCCCGAGTGCCACTTCCTCGCCGCGAAACCCATGATCAAGCCGGTGGTTCCCGTGAATATTGCGTGCGCAAAAGGAGACATCACGCCGCGGAGGATGAAGATCCGGACAAGGTCGGTCCCGGGGTCGGACGAAGAAGCGATCTCCCGTCCGAAATAGAGGATGTTCTCGGTGAACGCGAAACCCGCGGCGATGGTGAAAGCGAACACGACGCCGTCAACGGGTCCGTCGAAGTACTTCCGGGCGGCGAATATCAACAGGAGGAGTCCCAGCGACTTACTGAACTCCTCGACGATCGGTGCCTGCACGGTGGCCATGAAGTAGCTGTAGGCGTCCTCGCTGGTGGTGGGCGCCGCGAGGGCAAATAGCGGTTGGATCAGGAGCGTCGCCGCAATGGAGACAGCCGCTCCCCACGTGAAGGCAAACCACAGAAGCCGTTTGGGTTCCGGCTCCCAGCGGTCGATCCACCGGACCGTCAGCAGGACTATGGACAGCGGAATCAGCGATGCGATGAAGCCGATGATGAAGCCCGCCAACCCGGTGTTGCCCAGGAGGAACGGAACAACCAGGAGAAGGCTGCCGAAGGCCAGGATGCCGCCGACAAGGAGCAGTGGCAGCAAACCGGCAGAACGGCGCTGCATGCCTTGGGGTGCGACTGCCCACGATTGGTTTCCCAACGGTGCGGGGTTGCCCGGAGCGGGCTGGTAGTTGCCGGGCTGGATGTGGCCGATCCAGGTGGGGTTGGCCCCGGGCTCCACGAACGGCCGGGGATAGGGCCGTTGTCCATCATGGCGGCCTGGTTGGTTGCTGCTCATGGGTCCGAGCCTATGCCACGCCTGTGGTGTGACCTTAAACTCACCCATGGCCGCGGACGCGGCAGGTGGCCGGCGCTGTGGCTGTGATAGTTTTGGAAGGCAAATATTCCTTTTTTAATTCCGTCCTGTGAGGCGGGGAAAGGGGAGACGAGCGATGACTGAAGCTACTTCAGCGCAGGTTCCGTCCAGGGTTGTCCTCAACCAGGCGGATATCGATCGTGCGCTCACTCGTATCGCCCACGAGATCCTTGAAGCCAACAAGGGATCCCGGGACCTGGTCCTGCTGGGTATCCCAAGCCGTGGTTATCCCCTGGCTGTCCGGCTGGCCCATAAGATTGCCGCCGCTGATCCTGCCGTCAACGCCGAAACAATAGTGGGCCAACTGGATGTCACTATGTTCCGCGACGACCTCTCGCACCAGCCCACCCGACCCCCGCACCATACACGCCTGCCGCTGTCCGGGATCGATAACAAAGTTGTTGTCCTTATTGACGACGTCCTCTACTCGGGTCGGACCATCCGCGCAGCTTTGGACGCCTTGGTGGACCTCGGGCGCCCCCGCATCGTCCGGCTGGCTGTCCTGGTGGACAGGGGGCACCGTGAACTCCCCATCCGCGCAGACCATGTGGGAAAGAACCTTCCTACATCGTCCTCGGAGAAGGTCCGCGTACATCTTGAAGAGACCGACTCCGTGAACGGAACTCCGGTCAACGAGGTAGTCATCGAGGCAGGCAAGTGAAGCATCTCCTCTCAACGGAAAACCTCAGCGGCTTCGACGCAATCCGGATACTTGATACGGCCGAGGAAATGTCTGCCGTCGGTGAGCGCGAAGTCAAGAAGCTGCCCGCGTTGCGCGGCAGGACGGTGGTGAACCTCTTCTTCGAAGATTCCACCCGCACCCGCATCTCCTTCGAAGCAGCGGCGAAGCGGCTCTCCGCCGACGTCATCAACTTCGCGGCAAAGGGCTCCTCGGTCTCCAAAGGTGAGTCCCTCAAGGACACCGCACAGACCTTGGCCGCGATGGGTGCAGACGCCGTGGTCATCCGGCACTGGGCTTCCGGAGCGCCGCACCGCCTGGCTGCCACCGACTGGATCGATGCGGCGGTGGTCAATGCCGGTGACGGCACCCATGAACACCCCACCCAGGCCCTGCTGGACGCCTTCACCATGCGCCGCCATTGGTCGCGCATCAAGGGCGTCGCATCCACCGGCGCCGACCTCAAGGGCATGCGCGTCGCGATCGCCGGAGACGTCCTGCACTCCCGCGTGGCGCGTTCAAATGTGTGGCTCCTGCGAACCCTCGGCGCGGAGGTCACCCTCGTGGCACCTCCCACGCTGCTGCCGGTCGGCGTCGAACAGTGGCCCTGCAAGGTCAGCTACAACCTGGACGAGACCCTTGAAGCAGGTGTCGACGCGATGATGATGCTCAGGGTCCAGGGGGAGAGGATGAATGCGTCCTTCTTCCCGTCCACCCGTGAATATTCCCGCCGTTGGGGCTTTGACGACGCCCGCCTGCGGACGCTGGACGACCTCGGCATGAAGGACACCATCATCATGCACCCCGGTCCCATGAACCGCGGCCTGGAAATCTCGTCCGCCGCGGCGGATTCACCCCGTTCCACCGTGCTCGCCCAGGTCCGGAACGGCGTATCGGTCCGCATGGCCGCCCTGTACTTGTTGCTTTCGGGGGATTCCCGTGAAGCGACCGCCCCCGTAAGCAACCAGCCCACCAAGGAGAACAACTGATGGCCGCGAACACGTACTTGATCCGCGGAGCCGCCATCCTGGGCGGTGCAGCCGAGGACCTCCTGATCCGGGACGGCGTCATCGCGGCCAGGGGCAACGGACTTGCTGCCGGGGATGCCACGGTCATCGACGCCGCAGGCCTGATTGCGCTGCCCGGTATGGTTGATGTCCACACCCACCTTCGCGAACCGGGCCGGGAAGATGCGGAGACCGTCGAAACCGGTACCCGTGCGGCCGCGTTGGGTGGTTTCACCGCCGTCCACGCCATGGCGAACAGCAATCCGGTGGCCGACACCGCCGGTGTGGTGGAGCAGGTCCACAGCCTGGGAAGGGCATCGGGCTGGGTGGACGTACGGCCCGTCGGCGCAGTGACGGTGGGACTCGCCGGGGAGCAACTCGCCGAACTCGGTGCCATGGCCGACTCCCGCGCCCAGGTGCGCATGTTCTCTGATGACGGAATCTGCGTGCATGATCCCGTCCTGATGCGCCGCGCGCTGGAATACGTCAAGGCGTTCGACGGCGTGGTGGCCCAGCATGCGCAGGAACCCCGCCTGACCGCCGGGGCACAAATGAACGAAGGCGCCGTTTCGGCCGTTCTCGGGCTGGCCGGCTGGCCGGCGGTAGCCGAGGAAAGCATCATTGCCCGCGATGTACTGCTGACCCAGCACGTCGGTTCCCGCCTGCACATTTGCCACGTCTCCACTGCGGGAAGCGTTGAAATCGTGCGCTGGGCCAAGGCCCGCGGCATCAATGTCACTGCCGAGGTCACCCCGCACCACCTGATCCTGACCGATGAACTGGTCCGCAGCTACGACCCCGTCTACAAGGTGAACCCGCCGCTGCGCACGGACGCGGATGTGCAGGCACTTCGGGAGGGCCTTGCCGACGGGACCATCGATGTGGTGGGCACCGATCACGCACCGCACCCCAGCGAGCACAAGGAATGCGAGTGGGCCCAGGCCGCCATGGGCATGACCGGGCTGGAAACTGCGCTGTCCGTGGTCCAGGAGACCATGATCGAAACCGGCCTCATGACGTGGGCGGATTTTGCCAGGGTCACATCCTTCACTCCGGCCCGCATCGGCAGGGTGGCGGACCAGGGCCGTCCGTTGGAGGCCGGGGAGCCGGCCAACGTCATCCTGGTGGACCCGGCTGCGCGCTGGACCGTTGATCCCCATAAGATGGCAACCATGGGCCGCAATTCACCGTTCAAGGGCAGGGAACTGCCCGGTTCCGTGGTGGCAACCTTCTTCAAAGGACACCCGACCGTCCTCAACGGCCGGCTCAACACCCCGTACCGCTACACCGAAACCGTTCCGGCCCCGGATTCCACCGGGGCAGTCAGCGGCGCCTAGTGGACACCCAACTGCTCTCGGCGCTCGTCACCGCAGGCTTGATCGCAGTCGCCCTGGCCATGATCGGCCTGGGGTGGCGGAACCGCCTCCGACGACAATCCGACGTCGAACGCCTTCCGGAAGTGCCACGGCAACTGACGCCGGCCACAGTGGTGGCCGACGGTCAGTACGTCAGCACCACCACGGCCGGTGACTGGCTGGACCGCATCGCTGTCCAAGGCCTTGGAATCCGGACCAACGCGGAACTGAGCGTTCACGCCGAAGGCGTGTTGTTCGACCGCCCCGGAGCAGCCCCGGTGTTCATACCGCGGGAAGCCCTGACTGACAGCCGCTCGGCCTCCGGGATGGCAGGGAAGTTCGTCGAAAAGGACGGGCTCCTTGTTATCAGCTGGAAACTGGGCAGCCGTGAACTGGACACAGGATTCAGGTCGAGGAACTCCGCCGACCAGGACCGCCTCCGCCAAGCCATACAAGAATTGACCTCCGCAGCCCCTCAGGCAGATGCCGATAGTGGAAAGTAATAAAGTGACGGACAGTAACGCAGCCACCTCACCAACCCCCTCAGCAGCCGTATTGGTGCTGGAAGACGGCCGTATTTTCCGCGGCCGGAGCTACGGCGCCCAGGGCACCGCGCTCGGCGAAGCGGTCTTCGCCACCGGCATGACCGGTTACCAGGAGACCATCACCGATCCCTCCTACGCCCGCCAGCTCGTGGTGCAAACTGCGCCGCACATCGGGAACACCGGCGTCAACGGCGAGGACGCCGAATCGCGCAAGATCTGGGTTGAGGGCTACGTCGTCCGCGACGCCGCACGACGCCCGTCCAACTGGAGGTCCGAGCGGAGCCTCGACGAAGAACTCGTCGCCCAAGGCATCGTCGGTATCCAGGGCGTTGACACCCGTGCGATCACCCGGCATCTCCGCGAGCACAAGACCATGCGCGCCGGGATCTTTTCCGGCGAAGCCGCCAACGCGTCCGACAAGGAACTGCTGGATACCGTGCTGGCAAGCGCCCCCATGGAAGGCTCGGCGCTTGCCGAAGAGGTAAGCATCGACGAAGCCTACGTGGTGGACCCCAAGGACCACGGTTGGGAAGGCGAACCGCGGTTCTCCATTGCCGCCGTCGACCTCGGTATCAAGGCGATGACCCCCGTCCGGTTCGCCGAGCGCGGCGTGCGGGTGCATGTCCTGCCGGCAACCGCCACGCTCGAGGACGTCAACGCCCTCAACCCCGACGGTTTCTTCATGTCCAACGGCCCCGGGGACCCCGCCACTGCCGACCACCAGGTCAAGTTGCTGCGCTCCGTCCTGGACGAGAAGCTGCCGTACTTCGGCATCTGCTTCGGAAACCAGATCCTGGGGCGCGCCCTTGGGTTCGGAACCTACAAGCTGCGGTACGGCCACCGCGGCATCAACCAGCCGGTGATGGACCGCCGCACGGGCAAGGTGGAAATCACCTCACAGAACCACGGCTTCGCTGTTGATGCGCCCTTGAACGGCGCCACCGTGGCACCCGAAGAGCGCTACGGCCGGGTGGAAGTCAGCCACGTCTCGCTGAACGACGACGTCGTTGAAGGACTTGCCTGCCTCGACATCCCTGCGTTCTCGGTCCAGTACCACCCCGAAGCGGCCGCAGGGCCGCACGATGCCGCGTACCTCTTCGACCGCTTCATCGACCTCATGGCTGAAACGAAAGCCGGCGGCGCCACCGCAACCAAGAACCAAAACAAGACTGAGGACAACAAGTAATGCCGAAGCGTACAGATCTCAAGAGCGTCCTTGTCATCGGTTCCGGGCCGATCGTCATCGGCCAGGCGGCCGAGTTCGATTACTCCGGTACCCAGGCCCTGCGCGTCCTGAAGGACGAAGGGCTGCGGGTCATCCTGGTCAACTCCAACCCGGCCACCATCATGACGGACCCCGAGTTCGCCGATGCCACCTACGTGGAGCCGATCACGCCGGAGGTGGTCGAAAAGATCATTGCCAAGGAGCGTCCCGACGCCGTCCTGCCCACCCTTGGTGGACAGACGGCCCTGAACACGGCCATCGCCTTGGATAAGAACGGTGTACTGGAGAAGTACAACGTGGAGTTGATCGGTGCGAACATCGCCGCGATCGAGCTCGGCGAAGACCGCGAGAAGTTCAAGGGCGTTGTTGAGCGCTGCGGCGCCGAGTCCGCCCGCAGCCACATCATCCACACCATGGACGAGGCCTTCAAAGCCGCCGAGGACCTCGGCTACCCGATGGTTGTCCGCCCGTCCTTCACCATGGGCGGCCTGGGTTCCGGACTGGCGTACAACGAGGACGACCTCCGCCGGATCGTCGGTCAGGGCCTGCAGTACAGCCCCACCACCGAGGTGCTGCTCGAAGAGAGCATCCTTGGCTGGAAGGAATACGAGCTTGAGATGATGCGGGACAAGAACGACAACGTCGTTGCTGTCTGCTCCATCGAGAACTTCGATCCCGTGGGCGTCCACACCGGCGATTCCATCACGGTGGCCCCGGCCCTCACGCTGACGGACCGCGAGTACCAGAAGCTGCGCGACGTGGCCATTGCCGTGATCCGTGAGGTGGGCGTGGACACGGGTGGCTGCAACATCCAGTTCGCCATCAACCCGGATACCGGACGCGTCGTCGTCATCGAGATGAACCCGCGCGTGTCGCGTTCCTCGGCCCTGGCATCGAAGGCCACCGGCTTTGCCATCGCCAAGATCGCCACCAAGCTTTCCCTCGGCTACACGCTGGACGAAATCCCCAACGACATCACGCAGAAGACCCCGGCGTCGTTCGAGCCGACGCTGGACTACGTCGTCGTCAAGGTCCCGCGTTTCGCTTTCGAAAAGTTCCCGGCAGCCGACAACACGCTGACCACCACCATGAAGTCCGTGGGCGAGGCCATGGCCATGGGCCGCAACTTCACAGAAGCCCTGCAGAAAGCCCTGCGTTCCTTGGAACAGAAGGGTTCGCAGCTGGACTTCAGCTCCGTGCCCGAATATGAGGTCGCCGAACTCATTGAGAAGGCCAAGCGTCCCACCACCGAACGCCTGTACCAGGTGCAGCGGGCGCTCCTCGGGGGTGCCACCGTGGAGGAACTCTACGAAGCCACCAAGATCGACCCCTGGTTCCTTGACCAGCTGCAGCTGCTCAACGAGACCGCGCACGGGATCCGCAAGGCCGGTGTCCTCAGCGAGGACATGCTCCGCAACGCCAAGCGCCACGGTTTCTCCGATGAGCAGATCGGTGCCCTGACGCACAACTCCGAGGCCGTTGTCCGCGGCGTCCGCCAGGCTCTGGGCATCCGTCCCGTCTACAAGACCGTGGACACCTGTGCAGCCGAATTCGCGGCCTACACGCCGTACCACTACTCGGCATATGACGAGGAAGATGAAGTGGGCCTGCACGCCAAGCCCTCGGTGATCATTCTCGGTTCCGGGCCCAACCGCATCGGCCAAGGCATCGAGTTCGACTACTCCTGCGTCCACGCCTCCATGGCGCTGCGCAAGGCCGGCTACGAGACCGTCATGGTCAACTGCAACCCGGAGACGGTCTCCACCGACTATGACATCTCCACCCGCCTCTACTTCGAACCCCTGACCCTCGAGGACGTGCTGGAGGTCATCGCGGCCGAGGAACGCACCGGCGGCGTCATGGGCGTCTTTGTCCAGTTGGGTGGCCAGACCCCGCTGAAGCTTGCCCAGCAGCTTGCTGACGCGGGCGTGCCGATCCTGGGCACTTCCCCGGAAGCGATTGACCTTGCCGAGCACCGCGGTGCCTTCGCCCGCGTCCTGGACGAAGCCGGCCTGACGTCCCCCAAGAACGGCACCGCCGTTTCCTTCGAGGACGCCAAGAAGATCGCCGACGAGATCGGCTACCCGGTGCTGGTCCGTCCGTCCTACGTCCTGGGCGGCCGTGGCATGGAGATCGTCTACGACGAGGCCAACCTCTCCCGCTACATCGCCAACGCCACGGAGATCACCACGGACCACCCCGTGCTGATCGACCGCTTCCTGGAGGACGCCGTCGAAATCGACGTCGACGCGCTCTTCGATGGAACGGACATGTACCTTGGCGGCATCATGGAGCACATCGAAGAAGCCGGTATCCACTCCGGTGACTCCGCTTGTGTCCTGCCTCCGATCACCCTGGGCAACAACGTGATCGAGCGGGTCCGGACCGCTACCCGCGCCATCGCCGAGGGCGTCGGCGTGCGCGGCCTCATCAACATCCAGTTCGCCCTGGCCTCCGACGTCCTGTACGTCCTGGAAGCCAACCCGCGTGCCTCCCGCACCGTCCCGTTCGTCTCCAAGGCGACGGGCGTGCAGATGGCCAAGGCTGCCGCGCTGATCGGCACCGGCGTGACCATCAACCAGCTCCGCAGCGCCTACAAGATGCTGCCGGAAACCGGCGATGGCTCCACCCTGCCCCTGGATGCTCCGGTAGCCGTGAAGGAAGCCGTGCTGCCCTTCAGCCGCTTCCGTACGCCCGAGGGCAAGGTCGTTGATTCGCTGCTCGGCCCTGAAATGCGCTCGACCGGTGAAGTCATGGGCATCGACAAGCACTTCGATACCGCGTTCGCGAAGAGCCAGTCCGGTGCCAACAACGCCCTGCCCACCGAAGGCAAGATCTTCGTGTCGGTAGCCAACCGCGATAAGCGCTCGGTGATCATGGGCGTCAAGCGGCTCTCTGACCTCGGCTTCGAAATCGTCTCCACCGGCGGCACCGCGGACGTCCTGCGCCGCAACGGTATCCAGGCGACGCCGGTCCGCAAGGTGGCCGAGGGAAGCAGCGCAGAGGGCGAAGGCACCATCGCGGACCTTGTCATCGCGGGTGAAATCGACATGGTGTTCAACACCCCGTCCGGCGGCGAAGCCCGCAGCGACGGCTACGAACTCCGTGCGGCCGCGACGTCCATCGGCATCCCGTGCATCACCACGGTGGCGGAGTTCAACGCCGCTGTGCAGGCCATCGAAGCACTCCGTACTTACGAGTGGTCCGTGACCAGCCTGCAGGAGCACGCCGCCAACCTGACCGCCTCTTTGGAAGCTGCACATGCCTGAGTCGTTCGGCTCCCGGCTGTCTGCGGCCATGGAAGCCCGGGGGCCGCTGTGCGTCGGCATCGATCCGCACCCGCAGTTGCTGGGCTCCTGGGGACTGAACGACGACGCCGCAGGACTGGAGCGTTTCTCGCTCACCGTGGTGGAGGCGGTGGCTTCCCTCGCTGCCGCGGTCAAGCCCCAAGTGGCGCTCTATGAGCGCCACGGGTCGGCCGGCATGGCCGTCCTGGAGCGGACCCTGGCCGCAGCAGCCGAAGCAGGCGTGCTCAGCATCGCCGATGCCAAGCGCGGGGATATCGGATCCACCATGGCGGCCTACGCCGATGCCTGGCTTCGTGACGGATCTTCCCTGGCCGCCGACTCGGTGACGCTGAGCCCGTACCTCGGTTTTGAGTCCCTGCGTCCGGCCTTGGACCTCGCTGCCGAACACGGCAGGGGAGTCTTTGTCCTGGCGCTGACGTCCAACCCTGAGGGCCGGAGCGTCCAGCACGTCGGCGGCGGGGATTCGGTGGCCCGCCGCATCGTGGCTGCAGCTGCTGCGGAGAACCAGCGTTACGAAGGGCCCTTGGGCTCGGTGGGCTTGGTGGTCGGCGCGACCATAGGTTCGGCCCTTGGCGATTTGGACATAGACCTCGGCCCGGTGCGGGGACCGATCCTCGCCCCGGGGCTCGGGGCCCAGGGGGCCACTCCGGCTGATCTGCGGGAGACCTTTGGACAGGCCTACCCGATGGTCCTGGCAACGTCCAGCCGTGGCATCCTGGCTGCGGGTCCGGACATTGCCGCGCTGCAGGCAGCCACCCGGGAAACCCTGGATGGCTTGCGCGGCTGACCCCCTGCAGGTAGGTTCAGCATCAGCCGCGTGATCGGTGTCACAATTCCGACTTGACGGGAGTTTGGCCATGGCCCTAAAAGAGCTGACACCACAAGAGCGTTCCGACGCCTTGGAGAAGGCTGCCAAAGCGCGGGCCACCCGTGCGGCAGCCAAGGAGCGGCTCAAGCGGGGTGAAGTCAGCATCGCCGAGCTCATCTCCTCGGGGACAACCGACGAGGCGATCGCACGCATGCGGGTGGTCGAACTCCTTGAAGCCCTTCCCGGCATCGGCCCGGTCCGCGCCGCGGCCATCATGGCTGAGATCGGGATTGCCGGATCACGGAGGATCAGGGGGCTGGGAATCCACCAGGCCCGCGCGCTGGTAGATTTTATTCAGACCCAGCAAAGCGTCTAAGCATCTTTCGAAGGAATCCGTGAGCACGAAACCTGGACTGACTGTCCTTGCAGGACCCACTGCCGTGGGCAAGGGAACCGTATCCACCTATATCAGGGACAACTATCCAGAGGTGTGGCTGTCTGTTTCAGCCACCACCCGTGCTCCACGGCCGGGCGAGAAGGACGGCGTCCACTACTTCTTCAAGACGGCCGAGGAGTTTGAATCGCTGGTGGCCGCCGGGGAGTTCCTTGAATGGGCCGTGGTGCACGGACGGAACCGGTACGGCACCCTTCGCAGCACCGTGGACGCCGCCATCGCCGAGGGCAGGTCGGTGCTGCTGGAGATCGATCTCCAGGGCGCCCGCCAGGTCAAAAAGGCTGTGCCGGAGGCAAAGTTCGTCTTCCTGGCGCCCCCGACGTGGGACGAAATGGTGCGCCGGCTTGTGGGCCGGGGCACTGAAACGGCCGAGGAACAGCAGCGCAGGCTGGAAACCGCTAAACTGGAACTTGCTGCTGAACCGGAGTTTGACCACACCGTCATTAATGACGACGTTCGCCGGGCAGCGGACGAGCTTGTTTCACTCATGGGGCTTACCCCGCACGAGCGCTAAGCGCTTGCACTTGTCGGCCCGCTAGAATTTGGAGATTTCGTGTCCACGAACCTTGAAGGCATCATCAACCCGCCGATCGATTCGCTGCTTGAGGCTGCCGATTCCAAGTACGGCCTGGTCATCTTCGGCGCCAAGCGTGCCCGCCAGATCAACGCCTACTACGCCCAGCTGCACGAGGGGCTGTTCGAGTACGTCGGTCCGCTGGTCGACACCAAGCTGAACGAGAAGTCGCTCTCCATCGCCCTGCGCGAGATCAATGAAGGCGTCCTGGTTTCGACCCCCATCGAGCCCACGGAATAAACAAGCAGACTGCCTGTTGACGGAGGTCACGTGCGCATAGTCCTCGGAGTCGGGGGAGGGATCGCAGCCTACAAGGTTGCATCGCTCCTCCGGCTTTTTACTGAAGCCGGTCATCAAGTCACGGTCATTCCCACCGAGTCCGCCCTGCGGTTCGTAGGTGTCGCGACGTGGGAGGCGTTGTCCGGCAATCCTGTGAGCAACAGCGTTTTCGACGACGTCGAGAAGGTCAACCATGTGCGGTTGGGCCACGAGGCAGACCTCATTGTGATTGCCCCCGCCACCGCGGACCTCCTGGCGAAGGCAGCAACGGGCCAAGCCGGCGACCTCCTGACCAACACGCTGCTCATGGCGCACGGTCCGGTCCTGTTTGCCCCGGCGATGCATACGGAGATGTGGCAGCACGCGGCCACCCAGGCCAACGTGGCGACGCTGCGAAGCCGCGGGGTGACCGTACTGGACCCCGCAGTCGGCCGCCTCACCGGCGCTGATTCCGGCCCGGGGCGCCTGCCTGAGCCCGACGTCATTTTCGAGGCCGCGATCGCCTTGGCGGGAAGCCGTTCACCCGTTGGTCCAGCGTACGGCGCCGGCCCTGGCCCGTTGGCCGGAAAAGTGGTGACCATCTCCGCGGGCGGTACACGGGAAGCGTTGGACCCTGTCCGCTTCCTGGGCAACCGGTCCTCGGGCAAGCAGGGAGCTGCCTTGGCCTCGGCAGCCCTGGCAGCAGGTGCAACCGTCCGGTTCCTCGCGGCCCACATGGACATCGAACCTCCGGCCGGCGTCGAGTTGGTCCGCGTTGAGTCCGCCCTGGAGCTGCGTGAGGCAGCCCTGAAAGCGGCAGTGGACTCCGACGTCGTTATTATGGCTGCTGCGGTAGCGGACTTCCGGCCGGCGGATGTCTCGGACACCAAAATCAAGAAGGTCGACGGCGAAGAAGCGCCGGTCGTCCGCCTGGTCCGGAACCCCGACATTTTGCAGGAGCTCGTAGAAGCCCGCAATGCCGCGGACCGGCAGCAGCTGATCATCGGATTTGCCGCCGAAACAGGCGACGCCCATGGCGATGTGCTGCAACATGCCACCGCCAAACTGAAGCGGAAACGGTGTGACCTTCTGGTTGTCAACCACGTGGGCGTTGGAAAGGTATTCGGCCAGGACGACAACTCCGTGGTCATCCTTTCCGGACATGGTGCCGAACCGCAAACGGCGTCCGGCTCGAAGGCCGACGTCGCCGCCGCCGTCGTGGACCGTGCCGCCGTCGAACTGTCCGCGGCCTTCCCCGCACCATAGCTCCCTGCAGGCGAGCCCTGCTGTGAAATTCTTAGCAAAGGGACACACGGCAAATGCCGTCGTCCCGCAACCCAGTAAGGTAGTCGAGTGACTTTACCGCTGCACCACCAAACGCATGGCCACCCGTCCAAGCTCCGGCTCTTCACCTCAGAGTCGGTCACTGAAGGGCACCCGGACAAAATCTGCGACCAAATCAGTGACGCCATCCTTGACGCGCTGCTGGCCGCCGATCCCGAATCCCGGGTGGCAGTGGAGACCATGGCTACCACCGGACTGGTGCATGTGGCCGGCGAGGTCACCACCGACGCCTACGTGGAAATTCCCCAGATTGTCCGCGAGACCATCCTTGGCATCGGCTACGATTCCTCGGCCAACGGTTTCGATGGTGCCCGATGCGGTGTGTCCGTTTCCATCGGCCAGCAGTCCAATGACATCGCGGGTGGCGTTTTCAACTCCCTGGAAGCCCGGGAGGGGCGGCAGGAAGATGATTACGACCTCCAGGGCGCCGGTGACCAGGGGATCATGTTCGGCTACGCCAGTGATGAAACTGCGTCCTACATGCCCACGCCCATCTGGCTTGCGCACCGCCTGTCCGAACGCCTCACCGAGGTCCGGAAAAGCGGCGAACTTGCGTACTTGCGGCCCGACGGCAAGACGCAGGTGACGGTAGGGTACGACGGCGACCGGCCGGTTTCGGTCGAAACCGTGGTGATCTCCAGCCAGCACGCCGAGGAAACAGGACTGGACCAGTTGCGTGCGGACCTTGCCAGCCACGTGATCGAACCTGTGCTTGCAGCCTCCAACCTGGACCTTTCCCGGGCCACTAACATCCTCAACCCCGCGGGAGCCTTTGTCATCGGCGGACCCGTGGGAGATGCCGGCCTGACCGGCCGCAAGATCATTGTGGACACCTACGGCGGATTCGCCCGCCACGGCGGCGGCGCGTTCTCCGGCAAGGACCCGTCCAAGGTGGACCGCTCGGCAGCCTACGCGATGCGCTGGGTAGCGAAGAACGTCGTGGCGGCCGGCCTCGCCAAGCGGGCAGAGATCCAAATCGCCTACGCGATCGGCCAGGCCCGCCCGGTGGGTACGTACGTTGAGACGTTTGGAACGGAAACCGTTGATCCGGCCAGGATTGCGGAGGCAATCGACGAAATCTTCGACCTCCGTCCCCGGGCCATCATCGATGCCCTCGACCTCAAGCGGCCCATCTATGCCAAGACGGCCGCACATGGTCACTTCGGCAGGGAAGAGCCGGACTTCACGTGGGAACGCCTCGACCGCGTGGCCGACCTCAAGGAGTTCTTCAACGCCTGACACCCGGCCGCGCACGTGCCGCCAGGTCCACATAATGTCAGCGGCTCATGATTGGCTTGAGCCAGAGATGCCCGTGGCGGGTTGATCCCGCTGCGGGCATCCGTCGTTCAGGCGGGGCTCAAAGCCAGTGTCCACTCTGTGGTGGCGTTCCAAGAAGGAGGTGAAGTGCATGGCGGAGCATGAATCCCGGCCTGCCTTGGTGCAACCTTCGTTGTTGCAGGGTTTCCCTGCAAAAGCCCCCGTGAAGGGGCCGCCGTTGGCAGCAGCGGATCCCGTTGCCCGCGTAGTGCTCGAATCTCCGCTCCCGCATTTGGACCGGCCTTTCGACTACAGCGTGCCCGCTGAACTTGAAGGCAAGGCCCTCCCCGGCGTGCGGGTGAAGGTGAAGTTCAACGGGCAGGAACTCAGCGGATACATCACGGAGCGACGCCAAACCTCCGAGGCCGGGCAGGAGCTCAGCACCCTGCACAAGGTGGTGTCGCCGGTGCCCGTGCTGACGCCGGCCGTCCACGCCTTGGCCGCCGCGGTGGCTTCACGGTACGCCGGAACTTTGAGTGATGTACTCCGCACGGCCATTCCGCCACGGGTGGCAAAGGTGGAGAAAGAAGCCCAGGCGGGCACCTCGCCTGGGCCTGTCTCCACATCTGGCGTTGGGCCCGATGTTGGGCCCGGGCCGGAGTGGAGCGCGTACAGCAACGGCCCTGCCTTCCTCCACCACCTGGCCGGGGGCGGTGCGCCCAAAGCCGTCCTGACAGCGCTGCAGGGATATGGCCGGCACGGTTGGCCCGCCATGCTGGCCGCGGCCGTCGCTGCGGTCCGCAGCTCAGGCCGGGGCGCAGTCGTGGTGGTGCCCGACTACCGGGACCTGGACCGGGTGGAAGCTGCCCTTGCCGCTGTCTTGCCTGAGGGTGATGTTGCCCGGCTGACGGCCGACGACGGCCAGACACCGCGCTACCGTAATTTCCTGCGGCTGCTGCGGGGTGAAGCGGGGGTTGCCGTTGGAACCCGCTCCGCTGCCTATGCGCCGGTGGCGAACTTGGGCCTTGTGGTCTGCTGGGATGACGGGGACGACCTCCACATTGATCAGCGCGCCCCTTACGCCCATTCCCGGGAAGTCCTGCTTCTGCGCAGCGAGCAGGAGGGCGCCGCGTGCCTGCTCGCATCGCACACGCGCAGCACGGAACTCCAACGGCTGGTGGACCTGCGCTGGGCGGTGGCCGTCGAGGCCCCGCGCACTGTCGTCCGGTCAACCGTGCCCAGGGTCGTGAACACCGCGGACAGCTTCGAACAGGAACGGGATCCGCTCGCACGTATTGCACGTTTGCCCGGTGCTGCTTGGCGTGCCGCCAAAGCGGGCCTGGAACGGGGCCCGGTCCTGGTCCAGGTGGCACGGGCCGGGTACGCACCGTCACTGGTGTGCGAAACATGCCGTGAGCCTGCCAGGTGCAATGCCTGTCAGGGACCCCTTGCCATGGCAGGCGGGTCAGCGATGCCGGCTTGCCGGTGGTGTTCCACTCCAGCGCCCCAGTGGCGTTGCAGCCATTGCACGGGGACCCGGCTGCGGCGTGGTGCAACCGGGGTCATCAGGACCGCCGAGGAATTGGGCCGGGCATTCCCCGGCCATGCTGTGGTCACCTCGTCGGGGGAGCACGTCAAGGCCGGTGTGCCGGACGCTCCTGCACTGGTGGTTGCCACGGTTGGTGCCGAACCAGTGGCCGACGGCGGTTATGCCGCCTGTTTGCTGCTGGACGGAAGCTCCTTGCTTCGCCGCGAGAACCTGCGTGCCGGTGAAGACACTGTGCGCCGTTGGTTCAACGCCGCAGCGTTGGTCAGGCCGGCCCGCGAGGGCGGCCTCGTGGTTGTCACGGCGGACGACACCACAGCTACTGGAGCGTTGGTGCGGTGGGATGCGCCCGGCTACGCCTCGCGGGAACTGGAACTCCGGAAGGAACTGCAGCTCCCACCAGCGGTCCGGGTGGCTTCCGTCACGGGTCCCCGGGCCGACGTCGGGCACTTTTCCGATGCTTTGGACGCGTTCCTCGGCCAGTCCGGCCAGCCAAAGCTGCGGAGTGTAGGCCCGGCCCCCTTGGCGATGTCCGGGAGCCAGCCCGCCGGCCCCGCAAGGGAGGACGGCCCTGCAGCGGAAGACAGGGACGTCCGTACGCTGTACTTCATTCCCTACGCCGAGGCCGCCAACGCCACCCAGGCCATGCGGGCCGTGAAGGCGGCCAACGCGGCCAAGCGGGTGGCCGGTCCGGTCCAACTGCGTTTGGACGGCGTGGACGTTCTCTGATTGCCTACAGCAGCGTGCCCGTGGGGAGCGTCAGTATCTCGGCACCCGAATCCGTGATGGCAATGGTGTGTTCACTGTGGGCGGTCAGGCACCCGGTAGCACTCCGGAGCGTCCAGCCGTCTGCGTCCGTGACCAGCTTGGCGGTGTCTTCCATGACCCAGGGCTCCAGGGCGAGCAGCAGCCCTGGCCTGAGTTCGTAACCGCGCCCGGGCCTGCCGGTGTTGGGAACGTGCGGGTCCTGGTGCATGGTGGAACCGATGCCGTGCCCGCCGAACTCCACGTTGACCGGGTAGCCGGCAGCACCCAGGACCGAACCTATGGCATGGGAGATGTCTCCGATGCGGGCGCCGGGGACCGCCGCAGCTATGCCGGCACTGAGTGCCCGTTCGGTGGCCTCAATCATGGCAACCCCTGACGGGGGAGCTGATTCGCCAACCACGAAGCTGATGGCGGAGTCGGCGGCTACTCCGTCTTTCAGCACGGCCAGGTCCAGGGTCAGCAGGTCACCGTCCGCCAGTTTGTAATCGTGGGGGAGGCCGTGGAGCACAGCATCGTTGACACCCGTGCAGATGTAATGCCCAAAGGGACCCCGTCCAAAGGAGGGCGCGTAGTCGACGTAACACGATTCGGCGCCGGCCTTGAGGATCATCTCCTTGGTCCAGCGGTCGATGTCCAGCAAGTTGGTGCCGACCGTGGTCCGGCTCTTCAGGGTGTAGAGGATATCGGCCACCAAGGCGCCGGTTACCCTGGCTTTGGTAACTTCTGAGGGGCTCAGGATCTCGATCATCGGGCGTCCTTCCTGGGGGAGGTGCGGCGTTTGCGGGAGCGCAGGGCAATGGCTTCTTCGGCTGCAGCCAGAAGCTGGCGTGCAGAGGCGTCCCAATCAAAGTCGGCGGCACGTTCCACGGACCTGAGTGAGCGCCGCTGCCAAGCTCCGGGCTCGTCCAAAGCGGTTACGGCGGCCGCGAATTCCGACGGTGATTCCGGATGGACGAAGCTCACGGCGTCGGCGCCCACTTCGCGGAAGATCGGGATGTCACTGGCAATCACCGGAGTGCCCACAGCCATCGCCTCCACCAAGGGAAGCCCGTACCCTTCGGCCCGCGACAGGCTGATGAGGGCCGTGGACCGCCTCAGCAGATCCTCGTATTCGTCGTCGGTGACCCCGTTGTGGAATTCCACCTTGGCGCCGTCCGGTATCAGGGCCTCCAGTTCGGCCCGGCGTCCGGGGGTAATGCGGCTCAACAAATGCAGGGTGTAGTCGGGCAGGCCGGCCATGCCGCGGATCATCGTTTCCACGTTCTTATACGGCATGAAGGAGCCCATGTACACGAGCGATTTTTCAGCGCCGTCCGCCGGATTCCGCGGTGTTTGGCCGCCCTGCGGGGCGTTGGCCACGATGCGGACCGGCCTGTTGGTCAGCCGGTACTTTGCCATCAGCGCTTCGGTGGTGCGGCTGATGGTCGCCACGACGTCCGCGCGGTTCAACAGCATCCGCTGCGGCCAGAACGCCTTGTGGTAGAGCCGCCACAGCAGACGCACGGGTGCGGGAAGGAACCCCGGGGGAGCGGGGTGTTCGTAGTAGATCAGGTCATGCAGCGTCAGGATCAAGCCGTACCGCCTGCCCCACGTGCCCATGGTCTGCATGGGGCACACGACGACGTCCGCGCCCAAGGGATTGACCTTCCCCGCCACGAACAGCTCCATGGGGGACAGCGGGCTGTTGATCATGACGTAGGGAACATCGGGAAGCAGCGCGAGTTGCCGCTGGTCGCTGATGAGCATGGTGACATCGGCGATTTTGGAGACCGCGGCGATCAGGCTGGAGCCGTACCGGCTGATGCCGTCATGGTGCTCTGTCCTGGTGAAGCGGGCATCAAAAACGATTTTCACGCGGGATTGTCCTTCAGGAAGTCGCGGATGGCGGCGGCGGCCGGGGCGGGGGTTTCGTAGTGGATAAGATGCCCGACGCCGGGAATCACTTCCAGCCTCGCATCCGGCAGGAGCGCCATCAGTTTGTATTGGTCCGGCAGCGTGGCGATTTCGTCTTTCTCACCGGCGATCAGGAGGACCGGCAGGTTGAGCCTCTCTGCGACGTCCCCGACTGTCCCGGAGACCGATGCTTTGAATGACTCCAGGAGGCTTTCCCGGTTGGCGAAGGCACTGAAGTAGGCGTCGTGCTGGCCGTGGATGAAGCGGCGGAGTTGTTTGTCCTTAGTCTTTGCCATGGTCACGCTCATGACACGCACCACCACCCGGTTGCGGAGGAGGGCGAGTCCCGGAGCCTTGGGCAAGCGTGCAGCAGCCCAGTAGTAGAAGACCGCCAGCTTGGTCATCAAGCCTTTGGGACCCTCCAGTGCCGGCGAAGCTATGGGGTTGACCAGGATGAGCGGGTTGACGGCGCCCGGGTAGTCGGCTGCGAAGTGGCTGGCCACGATGGATCCGAAGGAGTGGCCAAGGAGGACGGTGTCCGGGCCCAGCCCGAGGGCCTCCATGAAGTGCTTGATGAACATCCCATAGCGCGCTACGGAGTGTTCATCGCCAACAACGGGCTCCGAGCTGCCGAATGCCGGTAGGTCCGGCATGATCAGCCTCATATCGGGAAGTTGGTCCGCCACCCGCAGGAGTCCGTGATGGTCCCCGCGGAAGCCGTGGATGACAAGGATTGTCCTCGCGTTCTCCTTCGCCTCCACAGGCTCGTATGTCCAGTACGCTACGTTGCTTCCATCGACGTCGATGGTTGAGGCAGAGGTCCGTCCCGGCAGGGACTTGCTGAAGAATTCGACCGGGGCCTGTGCACCTTCAGGGGTGTGCGCGGTGTCCACATTTTCCATTCAGTTGTTCCTAGTTCACGGTGTCCGGATGCGAGCCTGTCCGGTGATGTCTTTCGAGGGCGGCCATGCCGTCCATGTCGTCCTGGTCCAACTCGAAATCGAAAACTGCAAAGTTCTCCTTGATGCGCCCGGCCGAACTTGCCTTGGGGATCACCAGGTTACCCAGCTGGAGGTGCCACCGGATGATGACCTGCGCCGGGGTGCGCCGGTGCTTGTCGGCCAGCTCTGCGATGGCCGGGTCGGCCAGGACCTGTCCCCGGCCGAGGGGGCTCCAGGCCTCGGTGCGGATTCCCAGCTGTTCATGCAGGGTGCGGAGCCTGGCCTGCTGCAACCACGGGTGAAGCTCGATCTGGTTAACCGCAGGAACGACCTCGGCTGATTCCATCAGCCGTGCCAGGTGCTCCGGCTGGAAGTTCGAAACGCCGATTGCCCGGACTTTTCCTTCGCGGTAAAGGGTCTCGAGCGCCTTGTAGGTTTCAGTAAAAAGTCCGCGGCGGGCGCAGGGCCAGTGGATGAGGTAGAGATCCACGTAGTCAAGGCCCAGATTGGCGATGGAGGTGTCGAAGGCGCGCAGGGTAGCGTCGTAGCCCTGGTCATCGTTCCAGACCTTGGTGGTAACAAAGACGTCCTCCCGGGCCAGGGCATGAACCGCCTCACCGGAACCACCGGTCCCGACGTTCGCCTCGTTGGCATCGCCGATGGCCCCGCCGATCGCGCGTCCGACGCCTACTTCGTTGCCGTACATGGCCGCGGTGTCGAAGCGACGGTAGCCTTCCCCCAGTGCGGTGCTGACCAGGGACTCGGCGTCCTTCGGGGGAACTTTGTACAACCCGTACCCCACGGAGTCCATCATCACGCCGTTGTTCAAGCTCTGCCGCGCCGGGATTCTCATGACAACGACTCTACCCATTACCGGCAGGAATACCCGCTGGCTGGCCGGTAAAGCTGACCAGGCGGCGGGCCGAGGCTTCGTCAAGGATCAGGTCCGTGGCCAGGCCCGCGGCCAATGCGCCTTGGAGGCCGTTGATCTTGGAAGCTCCGGACACCACGCAGATCCGGCGACGCACTTGGCGAAGCTGGTCGTGGGTAGGACCTGTTGACCGCTCGTTCAGGGTGATGCCGTCCGAGGAGCCATCGCTCCGGAAGAAGACAGTGGCCACGTCGCCCACGACGTCATCAGCAGCCAGTTCAGCAAGGTCTTGTTCGTCGAGGTAGCCGCCGGCATACACGTGACTGGGATAATCCGAATCCACGGATCCCACGCCGAAGATGGCAATGCTCATCCTCGCCTGCAGGTCCAGGATGCGTTGGACGCTACGTTCATTCCACATGGCCGTCTTGGTGGCGGCGTGGTCGAAGAAGGCAGGAACCGGAAACTGTTCCACCCGCGCCCCGTAGGCATTGCCGAAACGGCGCATGATGTCGCTCGCGTAGGTGATGCCGGTGGTCTGCATGTTGCCCGCACCGTTCAACTGGACCACGATGCTGTCGTGGGTGACTTTCCGGGTCAAGTGCCGGCTGACCGCGCTGAGGGTGGCACCCCATGCCACCCCGATGATCGCGTTCGAATCCACCAACGGCCCGATCGTCCTGGCGGCCTGCATTGCCACCCGGTCAAGGGTTTCGGCTTCGTTCAGCGTGTCCAGCACGGGAACCACATGGACATCGACGCCGAACCGGTCCCGGATCTGGCCTTCCAACTCCGGCGCCGTATCGAACGGGCTGCGGATCTGCACCTGTACCAGCCCGGTTTCGCGTGCCGATGACAGCAGCCTTGAGACCGTGGACCGCGAGGTTCTCAGCTCCCGGGCAATGGCGTCCATGGTCAGGTCCTGCAAGTAATACATTTGTGCGGCCCGAAGCGCATCCGAGTGACGTGATCGTCCCATCTCATTTCCTTGCTGCACGTTTGTGCAAATAGCTTGACTCCATTTTCCACCTTCGCCAGATTAGTGGTGACAGGTGCCGTGACAAAAAGTTGCGCACAAGCCGAGCCCAAGGGAGCAGTTTTGGGACACAACAGGAATTCCGGACAGTCAGCTGGAACGCAGCGACGTGGATCTGCGGCGGCCTTGCAGGAACGGCCGTCAGCGCAGGTCCTCATCATCGGTGGTGGGATCAACGGCGTCGGGACTTTCCGTGATCTGGCACTCCAAGGCGTGGATGTGGCCCTCGTGGAGCGTGGCGACTACTGCCAGGGCGCCAGCGGCGCCTCGTCGCACATGATCCATGGCGGCATCCGCTACCTCGAGAACGGTGAGTTCCGGCTGGTCAAGGAATCTGTCGTGGAGCGGAACCGGTTGCTTCGCATCGCGCCGCACTACGTCAAGCCTTTGCAGACCACCATCCCCATCTTCAGCACGTTCTCCGGAATCCTGGCTGCACCTGTCCGCTTCCTCAGCCACAAGCAGGGCAAGCCGAAGGAGCGCGGTGCTTTCCTCATCAAGCTCGGCTTGACCATGTACGACTTCTTCTCCCGTGACGGCGGCACTGTACCGCGCCACCAGTTCCTCGGCCGTGACAAGGCGCTGGCTGAGCTGCCGCGGCTCCGCCAGGACATCAAGTACTCGGCCACCTACTTTGACGCATCGGTCCACAATCCGGAGCGCCTTACCCTTGACGTGCTGCAGGACGGCGAAAAGGCCGGCCTTTCCTCCGGCAAACAGCAGGGCGGAACAGCGAGGGCCAGCAACTACGTCTCGCTTGCAGGCATGGGCCCACACGGCGCCAGGCTCCGGGATGAGCTCTCCGGCGAAGAGTTCGATTTCCAGGCTGACGTCATCGTCAACACGACCGGCGCTTGGGTGGACCTCACCAACCAGGCCATGGGTGCTGCCAGCCGTTTCATGGGCGGTACCAAGGGATCCCACATCGTCCTGGACCATCCTGAGCTCCTGGAAGCCTGCAACGGCCGGGAAATCTTCTTTGAGCACACCGACGGCCGCATTGTCTTGATCTACCCCATGGGCGACCGCGTCCTGGTAGGCACCACCGACGTTGACGCGGACATGGGCGAAGACGCAGTATGCACCGACGCCGAGGTGGACTACTTCTTCGACCTGGTGGGGCATGTGTTCCCGACCATTTCCGTGAACCGCGACCACATCGTCTACAGCTTCTCGGGGGTGCGGCCACTACCGCGGCACGATGAAACGCAGCCCGGCTTCGTGTCCAGGGACTACAGGATCGAACGGAGCGTCCGCACCGGCGATGCCGCAGTGGCCACGCCAGGCGGCAAGGCCGCCGTCGTACTCAGCCTGGTTGGCGGCAAGTGGACTACCTTCCGCGCGCTGGCCGAACACATGACCAACGACGTCCTCCGCGAACTGGGACTGGCACGCAAAGTCTCGACGGCGAAGCTCCCCATCGGCGGTGGCGCCGGCTATCCGGCGACGGCCGAAGGCGAGCAGGAGTGGATCAAGAAGCACATGGGACCCGGGCTCGACGCCGGCCGGGTGGAAGGCCTGCTGACCCGCTACGGCACCCGTGCCGAGGACGTCATCGCCTACCTCAAGGCCGGAAATGACGCTTCGCTGCGTTCAACCCGGGAGCTGAGCGTCCGCGAACTCGAATTCATGGCACAGAACGAGCAGGTTGGCCACTTGGTGGATGTGCTCATCCGACGTACTTCCCTGGCGTTCCGGGGGCTGGTCACGGGTGAGCTGCTCAATGAGCTCGCCGCGGTACTGGCCGGCCCCATGGGATGGGATGAAGCGGCCCGGCAAAGCGAAGTACGCCATGCACAGGAGGTCCTGCAGCGTTACCACAGGGTCAACGTACACAGCTTGGTGGACTAAACCCACCATCGGAACGGCACCGGCGACGGTGCCATTCCAACAGCCTCTTCAACCCGCGAGGAGGCTGACAACAGAAAAATGAGGAGTCAAAGATGTCTCTTGGAATTGTTTTCCTTTCCGAAGTATTCGGAACCATGATGCTGACCCTTCTGGGTTGCGGCGTCGTGGCCAACGTTGCACTCAAAGGCACCAAGGGCAACAACGCTGGATTCTTGATGGTGACGTGGGGCTGGGGTATTGCGGTCTTCGCGGGCGTCTTCGTGGCTGCAAAGTCCGGCGCGCACCTGAACCCCGCAGTCACCCTCGGCCTGCTGGTCAATGGGAAGGGCGAATACGCGCCCGACGTCGCTGTGACCTTCGGTTCCACGCTGACCTACTTCGGCGGCGAACTGCTGGGCGCCTTCCTCGGCGCTGTTGTGTGCTGGCTGGCTTACAAGCAGCACTTCGATGCCGAACCGCTGGCTGCCAACAAGCTGGGCACCTTCTCCACCGGGCCGGCTATCCGCTCCACCCCGTGGAACCTGATCACTGAGATCATCGGCACGTTCGTCCTCGTCTTCGTCATCCTGACCTTCGGCGGTACCCCGTCCGGCCTGGGGCCGTTGGCCGTAGCGCTTTTGGTCGTCGGTATCGGTGTATCACTCGGTGGTCCCACGGGCTACGCCATCAACCCGGCCCGTGACCTTGGACCCCGCATCGCGCACGCAATCCTTCCGATCAAGGGCAAGGGCACCAGCGACTGGGCGTATTCGTGGATTCCCGTCGTCGGGCCGCTGGTTGGTGGCGGGCTGGCAGGGCTCGTGGCGCTCTGGGTCCCCGACATCATGCCCGCGATCGCCGGCTAGCAATCCGTTCCACACAAGGCTAGAACTCCCTATCCAACAAGAACCAAGACAAGGACGTCACCATGAACCAATACGTCATCGCCATTGACCAGGGCACCACCAGCACCCGCGCCATCGTCTTCGACCACTCCGGCAGCATCGTGTCGTCCGGGCAGATGGAACACGAGCAGATTTTCCCGCAGGCCGGCTGGGTGGAGCATGACGCGGCTGAAATCTGGAACAACACCCGCGAGGTCATTGGCTCGGCCCTGTCCAAGGCGAACCTGACCCGACACGACATCGCGGCCGTGGGCATCACCAACCAGCGCGAAACCGCGGTCGTCTGGGATAAGAACACTGGTGAGCCCGTCTACAACGCCATCGTCTGGCAGGACACCCGCACGCAGCCGATCGTGGACGAGCTCGCCAAGGACGGCGGGGGAGACCGCTTCAAACAGAAAGTCGGCCTGCCCCTGGCAACGTACTTCTCCGGCACCAAGATCAAATGGATCCTGGACAACGTCGACGGAGCCCGCGAACGTGCTGAGGCCGGCGATCTGCTGTTCGGCAACACGGACGCATGGGTCCTGTGGAACCTGACCGGCGGCACCGACGGCGGCGTGCACGTCACGGACGTCACCAACGCTTCACGCACGCTTTTCATGGACCTCGAAACGCTGCAATGGGACCAGGAAATCCTGGATATCTTCGGCGTTCCGGCATCCATGATGCCGGCCATCAAGTCCTCCTCCGAGGTCTACGGCCACGTCCACACGTCGCAGTTGCTTCGCGAAACTCCCGTGGCCGGCATCCTCGGTGACCAGCAGGCGGCCACCTTCGGCCAGGCGGCGTTCCAGGCCGGCGAGGCGAAGAATACCTACGGCACCGGTTGCTTCCTCATCTTCAACACAGGTGAGGAAATCGTCCACTCCAAGAACGGGCTGCTCACCACGCTCGGTTACAAGCTTGGCGACCAGAAGCCGCACTATGCGCTGGAAGGTTCCATTGCAGTGACCGGTTCGCTGATCCAGTGGCTGCGCGACAACCTCGGCATGATCAGTTCCGCACCGCAGGTCGAGGAACTGGCCGCCGCTGTGGAGGACAACGGCGGCGTCTACATTGTTCCTGCGTTCTCGGGCCTCTTCGCGCCGTACTGGCGTGCTGATGCCCGGGGTGCCATCGTGGGCCTGACCCGCTACGCCAACAAGGGCCACATCGCCCGGGCCGCGCTGGAGGCCACGGCTTTCCAGACCCGCGAGGTGCTGGACGCCGTCAACGCAGACTCGGGCGTACCGCTCACCGAGCTGAAGGTCGACGGCGGCATGGTCGCCAACGATGCCCTGATGCAGTTCCAGGCGGATATCCTCGGTGTCCCCGTGGTACGGCCGAAGGTCATCGAGACTACGGCCCTGGGTGCTGCCTACGCCGCCGGCCTGGCAGTCGGTTTCTGGAACGACCTCGGCGAGCTCAGTGCCAACTGGGGCGAGGACAAGCGCTGGGAACCGCAGATGGACAAGGCTGAGCAGGAGAGGCAGTTGCGGCTGTGGAAGAAGGCAGTCACCAAGTCCATGGATTGGGTCGACGAGGACGTTAAGTAAGTAGTACGGAAAGGGGCCGGCAACTACCGCCACACCATGGCGGCAGTCACCGGCCCCTTTCCTGCGAGCCCGCCGTCGCCGCACCAACCGCAGTGGCTTGGTGCGGTAAGGTATGTGTATGCGTGCGAACCTTCTGCTTAGTTAGCCGCCCGGCAGTTACCAGCCGAGCGGCCGCCCCTCCTTTGCTGAGGGGCTTTTGTGTGTCCGGGGCATTTTGGTCACGGTGCGAGTAACAGCAGCAGGGGACTATTCCGCCATCAAGAACAGAAGAGGGCAGCAGTGAGCGTTCAGCCGGAGACAGAGACCGGAACAGCACAGTCAGCCGCAGCCGCGGCGCCTGAAGAAGGCGTCTACAGCTTCGCTGCGATGGAAGCCAAGTGGCCGCAGGTCTGGGAAGACCTCAAGGTGTTCACTCCGGCCGATGACGGCTCACGGGAACGCCGCTATGTGCTGGACATGTTCCCGTACCCTTCCGGAGACCTTCATATGGGGCATGCGGAGGCGTTTGCGATGGGCGATGTTGTTGCCCGCTACCTGCGTCAAAAGGGCTTCGACGTCCTGCACCCCATCGGCTGGGACTCCTTCGGGCTGCCGGCGGAAAACGCCGCCATCAAGCGGAACGCCCACCCCAGCGAGTGGACCTACGCCAACATCGACACCCAGGCCGCGTCCTTCAAGAGGTACGCCATCTCCGCGGACTGGTCGCGTCGCCTGCACACCTCCGATCCTGAGTACTACCGCTGGACGCAATGGCTGTTCAAGCGTTTCTACGAGCGTGGACTGGCCTACCGCAAGGACTCGCCGGTCAACTGGTGCCCGAAGGACCTGACCGTCCTGGCGAACGAACAGGTTGTCAACGGAGCCTGTGAGCGCTGCGGTACCGCCGTGACCAAGAAGTCGCTGAACCAGTGGTACTTCAAGATCACCGACTACGCGGACCGCCTGCTCGAGGACATGGACCAGCTCCAAGGCCACTGGCCCGAGCGCGTCCTGGCGATGCAGCGCAACTGGATCGGACGTTCCGAAGGCGCACACGTCCGCTTCGTCATTGAGGCTGCGGACAGCCGCCCGGAACGCGAAGTCACGGTCTTCACTACCCGCCCGGACACCCTGTACGGGGCAACGTTCTTCGTTGTGGCTGCAGACGCCCACCTCGCCCTGGACCTGGTCACCCCTGAGCAGCACGACGAACTCATGGCTTACCGCGAGAAAGTCAAGGCGCTCTCGGAAATCGAACGCCAGTCCACCGAGCGCGAAAAGACCGGCGTGTTCACGGGCCGTTACGCGATCAACCCGCTGAACGGCGAAAAGCTTCCCGTGTGGGCCGCCGACTACGTCCTGGCGGATTACGGCACCGGTGCCATCATGGCCGTCCCTGCCCACGACCAGCGCGACCTCGACTTCGCCAAGGCCTTCAACCTGCCGGTGCGCGCAGTCCTGGACACCGGCGAGGACGATCCTGCCGAAACCGGCATCGCGACGGCCGGCGAGGGGACGCTGAAGAACTCCGGCGACCTTGACGGCCTCAGCAAGGCCGAAGCAATTCCCGCGGCCATCGAGGTCCTGGAAAAACTGGGTACCGGCGAGAAATTCGTCAACTTCCGCCTGCGTGACTGGCTGTTGAGCCGCCAGCGTTTCTGGGGCACGCCCATCCCGATCATCCATTGCGGTGAGTGCGGCGAGGTGCCCGTTCCGGACGATCAGCTTCCCGTCACCCTGCCTTCGGATCTCCGCGGCGAGGCACTGGCGCCGAAGGGCACCTCGCCCTTGGCCGCCGCCGTCGAATGGGTCAACGTCGAATGCCCCAACTGCGGCCGCGCAGCCCAGCGGGATACGGACACCATGGACACGTTCGTCGATTCCTCGTGGTACTTCCTGCGTTTCGTTTCTCCGGATTACACCGAAGGTCCGTTCGATCCCGCAAAGATCAACGACTGGATGCCCGTCGGTCAGTATGTGGGCGGCGTGGAGCACGCGATCCTGCACCTGCTCTACGCCCGCTTCTTCACCAAGGTCATCAAGGACATGGGCCTGATCGAAACCAACGAGCCATTCAGCGCCTTGCTGAACCAGGGCCAGGTGCTCAACGGCGGCAAAGCCATGAGCAAGTCCCTCGGCAATGGCGTGGACCTGGGCGAACAGCTGGACAAGTTCGGCGTGGACGCCGTCCGGCTCACCATGGTGTTCGCCTCCCCACCGGAAGACGACGTCGACTGGGCTGACGTTTCACCGTCCGGCTCGGGCAAGTTCCTGGCACGCGCCTGGCGCCTTGGCCAGGACGTCACCAGCGAGCCCGGAACGGATCCCGCCACCGGTGACCGGGCCCTGCGCACCGTCACGCACAAGACCATCGCTGACGCTGCCGAGCTGCTGGACAACAACAAATTCAACGTTGTGGTGGCCCGCCTCATGGAGTTGGTCAACGCCACGCGGAAGACCATCGACTCCGGCGCAGGCGGAGCCGACCCGGCTGTCCGCGAAGCCGTGGAAGCGGTGGCAGTGATCCTGAGCCTCTTTGCCCCGTACACGGCTGAGGACCTGTGGAGCGCCCTCGGGCACGCCGCTTCGGTGGCCAACGCCGGATGGCCCAAGCATGACGATGCGCTCCTCGTCCAGGAAACCGTGACTGCCGTGGTGCAGGTCCAGGGCAAGGTACGCGACCGCCTCGAAGTTTCCCCGGACATCTCCGAGGATGAACTCCGGGAGTTGGCCTTGGCTTCTGAAAACGTCCAGCGTGCAATGGACGGCCGTGGCATCCGCACGGTCATCGTCAGGGCGCCTAAACTGGTGAACATCGTTCCGGCCTGACAATCGTTCAGGTTTTTGGACATTGCGGCCGCCGGCTCCGATTGCCGGCGGCCGCGCACCGTTAAAAGGAGGTCCGGGTGCCGGATCGAGAACCGCCCGCCTGGATGTGGCTGAAGGAGCGCCTCTCCCGCTTGCGGCTGCCCACTGTGCCTGTGCCGGTCGCGCAGGACCCGGGTGACGCCGTCGTGCGCACAGCAGTGGTGACTGATTCCGCGGCGGCACTGCCGGCCGACTGGGTTTCCGCGTTTGCCGCCGATGGCCGCCTCGCCGTGGTCCCCATGCCGGTGATGGTGGGGGAGGAGATCTACGGTGAGGGAGAGGACGACATCATGCAGACCCTCGCGGTCGCCCTCGCCTCCGGATCCCCGGTGAAAACATCCCGGCCTTCGCCCGGCCAGTTTGAGCAAGCCTATGCGGCCGCCAAGCGACGCGGCTTTGAAGCCGTCGTGTCTGTACACATCTCCGCCGAACTCTCCGGCACTGTTGACGCCGCCCGGCTTGCGGCCGAACGGGTGGACATCCCCGTCGAGGTGCTGGACTCCCGGACCGTCGGCATGGCACAGGGCATGGGAGTGCAAAGTGCCGTTGTTGCTGCCGCTGCCGGTCAGGCGGCCGGGGAGGTGCGCGCGTTCGCTGAACGGCGCCTGGAGCGCACACGGGTCTATTTCTACGTTCCCAGCCTCGAACAACTGCGGCGTGGCGGCCGCATTGGGGCCGCGGCGTCGCTGCTGGGGACGGTCTTCTCCATCAAACCGATCCTGGCGGTCGACGACGGCAGGATCGTTCCGCTGGAAAAGGTGCGGTCCGCGGTCCGGGCTGTAGCCCGGCTCGAGGAAATCGTGGCCGCGGATATTGCCACGCGGCCGACCGGTCAGGCCAGGTTGGCGGTGCATCACTTCGGAAACCCCGGGGAAGCGGAATCCTTGGCGGCTCGGCTTGCCGAAAGATGCCCGGAATGCCCGCCCGCGCAGATCAGTTCCCTGCCGGCTGTCCTCGCGGCACACGCCGGCCTGGGGGTCCTGGCCGTCATTGTCGGAGAGAGCAGTACGCCCGGCAACTGATGGGTTTTCCACATAGCCTGATATGCCCGGCAGGGGAGTGCTGAGTCGACCCTAGGCTTGCTGTATGCCACGCCGGAAAAGGGACGCGTCCACGGACGCTGCAGCCGAGGCATTCCGGCACCGGCTCTCCCGGCACGTCGGGCCGGGAACCAGCGACGAGGCCCCGCCGGGTACGCGCGGCGAGGCCCTGTTGACCTTTGCGGAGCCTGACTCGGAGGGTCCCGGAGAAGATTCGGCCCCGCCGTCCCGGATACGGTTCCGCACCTCGCGGCGGGTGGCGCTCCTGGTGGCCGGCGCTTGCCTGGTCTTGCTCGTCGTGCTGATGTGGCAGGCTTCGGCAGAACCGACCACCAGCACACCCCTTGAGTCAGCTGGAAGCATCACGGACGGCGCCGGACAGCCCGTGGCAGATGAAAACGCTGCGCCCACCAAGGCGCCCGCGGGTGCCGGCCCGAAGGTCACCGTGCATGTCGCCGGAGCCGTCAACAGGCCAGGAGTCGTGTCCTTGCCTGAGGGAAGCCGGGTGTTCGAAGCCCTGGAGGCGGCAGGGGGAGCCACACCCGAGGCTGCCACGGACGCTCTGAACCTTGCGGAGCTGGTTGCCGACGGGGCGAAAATTACGGTACCGGTGGCAGGGGCCGTGCCCCACATCCCCGAAACTGCGGTGGGGTCCGGTGGTGCTTCCGGCGGCGACGGCTCCAACAGCGACGGCTCCGGCAGCGACGGTTCCGGCGCGTCAGGTGGCAAGATCAACGTCAACACGGCGTCGGTGGAAGAACTCTCCACCCTTCCGCGCGTTGGGCCGGTCATGGCGCAACGGATCGTCGCGTGGCGGAAAGACCACGGACCGTTCCTGTCCGTTGATGACCTGGACGCCGTGGACGGTATTGGTCCCAAGCTGATGGAGTCACTGCGGCCCCTTGTGACGGTGCAAGGTGGCTGAGAGTAGCGACGACGGCGATGACGGGCGCCTCGACGTCCGCCTGGTGCCGGCTGTCATCGTGGTCTGGGCGACCGCGCTGGCCGGGACCACCTTCCTGCGGGAATCGGGGGCCGCTCTCACGGCCTTGCTGTCGGCAGGGGCTGCTGCGTTGTTGCTGGCAGGTCCGCTTCGCAGGAAGGCCGGGGGAATGCGCGGGAAGCAAGCCGGCCGGGGCCGGACGCTCCCGGTCACCCTCGCGGTTGCTTGCCTCCTTGGTGCTGCGGTTGCCCTCCACTGCACGGTGGACGCCGCAAAGCGGGAATCCGGTCCGTTGGCCGCTGCCGTCAGCGAGGGGCACCCTGTGGTCATCCAAGTACGGGTGGCCGGGATTCCGGCGCCTGTTCCTGCGCCGGGTGGCAGCGGCGAGGGGCGTTGGATGTTGCAGGCTGAACTTGAGAACCTCACCGCGCACGGCAGCAAAGTCAGCGGAACCGCCACACTTACGGTCCTGGGGAATGATGCATGGAAAGATGTCAGGCCGGGTCAATCCGTCAGGACGACGGGGATTCCCAAGGAGCCAAGGCCCGGAGAGCCCGATGCTGCCACGCTGTCAGCATCCACCGGGCCCACTCAGGTGGGTACCGCGTTTGACCCCAAGGAGTCGGCAGCCCGGGCACGGGAACGGTTCAGCCAGTCCGCCGCGGAGCTGCTGGAACCGGACCCGGCGGGGCTGCTGCCGGGGATGGTGGTCGGGGACACCAGCACCCTGCCCGCGAGCCTGAAAGCAGCGATGGAAACCTGCGGGATGACACATCTAACCGCTGTAAGCGGTTCCAATTGCTCGTTGATTTTGGCCGGCTTTATCCTGCTTGCCCGTTCGCTGCGGCTGTCACGGCCTCTGGCAGCCATCGTCGCTGTTGTGGGCCTGGCTGCATTTGTCCTCCTGGTGGGACCCGATCCGAGTGTGCTACGGGCGTCAGTGATGGGCTCTGTGGGTCTAGTAGCCCTCACGACGGGCCACCGTGGGAGGTCACTGTCGTTCCTTTGTCTCGCCACCACCGCCCTCCTCTTGATCAGCCCGGGCCTGGCCGTCAGCTTCGGATTTCTTCTGTCCGTCCTTGCCACCTTGGGCATCGTGTTGCTGGCCCGGCGCCTGACGTCGTGGTTTCCCCGTTGGGTGCCCCGGTGGCTGGCGGCGGGAGTGTCCGTTCCGTTGTCCGCCCAGCTGGCGTGCGGGCCCGTGATCGTCCTCGTTCAACCGCAGCTGTCGCCGTACGCCCTCGCGGCAAATGTTGTGGCTGGAATTTTCGTGGCGCCAGTGACCATCCTCGGGACGTTGGCCGTCCCTGTTTCAGCACTGGTTCCGTGGCTGGCGCCCGTCCTCTTCTTCGTAGCCGGGAACGCCGCGGCTGCCGTAGCGGCAACAGCCCGGTACTTTGCCGGCCTGCCCGGTTCCGGCCTCCCGTGGGCAGACGGCCCGGTGGGGGTCAGTGCCATGGTGCTCTTGTCGGCTCTTACCCTCTTTGGAACGTGGGCTGTGCTTCATCCGACCGGCGTCATGGTGGGTGTTCGTGGCGTTCATCAACGCCTTGTGCGGCGTCTAAAGGATTGGGAGGTGCGCAATGGTGCCCGCCCTGGCGGTCCCATCACGTTCCATAGGAAGCGCCGGAGCAAACGTGGCAGACTTGAATCCTGCAAACATCCCTCCGGAAGGAACCCCCAGTGGCTGCTGCCCAAAATTCCCGGAACAAGAGCGAGGCCCGGGCCAAGGGCGCTGCGGCGAACAGCGTCGGCTGGCGTGACGCGTCGCCCGCCCCGGTAGTCCTCATCGCAGGGCCCGAGGAGTACTTGGGAATTCGTGCCATGGACCGTATCCGCGCCGAAGTGCGTTCGGCCACCCCGGATGTTGAGCTCACCAAACTCAATGCGGCTTCCTATGAGGCCGGTTCCTTGGCCATGACTGTCGCTCCGTCGCTTTTTGGCGAGGGGAAGTTGGTGGAGGTGGAGGGCCTGGAATCCATGAACGACGCTTTCCTGGCCGATGCCATCAAGTACCTTGCGCAGCCGGAAGATGATGTGGTCCTGGTCCTTCGCCATGCCGGCGGAGTCCGGGGGAAGAAGCTCCTGGATGCCGTGAAGGCGGGGGGCTGGCCGGTCGTCGATTGCCAGCCCCTGAAGAAGGACGCGGACAAGACGTCCTTCGTGGTTGCAGAGTTCAAGGCGTCCGGGCGGAGGATCCAGGGTGACGCGGTCCAGGCATTGGTCAACGCCGTGGGCGCCAACCTGTCCGAGCTTGCCGCGGCATGCAGCCAATTGATCGCTGACGCCACCACGGCCGTCACGGCCGAGACGGTGGATCGCTACTACGGGGGCCGGGTGGAGGCCACGGCCTTCAAGGTGGCAGACGCGGCTATGAGCGGAAATGGACCACTGGCCCTCTCCACCCTCCGTCACGCGTTGTCCACGGGTGTGGACCCTGTTCCCTTGGTGGCAGCGCTGGCGGCGAAGCTGCGGACACTTGCCAAGGTCGCGGGCGCCAGGGGGTCTTCGGCGTCCATTGCCAAGAATCTCGGAATGCAGCCTTGGTTGGTGGAGCAGGCGCAGCGGGATGTCCGCCGCTGGACTCCCGAGGGGCTGATTCGTTCAATCCAGGTCATCGCCGAAGCAGATGCGCAGGTAAAGGGCCTCTCCCGCGATCCCGTTTATGCCGTGGAGCACGCCGTGACAGTGATTGCGACGTCCGCCCAACGGCGGTAGCAGAAGCCGGGCCGGCGCTACGGGGCCCAGGATGACGCTTAAAGCCAGGAGGCCGGCACCCTGGGGTGCCGGCCTCCTGTTCAGCTCAGTCGAACTGGAAAAACCTTAGAGTGCGTTGACCTTCTTGGAGATCGCCGACTTGCGGTTTGCAGCGTTGTTCTTGTGAATAACGCCCTTGCTGACAGCCTTATCCAGCTTACGGCTGGCAGCAACAAGTGCAGTTGCAGCAGCATCCTTGTCAGCAGACGCAACGGCGGTGTTGACGGCGCGGATGGCCGTCTTCAGCTCGGACTTGACGGCGTTGTTACGCAGCCGAGCCTTCTCGTTGGTGAGGATGCGCTTCTTCTGGGACTTGATATTAGCCACGTATGAACTCTCTTTTTAATGCGGAAATGGTCTAGAGGGTTGTCAGGTTGGCCATCGACTGAGCGGCGTGGGGATGCCTATGGCAGCCAACCATGTATGGCCGTCGACCTGCACGGACACACAGCTATAAAGGATAGCAGAAAGACCGTCGTGGCAGGAATTACCGCTCAACGCCGCATGGATGAGTCCGCCAGGGCCCTGATGACTTCCTGGAAAGCCTGCCGGCCGAGCACCGCCCCTTCGCGTCGGATGGCGTTCGGATCCAGTCGGATGACCCTGTCCAGCTTGACCTCGCTGGGCCGGCCCTGACGGTCCCACGGACCCGTGCCGACATCGACGTAATCGTCGGCGCGCGCTCCGTTGTCATGGTCCTTGGAAGTCAGCATGAGTCCGAGGAGCCATTGGCCGTCACGCCCCACCAGGAGAACCGGGCGGTCCTTGCCGCGGGAGTGGTCTTCCTCATAGGGGACCCAACTCCACACGATCTCCCCCGGATCAGGCTTGCCGTCAGGCTTGGGGGAGTAGCTGGCGCGCACGCTTCCGCGGTAGTCGCCGGGGTAGGTCCCGGTTTTAGGCACAACGCCGGAGGGCCGGGTTGCTTGCCGGGTCCCGCCTGGCCGGGGACGGGGAGGAGTCGCCGTCCTGCTTGGGGTACCACCCAATGCCCTCAGGGATCGCAGGAGTGCTTTGCCGAGTGGTCGTAAGTCCAGAGCCATAGGACCAAGCTACCGTCCCCATCCCCGCCGGATGGTGATGGCCCCGCCCTGCCCTGATGTACGGGGAACGGCTGGTTCATGGGACACTGGAGGATCAGATGTGCGGTATCTCCTCAGCTGGCCCCTGCCCGGCTTGCGGAACTGCCGCTTGAATGCCGACAGTTAGGACCCTGCGTGTCTCCCATGGCCCGCACCGCACCGGTGCCCGCCGCAACAGATCCGGCCATCATCCGGAACTTCTGCATCATTGCCCATATCGACCACGGTAAGTCCACCTTGGCCGACCGCATGCTGCAGTACACCGGCGTCGTTCAACAGCGCGACATGAAAGCCCAGTATCTGGACCGCATGGACATCGAGCGTGAGCGCGGCATCACCATCAAGTCACAGGCCGTCCGCATGCCCTGGGAGGTTGACGGCACAGCCTATGCCCTGAACATGATCGACACCCCGGGCCACGTGGACTTCACGTATGAGGTATCCCGCTCCCTGGCAGCCTGCGAGGGAGCAGTGCTGCTGGTTGACGCTGCCCAAGGCATCGAAGCCCAGACCCTGGCCAACCTCTACCTGGCTATGGAGAACAACCTCACCATCATTCCGGTGCTGAACAAGATCGACCTCCCCGCTGCGCAACCGGAGAAGTACGCGGCTGAGCTTGCCAACCTCATCGGTGGAGATCCGGAAGATGTCCTCAAGGTTTCCGGTAAGACGGGCGTAGGCGTCGAGGCTCTGCTGGACAAGATCGTCCGCGACCTTCCGGCACCTGTTGGCAATCCGGACGCTCCCGCGCGTGCCATGATCTTTGATTCGGTCTATGACACGTACCGTGGCGTGGTCACCTATGTTCGTGTGGTGGATGGCAAGCTCCACCCCCGCGAACGCATCCAGATGATGTCGACCCGTGCAACCCACGAACTCCTCGAAATCGGCGTGAGCTCTCCTGAGCCCACCCCGTCGAAGGGCCTGGGCGTAGGCGAGGTGGGATACCTCATCACCGGCGTGAAGGATGTCCGCCAGTCCAAGGTCGGCGATACTGTCACCAACCAGGCCAAACCGGCCTCGGAATCGCTCAGCGGGTACGCCGATGCGAAGCCGATGGTCTTCTCCGGCCTCTACCCCTTGGACGGCACGGACTACCCGGTACTCCGCGACGCCTTGGAAAAGCTGATGCTCAACGACGCCGCCCTGGTCTACGAGCCTGAGACGTCAGCTGCGCTGGGCTTCGGTTTCCGCGTCGGCTTCCTCGGTTTGCTGCACCTCGAGATCACGCGCGAACGTTTGGAACGCGAGTACAACCTCGACCTCATCTCTACTGCTCCCAACGTGGAGTATGAGGTCACCTTGGAAGACAAGCGGGTTGTCCACGTCACCAACCCCAGCGAGTACCCCACAGGCAAGATCGCCGAGGTCCGCGAACCGATGGTCTCCGCTACCGTCCTGGCGCCCAACGAGTTCGTCGGCGCCATCATGGAGCTGTGCCAGAGCCGCCGCGGTCAGATGAAGGGCATGGACTACCTGTCCGAGGACCGTGTCGAACTCCGTTACTGGATCCCGCTGGCCGAGATCGTGTTCGACTTCTTCGATCTCCTGAAGTCCAAGACGCGCGGGTACGCCTCGCTGGACTGGAAGGCCGACGGCGAGCAAGTGGCCGACCTCGTCAAGGTCGACATCCTGCTTCAAGGTGAACAAGTGGACGCGTTCAGTGCCATCACGCACCGCGACAAGGCCTATTCCTATGGTGTGATGATGACCGGGAAGCTCCGCGAGCTCATTCCGCGGCAGCAGTTCGAGGTGCCCATCCAGGCTGCCATTGGCTCCCGCATCATCGCCCGCGAGAGCATCCGGGCCATCCGCAAAGACGTTCTTGCCAAGTGCTACGGCGGTGACATCACCCGTAAACGCAAACTGCTGGAAAAGCAGAAGGAAGGCAAGAAGCGCATGAAGATGGTGGGCCGCGTCGAGGTGCCGCAGGAAGCCTTCATCGCTGCCCTCACCACTGACGAGTCGAAGGACAAGGCAAAGAAGTAAATGCCAAGCGTCCTGCCTTTGGGCGATCCGGCACCTGCTGACGGCTTGCTGCCGTCGCAGGTGCTCGCCGACGTCGGACGCCGGAAGTTCGGCTTGTACGTCCACATACCGTTCTGCGCGGTGCGGTGCGGCTATTGCGATTTCAACACCTACACCGCGACGGAACTGGGCGGGGGAGCCTCACAAGCTGCCTACTCAGGTACCGCAGCGTCGGAGGTGGACTTCGCAGCGAAAGTGCTTGAGGATTCAGGCCTGCCGCGGCGTCCCATGAGTACCGTTTTCTTTGGCGGTGGCACGCCCACGCTGCTGCCGGCCGAAGACCTCGCGGAGATCCTGCGGACCGCAGTGGGGCATTGGGGGCTGGAAGAAGGCGCTGAGGTCACCACGGAGGCCAACCCGGATTCGGTAACCCGTGAATCGTTGCAGGTCCTCAAGGACGCTGGCTTCACCCGCGTCTCCTTTGGCATGCAGTCGGCAGTCCCGCACGTCCTCAAGGTACTGGACCGGACCCACACGCCACGCCGTGTCCCCCAGGTTGTCCAGTGGGCCCGGGAAGCAGGGCTGGCCGTCAGCCTGGACCTGATTTACGGGACGCCGGGGGAGTCCATGGCCGACTGGCGGGAGTCGTTGGAGACCGCGCTCTCCTACGAGCCCGACCACATCAGCGCCTACGCCTTGATCGTGGAGGAGGGGACCAAGCTTGCCGCCCAGATCCGCCGTGGCGAGGTGCCCGGCATCGACGACGACGACCACGCGGCCAAGTATGAACTTGCCGACCAGCTGATCTCGGAAGCCGGCCTGGGCTGGTATGAGGTCAGCAACTGGGCCAGGACACCTGAGCAGGCCTGCCGCCACAACCTGGCATATTGGCGCGGCGACGACTGGTGGGGTATCGGCCCCGGAGCGCATTCCCATGTGGGTGGCGTCCGGTGGTGGAACGTGAAGCACCCCGCTGCCTATGCTTCCCGCCTGGTGGCCGGAGAGTCTCCGGCTGCGGGCAGGGAAACGCTCGACGCCGGAACACGGGACGTGGAGCGGATCATGCTGGAGGCGCGGCTTGTGTCAGGCCTGGCAATAGACGGCTTGGACAAGGACGGCAGGCGTGCTGTGGCGGGTTTGATAGCCGATGGCCTGGCCGAACCTGCTGCGGCCTTCCAAGGTCGCTTGGTGCTGACCCTTAAGGGACGTTTGTTGGCCGATGCGGTAGTGCGGCGCATCCTGCCGGACTGACTTACGGAAAGATCGGCCCTGCGGAAAGATCGGCGTCGCCGCTACTTGATCCAGCGAAGGTTGAAGCGGTAGCGGTGCGGCTGGCCGTGGTTCACGCGGATGCCGGCGGAGACGGAGAAGCACGTGAGTGCCACCCAGATTGCCGTGGCGATGACGGCAAAGATGTTCCCTACAACCGGTAGCAGTACGAGGATGTTCGCTACGGCCGCTGCAATGGTGGGCGGCAGCGTGAAGTTGAGCGCTTCCTTGGATTCCTGCGCTGTAAAGGGACCCCTGTCGCGGAAAATCAAGTAAATCAGCAGCGAGGGCAGGCACCCGAGGATTCCACCGAAGTGCGCCAGGGTTGCCCACTGGCGGTCCTCGCTGGCTGTGAGAGGGAGTGCGTTTGCAGGCGCGCCATGGTACTGGGGCTGACCTGCGGCCCTGCCCGGTTCTTCTGGGGCGTTCTCTGACACGTTGGTTCCCTTTGCTATAAAAAATGCTGCGGTGTTGCTGTCCCAGAATATAGGGTCCGGGGCTGTTCCGGGACCAACCCGCCGCCCGCCGCCGTCGGACGCCCGGGCGCTGGAGTCAGGGCGCGGTGAGGAAGTCGATGACTTCCTCGACGCGGCCCAGGAGGGAGGCTTCAAGGTCGGCGTAGGTGCGGACCGCGCCCAAAAGGCGCTGCCAGCCGATTCCGATGTCCTCCGCAGTCTCGTGCGGCCAGCCAAAAGCGCGCAGGATCCCCGTCTTCCAGTCCGTACCGCGGGGAACATCGGGCCATTGGGCGATGCCAAGGACCTTGGGCCGGATCGCCTGCCAGACATCCACGTAGGGGTGTCCCACGATCAGGACGTTACGGGCAGCGCCCGGCAAGGTCATCGCTTCGGCGGCGATCCGCGATTCCTTGGAGCCGGCTACGAGGTGGTCCACGAGGATTCCCAGTTTGCGCCCCGGGCCGGGGTTGAAGGCTGCTATCGCGGCTTTGAGGTCATCCACCCCGTGCAGGGGCTCGACGACGATGCCCTCCACGCGGAGGTCGTCACCCCATACTTTTTCCACGAGTTCCGCATCGTGCTTGCCCTCCACCCAGATGCGGCTCGCTTTGGCCACCTGGGCCCGTTGGCCACTGACGCGCACGGAACCCGAAGCTGTCCGGGTGGGGGAGGCTGCAGTGGCGGGCGCCTTGGGCGCGGGAGGCAGGAGCCGGATGGGCTGACCTTCCAGCAGGAAGCCGAAGCCCAGCTGGAAGGACTTGGTTTTTCCGCGCCGGTCTTCGAGGGCCACGATGTGCATCCCGCCGGACTTTTCCACGCGGGTGACCGCACCCACCCAACCGGATTGGGCATCCTCCAGCACCATCCCGCGCTGCACGGGTACCTCCGGGAGCCGCTGTTGGGCAGGAGCGGTCAGGTCCTGTGGACCCCAGGTGTCATAAGCCAAGGAATGACCTACCTCTTCGGGCTTGGACGGCTGCCGGGCCGCAGTCGCCGCCAGGCCTGCCATGGATGTCTGCGCGGGCGGTTTCAATGCTAGCAACGCGGTGGCTCATACTAGACTTGTTAGCACTTGGGCATGTCGAGTGCTAAGCAAAAGGGTCAGCTGAAGGTCCCTCGTGCATCAGTGCATGGGCCGGATGGTCTGTCAGGAGGTGTTGGAATGAGTGAGCCACGCAAACTCGAAGTGCTGCGTGCCATTGTTGAGGACTACGTACATTCGCGGGAGCCTGTTGGTTCCAAGGCCCTGGTAGAACGCCACCACCTGGGCGTATCCAGTGCGACCATCCGCAACGACATGGCGGTGCTTGAAGAAGAGGGGCTGATCGCAGCGCCACACACCAGCGCCGGCCGTATTCCGACGGACAAGGGCTACCGCCTGTTCGTCGACCGGATCTCCCAGGTAAAGCCCTTGTCGGCCGCTGAGCGTCGTGCCATCCACTCCCTGCTTGAGGGGCCGGATGATATGGACGACATCCTTGAGCGGACCGTGAGGCTCCTGTCGCAGCTGACCAACCAGGTAGCCGTCGTGCAGTATCCGCACTCCAAGCGCGCCGTGGTGCGCCATGTTGAGTTCGTCCTCCTCGGGCCAAAGCAAGTGCTCGTGGTGCTGATTGCCGACACTGGAAGCGTTGGGCAGAAGGTCATCGATGCCGGTGCCGACGTTGCCAACGAGGCCCTCATGGCGCTGCGTTCACGGTTCCTGGGCAGCATCGCCGGCACGCAGATGGACCTCCTTCCGCAGGTCTTGCCGTCCGTGGTGGCGCTGTGCCCGCCGGAGCTGCGGGGACTGGCCCAGATGCTGGCCAACGGACTCCAGGCCCTCAGCGATACCAGTAAGGAAGAGCGGATCCTGATGGCCGGCACGGCCAACCTCGCCCGTTCCAACGTGGACTTCCCCCTGAGCATAGGGCCGGTGCTGGAGGCCCTTGAGGAACAAGTTGTCATGCTCCGGTTGTTGTCGGACATGGGGGATGATCCGCGCGGCGTGACAGTGAGCATCGGCCGGGAAAATCCCTACGACGGGTTGGCCGAGGCCTCCGTGGTGGCTACCGGTTACGGTTCCGGCGCCAAGGTTGGAGTCCTCGGTCCCACCCGTATGGACTACCCCACCACCATGGCGGCAGTCCGCGCCGTAGCGCGCTACCTTTCCCGAATTCTCGGCGGCTGAAACCGGCCGTCACCAAAGACCGCAGTACAACAAGGAAGAGATACCGACTTTGAGCAGCCACTATGACGTTTTGGGAGTCTCGCCGGAAGCCACCGGGGAAGAGATCAAAAAGGCGTACCGCAAGTTGGCGCGCAAGCTCCACCCGGATGTAAATCCGGGGGAGGATGTCGCCGAACGCTTCAAGGCCGTGACCCACGCTTACGAAGTCCTGTCAGACCCGCAAAAACGCAGGGTGTACGACGCCACGGGCAATGAAAACGGAACGGACAACGGCTTCGGCGGCGGCTATTCCGGGCAAGGCTTTGCCTTCCAGGACATTTTCGACACCTTCTTTGGCGGGGGCGGGGGTCACGGAGGGCCCGCGTCCCGCGTGCGCCGTGGCCAGGACGCCCTCATCAGCGTGCGCATTGATCTCAAGGACGCCGTGTTCGGCGTCAACAAGAAGCTCGAAGTGGACACCGCTGTTGTGTGCCCCACCTGTGACGGCAGCTGCTGCCGTCCGGGTACCCACCCGGAACGCTGTGACATTTGTGGCGGCAGTGGCCAGGTCCAGCGCGCTGTGCGCTCCATTCTGGGTCAGGTCATGACCACCGCGCCCTGCGGATCCTGTGAAGGATTCGGCACCATCATCAAGGATCCCTGCAACGAGTGCAGCGGCCAGGGCAGGATCCGCAGCCGCCGGTCCCTCACCATCAAAGTGCCCGCCGGTGTGGCCACGGGGACCCGTATCCAGCTGTCCGGCCAGGGCGAGGCAGGCCCCGCCGGTGGTCCGGCAGGCGACCTGTACGTGGAGATCCGCGTCAACAGCGATTCCACCTATATCCGCGAAGGGGACGATCTCCACGCCACGCTAAGTGTTCCCATGACTGCAGCCGCACTAGGCACGGAGTTGACCCTGGAGACCTTCGACGGTCCGCAGGAGATCGATGTGACGGCCGGTACGCAGTCCGGCGAGATCATCACCCTGCGCGGGCTCGGCGTGACGCATCTTCGCGGTTACGGCCGCGGCGACCTCAAAGTGCACCTGCACGTGGAGACGCCAACCAAGCTGGACGCCGCCCAGGAAGACCTGCTCCGTCAACTCGCCAAACTCCGCGGAGAACAGTTCACGGACGGGAAGCTCGTTGCCAGCGGCGGGATGTTCGCCAAGCTGCGGGACAAGCTCGGTAACCTGTAGCGGTGAGCAACCCCGTATTCTTCGCCCCCGCCGGCAGCCTTGGCGGATTGGTGTCTGGTTCCGTCTTTGTCCTGGAGGGCCCGGAGGCGCGGCACGCCGTGACAGTGAAGCGTCTGTCCGCGGGCGAACCGGTGGATATTTCCGACGGTGAAGGTGCCAGGCTGACGGGTAGGGTCTCCGAGGCAGGGCAAGGCTCGCTGTCCGTGGTTGCGGAAGAAGTAGCCTTTGAGGAACGTCCCGCTGTCCGGTTGGTGCTCGTGCAGGCGCTTGCCAAAGGAGACCGCGACGAACTCGCCATCGAAACGGCTACCGAGCTCGGCATTGATGCTGTGATCCCCTGGCAGGCGGAGCGCTCCATTGTGCGGTGGAAGGGCGATCGCGCCGCGAAAGCGCACGCGAAGTGGCAGTCCGTGGTGACTGCAGCAGCGAAACAAGCACGCCGGGCCTGGATTCCTGAAGTCAGGGACCTGGTGGACACTACAGCGTTGGCCAAAGCGGCCGCCGCGGCGGATTTGGCGGTGATCCTCCACGAGGACGCCAAGAACTCCCTGCGTTCGGTGATTGAGGAGGCCGGGTTCCTCTCGAACAGCGGCCCGGACGCCGCGAGGGAAGTCCTCCTGATCGTCGGTCCAGAGGGTGGGATGGCTCCCCGTGAGGTGACCAGGCTCAGTGATGCCGGCGCGGTGACGGCGCTTTTGGGGCACCACGTGTTGCGATCGTCAACGGCCGGACCGGCCGCCGTCGTTCTGTTGAGCGATATTCTGGGCCGCTGGCGTTAGCAGACGGCGGACCGGCCCAACCGCCCGGGCCAGGGCTCACTCGACCTTGAAGAGGCGGGTGTCCAGGGTGGTCTCGTCTGCGCGGCCGGATTCATCCACCTGAACAACCCGGAGTTCATACTTGCCGGGCTTCAGCGTGGCCCCGAAGGAGAAAACCCCGTATTGTCCGGGATCTCCGGTTGGCTTCGCCTGGCCGGTAAGCTTGCTGGTCCGCGTTCCGGAGCCGTTGTCCTGGAGGATCTGCCAGTTCACGGGCTTTGAACTGTCGGTGCTGCGCCCGTTGAACTTCACCGCACCCGCGGGCACCGAGGCATCTTCCTGAGGATCGATGATCCACAGCGGCGCCACCAGTGAGGCATCACGTGCCATGGGCTGGCCCAGCTTCACCTGCCCGAACGCCATGAAGTCCGTGTGCCCGTCCACCAGGATGACTACCTGGATTTGCTGGCCCGAGTTGATCAGGCCCGAGGAGGACGCCGCCGCCGACGCCGTGTAGACCAGCTGCTGTACGGCTCTTTGGGCCATCCCGGCGTCGAGGTTGGCGTTGAACGCATCCCGGGAGATGTCCACTGTGATGACGTTCTTGCCGGAGATGGAAGTGGCCAGGCTCCCGGGGTCCTGCCATGGCGTGAAGAAGTCGTGGTCCAAGGGCTTCTGCGCCATCATGATCCGAAGCGCCGTGGTCACCGGGTTCTCATCGCCGGAGATGTCCCTGAACTCTCGGTACAGGTAGACGTTGTCCTTGCTGCGCCCGATCCAATAGACGGGAATTTTGGTCGAAGCCTGGGTTGTCTCAAGGGGGGCATTGCTCGCGGGAGCGTCCTGGACGCTGATGGGAGGTCCCGAGGTGGCCGGTGTGTTGCCGCCGTTGGCTATGCAGCCCGTCAGCAATAGGACAGCAAGCATCGCAGGCGCCGCTACTGCGGATTTTCTCCGCCGCTGTGCGCCTTGCTGGTTGTTTGCCGGCTTGGTGATGGGGGTTCCTTGCCTCGCGGCCGACGTTTCCGGGCGGCCGGTAGTGCGTACAGTGTTGTTCCTGTTTCTTCCTGCTTTGCCAGCTTGGCACATGTACGACGGCGTCCTGCCGGCTTTTGGGGGTACCGGGGCAACTGCAACAGGATTGATATCGGCCCGATGCCGAGTTGAGACAAATTCGTAACGGCCTTGATTCGATGCTGTGAAAGCCCCCACGGAAAGGGGCCGGGCTGCGGTCTGCTGGCGTAGGATTGGAGGCATTCCCGCAGGCGGGCATCCGTGAGGATGGGCGCACCACGGACATATGGATAATGACTGAACCAACCGGAGGAGATCAGGCCGTACGGCCAGCACTATGAGTGAATCCCTGAATGGGCGGTTGCGGACCGGAAACGGAAACGCCGCGGCCACCGAGTTCCCGCACACGCTACCGGGCACGCGCACGGAAATCGTCACGTTCGACAACTCCGATCAAATGATTCACTCGCTGGGCAGCCATGATGAGGCCTTGCGCTACATCGAGGATCAGTTTCCCGACGTCAATTTCCACGTTCGTGGCAACGAGCTGTCCATGTCCGGGCCTTCGACTGTTATTCCGAGGATCATGCGGCTCCTGGAGGAAGTCCGGGGGCTGGTGGCCAAGGGAACAGTGGTCACTCCGGACGTGCTGCAGCAGCTGGTTTCCCTCTTGCGGTCCCAGTCCGTGCAGAACCCCGTGGACGTGCTGACGCACAACATCCTTTCCAGCAGGGGCAGGACCATCCGGCCCAAGACCCTGAACCAGAAGAACTATGTTGACGCCATCGACGGGAACACGGTGATCTTCGGCATCGGTCCGGCGGGTACCGGCAAGACGTACCTGGCAATGGCGAAAGCCGTGCAAGCGCTCCAGAACAAGGAAGTCAGCAGGATCATCCTGACCCGGCCGGCGGTGGAAGCGGGGGAGCGGCTCGGCTTCCTGCCCGGAACCCTGAGCGACAAGATCGATCCCTATCTTCGGCCGTTGTATGACGCTTTGCACGACATGATGGACCCTGAATCGATTCCGCGGCTCATGGCGGCAGGGACCATTGAAGTTGCCCCGCTCGCCTACATGCGTGGCCGCACCCTGAACGATGCCTTCATCATTTTGGACGAGGCACAAAACACCACGCCCGAGCAGATGAAGATGTTCCTCACCAGGCTTGGGTTCGGCTCGAAGATGGTTGTCACCGGCGATGTGACCCAGATCGATTTGCCGTTCGGTGCCACCTCCGGCCTGCGCATTGTCCGGGAAATCCTCACGGGGATCGACGACGTCAATTTCTCGATCCTTGAGGCCGGCGACGTCGTCCGGCACCGCCTTGTGGCAGACATCGTTTCCGCGTACAGCAAGTGGGATGACGCCCACCGGCCCGCAGCAGCGGCCGGCGCACAACACAAACGTGGAGAACGCAAATGAGCATTGAAGTCAACAACGAGTCCGGCGTGGAGGTGGACGAGGAACAGCTGGTAACACTGTCCCGGTTCATCTTCGAACGCCTGTATATCCACCCGCAGGCCGAACTGTCCATCCTTTTGGTGGATGAAGCTGCCATGGAAAAGCTGCACATCGAACTCATGGACGAGCCCGGAGCAACCGATGTCCTCTCGGTTCCGATGGATGAGCTGACGCCGGGGACTCCGGACAAGCCCACGCCGCAGGGCATGCTCGGGGATATCGCCATCTGCCCGCAGGTGGCCGAAGTGCAGGCCCGCAACGCAGGCCACGCCACCCAGGATGAGATGTTGCTGCTCACGACGCACGGCATCCTCCACCTGCTGGGCTTCGACCACGCCGAGCCCGAGGAAAAAGAAGAGATGTTCGGCTTGCAGCGTGAACTGCTGTCTGAATTCCTGGGCAAGGATGCCCCCATGGAGACCATGCAGTGACCTCGCTCATCCTGGTTGGCATGGCGCTGGTTTTTCTCAGTTTCGTCGCCCTGCTGACTGCAGCGGAGGCTGCCTTCAACTTCCTGCCCAGGCACGAAGCTGAACAATCGGTGCTCCGCAGCAAGGGCAAAGCCCTGGCGAGCATTCTGAAGAATCCTGTTGCCCATATGCGGGCGCTCCGTTTTTGGCGCGTCTGGTTCGAGATGGCAGCCGCGGTTGCAGTCGCCGTCGTGCTTCACAGCCTGTTGGACAACGTGTGGCTTGCCGGGCTGGCAGCCACCGGCATCATGGCTGTCATCGGCTTTGTGCTGGTGGGTGTTTCGCCACGGCAACTGGGCCGGGCGCAGTCGGGTCCGGTCGTCCGCTTCACTGCTCCGCTCATTCGGTTTCTCTGCTGGGTGCTCGGTCCCGTTCCCGCCTGGCTGGTGTCCTTGGGAAGTGCCGTTGCTCCCGGGGCGCCCGCAGGCGATGACGCGTTCGTCAGCGAGGAAGAGTTCCGTGAGTTTGTTGACCGTGCTGCCGAGTCGGACATGATCGAAGACAATGAGGCTGAACTGATTCAGTCGGTCTTCGAATTCGGTGACACTTTGGTGCGTTCCGTCATGGTTCCCAGAACGGACATCGTCAGCATCACCACGGGTTCCAGCCTGGAAGAAGCAATGGCCCTGTTCCTGCGGTCCGGGTACTCCCGTATCCCGGTTATCGGCGAGAACACGGACCAGATCAAGGGGATCCTCTACCTCAAGGACGTGGCGGCCGCACTGCACCGGCGGGAGCCCGGACTGCAGCCGCACGACGTCGACTCCTTGTCCCGGGAGGTCCGCTACGTTCCCGAGTCCAAGCTTGTCAGCGACCTGCTCAAGGAGCTGCAGAAAGAATCGACGCACGTCGCGATCGTCATCGACGAGTACGGAGGGACGGCCGGTCTTGTCACCCTGGAGGACCTCATTGAAGAAATCGTCGGGGAAATCGTGGACGAGTACGATGCAGCCGCGGAAGAGGCGGTTGACCTGGGCGATGGAACATACCGTGTGAGCGCCCGGATGAGCATTGACGATCTTGGCGAACTGTTCGACATCGACCTTGACGATGACGAAGTCGATACGGTGGGCGGCCTGCTGGCCAAGGCCCTCGGACAAGTCCCTATTGTGGGTAGTTCCGTGGAAGTGGACGGCGTCTCGCTGCGCGCCGATAGGCTTGAGGGTCGGCGAAACCGGGTAAGCCACATCATTGCGGCGGCGATGCCAAAAGAAGAAACTGACCTTGAAGACCTTCTTGACGAATCAGATACAACGCAACAGGGAGTTCCACGTGAGCAAGCAAAGTAAGAACCGCGACGCCGAGGATGCCTTCGGCGGCTTCCACGCAGGATTTTCCGTCCTTGTTGGCAGGCCCAACGCAGGCAAATCAACCCTGACGAACGCCTTGGTGGGGCAGAAGGTCGCGATCACCTCCGCCAAACCACAGACGACGCGCCACACCATCCGCGGTATTGTCCACCGGGAAGACGCACAGTTGATCCTCGTGGACACCCCGGGACTGCACCGCCCCAGGACCCTGCTCGGCAAACGCCTCAACGAGCTCGTGGCCGACACCCTCGCCGAGGTGGACGCGATCGGGTTCTGCCTCCCCGCCAACGAGAAAATCGGCCCCGGTGACAAATACATCGCCGCGCAACTGGCCGCCGTCGGACGTAAACCGATCGTCGCGATCGTCACCAAGACCGACCTCGTGGACCGCAAGGCCCTCACTGAGCAGCTGATGGCGGTCGAGGCACTCGGCCGCGAGGTGCTGGGAGAGCAGGGCTGGGCGGACATCGTTCCCGTATCCGCAGCTGACGGTTTCCAGGTCACCACTGTTGCCGACGTCCTGATCAGCCACATGCCGCCGTCGCCTCCGTTGTACCCGGACGGCGAACTCACGGACGAACCTGAAGCGGTCATGATCGCCGAACTTATCCGCGAGGCCGCGCTGGAGGGGGTGCGGGATGAACTACCCCACTCACTGGCAGTGGTGGTGGAAGAGATCGTTCCCCGCGAAGGGCGGACCGAAGAGAACCCCCTCCTCGATGTCAGGGTCAATCTTTACGTGGAAAGGCCGTCCCAGAAGGCCATCATCATCGGCAAGGGCGGCAGCCGCCTGCGGGAGGTCGGAACCAATGCGCGCAAGGGGATCGAAACCTTGCTGGGCACCAGGATCTACCTCGATCTGCACGTCAAGGTGGCCAAGGACTGGCAGCGTGATCCGAAACAGCTGGTGAAGCTTGGCTTCTGAGCCTGTGCCCGCGTCGGCGTGGCCGAAGGCAGGATAAGGAACTTCCCAGAATCGGCCATTATGATTGCGGGAATTCGAGCGTTTGAGGAAAGGTAACCGAATAGTGCGACGTCGTGAAGCCCGGCCCCAGGGCACCGGCACCGCTGCACCCGGTGAGGCGCGTCACGGGGGAGACCCCGAAGGGACTCCCCGCCACATGAACGCGCCCAAAGGGCTGCCGCTGTGGCTGAAGATTGTCACGGGTGTCGTCTCAGTGGCCCTCGTCGCCGGAGTTGCCTTCGCCGCTTTCTGGTTCATCCGGTTGCAGAACAACATCACCAAAGCGCCCTTGAGCGCAGGGGATTCCCGGGACACCGGTGAGGCCGTGGTCAACGACAAATCGGACCGGCTGCAGATCCTGATCCTCGGCTCGGATACCCGCGATGGCAAGAACTCCCAATACGGCTCATCCGAGGACTCAACAGGGTACGGCCACTCCGACGTGATGATGCTGCTGGACATTTCGGCCGACAATAAGCGGGTCAGCGTCATGAGTTTCCCCCGCGACCTGCTGGTGGACGTGCCGCAATGCACTGATCGCACCACCAACCAGACGTTCCCGGCGCGCAGTGGCGTCATGATCAATGAGGCCATGGCCGAAGCCGGCATCGGCTGCGCAGTGGACACCATCAACAAACTCACGGGCCTCACCGTGGACCACTTCATGATGGCGGATTTCAATGCCGTGAAGGAACTTTCCAAGGCAATCGGCGGGGTGGATGTCTGCGTCAGCGATCCGGTCTTCGACCCCGACTCCGGCCTGCGGCTGGCCAAGGGAAATTCCCAGGTGGAGGGCGAGCAGGCGCTGGCATTCCTCCGTACCCGCCACGCTTTTGGAGACGGTGGAGACCTGGGCCGTATCAAGGGCCAGCAGGCGTTCCTTTCCTCCCTGACCCGAAAGTTGAAGGACGAGGGAACCCTTGGCAACCCCCAGCGCCTTCTCCAGATTGCGGACGTTGTGACGCAGAACCTGACCGTTGATGAGGGTCTGGCATCCGTGCCTACCCTCCTGACCATCGGCGGGAGGCTCAAGGACATCGACGTTTCCAAGGTGGCTTTCGTTTCGGTGCCCACTCAGGCCGCTGCCATCGATCCGAACAGGCTTGAATTGGTGGAGCCGCAGGCGTCGCAGCTGTTTGCAGCGCTGCGCGCCGATCTGGACCTGACGAATCCAGGGGCCACCGCCACGCCTGCGCCCGGTGACCCGACGGCCGCTCCCACCAGTGCACCTCCTGCCCCACCCGCGTACGATATGGCGCTCCAGCCTGTAGCCGTCGCCAACGGCAGCGGGATCGGCACAAGGGCGCAGGAGATCCTCGGAGTCCTGACCAGCAACGGTTTTGCCCAGTCCGTCTCCTACTTGGCCAACCCCGTTGATCAGACCGTGGTCTATTACGGTCCCGAATTCGCTGATGTCGCCACCGATGTCGCTACTTTGTTCGGGATCCCGGCGACGCAGGTCCAACAGGCGCCGGGCGTGACCGGAGTCCAGCTGTACATCGGTACGGACTTTGGCACGGGAACCGCCTACGGTGCGGCCTCGGTCCCCGACGACGTCGTCAACCAGACGGCCAGCGATGCGGTCTGCCAGCAGGTCAACCCGCTGTACATCACCCAATAGGCAAATTCTTTCGTCAACAAAATCGGCCGGGCCCACGAGGGCCCGGCCGATTTTGTTGGACGTCCTTACCAGATGCTGACACGCTCGGCCGGGTCCATCCACATCCTGTCCTGTTCCGTCACTGCGAATGCCTCGTGGAAAGCGTCGAGGTTACGGGCAATGGCGTTGGTACGGAATTCGTTGGGGGAGTGGGGGTCCGTGGCGAGCCTGCGGATCGCTTCTTCGGCCCTGATGACCTGGCGCCAGCCCGCTGCCCAGGACATAAAGAACCGCTGCTGGCCTGTGAAGCCATCGATGACCTCCGGCTCCGCCCCGTCAAGGCTCAGCTGATATGCCTTGTACGCGATCGTCAGACCTCCAAGGTCGCCGATGTTCTCGCCGAGGGTCAGCTTGCCGTTCACTGTGTGGCCGGGCGCGGCATAGGGGGAGAGTGCGTCGTACTGCGCCACGAGCTTGGCCGTGCGGGTCTCGAATGCTGCGCGGTCCTCTTCGGTCCACCAGTTGCGCAGCGCCCCGCTGCCGTCGAACTGAGAGCCCTGGTCGTCGAAACCATGGCCTATTTCGTGACCGATGACGGCGCCGATGCCGCCGTAGTTGACGGCATCGTCGGCCTCGGCGTTGAAGAACGGAGGCTGCAGGATGGCTGCCGGGAAGACGATCTCGTTCAGCATGGGGTGGTAATAGGCGTTGACGGTCTGGGGGGTCATGAGCCACTTGTCCAAGTCGACGGGCTTGCCCACCTCGTCAAGGTGCCGCTCGACGTCGGCGTCATGCGCACGCTCCACGTTGCCGAGGAGGTCGTTGGGATCGATCTCGACCGAAGAGTAGTCGATCCACTTTTCCGGAAAACCGATCTTGGGACGGAAAGCATCCAGCTTCTTGAGGGCTTCAGCCTTGGTAGCCTCACCCATCCACTCCAACGAGGTGATGCTTTGCCGGTAGGCCTCGATGAGGTTTGCTACGAGGGTCTGCATCCGCGCTTTGTGGCCCGCCGGGAAGTGGCGCTCCACGTAGATCTGGCCTACAGCCTCGCCGAGCGCGGCTTCCACGACGGCCACGCCGCGCTTCCAGCGCTCCTTGTTTTGGGGCGTACCGCTCAACGTTGTCCCGTAGAAGTCGAAGTTGGTGTCAACGAAGTCTGCTGAAAGGTAGGGCGCTGCGGAGGAAAGCACACGCAGCGTCAACCATTCCTTCCACGTGCTGAGGTCTTCGGACTCCAACAAAGCCGCAGCGCCGGTGAAGAAGTCCGGGGTGCTGACTACGATTTCGCTGCGCTTGGCCGCGTCGATGCGGGCAGCTTCGAACCAGTCATCCAGCAGCGGCAGCAGGCCCGCAGCTTCTTCGGCGGTTTTCAAGTTGTAGGTCTTCCGGGGATCGCGCAACGTGACGTTGTCCCAGTGGTGGGATGCGATGGCCTTTTCCAGCGCCACGATCCGGTCCGCAGCAGCGCCGGCGTCCGGAATGCCCGCCAAACCGAAGAGCTTGGCGATGTAGGCGTTGTAGGCGCTGACGATCGGAGCGAACTTTTCTTCGCGGTAATACGATTCGTCGGGGAGCCCGAGTCCGCCTTGGGCGATGTAGAGCAGGATCCGCTCCGGGTTGCCGGCGTCGGGTGCCGGATAGATCCCGAACAGTCCGGAGACGTCAGCGCGGAACAAGCGTCCGATGAGCCGCATCAACTCCTGCACTGATGTAACTCCACGCACTTCTTCGAGCCGGTCCCTGAGAGGGTCAAGTCCTTTGGCTTCGGCTGCCGCTTCGTCCATGAAGCTGGCGTAGAGCCCGCCGATTTTTTGTTCAACGCCGCTAGCCCCGGCGCCTTTGGCCGCGGCTTCCTCGATAATTGCTTTGACTGCCAACTCGGCTTCATCGCGCAAGGACGTGAAAGTACCTTCCAAGGGCCGGTCGTCCGGAATGGCAGTGCTGTTCAGCCAGGCTCCGTTGACGAACTGGTAGAGGTCGTCCTGAGGCCGGACGTTGCGGTCGATGTTGGAAAGAGTGATCCCCGACTGTGGCACTGTGGCTCCTTGAAGGGACGCTGCTGCCGGCGTTGCACCGCGCAGCGTCTGCATAGTGGACGTTGCATTGGGTGTTGCAATGTCATCATACGCACCGTGTTACTGTGATCATGTGCGTGCGGAAATGCTTCTTCTTAGCTGCCGCGGCGAGGCCTGAAAGCTAACTGAAAGCTGGGCCATCCTCGCCGCGGAGTTTCGTTGTGCCCGGCTAAGCTTTCACTTAGTTCTTACAGAAAGAAAAGGCCACACGTCATGCGTAATGCACAAAAGCCGTCCGGAATGCCCGTCCACCGCTACATTCCGTTCCAGGACCAAATCAAGGTTGAGGTTCCCGACCGCACGTGGCCGGACAAGGTCATCACCAAGGCCCCGCGTTGGTGTGCAGTAGACCTCCGTGACGGCAACCAGGCGCTGATCGATCCCATGAGCCCCGCACGCAAGCTGAAGATGTTCCAGCTGCTGGTGAAGATGGGCTTCAAGGAGATCGAGGTCGGTTTCCCGTCAGCTTCGCAGACAGACTTCGATTTTGTCCGTCAGCTGATCGAGGGCGGCCATATCCCGGATGACGTCACCATCCAGGTCCTGACCCAGGCACGCGAACACCTGATCGAACGCACGTATGAGTCTTTGGTAGGCGCAAAGCAAGCGATCGTCCACCTCTACAACTCGACGTCGGTCCTGCAGCGCAGGGTGGTCTTCAACCAGGATGAGGACGGAATCCTGGACATCGCCCTCCAGGGCGCGCGGTTGTGCAAGAAGTATGAGGAAACCCTCACCGATACCCACATCACTTACGAGTATTCGCCGGAGTCCTTCACCGGAACCGAACTCGAGTACGCCGCGCGTGTGTGCAACGCCGTCGCCGATGTCTTTGAGGCATCCTCCGACAAGCAGGTCATCATTAACCTGCCCGCGACGGTGGAGATGGCCACCCCCAACGTCTACGCGGACTCCATTGAATGGATGGACAGGAACCTCCACCCGCGCGAAGGCATCATTATCTCCCTGCACCCGCACAACGACCGCGGCACCGGCGTAGCTGCGGCGGAACTCGGTTACCTGGCCGGAGCAGACCGGATTGAGGGTTGCCTGTTTGGCAACGGTGAGCGGACCGGCAACGTGGACCTGGTGACCCTGGGCCTGAACATGTTCGTCCAGGGAGTCGATCCCATGATCGATTTCTCGGACATCGATGAGGTCCGTCGGACGGTGGAGTACTGCAACCAGCTGCCCGTGCCGGAGCGTTCTCCCTACGGCGGAGACCTCGTGTTCACGGCCTTCTCCGGGTCGCACCAGGACGCCATCAAGAAGGGCTTTGAGGCGCTGGAGAAGGACGCCGCGGCAGCCGGCGTGCCCGTCAGTGACTTCACGTGGCAGGTACCGTACCTGCCCATCGATCCCAAGGACCTGGGCCGCAGCTACGAAGCCGTCATCCGGGTCAACTCCCAGTCGGGCAAGGGAGGCGTGGCCTACCTGCTGAAAAATGAGCACAACCTCGACCTGCCGCGCCGTGCACAGATCGAATTCTCCGGCGTCATCCAACGCCGGACGGATGCTGTGGGCGGAGAAGTCAGCGGAGCCCAGCTCTGGCAGATTTTCCAGGACGAATACCTGCCCTCGGAAGAGGAGCAGGCACAGTGGGGCCGTTATTCCCTGGGCAGCGTCAGCACGGAGACAGACGAGTCCGGCGCCATGACCATGACTGCGAACCTCCGCATTGAAGGCGCCGAGGTCCGCCGAACGGGGCACGGCAACGGTCCGATCGCGGCCTTGCTGGACATCCTGCACCAGGACGGCGTTGACGTGCGCGTCCTGGACTACAGCGAACACGCACTGTCCGAGGGCGGCAGCGCCAGTGCCGCAGCATATGTTGAATGCGCCGTGGGGGATCGGGTTCTGTGGGGCGTCGGTATCGATCCCAGCACCACCACGTCATCCCTGAAGGCCTTGATTTCGGCAGTCAACAGGGCCGTCCGGGACGCCCAGGCCTAGGCTCCGGGGCCGTGCAGTGATGGGAAATATATCCGCTGCACGGCCCGGTGGTCTCCCCGCAGCCGTGTCGGTGCGAAGATAGGGTGTGGCCAATCAGTCCTCGTTCGCAGCCCGTTCCTACCGGGACGATGCCGTGGTGCTCCGCACCCATAAGCTCGGTGAGGCTGATCGCATCATCACCTTGCTGACCAAACATCACGGACAAGTCCGTGCCGTTGCCAAGGGCGTCCGCAGGACAAGCAGCCGGTTCGGCGCACGCTTGGAACCGTTCATGGTGGCAGACCTGCAACTGGTCTCCGGCCGGACCCTGGACATCGTGACACAGGCAGTGGCGAAGGGCGCTTACGGAAGCAGTATTGCCGCCGACTACAGCCGCTTTACCGTGGCAGCAGCCATGACGGAGACCGCGGAAAAGCTGACCGACGCCGACGCTGAGTCCGGCACGGCCCAATACAACCTGCTGGTGGGCGCCCTGGCGGCGTTGAGCCGATCGGATCATCCGCCGGAATTGATCCTGGATTCATACCTTTTGCGGGCCCTGGCCACGGGCGGATGGGCGCCGAGCTTTACCGATTGCTCCCGCTGCGGCAGGCCCGGCCCGCACACGGCTTTCTCAGCACCTTTGGGCGGCATGGTGTGCGGAGACTGTCGTCCGCCGGGTTCGCCGGCGCCGGCACCGGAGACTGTGGTGTTGCTGGCGGCCCTCCTGACCGGAGACTGGGCTGTTGCCGATGAATCGGATCTGCGGCATCGCCGGGAGGCCGCCGGGTTGGTGGCCAGTTACCTGCAATGGCATCTGGAGCGTGCCGTTAAATCCCTCAAACACGTGGAGCGAAGCTGACAGTGGCACTTGGAAAGAAAAGCAGGATTGCAGCACGGACCGCGCCTGTGGTTCCCCCGTACAAGCATCCTTCCGGCGCGCTCCCTCCCGATATCCCCCGGGAACTCATCCCACAGCACGTGGCGATCGTCATGGACGGCAACGGCCGGTGGGCCAACCAGCGGGGCCTGCCCCGCATCGAAGGACACAAAGCCGGCGAGCCGGCCCTGTTGGATGTCATGGCCGGAGCCATCGAGCTCGGAATCAAGTATGTGAGTGTCTACGCTTTTTCGACGGAGAACTGGCGGAGGTCACCGGAGGAAGTTCGCTTCCTCATGGGTTTTAACAAGGACGTGCTGCGCCGGCAGCGGAACCAACTGGACGAATGGGGTGTGCGGATCCGCTGGGCGGGTCGCCGGCCCAAGCTGTGGGGCTCGGTGATCCGGGAGCTTGAAGAGGCCGAGGAGTACACCCGCGCCAACGACACCTGCACGTTGACCATGTGTGTTAATTACGGTGGCCGCGCGGAAATCGCGGACGCCGTCTCGGCCATCGCACACGATGTTGCGTCCGGCGTGCTCAAGCCGGGATCCGTGAATGAGCGGACCATCCAGAAGTACTTGGATGAACCCGATCTCCCGGATGTGGACCTCTTCCTGCGCAGCTCAGGTGAGCAGCGCCTTTCGAACTTCCTCTTGTGGCAGTCCGCTTATGCCGAGTTTGTTTTCTTGGATACCCTTTGGCCCGATGTTGACCGGCGCACGCTGTGGGACGCCGTCGAAATCTATGCCAAGCGCGACCGGCGCTACGGGGGAGCGGTGGACGCGGCACCTGGGGCTAAATAGCGCAGGCGTGCTTCTTCCGCGGAGTCCTCATGTCGCCGTCGGGCCCTAACGCCGTCGGGCCTTAGTAGGGGTAGGACTGAAGCCACACCGCTACGTCCCGGTAGGCCTGTTCCCGCACGCTCCTGCGGGAGAGGAACACGTCATGCAACGCACCCGGGTACCGGAAGACCGCGGTTCGACGGCCCAGCCCCAACGCGCGTCTGGCCGTCTCTTCAACATCGATCACCGCGTCTGCCCGCATGAGGTCTGCTGTCCATTCGGCCTGGATCCTGGTTCGCCCGGACAGCAGCACCAGGACGGGTGAGTCGATGTTGAGTTTGCGTTCAACAGCGCTGTGGCCCGCCAGGACTGCCTTGGTCCAGCCGGCGCGGATGGGGAATGACGTTCGTGGCCGCCACACGGGATCGAGTGACCACTCACCATGGGCTTCGCTGCTGACACTTTCCCAATAGGCTGGCATGTCCGGAAACCGGAAGGGGCGCTTGGGGTCAGTGCGTGCAAAAGGCTCGATGAGATGCACGGCCACGCTGCGGACCAGGCTGCTGCCCTGCAGTTCCAGCCACGGGGAGTTCAGTACCAATGTGCCGATCCGTCCGGGATTACGGTCCGCCCACAGGGAAGCTATGAGGCCGCCCAGGCTGTGGGCCAACACATGGATGGTTGGTGGCGCCGTGTCTCCGGTGCGCTCGGCTATGTCGCGTTCAATGGCGGCCAACGCAACGTCCAGGTCTTCGTCGTAGACGGCAAGGTCAGCTGTGTATCCAGGAGTCTGCCCGGGTAGAAGGCTGCGCCCGAACTTGCGGAGGTCCACTGCATAGAAGTGGAAGCCGGAAGCTGTGAGGTACTCGGCGAGCTCAGTCTGCAGGAAATAGTCCGCCCAGCCGTGCAGATAAAGAACGGCCCGTGGTGCTCCGGACGGGTCGGCAGGAACGTGGCGGCGGCGACGCTTGGCGAATGCGGACAAATAGTCCAGGAGGCCGTGCGGGGCCGGGGAAGCGGGCGCAGGATGATGCCGGACGAGCGTGGCTTTGACCTCGCCCTCCTCGTCCGGCGTCAAAGGAAGATCGAGGCGTTCGTATCCGTAGCCCAAAAAGTCCGGCTGCCACGTCGCAACAGCTTCCCCCGTGGTAGTCATGTGTCTCCCTTCTCCTGAGTTCCCAACGGGCCGGTTTCCATGTAACCGTGGATCCAGCGTGCCAGCCTGGCGTAGGCGTCTTCCCGTACTTTGGGGGCAGAAAGGAACACGTCGTGCAGCCCGCCTTCCACCCTTTCCAAGGTCACGCTTCGGCCCAGCGCCATGACCCTCGCCGCAATGACGTCCACATCGAGCACTGCGTCCGAACGGCGCATGGACTCCTGCCAGACCATGCCGTTCGCGCTGGCAGCCGATGTCAGCACCAACACGGGAATGTCCAGTTCCAACCCGCGGTCAACCTTCGCATGACCGGCGAGGACTGCCCGCAGCCAACCGGCCCGGACAGGGAACGCAAACGGTGGCCGGTACCGTTCGTCCAGCGGCCACTCTCCTTCAGCGGTAATGCTGATACTCCGGAAGTAGAAGCCCCGTTCGGGAAGCCTGAGGACCATCTCGGGGCGGAACCGGGCCAATGGAGTCACCATGGCCTGGGCGGCCCGCCGTCCAAACCTGTTCCCGTGCATCTCCAGCCAAGGGCTGTTCAGGATCAGATACTGGACGCTGCCGGGGTGGCGGCTGGCCCAGAGGGCAGCGACGAGGCCCCCGGTGGAGTGGCCCATGAGGGCAATGCCGGGCTGTTCCGAGCCGGTGTGGTCCGCCTTGATGATGTCCAAGGCCATGGTGATCTCGGCATCATAGTCCGCAAGGTCGGCGACATAGCCGCCGGTGGTTGCTTCGTCCAGGTTGCGTCCGTGATTGTGCATGTCGAGCGCGTAGAACTCGTAACCCATGCGGGCCCAGAACCTGGCGAGGTCCTTGTTGAAGAAGTAGTCGCTCCAGCCGTGCAGGAAGAGCACTGCGCCGTGCACGGTGCGCGGTTTCCCGGTTCCTGCCGCGAGGGAGTCCGGGCGGTATCGAACTACGGTGGCGCGACGCATGGTGCCGTCGGCTCCGGATGTTTCTATGGTGCAGGACTGGAAGTCCGCGCCGAGGATGTCTGTAGCCCATTCCATGGCTTCAGCTTAGACATTCAGGGCTGCGTCCCGCGCGGCAGCCCGGCCGCTGAACAGGCAGCCGCCGAGGAACGTTCCTTCCAAGGCGCGGTAACCATGTATTCCGCCTCCGCCGAAGCCGGCGGCTTCGCCTGCTGCGTAAAGACCGTCGATCGCCTGGCCCCCGTCATTGAGCACCCGTGAGCGAAGATCCGTTTGGAGTCCGCCGAGGCTCTTTCGGGTAACGACCGAGAGGCGGACGGCAATGAGCAGACCGTGCGCGGGGTCCGCCAGGCGGTGTGGGGGAGTCACCCTCATGAGCCTGTCCACGGAGAATCTGCGGGCGGCGTGAATGGCGGCCAGCTGCGGGTCTTTGCCCAGGCCGCTTTCCACCTGCCGGTCCCTTGCCAGCACAATCCGGCCAAGAGAGTCGGCATTGATGAGTCCGGAGCCCGCCAAGTCGTTCATCCGTCCAGCCAATTCAGCTACGGACGCGGCCTGGACAAAGTCTGCACCGCGCTCAAGGAAGCGCTCAATAGGCGTATCGCCCCGGGGCTTCAAGCGGGTCAGCAGCAGCCTGACGTCCTTGCCCGTCAGGTCGGGGTTTTGCTCCGAGCCTGAGAGAGCCAGCTCCTTGAGCGCGATGGTCCGGTTCAAGACGAACCACGAGTACCCGTGTCCCGTGGACACGATATGCCGTAATGCCCCTTGGGAATCGAAACCCGGGAACAGCGGAGCGGGCAGTTGCCTTCCGCGGGCGTCCAACCATAGGGATGAAGGACCGGGAAGGATGCGGATGCCATGCTTTGGCCAGACGGGATCGTAGTTGTGAATGCCTTCGGGGTAGTGCCACATCCGGTCGCCGTTGATCAGCGAAGCGCCAACGCGCTGTACGACATCGAGGAACTCCCCGTCGACGGAGGCAGGCACGCCACTGAGCATTTCCCTCGGCGGGGTGCCCGGCCACTGCCGGCGGACGGCCTCGTGATTGCCGCCTATGCCCCCGGTGGTCACCACGGTCGCGCCCGCCTCGGCCTCGAAGTGCCCGACGACGGTACGCGTCGAACGCTGGCCGCGGACCGCCGTCGTAGGTTCCAAAACGTCACCGGAGACTCCGGTGACGCTGCCCGATGACGTCAGGAGGGCTGTAGCCCGATGCCGGAAGTTAAGGGACACCCTGCCCTTTTCCACGCCTTCACGCACCTTGGCCGCGAAAGGCTCGACGACGGCGGGTCCGGTACCCCACGCGACATGGAACCTCGGAACGGAGTTTCCATGCCCTTGTGGCCCGTACCCGCCACGTTCAGCCCACTGGACGAGCGGAAAGAAGCCGACGCCCAGGCTCCGGAGCCATGAGCGTTTTTCACCGGAGGCGAAGTCCACATAGGCGGCTGCCCACTGACGGGCCATGGCATCTTCGGGCCGGTCGAAGGCGGCTGACGCCATCCAGTCGCCGAGGGCGAGTTCGGTACTGTCCCGTACGCCGAGGCGGCGTTGTTCCGGCGTGTCGACCATGAAGAGTCCGCCAAAGGACCAGGGTGCCTGGCCGCCCAGCGAAGCGGCCGGCTCCTGGTCGAAAATTGCCACCCGTTTACCTGCGGCATAGGCGGTAGCGGCGGCCACGAGCCCCGAAAGGCCGGCGCCGACCACCACCACGTCAGCGGTGAACCGCCCATTCTGGTGTGCGCTGCTTCCCTGTACCGGCATGGCTACATGCTAGCCCCGGCAGGTCATGGGTTTGGCGAGCAGTGCGGAAACCGGAAAACTAGGAACATGCGTGTTTACCCCACCTTCTTCAAGCTCGCCTTCTCCTGGATGGATGCCGAGAAAGCACACAAGATCGGCTTCACTGCCATCCGGACGGCGCACCGTACCGGAGCAGGGCGGATCCTGGCCAAGCTGACTGCTCCGGATCCCTCCCTCCGCACTCAGGCGCTGGGTCTGACGTTTCCCTCGCCCTTCGGCCTCGCTGCAGGTTTCGACAAAGAGGGCCATGGCATTGAGGCTCTCGCCGAGCTTGGGTTCGGACACATCGAGGTGGGCACCATCACGGGGCAGGCGCAGCCGGGAAACGAGAAGCCGCGGCTATTCCGTTTGATTGAGGACAAAGCGGTCATCAACCGGATGGGCTTCAACAACGACGGTGCCGCCGCCGTGGCCCCCAGGCTCAAGTCCGCGCGGGCAGCCCTGCAGCGGGTACACGCAGGCGTCCGGCCGGTGATCGGGGTCAACATCGGCAAGACCAAGGTGGTGGAACTGGACGACGCTACCGAGGACTACTTGATCAGCGCACGCAGCCTCGCACCAGCCGCGGATTACCTGGTGGTCAATGTCAGCTCGCCCAATACTCCGGGCCTGCGGTTGCTCCAGAACGTGGAGACCCTTCGTCCTTTGCTCAGGGCCGTCGGCGATGCCGCGGACGAGGCCGCCGGCAGGCACGTTCCGCTGTTGGTCAAGATCGCTCCCGACCTCAGTGATGAAGACATCGACGACGTCGCACGGCTGGCGCTTGACCTCAAGCTTGACGGCATCATCGCCACCAACACCACCATCGGGCGGGAAGGCCTGGTCAGTGATCCGGAAAAGGTCGCGGCACTTGGCGCCGGCGGTCTATCCGGAGCCCCCCTGAAGCAGCGGTCCCTTCAGGTCTTGCGGCGCTTGAAAAAGGCGGTGGGGGACCAGATTGTCCTCATTGCCGTCGGCGGCGTGCAGACGGCAAACGACGTGCAGGAACGTCTTGACGCCGGAGCGACGCTGGTCCAGGGTTACACAGCTTTCCTCTACGAAGGACCGTTCTGGGCTGCCCGTATCAACAGGGATCTCGCAAAGCTCCGCAAGCGGGCCTCCCACTAAGACCGGCGGCTTCTGGGCAAGCAATTCAGGGCAAGGAAAAGGCCCCGGACCATTGGCTGATTGCCAGGGTCCGGGGCCACGTCTTAATGGCGGTCCGCTAGGAAGGGTACTGTCCGCGCTTGACCTGCGGTTTGGGCAGGCGCAGTTTGCGGAACTGGAGTGCGCGCATGCACCCATACCAGACACTGCCACGCTCCACCTCGCCGAACTTGGCCATCAGGCGCTTGCGGAGTTGGCGGGAAAGAATAAAGACGTCAACGAACACGGCCAGGAACATGATCCAGAAGCCCACCAGGACATAGGTGATCTGCGCACTGTTGGTCGGCACCACCAGGGAGACCACTACGAACAGCAGGGCACCGAACATCAGGTACTCGCCCAGCGTGAAGCGGGCATCGACGTAGTCCCGGACAAAGCGCTTCTGCGGTCCCTTGTCCCGCAGCGGCAGGTACTTCTCGTCGCCGGTGTCCAATGCCTGGCGCATCTTTTGGCGCTGGTCCTGAATCGCCACACGCTCGGCTTCCTTGGAAGCCTTGCGGTCGGTGGGTACCAGAGGGCGCTTGCGGGCGGCCTCCTGGACTTTCCGCTTGGGCGTAGGGGCGCCCTTTCCGACAACCGGCTCCGTGGAGGCGGCGTGGGCCTGGTCTACTACTGATTGAGCGCTGGGCTCTTCCTTTTTGCGTCCGAACACCACTCAAGAATACAGCGCGGGCAGGTGGCGCAGGTTACGTTGGCCGCAAGGCCCCGGCGGTAAGGTGAGCAGCATGACTTCAGCACACGCGGAGATCCCGCAGAACCAGCAAGGGAACGCAGGCCACACCGGGGTCGCTTCCCCGGCAGTCGACGGAGTGGACGGCCACGCATTGTCCGAGGCCGTCAACGCCGCCTTTGACGCAACAATCTCATCACTTAAGGAACTCGTAGCCATCCCCGGAATTGCCTGGGCCAGCTTCGATCCCGCCGAACTGGACCGGAGCGCAGAGGCAGTTGCGGCCATGGTCCGCGCTGCGGGTATGCAGGACGTCCGCATCCTGCGGTCGGCCAAGGCCGATGGCACCAACGGGGGTCCCGCCGTCGTCGCCCGTCGCGAAGCCCGGGACGGCAAGCCCACCATCCTGCTGTACGCGCACCACGATGTCCAGCCGCCGGGAGACCGCGCACTGTGGAATTCGGAACCGTTTGTCGCTGAGGAGCGTGACGGACGCCTTTACGGCAGGGGAGCGGCGGATGACAAGGCCGGCATCATGGCCCATTTGGCTGCGTATGCAGCTGCAGTAAAGGTCCTCGGCGATGAGTTCGGCCTGGGCGTGACCTTCTTCTTCGAAGGAGAGGAAGAAGCCGGTTCGCCCACCTTCCGGACGTTCCTGGAAGAACACCGCGAACTCCTGCGTGCCGATGTGATTGTGGTTGCAGACTCCAGCAACTGGAAAGTAGGCGTCCCGGCACTGACCACCAGCCTCCGCGGCCTCGTCGACGGTACGTTCGAAGTGCGGGTCCTGGAGCACGCCGTGCACTCGGGAATGTTCGGCGGTCCCGTCCTGGACGCGCCAACCCTTCTTGCCAGGCTTATCGCTACCCTCCATGACGACGACGGCACTGTGGCCGTTGCCGGACTTGTATCCAAGGACGACGTGAAAGTGGACCTCACCGAAGAGGACTACCGGGCTGACGCTTCAGTGCTCGACGGCGTTCGGCTCGCCGGCAGCGGGACCCTGGCTTCCCGGCTGTGGACGAAACCCGCGCTCTCCATCATTGGCATGGATGTTCCGGCTGTGGATGTGGCCTCCAACACCCTCATCCCGGCAGCCCGGGCCAAATTCAGTATGCGGCTCGCACCGGGCCAGGACCCCGACGATGCCATGGAGGCTTTGAAGGCCCACCTTGAAGCCAATGCTCCCTTCGGTGCCAAGGTCACTTTCACCCCGGGGGAGCGGGGCAACGCCTTCTCAACGGATACAGGCTCTGCTGCGGCCCAGGTAGCCCTGTGGGCGTTGGGTGAGTCGTGGGGTGTCAAGCCCGTGGAGATGGGCATTGGCGGGTCCATACCCTTCATCGCCGACTTGATGGAGGTATATCCCGAGGTGCAGATCCTGGTGACTGGCGTGGAGGACCCGGATTCGCGGGCCCACAGCGCCAATGAGTCCCTCCACATTGAGGACTTCCGCCATGCAGTGCTGGCCGAGGCCCTGATGCTTGCACGCCTGAATGTCGAAGGCCTGGGGTCCTAGCCGCAACGTTTGTCCGGCGAAGCCCGGCGGGCGCCCAGAGGGGTCCGCCGGGAACAAGTCCGTGCATGGCGCGGTTACGTCAGGGAGTTATAGCTATGCGTCCGCGCGACGTAGCATGGAGCTATAACCCGTACGTAATTGGGTAAGGGCAGGCTGCGTCCCCGGCGCCGCTGCCAAGCGCGTTATAAGAAGGTAGGCCAATGAGCACTGCAACCAACGAAAACAGCACTGGAGCCGAGCTCGCCCCGAGCGATGAGCTTCCCACGCACGAGGTCAACCTGACCGAGGTCGCAGCAGGCAAGGTCCGCAGCCTCCTCGAGCAGGAAGGGCGCACCGATCTGCGGCTTCGTGTTGCAGTCCAGCCCGGTGGCTGCTCCGGTCTGATCTACCAGCTCTACTTCGACGAGCGTCTGCTTGATGGCGATGCCGTCCGTGACTACGACGGCGTCGAGGTGGTAGTAGACAAGATGAGCGTTCCTTACCTCAGCGGAGCGAGCATCGACTTCGAAGACACCATTTCGAAGCAGGGGTTCACCATCGACAACCCCAACGCCGGCGGCTCGTGCGCCTGCGGCGATTCGTTCCACTGATCCGAGCTAGCAGCCTCATGTCGGCGCCGTCCCGGTCGCGTTTCATCGCGTTCGGAGCCACGGCGCCGACATGTGCGCGAAAACCGCTTCATAGCGGTAAGCTCTACATCGGGTAGTAAAACTTTTAGTGTGCCCGGAGGGCCTTCGGCCTGCCGGGAGACAGCAACAAGAGGAAGGGCCGTCTGTGAGTTCGCAGAACCGAACCGGCAGCCGACGCATAAAGATCACTTCGATCACTGGCTTGGCACTAGCCGGCGCGTTGGTTTTGACCGGATGTTCACCAGAGGTAGAGAAGGGTTGGCTGCCTACAGAGCGCGGCACCACCAACCACACTGACCGGATCATGGACCTCTGGGTCAACTCATGGATCGCCGCCTTGGCAGTCGGTATTATCACGTGGGGCCTGTTGGTCTGGTGCATCATTGCCTACCGCCGCCGTAAGGGCACCACCGGTTTCCCGAAGCAGCTCAGCTACAACCTGCCGCTCGAGGTCTTCTACTTGACCATCCCGCTGTTCATGGTGCTGGTGTTCTTCTACTTCACCGACCAGGACCAGCGTGCGATCGATGACCGCTCGCAGCCTGCCGACGTCGTTGTTGATGTCCGTGGCAAGCAGTGGGCTTGGGACTTCAACTACAAGCAGGGCCAGGTCATCACCGAAGATGTTCACGAGGCCGGCGTGCAGGCGCACCTTACTGGCAATGAAGTCAACAAGGAACTGCTCCCCACCCTGTACTTGCCGGTCAACAAGTCCGTTGACCTGGAGCTCAACTCCCGCGATGTCATCCACTCTTTCTGGGTCCCCGCCTTCCTTCAGAAGCGCGACATGATCCCGGGTAAGACCAACCACATCCGGTTCACGCCCACCAAGGAAGGCACCTTCGACGGCAAGTGTGCTGAACTCTGCGGTGAGTACCACTCCGAAATGCTTTTCCGCGTCAAGGTTGTGTCCGAGTCTGAGTTCAAGGCTCACATGGACCAGCTCCGCCAGGAAGGCAACACTGGCCTGCTCGGTGCGGAATATGACCGCAACCCGAACCTGAACGCAACCAAGTAAGGGAGCGAAGTGGCTACGTACACTCAATCCGCCGGGGTCCTCGAGACTCCCGTTGTTCCTAAATCCAAGGGGCGAATCGTCGTCAACTGGATTACCTCCACGGACCACAAGACCATCGGGTACATGTACCTGATCGCCTCGTTCGTGTTCTTCTGCCTCGGTGGCGTCATGGCGCTGCTGATCCGTGCTGAACTGTTCGAACCCGGTATGCAGATCCTGCAGACCAAGGAACAGTACAACCAGATGTTCACCATGCATGGCACGGTCATGCTCCTGATGTTTGCAACGCCGCTGTTTGCCGGCTTCGCCAACGTCATCATGCCGCTCCAGATCGGTGCTCCCGACGTCGCGTTCCCGCGACTGAACGCCCTGGCTTTCTGGTTCTTCCTGTTCGGTTCCACCATCGCGGTGTCCGGCTTCATCACCCCGCAGGGTGCTGCATCCTTCGGTTGGTTCGCCTACGCTCCGTTGTCGAATACAACCTTCAGCCCCGGCGTGGGCGGTGACCTGTGGGTCTTCGGCCTCGCACTGTCAGGCTTCGGTACCATCCTTGGTGCGGTTAACTTCATCACCACCATCATCTGCATGCGTGCCCCTGGCATGACCATGTGGCGTATGCCGATCTTCACGTGGAACACCCTGGTGACGGCAATCCTGGTTCTGATGGCATTCCCGCCGCTGGCAGCTGCACTGTTCGCCCTCGGTGCTGATCGTCGCTTTGGCGCACACATCTTCGACCCCGAGAACGGTGGCGCTGTACTCTGGCAGCACCTGTTCTGGTTCTTCGGACACCCCGAGGTGTACATCATCGCCCTGCCGTTCTTCGGCATCGTCTCTGAGATCTTCCCTGTCTTCAGCCGCAAGCCGATCTTCGGCTACAAGGGCCTTGTGTACGCGACCATCGCCATTGCCGCATTGTCGGTAACGGTGTGGGCCCACCACATGTACGTCACCGGTTCCGTCCTGCTGCCGTTCTTTGCCTTCATGACGATGCTGATTGCGGTACCCACCGGCGTGAAGTTCTTCAACTGGATCGGTACGCTCTGGCAAGGTTCCATCACGTTCGAAACTCCGATGCTCTGGAGCATCGGGTTCCTGGTGACCTTCCTCTTCGGTGGCCTCACTGGCATCATCCTGGCCTCCCCGCCTCTGGACTTCCACGTTTCGGACTCCTACTTCGTGGTGGCGCACTTCCACTACGTGGTGTTCGGCACCGTTGTGTTCGCAATGTTCGCCGGCTTCTACTTCTGGTGGCCCAAGTGGACTGGAAAGATGCTCAACGAACGCCTGGGCAAGATCCACTTCTGGCTGCTGTTCCTTGGCTTCCACGGCACCTTCCTCATCCAGCACTGGCTCGGTGTTGAAGGCATGCCCCGCCGTTACGCCGACTACATGCCGCAGGACAACTTCACCTGGATGAACCAGTTCTCCACGATCTCGTCCTTCGTTCTTGGTGCGTCACTCCTGCCGTTCTTCTGGAACGTCTACATCACCTGGCGGAGCAACAAGAAGGTTGAGGTTGACGATCCCTGGGGCTTCGGCGCTTCGCTGGAGTGGGCAACTTCCTGCCCGCCGCCCCGTCACAACTTCACCTCCCTGCCCCGCATCCGCTCCGAGCGCCCGGCTCTGGACCTGCACCACCCCGAACTGGCACAGGTCCACACTGCCCAGGCTCCGGACCCGGCAGCCGTAATTCTCGGCAACGCTGACCAGAAGGACGTGCGTAAGTGAAAATTGAATCGTGGCTCTTCGGAGCAGGAGTATTCTTCTTCATCCCCGTGACCATCATTTACGGATTCCTGACGGAATGGTCCGAATGGGTCGGTATCCTGGGCATCCTCCTCGTGGGTGGTCTTGCAGGCATGATAGGTGCTTACCTCGGCTTCACAGGCCGCAGGATCGGCATGCGCCCGGAAGACCGTCCGGACGCTGAGATCCACGAGGGTGCCGGCGAGCAAGGGCACTTCAGCCCGTGGAGCTGGTGGCCGTTGGTCCTCGGCCTTGCATGCGCAGGCGGATTCCTTGGCTTGGCTATTGGTTTCTGGGTGACTTACGTTGCCGGTGGCCTAGCCATCGTGGCCCTTATTGGCTGGGTCTTCGAGTACAGCCGCGGCGACCACGCACACTAGGTCAATTTCCAACAGCAAAGGTCCCCACCATGGATGGTGGGGACCTTTGCTGTTTAACCAGATGGCGAGGCCCGCGGGTCTTGGTGGCTGTGGGCCGGCAGCCCTAGGAGGCCTCCAGGACGGCTGACAACCTCTCCAAGGCCTCGGATAGCTCCTGAGAGGATTCATCGCCTGAGAGCTCGTCCTGGTCCACTTCCAGCACCACCTGGCAGCCGTGGGCAAAGTCCTCGGTCATGACCTGCAGGAGGGAGCGGGCGTCGACGGGGAGGCCGTCGGGTTTGCGGATGGTGACAGGAAGGCCGGTTTCGTTGACGGCCCGGACAAAGACGGCAGCTGCTCGGGCGTGAAGCCCGATCTCGGCTGCGACAAAGGAATGCTGCTGGGGCAAGCCTGCTCCTAGAATGGGTCCCGGCTGGTCTGTTGGAGAGCGGGATGGGAACGGATCATTCCTAGGGTAACCGCGTCTTCGGTCCTCCGCCCATTCCTATAGCCGTAGTGGTCTAGACCGTGCTGCCGTTGATTTACCCTTGTTCTATGAGCCAAACGAACTTGGGGACGGGACATGCCTGAGGCGGCCAGAATCGTCGGTGAAATAGACCGGACCAGCAGTACGCCCATCTACATCCAGCTGAGGGAGATCCTCAGGGCCTTCATCGGAGAGTCGTGTCCTCCCGGTTCGTCGCTTCCTTCCGAGCGGGATCTGTCTCTCAGGTTTGGCCTTGCTCGAATGACTGTGCGGCAGGCCATCGATGCGCTGGTCGGCGAGGAAGTGTTGGAGCGGGTGGTCGGCCTGGGCACCTTCGTCAAGAAGCCCAAGCTGGACCTGCAGGTGAAGCTCACCTCGTACAGCGAGGAAATGCAGCGCCGTGGCATGGTGCCGGCAGCCAAGGTTCTGAGTTTCGAACAGATTGGCGCCAGTGCCTTTCTGGCGAGGGAGCTTCAGTTGGACGAAGGAACGCCCCTTGTGCGCTTTCGCCGGCTGCTTCTTGCTGACAACGAGCCCATGAGCGTGGATGAGAACTTCATACCCGCCCACCGTGTGCCTGGCCTCCTTGACGAGGCACCACCAACGTCGCTCTATAACGTTCTCAGCGAGCGGTACGGGCTCGTCATGGAGTGGGGCGAGGACATGATCGAGGCCACCGCTGCGTCACCGTCGACTGCCAGGCTGCTCAATGTCGACGTCGGTGCTCCGCTCCTCAAAATCCAGCGCCACGCGTTTGTGGCACGGGCCATGGTGGACTACTCCGTGTCCTATTACCGGGCCGACCGGTACAAGCTCTGGGTACCATTGCAGCGCCCCGGCGTGCGTCCGACCAGGAACTACTCTTCCGGGTATCGCGTCCAATAACGCCTCGGATGCTGATGAGGCCGAGCACGCAAAAAGCGGGCCCGATCCATTGGATCGGGCCCGCTTTTACTGTCTTTGAACCTTGACTAGTGGCTCAGGCTCTTCTGGTCTTCGCCTGCTTCGATGGCCTCGTGGTGGCCATGTGCGTGCGCCGCCTCGAGCTCGGCCGGAGTCGCCGGGGCAACGCGGTCCTCGAAGAACCACTTGGAAAGAGCCGCGCGGCGCTTTTCCTTGCGGGTTACAACACCGTGCTCGTTGGGCTGAGCCGGAATCGGTGCAGGGGACTCGAAGCCAACGAGCTTGTAGCGCTTGTACTCGTCGAGAGGTGCATGCACTTCGATGAACTCGCCGTGGGGGAGTCGCACGATACGTCCGGTCTCGCGGCCATGGAGTGCGATTTCACGATCCTTGCGCTGCAGAGCCAAGGCAATGCGCTTCGTCACGATGAACGCGATGACCGGTCCGATGAAGAACAGGGCACGCAGCCAGTAGGTGACATCGTTCAGCGAGACGTGGAAGTGGGTGGCGATGAGGTCGGAGCCTGCAGCAGCCCACATCACGCAGTACCAGGTGAAGCCTGCTACGCCGATTGCGGTACGGGTCGGAGCGTTCCGGGGGCGGTCGAGTACGTGGTGCTCACGATCGTCCTTGGTGATCCAACGTTCGATCCACGGGTACATGAACAGAACGGTGAAGATGATACCGGCCGGTACCAGGGCCGGCAGCAGGACGTTCAGCGTCAGCGTGTGGCCGAAGATGACGTACTCGAAGTGGAAGTCATTGATGACACCCGGCATAAGTCGGAGTGCGCCGTCAACAAATCCGATGTACCAGTCAGGCTGGGTACCAGCAGACACCGGTGAAGGGTCGTAGGGACCGTAGTTCCAGATCGGGTTGATAGTGAACGCGGCTGCCATCAGGGCAACGACACCGAAGACGATGAAGAAGAATCCACCGGCCTTGGCAGCGTAGACCGGACCAAGGGGGTAGCCGACGACGTTGCCGTCATTACGGCCGGGGCCGGGGTACTGCGTGTGCTTGTGAACAACAACCATGAAGAGGTGGATGACGATCATCAGGAGGATGAGCGCAGGCACCAGCAGGATGTGGAGCACGTACAGACGGCCGATGATTGCCGTGCCCGGGAACTCTCCACCGAAAAGGAAGAAGGAGATGTACGTTCCGATGACCGGGATGGATTTGATGACGCCGTCGATGATGCGGAGGCCGTTACCGGAGAGGAGATCATCGGGGAGGGAGTAGCCGGTGAAGCCTGCTGCCATTGCAAGGATCAACAGGACACCGCCCACAACCCAGTTCATTTCACGCGGCTTGCGGAAAGCGCCCGTGAAGAAAACGCGCAGCATGTGTACACCCAGGGACGCCACAAAGAGGAGGGCAGCCCAGTGGTGCACCTGGCGCATGAACAAACCACCGCGGACATCGAATGAGATGTTCAGGGAGGAGTTGTATGCGACGGACATTTCGACGTTGTACAGCGGCGTGTAGGAACCCTGGTAGTGGGTCTCAGCCATGGACGGGTCGAAGAAGAACGTCAGGAACGTTCCGGAAAGCAGCAGGATGACGAAGGAGTACAGCGCCACCTCACCGAACATGAATGACCAGTGGTCCGGAAAGACCTTGCGGCCAAATTCACGCAGGATGCCGGAGCCGCCTACACGCTGGTCAACAAAGTCAGTAAAGCGTCCTACCTTGGTCTTCGCTACGAAGGGGGCTTCAGCTGTTGATGAGGCGCTCATGCTCGTCACGCTCCCAGTAACTCGGTCCTACAGGTTCTTTGAAGTCGCTGGTGGCGACGAGGTAGCCCTCTGCGTCAACTGCGATCGGCAGCTGGGGAAGCGGACGGCTTGCCGGTCCAAAGATGACCTTGCATTCCTGCGTGAGGTCGAATGTGGACTGGTGGCACGGGCACAGAAGGTGGTGCGTCTGCTGCTCGTAGAGAGCAACGGGGCAACCAACGTGGGTGCAGATCTTGGAGTAGGCAACGATTCCGTTGTAACCCCAGTTTTCACGGCCCGGTGACGGGTTGAGCGAGTTCGGATCGAGGCGCATCAGGAGGACGACGGCCTTGGCCTTCTCGTTCAGCTTGCCCTCGTGGAGTTCGTTCAGGCCTTCCGGAATCACGTGGAACGCGGAACCGATGGTGACATCCGATGCCTTGATCGGGGTTCCGTCGGGGTCGCGGGTCAGTCGCTTGAGCTTGCCGCCCTCGGGGGCCCACATGGTGTGTGCGAGCTTGTCGTCGGGGCGGGGACCCAGGTCGCCGAAGATGGCCAGGGCCGGCAGGGGAGCAAGGGCCACAGCACCCAGGAGGGTGTTGCGGATCAGCGGGCGGCGCTTGATTCCCGTTTCCTCGACGATGTCGTCGACGATCCGGACCGCGGCCTGGCGGTCATCCTCGGTCCGAATTGCGTGGCGTTCTTCCGAGACTTCGTGATCGGGCATCAGGGCTTTGGCCCAGTGCACGATGCCGGTGCCGATGCCCAGCATTGCAAAGGCCGTTCCCAGACCCAGAAGCAGGTTCTGCGTACGAATCGTTGCGATGCTCGTGTCATCGCCCAGATCGATGGCGAAGTACGCCACCAGGAAGACCAGCGTTCCGATGACGGAAATGCCAAACAGAATGGCTACCTGACGCTCGGCGCGCTTTGCGGCTACCGGGTCCGTGTCAGCCAGGCGCAAACGATGCGGAGGAAGACCAGGATCCTGGAACTTCTCCACCTCATTCTGACCAGCCGTAGCTACGGTGCCCGAGTGGTTCGGACTGCCGTCACTATGGTTGCCCATAATTCGCCTCATCCTTCTCTCGTTGTCTCGGTCTGAGCCGAGTTAATTTTCAGTTCCAAACTGCTGACCGTGCAGCAGAAGTTTTGAGTCCGTGAGGACTAGGACGTGCGGGACGTCAGCCAGATGGTGAAGGCGATGATGACGCCCAGGCCGGCAACCCATACGAACAGGCCTTCAGCTACGGGGCCCAGGGAGCCAAGCTCCGCGCCACCCGGGGAGCCGTTGGCTTCGATCGTCTTCAGGAAGGTGATGATGTCGCGCTTGTCTTCGGGGGTGACGTTGGAGTCATTGAACACGGGCATGTTCTGCGGACCCGTGGCCATTGCCTCGTAGATGTGCTTGCCTGTGACATCGGCAAGACCGGGAGCGAACTTGCCGCGGGTCAACGCACCGCCTGCTGCTGCAGCGTTGTGGCACATTGCACAGTTGACACGGAAGAGTTCGCCACCCTTGGCTGCGTCACCCTTCTCGTCCAGGAGGTGCTCCTCCGGAATGGCCGGGCCTGCGCCGAGCGATGCGACATAGGCGGAGAGCTGCTTGGTCTGCTCGTCATTGAACTGAACGGGCTTCTTCTGAGCCTGCGGGCCATTCATCTGCATGGGCATACGGCCGGTGCCAACCTGGAAGTCAACTGCTGCAGCACCCACGCCGACCAGCGAGGGGCCGTCCTGGGTTCCGCTTGCACCCATGCCGTGGCAGGTGGCGCAGTTGGCAGCAAAGAGTTTGCCGCCTTCTTCTACGTCACTGGCGCTGAAGCTCGTGGTGTCGGCCTTGGCCTGGTTGACGGATGTGGCAATGGCGTAAAGCCCACCAGTGAGGAGGAGGCCCATCAGCAGCAGCGCAATGGCTGCCAGTGGGTGACGTCGCTTCTGCGAGAGTGCCTTCACGTGGTGGTTCCTTTATTCGATCCTGCGTCGGCTCCGTGAGCCGCTTCTTGAAATTCTGCCTCTTGTAGAAAAAGAGTCAAAGCCGGGCTACTTGAGGACGTAGATGACCAGGAAGAGGCCGATCCACACAACGTCAACGAAGTGCCAGTAGTAAGAGGTGACGATCGCCGACGTCGCTTCGAAGTGTCCGAACTTCTTGGCGGCGAAAGCGCGGCCAATGATGAAGAGGAAGGCGATGAGGCCTCCGATGACGTGGAGGCCGTGGAAGCCGGTGGTCATGTAGAAGGCGGAGCCGTAAGCGTTGGACGACAAGGAAACGTGCTCGGAGACGAGCATTGCGTACTCGGTCGTCTGGCCGGCAACGAAGAAGGCGCCCATGACGAATGTGAGGATGAACCATTCGCTCATGCCCCAGCGGGTGAACTGCAGTGGTCCACCCGTCCGGCGGGGTTCGAGCCGCTCGGCAGCAAACACACCCATCTGGCAAGTAAAGGAACTTGCCACAAGGACGATGGTGTTGACGAGCGCAAACGGGAAGTTGAGCTTGGCCGTCTCTTCCGCCCACATCAGTCCAGACGTGGAGCGCAGAGTGAAGTACATGGCAAAGAGGCCGGCGAAGAACATCAACTCACTGGACAGCCAAACTACGGTTCCTACAGAAACCAAGTTGGGGCGGTTCAGCGTCGGGTGCGCCGGGGTACTGGGGGCATGGGTCGCAGATGTCACAAGGACATTATGTCTGTAAAAGTCCAGACTTCCCAATGCAAACCACCGAATCGGGAGACTTTTTCTACAAAGACGCGAAATCGCGCGGAAAAGTTCCCGGCCTCGTTCACATTGGTCATCGGCGTGGCTCGGTCGATAGCATCAGTGGGTGACTTCTCCGGCATCGGCACCTGCAGCCAGCAACACCTGGCCAGGGCTCATCTCTGCACTGATCAACGGCGACGACCTGGCTGCGGATAACACCGAGTGGGCGATGAACACGATCATGGCCGGCGATGCGACGCCAGCGCAGATTGCAGGCTTCCTGGTGGCCCTGCGCGCCAAGGGCGAAACCGTGGAAGAACTGGCCGGGCTTGTGGCGGCCATGATCCGCAATGCCAACCCCATCGAGATTTCGGGGGAGAAGCTGGACATCGTCGGTACGGGTGGCGACCGCCTGAACACCGTCAATATCTCCACGATGGCCGCCCTCGTTGCTGCCGGGGCGGGCGCGAAGGTAGTAAAGCACGGTAACCGTGCTGCGTCATCGACGTCGGGTTCAGCCGATGTCCTGGAAGCCCTTGGCGTGCGTCTGGACCTCCCGATCGAACGCGTGGCCCGCAACGCTGAGGAAGCCGGAATCACGTTTTGCTTCGCGCAGGTATTTCATCCATCCTTCCGGCACACGGCCGTGCCCCGCCGTGAGCTCGCAGTGCCCACCGCCTTCAATTTCCTGGGTCCCATGACCAACCCGGCGCATGTGCAGGCCTCGGCCGTGGGGGTCGCAAATGCCAGGATGGCACCTCTAGTGGCGGGTGTGCTGGCTCGCCGCGGCAGCCGCGGGCTCGTGTTCCGTGGTGACGATGGCCTGGACGAACTCACTCCCACGGGGCCTTCCACCGTCTGGGAGATCCGTGGGGGAGAAGTGCATGAACAAGTATTTTCACCCGCGGATCTTGGCGTAGCTGCATCCACAGTGGCCGACCTGCGGGGCGGAGACGCTGCTGCCAACGCCGTTGTCGTGCGGGAGATACTCAACGGAAAGACCGGTCCAATCCGGGATGCCGTGCTGTTGAACGCTGCAGCAGGGCTGGTTGCTGCTGATCTTAGGGCCGTGGGCCCTTTGGTGGATCGCATGCGGGCAGCCTTCGAGCGCGCAGCCGAATCGGTGGATTCCGGCAAAGCTGCGGCAGTCCTTTCCAAGTGGACTTCACTCAGCCAAGATCAGGCCTAGGGCCGGCTATTCGAACCCCAGGGCAAACGCGGCGTCGAGGTCGTGCTGGGAGTAGGCCCGGAATGCGATGTGCGTGGTGGTGTGGACCACTGAAGGGACTTTCGACAACCGGTCGGCAATGACATCGGCCAGGTCCTCGTGTTTGCTCACGCGTGCGACTGCGATCAGGTCCCATTCTCCTGTGACCGAGTAGACCTCGCTGATGCCTTGGATCGCCGAAATCTGTTCGGCTGTCTCCGGAATGCGTGAAGCGTCGGTCTTGATCAGGACAAAGGCGGTGATCACGTGAAGCCCTTCCGGAAGTCGTCAGTGCGGACGCAAACAAGCCTAGTGCATGTGCTGTGCCAAATGGCCGATCAGGCTGGTCGACGGCCGCGGGCGTAGAGGCGTACTGCGATGCCGACCACCAGGCGGAATCCGAGCAGCAGGGCGGCCAATGCGGCAAATGCGACAATGAAGAACGGCAGCACCACCACTTGCCCGGTAAGGGCTCTCAGCAACATGCCCACAAGCAGGGCTCCGGCCCAGATGACAATTCCCGACGGCCAGAGCGCAAACGGTTTTCGCCATGCGCGCCCGGCCAACCATCCCGCCGCGGCTCCCACCAGGAAGGGCCAGGCAGTCAAGAAGACCCCGGTGATGATATCCCCACGGCTGTGGGCGTCGCGTCCGATTGCGGCGAAAGCAAGGATGAGCAGCAAGTCGCCGGCGGCAGCCGGAATCCAAGATCTTTTTGGGGAGGGCATGACTCCGACAATATCCGGGGACGGCCCAATGGGCGAAGCCGGCGAAGCGAAAGTCCTGTGGATCTTTGTCCGCGGGGATGACCGGCTTGGCCCTGCAACGGGCTCCGAGGGGCTTACCACGGCGCCTGGGAAATCAGGGGACAGGCCGTTGGTAGCGCTGTTACCATATCCGCACGGTGACGCGCGCACCATCCACAACCTGAGGAGTATTCACCCATGACTTCCCGCCTCAACCCTTACCTTTCCTTTCGCGACAATGCCCGCGATGCGATTACTTTCTATGAGTCCGTTTTTGGGGGAGAGCTGAACATCAGCACGTTTGGCGACTATCAGGCCAGCCAGGATCCAGAGGAAGCAGACAAGGTGATGCACGCCATGCTGGTGTCACCCCACGGCCTTACTTTGATGGCGTCAGATACGCCCAACGGCATGGAGTACAACCCCGGCAACAATATTTCGGTTTCCCTCAGCGGCGACTCCGCGGACGAAGCGGAACTTCGGGGCTACTGGGACAAACTCGTCGACGGCGGTACGGTCACCATGCCGCTTGAAAGCGCGCCGTGGGGTGACACCTTCGGGATGTGCGTGGACAAGTTCGGGATCGCCTGGCTGGTAAACATCGCCGGCGCGCAACAGCAATAACTGCTGTTCAGCGGACGCCGTCTCCGGTCGCAACCGGAAGTACCAGCATGTATCCCGTTGGCAATGCGCTGCTCCACCTCCTTGGTTCGCGTACTACGAACTGCCTGGCCAATTCATCGGGGCTCTGGAGAGTATTGGGGGCCGGAGACGGCCCCCATTGGCCGCTGCCGTAGGGATACAAGGGATCCAGGACGTTAACTCCGGTCACCTCGAAGCGGGGGTGGATTCGGGGGTCGCCAACTGATTGGAAGCCGCTCATGACCCATGCGTGCCGTCCGCTCCACATCACAAGTCCAACGGGACGGCCGGTTGCTGCCAAGGCGTTGGCCGCGGTACGAAGTGCCTCGTTGTAGTCGGCGATGCTGACCACCTCGTAAGGGCCCACGCCAACCTCATTCAGTACCTGGGCCCACCCAAGGGGGTTGGCACCGTTGAAGGCGTTGGAGGAGCGTGCACGCGCCATGTCCCACAGCTCGTTCTGCTGCTCGCGACCTGCCCACGTGCCCGAACTGTTGGGTCGGGTAAGGTTGTACGCCATTTGGATGCTCGCTGCGACGCACCAGTCGAACGTGTACTGCGGGACGAAGTCACCTTCCTCGTAGAGGTTTAACACGAAGGGTTGGGGAGCTGGTGCCGGTGCTTCCGGAGCGGGCGGTTGCGGGGGAGAAGCGGTGGGAACTGCAGTAGCAGAAGCTTCCGGGGACGTTCCCGCCGCCGAAATCGCCGGCGCGGCAACCACGCTGGGGGAGGAGTCTTGAATTCCAACGCCAGGGGTGCAGCCAGCCAAGAGGGTCGCGGCGATCGCGATCCGTACAACGTGGACTGGGGCGCGGGTCATTACTGCATAATTTTAGTCCCGACGGGCGTGGAAAATATGGCCGTCCGTCCCGTAGGAGCGGCGCACGTCCTGGAAGGCAGCGGGGGAGCGCAAACCGAACCCCTTGTGGAGAGGGTCCTGCATGCGTAGCGTGGGCCTATAGGCTCCTTCGCCGATGCAGCCCGGCGTTACATGCCTTGTTTACCCATTGGAGGCCATCATGGCCACTGACAATTTCGCACGCTTCCTCCAGGAATGCCTGGTTGTGGAAGAAGATACTGAAGAGGGCTTGGACCTCGATACCCTTTACGGCCTATACATCAGTTGGTGTCGGCTGGAAAACCTGGAAAAGATACCTGAGAGGACCTTCGGGTCCATGCTCCGCAGGCACCATCTGCACTGGGGCCGATACGAGGGAAACTGGGTTCTGGTTGGCCTGAGGATGGTGGGGCCGGCGGCGCGTGACTACGTGCTTTCGGGCTCGGCTCCCATGCGTTCCATCGGAGCCCCTGAATTCCTGGAGGTTCCGAACGCCGTCGCCTGACAAAGGTGCGACAAAGAGCAAAAACAGGTGTGGCCCGATCTTTTCAGATCGGGCCACACCAGTTTTTCGTTATCAGACGGGTAGTGCGTCCGGCTTATCCGCGACGGAATCACCAGTCGTGAGGTCGATCTTGAGTGGATTTTCCGGGGTCGCAAGCGTGGCGGAAGGATCCAGCATCGTGATTCCCGGGTAGAAGCGGACGCTTCCGCGGTTGTCGTCATGCTCCAGGCCGTAGTGCCTGAGCGCCGTCACGAATGCACCATTGTCCATCGGCTGGTGTCCGTTTGTGAGACTCCAACTCACGTACAGGCCGTAAAGGGCTGTAAGGTCCAGGCCGTCATCCGTCGAAGTCTTGACAGTGCTGTGCGTTAGGAAATCGTGTATGGAAGTGTCGTTCATTGCAGAGGCCTCCGGCCATAGCTATAGAATCGCCGGTCTGCAAGGGCGAACTGCTCACTATTCCAGTGCCGGGGTTGCATGTCAAAGACCCTGGTGCCGGCGAGGCGTCAAGGGGAGTCCGTGGGGGATCCTTAATCCTGCACTTTACATAATGTGGATTATCGGCGTTTCAACAGGGTGGGCAGAAGGGGTTGGAGGGATAAAGCAAACACCCGGGCCTGCGTTCCCGGGTTTGCAGGGATCCTCGGGTTGAATGGGAGCAGCGTGGTCCCGCACCGCGAGGCTCGGACTTGCCGGATGCACGGCCACCAACGTCCCACGAACCGGCATTCAACCAGAGGTGAACGTCATTTGAAGTACAGGAAGATTGGCAACAGCGGACTCGAAGTCTCCGCCGTGACCCTCGGCTGCATGAGCTACGGCGATGCTGACCGTGGCAACCATGGGTGGACGTTGCCGGAAGAAGAAAGCCGCAGCTTCATCAAAAATGCCCTTGAGCTCGGCATCACGACCTTCGACACGGCCAACATCTATTCGATTGGCAGCAGTGAAGAAATCCTGGGTCGGGCACTGAAAGACTTCGCCAAACGCGAGGAAGTCGTCGTTGCCACCAAGGTCCATGGAACCATGCGTCCCGGCCCGAACGGCGGCGGACTGTCCCGCGGGCACATCATGGAGCAGATCGACGCCAGCCTGAGACGGCTCGGCACCGATTATGTGGACCTCTACCAAATTCACCGGTTTGATCCGGCCGTGCCAATTGAAGAAACCCTTGAGGCCTTGCACGATGTAGTGAAATCGGGCAAAGCGCGCTATATCGGAGCCTCGTCAATGTGGGCGTGGCAGTTTGCCAAGCTCCAGTACACGGCCAAGCTCAACGGGTGGACGCAGTTCATCTCCATGCAGTCCCAGTACAACTTGTTGACCCGCGAAGACGAACGCGAACTGCACCCGTTCTGTGTGGACCAAGGCGTTGGACTGCTTCCGTGGAGCCCACTGGCACGCGGGAAGCTTGCGCGCCCTTGGGATGTTGGCAGCGAACGCGTCAAGTCGGATCCGCTTGCCCAGGTCCTCTACCAGCAGTTTGAGTCGGAGGATCGCAAGATAGCCGACCAGGTAGGTGCCATCGCCGAAGAACGTGGGGCGAGCCGCTCCCAGGTTGCGTTGGCGTGGCTCCTGCATCGTCCGGGGGTCTCCTCCCCCATCATCGGTGCCACCAAGCCGAACCATCTCGAGGATGCTGTTCGCGGAGTCGATCTTGAACTGAGCGATGACGAAATGCGCAGGCTGGAAGAGAATTACGTGCCTCACGCCGTCGAAGGTTTCTAGCGGCCGGCCCGGGGGCCCGAACATCCTGATTCGGGTCCCCGGCGCAACCCCATGGTGCTGCCGTTGTCAGGCCCCTACGTAAGCTGCGAGGTGTTTGCCCGTCAGCGTATCCTTGCCCGACACCAGCTCAGCCGGCGTGCCGGCGAAAACTATGCGTCCGCCGTCGTGCCCTGCCCCGGGGCCCAAGTCGATGATCCAGTCCGCATGAGCCATGACTGCCTGGTGGTGCTCGATGACGATGACCGACTTGCCGGAATCCACCAACCGGTCCAGCATGCCCAGAAGGTTCTGGACGTCGGCCAGGTGCAGGCCTGTGGTGGGCTCGTCCAGGATGTAGATTTCGCCCTTCTCGGCCATCTGGGTGGCCAGCTTCAGCCGCTGGCGTTCGCCGCCGGAGAGCGTTGTCAGAGGCTGGCCCAGCGTGAGGTAACCGAGCCCGACGTCGGCAAGCCGACCGAGGATCTTATGCGCAGCAGGCGTGCGTGCATCGCCTTCGGAGAAAAACTTCTCCGCCTGCTCGACGGACATTGCAAGCACTTCTGCAATATTGCGGCCGCCCAGAGTGAACTCCAGAACCGATGCCAGGAAGCGTTTGCCTTCGCACTCTTCGCACGTGGATTCCACCGTCGCCATGACGCCGAGGTCGGTGTAGATGACGCCCGCACCGTTGCAGGTGGGGCAGGCGCCTTCCGAGTTGGAACTGAACAAAGCTGGTTTCACGCCATTGGCTTTGGCGAAAGCTTTTCGGATCGGTTCCAGCAGCCCTGTGTAGGTTGCGGGGTTGCTGCGCCGCGAACCGCGGATGGCGCCCTGGTCGATAACTATCACGCCGTCACGCTTGGCCACCGAACCATGGATCAGTGAACTCTTGCCGGAGCCTGCAACGCCCGTGAGGACGCACAGGACGCCCAAAGGAATATCGACGTCGACGTTCTGCAGGTTATTCGTCGATGCCCCCCGGACCTCGAGCTGGCCGGTAGCTGACCGGAGATCCGCCTTAATGGACGCGCGGTCGTCGAGATGACGCCCCGTGATGGTGTCACTCCCCCGCAGGCCGGCCAGATCGCCCTCGAAGCACACCATGCCTCCGCCGGTTCCGGCGCCGGGACCGAGGTCCACCACATGGTCAGCGATCGCAATGGTTTCAGGTTTGTGCTCAACCACCAGGACCGTGTTGCCCTTGTCCCGCAACTGGAGCAACAACTGATTCATTCGCTCAATATCGTGCGGATGCAGCCCAATGGTTGGTTCGTCAAAGACATACGTGACATCGGTCAATGATGAACCGAGGTGCCTGATCATTTTGGTCCGTTGGGCTTCTCCCCCGGATAATGTGCCGGCTGGCCGGTCAAGGGACAGGTAGCCAAGACCGATCCCGGTGAAAGAATCCATCAGATGCTGCAGCCCTTTCAGCAGGGGCGCCACGGACGGCTCTTCAAGACCGCGGATCCACTGGGCCAGGTCGCTGATCTGCATTTTGCAGACATCGGCAATGCTCTTGCCGTGGATCTTGGACGAACGTGCCTCCGCGCTGAGGCGCGTCCCTTCACATTCGGGGCAGGTAGTGAAGGTAATGGCCCGTTCAACGAAGGCGCGGACATGGGGTTGCAGCGCGTCGACGTCCTTGGACAGCATCGACTTCTGGATCTTGGGGATGAGTCCCTCATATGTGAGGTTGATGCCCTCAACCTTCACTTTGGTGGGCTCGCGGTATAGGAGGTCGTGCAGCTCCTTCTTGGTGAACTTGGCGATCGGCTTGTCCATATTGAAGTAGCCGGTTCCGCTGAAGATGCGCCCGTACCAGCCGTCCATGCTGTAACCGGGGACCGTGAGGGCGCCTTCGCTGAGCGACTTTGTTGCGTCATAGAGTGCCGTCAGGTCGAAGTCGCTGACCGAGCCCATGCCTTCGCAGCGGGAGCACATGCCGCCCAAACGGTTGAAGGTAGCCTTCTCGGTTTTGGTCTTGCCCTCCCCGCGGTCCACAGTGATTGCCCCGCTGGCTTTGACTGTAGGGACATTGAACGAGTACGCATTGGGCGATCCGATGTGCGGCTCGCCCAGGCGGCTGAACAGGATTCGAAGCATGGCATTGGCATCGGTGGCCGTCCCCACCGTGGACCTGGGATTGGATCCCATCCGCTCCTGGTCCACGATGATCGCCGTCGTCAGCCCTTCCAAGACATCCACGTCCGGACGCGACAGGGAAGGCATGAACCCTTGCACGAAGGCGCTGTAGGTCTCGTTGATCATGCGCTGCGATTCGGCCGCAATAGTGCCGAACACGAGCGAACTCTTGCCGGACCCCGAAACTCCCGTGAACACCGTCAGGCGTCGCTTTGGGATCTCCAGGCTGATGTCCTTCAGGTTGTTTTCCCTCGCACCTTGCACCCGGATGAGGTCGTGGCTGTCAGCGACGTGCGGCGTTTGCGGTTCCGTGTCCGTGCCCGCGGCTATGCTCATGGTTTCTCCATCTGTAGGCGGCGCTGCCCAACAGTCCCCCGTCGGCGTCACCTGTCCCCGTGCCGGACGGCCCTGGCGGCTACGTCCGATTCTCGTTCGTTGGCGCCGTAGCGGCAACGATAGTTCCAGAGTAATGGGCCGCGGTGGAGCTGCCCATGAAGGAGCAGGCGGAGATGCGCCATTGTCTTCCCGACGATCCTCGCTAAGAATGAAGCATGCCGGTATACATGAGGTCCCTGGAAACCGCAGTTCCGCCAACTATCCTCGTTCAGTCCCAAGCCCGCGACGTTTTCGCAGCTCAACCGGGCCTCACGCGGCTCGGGTCGCGTTTGGTCTCCACCTGTTTCGACTCAGCTGCCATTGACACCCGGTACACCGCCGTAGCGGAACTGAGCCTTGACGCACATCCGGAGAATCCGAAGTTTTTCGATCCCGCCAGCAACCGTGTCCTCAGCCCCAGCACCAAGGTGCGGAACGAGATCTTTGCGACCGAAGCGACCAAGCTGTTCATCGAGGCCGGGAAGGCAGCCGTCGCCGGTGCGCCAGGGCTCGGGTTGGAGGACATCACCCACGTCATCACAGTTTCCTGCACCGGGTTCTTCAACCCGGGCCCAGACTACAAGGTGGTCCGTGCCCTGGGACTTCAGCCTTCTGTCCAGCGCTACCACCTGGGATTCATGGGATGCTACGCCGCCTTCCCGGCCCTGCGCGCCGCCAGGCAGTTCTGCCTCTCGGACCCGGAAGCGGTGGTCTTGGTCATCTGCGCCGAACTTTGTTCACTGCATGTCAGGACTTCCAACGATCCGGACACGATCATGGGTTCTGCGATCTTCGGAGACGGAGCGGCGGCAACGATCGTCACGGCACGGGAGCCCGAAGGCCCGGAACCGGTCATCCGGCTGGACCACTTTGAAACCGTCCTCACGCCTGTAGGCGAAGAAGCCATGGCCTGGAACATCGGTGATGAAGGATTCGAAATGGTCCTCGGCACTTACGTTCCGCACATCATCGAGGAGCACATCACCGGAGCTCTCGAACCGCTGCTGGCCAAGGAACCCGGCCTCCCGGAGAAGCCCTACCGGGACATCACGCACTGGGCCATCCATCCCGGCGGCCGCAGCATTTTGGACAAGGTGGAGTCCAAGCTTGAATTGACTCCCGAGCAGCTCGTGCCTGCCCGCGAAACCTTGCGCGAATACGGCAATATGAGCAGCGCAACAGTCCTCTTCGTGCTCAAGCACATGCTCAACCGCCGCGCGGCCGAACGGGAAGAACGCATATGCTCCATGGCATTCGGCCCGGGCCTCACCGTGGAGACGGGGCTCTTTACGCTGGTCTCCCCCGACCTGTGAGCCCTTGGGGGCCGCTGCGGGAAAGGGACCCCCACGCCGTCGAGGACATGGACCGCCCTGACTGCGACCTGCAAAGGCTCAACCGAAGCTATGCCCGGTTTCCGGTGGTGAACTACCTGCTCTCGGGCTGGCGCCGGACTTATTTGGAGCGGCTGCGGCCGATCCTGGAAACACGCGGTTCGGCCACGGTGCTTGATGTGGGCTGCGGTGGTGGAGATGTTGCCCGCAGTCTGGCCCGTTGGGCAGCGAAGGACGGCTTTGAAATGCAGGTGACCGGCATAGACCCGGACGAACGGGCATACGGTTTCGCAGTCCAGGCCCCTGCCGTGAAAGGCGTCAGCTACCGGCGTGCCCATACCTCCGAACTGGTGGCCGAAGGGCTGGCATTCGACGTTGTCCTGTCCAACCACGTGCTTCATCACCTGAATCCGGAGCAACTGGCCGGCATGCTCCGTGATTCCGAAGCGCTGTCCTCCGGCATCGTCCTGCACAATGACCTCAAGCGCAGCAACCTCTCCTATGCACTGTTCGCCGCCGGCTTCTGGCCTCTGGGCCTGGGCTCCTTTATCTGCGGCGACGGGCTGATCTCCATCGCCCGGAGCTACACAGCCCCGGAACTGCGGAACGCAGCGCCGGCCCGGTGGACAGTGGAGGGCAACGGGCCCTGGCACCACTTCCTTGTGTATCGACGGGATGAACCACTGTGACGGCCGGGCCTGATGTGGTGGTGGTTGGCGCCGGCCCCGTCGGGTTGTTCACGGGCTTGCTGCTCCTTCAGCGCGGCCGGTCCGTGCGGATCCTTGAACGACGCGTCGGTAGGAGCAACCGTTCCCGGGCCATAGGGATCCATCCGCCGGCCTTGCGGGCACTGGATCGGGCCGGGATTGCGGAATCCCTGGTTGCCGCGGGGGTCCGGATCGATAGAGGCCTGGCGTACAGCAGGAGCAAACGGGTTGCCGAGCTGCCCTTCCGCAGTGATCCCGATTTTCCCTTCATCCTGGCAGTTCCGCAGCCCGTAACGGAGCGGACCTTGGAAGAAGCGGTCGCCGCACTGGACCCGGCCGCCGTCGTGCGTGGGGCAAGGGTCGTGGACGCCACGGACGACGGCGGTGGAGTCACCGTTGTTGCGAAGTCGCCGGAAGGCGCCGTGGAAATGCGGGCACGCCTTGTGGTGGCAGCCGATGGTGCCCACTCGTCCTTCCGTGAGCGGCTACTGCCGTGCCTTCATTCAAAGGGCTATCCGGACAGCTACCTGATGGGCGATTTCGCGGATGATACGGGACACGGCCCCGCAGCAGTCCTGTACCTGGAGCCCGACGGCATCGTCGAATCCTTTCCCTTGCCCGGCGGCGTCCGCCGATGGGTGGTGCGTCTGGGGTCCCCGGCCATCACTCCGACGGCGGATGGCCTGGCAACGCTGGTGGGGGCCAGGACAGGCGTGTTCCCGGATGAAAGTTCCAACAGCATGCTCAGTGCCTTTGACGTGCGGGCGCGCCTGGCTCCCCGCATGGTGCATGGCCGTATTGTCCTTCTGGGCGACGCGGCGCATGAGATCAGCCCGATCGGAGGCCAGGGGATGAACCTGGGATGGCTGGATGCAGCCGCTGTGGTGCCACTCATGGACGCGTCCATGGCTGGACAGGATGTGGGAGGCAGGCTCCGGCTCGTTGAGAAGGATCGGCGTCGTGCCGCGATAAGGGCCTCGCGCCAAGCCGGACTGAACATGGCCTTGGGAAGGCCGCTGCCGCCGGCCGTCATGACTGCCAGAAATGCAGCTTTTGCCCGCGCCTTGCAGCTGGGACCTGTCACCGAACTTGTGGAGCGCCGCTTCACCATGCGGTAGCGACAGGCCGTGCCGGGCGGGCTTGACCTTCGTCGGCCGCGTTCCGTTACTGCTCGGGCTGCGTGTAGTAGCAGTCGTAGGTGTCCTGGCTGGCGATGCGTCCATCGCGCAGTTCGAACACTGCGGTGCTCCGCGCACGGATCCTTTCGCCGGCATCCCAGTGCGGCAGGTCAAGCAGTAGCGTGGCGGACCAGTTCATTTCCAGCACCACGCGGTTTCCCTCGGTGGTGCTGCGCACAACCTCGAAGTGTTGGTCGGAGACAATTGATTTACTGTCGTCGGCCCCGGACAAAGTCTCTTGCAGCGTTCGTGTGGAACCGTTCTTGGATAAGGCGTGAGGCCACTCCGTCAAGGTGAAGTCCTCGGTGAGAAACGGCTCGATGTCGGCGGAGCCACCGCCTGCTTCGACAGTCCGCACGAAGCCCAGTACTACATCCAAAGGGTTGGTATCGCTGCTCATCGTCACGAGCCTATCCCACGTGCCCGTAAGCTCGACCCATGACCCATCTTTCCGATTCCGGTGCAACAGCCCCTGCCACTGATTTCACTCCTGTCCGGATCAGGGACGCCGTCCGCCGCATTCTGGACGCTGAGGCCATGCCACCAATCGTCCAGGCCGGCCACCCCGTTCTCCGGCAGCTGGCCGCTCCCTTCGATGGCCAGCTCGACGCGGCCGAACTTGGAGCTTTCATTGCCAGGATGCGTGAGGTCATGCACGCTGCACCCGGTGTTGGCCTTGCTGCGCCGCAACTCGGTATTCCCCTGAGGGTGGCTGTCCTGGAGGACCAATACACCATCGACCCGGCGTCGTCCGCTGCCCGGGACAGGGAGCCACTCGAGTTCCTTGCTGTACTGAACCCCCGCTATCGGTCCGTGGGGACGGAGACGGCTTCCTTCTATGAAGGGTGTTTGTCCGTCAGCGGGTACCAAGCCGTCGTCTCCAGGCACAGGCAGATCGAATTCACGTACCTGACACCGGAAGGGCAGCCGAACCGACAACGGCTCTCCGGCTGGCAGGCCAGGATCGCCCAGCATGAAACGGACCATCTGGACGGAACGTTGTACCTTGATCGGGCAGAGTTGCGTTCGCTATCCAGTAACGCCGAGCACTCTGCGCGTTGGGCGCAGCCGGGCATCGATGAAGCCAGGCATACCTTGGGGTTCCTGCCGGACCAGGACAACGGAACCCATGCTCCGTCAGCCCAGCGGTCAGGGTCTTAGCGGTCAGAGGCGGCTTGGCGGTCCGGGTCGCTTGCCGGAGAAGGACGGTTCTTCGGGGTAGGAAGGTACCGCGCCCACCACGCGAGGATGTGGTCAAACCGTTGCCTGCGGTGGTGCGGCGTACCGGACCGCGAGAGCTCGTGGTCCTCGCCGGGGAAGACCAGGAGTTCCGTATCAACCCCCTGGGCCTGAAGTTTGCCGAAATACCGCTGGCCCTGCTCCAGCGGGCAGCGGAGGTCGTTTTCGCTGTGGATGACCATGACGGGAGTTCTCACCTTCCCGACCACCGCCATGGGGCTTTGGGCAATCAACTGTTCTTCTGAGGTGCCCAGGTACTCCTGGCTGAAGTACCAACCGATGTCCGCCGAACCGGTGAAGCTCACTGGGTCCAGAAAACCGCGCTCCACGATCGCGCCCTTGAAGCGGTGGTCGTGCGCGATGGTCCATGCCGTGAGGTAACCGCCGTAGGATCCGCCCATGATGCCCAGGTGTTCGGCATCCAAAGCGGGAAATTCCTTCGTTGCTGCGTCCACGAAGGCCAGGACGTCCTGCATGTCCAAGCTGCCCAGGTGCGCGCGGATGGCCCGTCCGTGCGTCTGGCCGTAGCCTGCGGAGCCTCGTGGGTTGCACATCACAACTGCGTAACCCGCGGCCGCATACACCTGGGCCTCGTCGAAGAATGCGCCTGTGTACTGGGCGAAGGGTCCGCCGTGAATGTTCAGCAATACGGGATGGGGTCCCGGCCCGTCAGGGAGGACCACCCAGCCTTGCACGGGATAACCGTCAGCCGAGGTTGCCTCCACTTCCAGGGGCTCGGACAGTCGGGAGTTGTTGCGCAGTTCCGCCGAGAAGTCTGTCAGGTGACGCAACTCGTCCCGTTCCAGGGATGCCACGTCTCCAGCGGTAGACGCATCCGTGAAGGTGAGGGCGATTTCTCCGTTGGCGGCCATTGTTGCGCCAAGCACTACCCTCGCCCCGTGTACGAGGGGTTCGATGGGGCCGTCGGCCGGTACCCTGAGCAGTTCGACGGATCCGAGCGCCGTGTTCAGGACCAGGACGCTCTCTGCGCCTCCCTGCTCCAGCGGACCGGAAACATCCAGATGTTCACTGTCCGTAAGCGCACGTGCCTCTCCCCCGTCGGTCGGCATGACGTACAGGACTGAGTTGCGGGCTACGAAATCCAGGCCGGTTTCGCCCAGGTCCTGCGCGGTGAAGAAGATCCATTGACCGTTCATAGAAGGCTTGATCGCCGTGACAGTCCGTTTGGTGCCGTCTGCCGGCAACACCGGCTGCGGCTCCCCTCCCGCGGCGTTCAGGCGATAAATGGAGCGGACCAGATCGTCGTCGCGCCCTTCGTGCAATGACGCGACGAAATAGATGGACTCGCCGTGCGCCGAAAAGCACGGTGAGTCGTGATCGGCGTCCCCGAAGGTGAGCTGCTTGGAATAGGGAACGCCGGTGAACGTTCCCGGCGCCAACTCACGGGCAGCGCGCCCTGTCGGTTGGACTGCAGGCTCACCCCCAAGTTCCGGCACTTCCACCAGGAACAAGTGCTTCCGATGGTCGGCAAGGTAGCCGATGCCGTTGAGCCTGTATTGCTTGGCGCGGATAAGCCGCGCATCCTCACGTCCGGAGGTGACGCCGTCGACCGTTCCGTAGCGTCCCGCCTCCGGGACCCGGGCGGTGTAAACCACCCTGTGTGAATCCGGCGCCCAGGTGAAACTTTCGACGCCGGAGTGAACGTCGGTGATGCGCTGCGGTTCACCGCCGGCCGACTCCACGACGAAGAGCTGTGGTTTGCCGTCCGGTTCGCGCCGAAGGAACGCCAGGACGAGGCCGTCCGGAGAGAAAGCAGGTGCCGTGTCATGGAATCCCCGCGTAATGCGTCGCGGGTGTTTTGTGGTGTCCAGCGGAACCGTCCACAACTGTCCAACGTAGGCGTCGCCGTCGAAATCGGGCCTGCTGACTGACACCACGGCCCTTGACCCGTCCGGGTGGATCGCAGGGGCGGAGACGGAGTTCACCAAGGGCAGCTGTTCGGGTTTCACGTTGGTGAGCCTAGCCGTCCCCGGTCACGGGCGCGGGCCGGACACTCCGTCCCCGTAGGATTGGACCCATGCTTGAGGATGCCATCGCTGTGCTTCGTTGTCCTGTGTGCGGGGCGGGCTTCCAAACCGGCGTTGGGCAGGTGCGGGGTTTGCTCTGCGCCTCCGGCCACGCTTTCGACGCCGCCAAGCAGGGTTACTTCAACCTCCTGACCGGCAAGGGCACTGTGTTCGAAGCCGATACTGCGGACATGGTTTCGGCCCGGCAACGCTTCCTTGACGGCGGGCACTATGCGCCACTTTCCAACGCCGTGGCCGACCTTGCAGCACAGTTCCTCGATAGCCCCGACGCGCTGGTGCTCGATGCCGGGACCGGTACCGGCCATTACCTGCATGCCGTCCTTCAGAAACGGCCAGTGGACGCCATTGGCTTGGACATCTCCAAATTCGCCCTCAGGCGTGCTGCCCGGGTGAATCCGCAGGTTGCCAACATCGTCTGGGACATTTGGCGGCCGCTTCCCGTGGCTGACGGTTCCGTGGACGTCATCCTCGTGGTCTTTGCTCCACGCAATGCTGTCGAATTCGCCCGCGTCCTCCGCCCGGGAGGACGCCTGGTCATTGTCACCCCGCGGCAGGGGCACCTGGCCGAAGCTGCCGGGCGTACGGGCATGCTTTCCATCCAGCAGGACAAAGAGGAACGGCTCGCCGGCTCGCTCGGCGGTCACTTCAGCCTGGAACATTCCGAGGAGCTGGACATACCGCTCACTTTGGACCCAGGTACGTTGGCAGACCTTGCCTTCATGGGGCCCGCGGGACACCACCGCGACCCCGTGGAACTTGCCGGACAAGCACGCGCAGGCGGACCGGTATCCACCACCGCGAGGTTCAGCATCAGCGTCTTCACATTGGGCGACATGCCGTCCTGACGTGGGCCTCCGCCTCGGGCTAGGATGGAATAACAGCGCGATTGATTCCGTCTCCGGAGTCCGGGACCAAGGGGGAACCGATGTTCGAATGGCTCGGCGAGAACTGGTGGGCACTATGGCTCACCGTCTTCCTCGCTTTCGCAGTGGTGGAGATGCTCACCCTCGACCTCTTCTTCATCATGCTGGGCGGCGGCGCGCTTGCCGGCCTGATCGCCGACTTCGCCGGTGCTGATTTCTGGCTGCAGATCGTAATTTTCAGCGTCGTTTCCCTGCTGATGATCGCCTTCGTCCGCCCCGTTGCGCTGAAGCACCTCCGTAAAGGGCCCGCAGAACAACGGACAAACATTGACCGCCTTATTGGACAGTCCGCCGTCGTCATCGAAGCCGTCAACGGAACCAGCGGTTTGGTCAAGATCGGGGGCGACGTGTGGACTGCCCGCAGCACTTCGGGAACGCTCGATGCCGGCGCCACAGTTCAGGTGACCAAGATCGACGGCGCGACGGCGGTAGTGGCCTCCACTGCCGGAGACAGCCCGCACTGACTACGCACTTTTGCCGAGGGGCGGCCGTTGCCTGCCCCTCGTCGCCGCACCAAACCACTCAATTGGGGAATGAAGGAGATGTATGGACGGCCTGGGAGGAACAGCGGCAGCAATTGTGCTGATTGTTCTCGTTATTTTTGTCATCATCGTGTTGGTCCGTTCGGTGAGGATCATCCCGCAAGCGCGCGCCGGCGTCGTTGAAAGGCTCGGCAAGTACCAGCGGACGCTCAACCCGGGACTCACCATCCTGATTCCTTTTGTCGACCGGCTCCTGCCGCTGCTCGACCTCCGCGAACAAGTGGTCTCCTTCCCGCCGCAGCCGGTCATCACCGAAGACAACCTCGTGGTCTCCATCGACACCGTGGTCTATTTCCAGGTGACGGACCCTCGGGCTGCCACGTACGAGATCGCCAACTACATCCAGGCCGTGGAACAGCTCACCACCACAACGCTCCGTAACGTGGTGGGTGGGCTGAACCTTGAGGAAGCCCTGACTTCCCGTGACCAGATCAACGGCCAGCTCCGCGGAGTCCTGGACGAAGCCACGGGCCGCTGGGGCATCCGGGTCTCGCGGGTTGAGCTGAAGGCCATCGATCCGCCCCACTCCATCCAGGATTCGATGGAGAAGCAGATGCGGGCCGAACGTGACCGCCGCGCCGCAATCCTCACTGCGGAAGGCACCAAGCAGTCCCAGATCCTGACGGCCGAGGGTCAACGGCAGGCAGCAATCCTTGCGGCCGAAGGTGACGCCAAAGCGGCCATCCTGCGCGCCGACGGTGAAGCCCAAGCCATCCAGAAGGTCTTTGATGCCATTCACAAGGGAAACCCGGACCAGAAACTCCTGGCCTACCAGTACCTGCAGACCCTCCCGAAGCTGGCAGAGGGTACGTCCAACAAACTGTGGATCATTCCCAGCGAAGTGGGCGAGGCCCTCAAAGGCATCGGAGGCGCACTGGGTGGGGCCAACGGAGACTCCCCCGTCCAGGGGCTCTTTGACGGTTCGGGTGCGTCCAGCCAGCCGGAAACCGCTGAGCAGCGACGGCCTGCCGAGTAGCAGCTGAAGAAAGGGAGCAGCCGGTCAAGCGCCGGCTGCTCCTTTTTTTCTGCGCTGTGTTCGTTTCTGCTCTGTTGTTCGTTTCTGCGCTGGCTTCTTTTCGGCCCTGTGTTCGGGCAGCCCCCCAGCGCGGCGTATAATGAGATATTTGTCCGGCTGTTCAGCGCGGATGGAACATAAAAGCTTGGCCAGGCGTTGCAATATGTGATGCAAGGTGTGCAGAAGTAGTCCGCAGGCGAACGATGTGCCGGCCTGCGGCTAGCGCGGGGTTGACGGCCCTGCGAACAGACAGAGGGAGTAATCATGAGCGATCGCAGCTTGCGGGGCATGCGTCTTGGCGCCCAAAGCATGGAAACCGAATCCGGTGTAGAACCGGCACCGCGCCAGCGGGTCGAGTACCGTTGCGAGGACGGCGAGCAGGTCTTCGTGACTTTCTCCGCCGAGGCCGAGATTCCCCCTGTTTGGGTTTCCAAGACCGGCAAGGAAGCGTTGCTGGTGGACGGCGAACGTCCTGTCGATGCGAACGAGAAAGCCGTGCGTACCCACTGGGACATGTTGCTGGAACGCCGCAGCCTTCCTGAGCTGGAGCAGATTCTTGAGGATCGTTTGAACATCCTCCGCGAACGTCGCGGCGAGCGTCGTTCGGCGTAACCGAAGCCCACAGCAAAAAGTCCGGGTCTGGTTCCTTTCGGAACCGGACCCGGACTTTTTTGGTATCAGAAACTTCCGCCTACTTGGTGACGCCGGCTTTCTTTCCGGTGAGTTTCGCCCAGCGGGCAGCCAGGCCCCACTTGGTGACGTTGATCATGGCTTCCACCACGATGTTTCCGCTCATCTTCGAGGCGCCCAATTCACGCTCCACGAACGTAATGGGGCGCTCCTCAATGCGCAGGCCCAGCTTGGCCACACGCCACGCAAGGTCAACCTGGAATCCATAGCCGACCGACTCGACTTCATCCAGCTTCAGTGCCTCCAAAGTGGTCCGGCGGAAGGCCCGGTAGCCCCCGGTCACGTCCTTGATCTTCACTCCGAGCATTAGTCGGGCGTAGGTGCTGCCGATCCGCGAAATCGCCTGCCGGTACAGCGGCCAGTTGACGACGCTGCCGCCGGGAACCCATCGTGAACCCATGGCGAGGTCGGCGCCGTCCTTGACAGCATCCAACAGCAACGGCAACTGCTCAGGCTTATGGGAACCGTCGGCATCCATTTCCACCAACACGTCATAACCAGCCGCGAGGCCCCACTTGAAACCGGCGATGTAGGCAGCGCCCAAGCCTTCCTTGCCCTTGCGGTGCAGGACATGGACCTGGCTATCCTCGGCGGCGATGCCGTCCGCGAGTTGCCCCGTTCCGTCCGGGCTGTTGTCGTCCACCACGAGGACGTCGGATTCCGGAACTGCTGCACGCAGGCGGCCCAGTGTCTTCGGGAGCGATTCCAGCTCGTTGTAGGTGGGGATGATCGTCAGGACACGCAAGAAGAGGCCTTTCCTTGATGGAGCGGTCGGTGTGCCGGACCAGCGTTGGTGCTGGCGTTCTGGCGCAACTCTCCATTATAGGGTGACGGTTCTGAAGCTCCCTGCCTTTGTGGCGCCGCGCACATCACGGCACAGGGAACTGAACCAGGTTACGGGCAATCAGGCACGAAGGGACTCGTGGGCAAAGAGTTCCCGGCCTTCCCGCACCGTCTGGAGACACACAGGGTCGGTGCCAGCATCCAGTGCCGGAAGCAAGGGAGTACGCGCCCTCGGATCGGTGCTCCATGACTGCACACGGGTGTCCGCTACCTGAACCATGAGCTCCTCCACCTCCCATACCGCGAAGCTCGCGGGGGCGCCCGGGACCAGTTGCCCCATGAGCGGATTCCGGTGCTTGGTGGCACGCCAGCCCGCGCGGGTATGCCCCAGGAAGGCTGCCCTGGCCGATATCCGCTGTTCCGGGTTGCTGTGTTCCAGGCAGGCGCGGATGCTTGACCACGGGCGGAGCGGGGTTACCGGGCTGTCGCTGCCGAAGGCAATGGGTACCCCGTTGGCATAGAAGGAGGCGAAGGGGTTCATTGCCCGGCTGCGTTCACCCAGCCGCTGTTCGTACAGCCCGCCGTGCTTGCCCCATGCGGCATCGAAGCCAGGCTGAACGCTGACGGTAACGGAGTGCTTGGCGAGGCGTTCAATGGCGGCCGCATCTGCGAGTTCCACGTGTTCCAGGCGGTGGCCGGCTGCCCTGACGCGCTGCTCGCCGACCTCTGACGCGGCTGCATCCAAGGCATCCAGCACGGCGGCCAGTCCGGCATCACCAATGACATGGAATCCGCCTTGGATTCCCAACAATGAGCAAGCGGCAAGGTGTTGGGCGGCCTCTTCCACGGAAAGGTAGAGGTTTCCGCTGTTGCCTTCGGCGTCGGAGTAGTCAGCGCTCAAAGCCGCGGTCCGCGAACCAAGGGAGCCGTCCATGTTCAAGTCCCCGGCGAGGCCAAGCACCTCGGTGCCCAGGCTGTCCAGGATCTGCCGCCCCTCTTCAGCTGAGGTGGCCAGCTCACCCCAGTACGGCAGAACAAGGGGATGTACGCCGGAGGCGTTCCATGACGCTGCGAGCCGTAGGTCTTCCGGGCCGCAGATATGGGGTGCGGCCATCTCCGCCAGCGCGACGTAGCCGTTCTTCGCGGCCTCTGCCAGGGTCTTTTCCTGGTAGGTCCGGCGGGTGCCGTCATCGAATGTCCGCGCGTGGATCCTTGCAGCTGCGTGGGCCGTCCGCAGGACGTGTGCAGTGCCTTGGAAACCGTCGAGTCCGCGCAGTCCTGCCGCCTCTGCGAGGGAAGAGGACACCAACGCCGAGTGCACATCGATCCGGGACAAGTAAACCGACCTGCCACCCGATGCCCTGTCCAGTTCCTCAAGGGTGGGCAGGCTTCGGTCACCCCAGGTTGACTCATCCCAGCCATGTCCCAGAACCGGGCCGGTCCCGGGGGCCGCAGCGACCGCATCCAGGAGTTCCGGCGCTGAGCGCACCGAATCGAGCGCGAGCCCCTCGAGCGCAATTCCCGTCTCGGTCAAGTGCACATGCGAGTCCACGAATCCCGGGGCGAGCAGCGTTCCGTGGAGGTCTATGATCTCCATGTTTGCGTCGGCGATGGACGTCGCGGCCTGCTCTGAACCAACCCAGGCAACCGTGTCTCCATCCACCACCATGGCGGTGGCAAAGGGGTCGGCCGCCGTGTAGATGGAACCGTTGCGGTACAGGGTGACCTTGCGGTCGGGTGTGTTGCCGGCGGGCACGCCAAGCTGGTTCATTCGCTAAGCTCCTTGCTGTTCTGGCATTGCAGGGTGTTCTGGCACTGCAGGGTGTGTTCCGTGATGGCAGGCGTTTCGGGTTGCCTCAGGCAACAGTCGAGTACGCCACTACCCCGCGGCGGACCAGGTCTATGGACTCGCGGCAAATGCGTGCGAGCCGGGGGTCGAGCTGCGGAATCTTTGCCAGCTGGTCCAGCAGGTCCACTACCTGCTTTGCCCACCGGACAAAGTCTCCGGCTGCAAGGTCGGTCCCGCTGAGGACCTCCTGGAGGTGGCGCCCCTTGGCCCACTTGTACATCGGCCACATGAGGCCCAGCTCGGGCTCAGCGGTCAATGGCAGCCGGTTCTGTTCCTCCGTGTCTTCGAGCCTGGACCATTCGCGGATGACGATGTCTACTGCTGTTTCCAGCGAAACGGACGGCATCCGGGGCCGCAGGCCGCGGTCTTCACGCTTGGCCTGGTAGACAAGGGTGCTGGCCAGGGACGCGAGCTCGGCGGCATCGAGGTCGTTGATGGCACCCTGCCGGATCGATTGCGAAATGAGCAGGTCCTTCTCGCCGTAAATCCGGCGGAGACGTTGGCCGTCGGCACTGATGGTGACCCGGCCGTCGTCGTGCGTGTCCAGGTAACCGTAGGTCGACAGGACGTCGCACACGCGGTCGAAAGTCTTGGCGATCGTGTTGGTCCTGCCTTGGATCTGCCGTACCAGTCCGTCGGTTTCCTTCCGGAGTTTCCACCAGCGCTCGGACCATCTGGCATGGTCCTCACGGTCGCTGCATCCGTGGCACGGATGCGCCCTCAGGGCACGCCGGATTTCCGCAATCTTGCGTTCCTGGTCCTGTGCGCGCGAACCCAGGCCAAAGTCTTCGTGCCGGCTGTTGCGCCGCTGCCGCGAAGAGTCGCCGTTGACCGCGTTCCGCATGGAGGCGGCCAGGTCGCGGCGCGACTTGGGAACCTTGGCGTTGAACGACTTGGGGATCCGGATGCGCGTCACGGCAGACACCGGCGCGTCGATGTCATGGACGCCGAGCCGGCGCAATTGATTGTCCGCTGTCAGGACCGACGGACGCGGTTCGCGGGCGTTGGGGTCTACTTCCAGGACGACGGCGTAACCCGCCAGCCTGCCACCGGAGACGCTGATGACGTCCCCCGGAATGAGACGCGTCAGGGAATCGGACACCCTGGAACGTCGCGCGCGCTGGTGGTCGCGGGCCGCGTGCTGCTCGGCATCGCTCAGTTCGCGGCGAAGCTTCGAGTATTCGCTGAAGTCGCCCAGATGGCACTCCATGGCCTTCGCGTAGCCGGCCAGGGACTCTTCCCGCCCGCGGACCTGGCGGGCCAGCCCCACCACCGAGCGATCGGCCTGGAACTGCGCGAAGGACGATTCAAGAATTTCGCGCGCCCGGGCCCGGCCGAACTGGGCGATGAGGTTGATGCTCATGTTGTAGGTGGGCCGGAAGCTGGAGTTCAGCGGATAGGTACGCCGCGACGCGAGACCGGCCACCGCTGCGGGATCGGTGCCAGGTTGCCAAAGGACCACCGCGTGGCCCTCCACGTCGATCCCGCGGCGTCCGGCACGGCCTGTGAGTTGGGTGTACTCCCCCGCCGTGATGTTGACGTGCGCTTCGCCATTGAACTTCTCAAGCTTCTCCAACACAACGCAGCGGGCGGGCATGTTAACCCCCAGCGCCAGGGTCTCCGTCGCGAAGACAGCTTTGACAAGGCCGTCCGCGAAGAGCTTTTCCACCACTTCCTTGAAGGTGGGCAGCATGCCGGCGTGATGTGCGGCGAAACCCCGGATGAGGCCATCCCGCCAACCCCAGAAGCCCAGGACATCGAGGTCGTCGGCGGGGATTTCGTGGCTGGCTTCGTCAACGCGCTGGGCAATGATCTGCTGCTCACGTTCAGTGGTCAGCCAGAGCCCGGAAGCAGCACACTGGGCCACGGCGGCGTCACAGCCGGCCCGCGAAAAAATGAAAGTGATGGCGGGCAGGAGACCCTGGCGGTTCAGGCTGTCAATGACCTGGGGCCTGCTGGCCCGGCGGACAGGGCTGCGCTGTGCGGTCTGCCGGTCCTCACGCTGCCGGTCCTGGCGACGGCGGCTCCTCCCGCCGTGCGAGTAGCGGGCGTTCACATTCATCCGGCTCTCGGAACGGGCCATGGCAAGGAGGTCGGGATTGACCTCGAACTCAGGGCCGGTCACGGCGTGGCGGACGGTGGCTTCCACAGCACGCTTGGCCGACTTCCCGGAGACGGCCCTCGATTCCGACGGCGGGGTTTCCTCCGATTCGCCAAGGTCGGGAACTTCCGTATCCGGAAGGGCCGGAGCGATCTCATCGAAGGTGGTGTCCCCCGCGAAAAGGTCCACAATTTCGCGTCCCACCATCACGTGCTGCCACAACGGCACGGGACGGTGCTCGGACACGATGACGTCGGTATCGCCGCGCACCGTGTCCAGCCAGGCCCCGAACTCTTCGGCATTGGAGACCGTGGCGCTCAAGGAAGCCACCTGGACCTCGCTTGGAAGGTGGATGATTACTTCTTCCCACACGGCTCCGCGGAAACGGTCAGCCAAGTAGTGGACCTCGTCCATGACCACGAAGCCCAAGTCGCCCAGGGTTTCGGAATCGGCGTACAGCATGTTCCGCAGGACTTCGGTGGTCATGACCACCACGGGAGCATCACCGTTGATGGTGGTATCGCCCGTGAGCAACCCGACGTTGGGTGCTCCATACTTGGCGCTCAGTTCGGTGAACTTCTGGTTGCTCAGTGCCTTGATGGGCGTGGTGTAGAACGCCTTGAGCCCACGCTGGAGCGCCAAGTAGATGGCAAACTCGCCGACGATCGTTTTACCCGCACCGGTGGGAGCCGCAACCAGGACTCCCCGCCCTTCCTGGAGGGAACGGCACGCCTCGCGCTGGAAGTCATCCAGTTCAAAGTCGAGGGTGCGTGCGAAGGAGCCCAGGTAGGTCTTGGCTTCCGCTGTCCGGTTGGCGGCCGCACGGTAGCGGTCCGATGGCGATGGTGGGCCGGAAATCGAGGACATGCCTCAAGCCTAGTAGCCCGGTGTCTACAGATTCTCCAGATCGGTCGCCGGGGTGGCAATATCTGCCGTGGCTTCCGTCTCAGCAGCTCGCTTAATGGCCCGGCGTTCACGCCGGCGGTCGTTCCACAGGCAGACCCCGATGGCCGCAAAGAAGAGAAGAAGCATGGGAGCTGCGAGGTAGAACATGCTCATGGCGTCGGCTCCGGGAGCGGCCATGGCTGCGAACAGGCACACCAGGAAGATCGTGATTCGCCAGCTTTTGACCAGTTGCTTGCCTTTGACGATTCCCGCAAGGTTCAGGCCGACCAGGACCACCGGCACAAGGAAAGCGATTCCGAAGGCGAGCAGCAGCCGCAGGACGAAGGCCAAATAGATTTCGGCGCTGATGAAGTTCGAGGCACCGGACGGAGTGAAATCCGTGAGGACGCGCACCGCATTCGGCAAAACCAGCCATGCCAGCAACACGCCGCCAATGAACAGCGGAACGGCCGCTGCCACGAAGGACAACGCCAGGTTCCGTTCCTTCTTGTGCAAGCCGGGCACGATGAATGCCCATAGTTGATAGATCCAGACCGGGCTCGAAACGAGCACGCCGAGGAACACCGACACCTGGACCATGAGGTCAAAGGAGCTTGCCACGCCGTCGAAGTTGAGGGTGGCCGCGCGGCCCTCTTTCTCGTTGAGGTCCTTGATGGGCTTGATCAGGGCCTCGAGGAGGGGCTGGTAGATGATGAAGCCCACCACTGTGCCCAGAATGACGCCAATGGCTGCCTTGAAGAGCCGGTTCTTAAGCTCCTTCAAATGGTCAAGCAGCGCCATCCTGGCTTCGGGATTGGCTTTGCGCCCCTTCGTCTGTACCACTTCTCTTTAGACGCGGTTGGAGGGCGGAACGTCCGTTTCGCCGTTGTTCTTTGCCTTTGCGTCCGGGTGGTCCACAACCCTGCCTTCGACGGCGTCGGAAGAAGCCTGAGTGTCCTTCGTTTCGGATGCACCGTCCTTCTTCATCTCCCGGACCTCGGACTTGAAAATGCGCATCGACTGTCCGATGCTGCGTGCCATGGAGGGCAGCTTGGGCGCGGCAAAAAGCACCAGGGCCAAGACGATGATGATGATGAGATGCCAGCCTTCAAGCCTCATGTGTGGAGGTCCTTTCCTTTTGGATACATCCTACGTCTATCTGAATTCTATGTCGTGCAAGGACTGGGGTTGCCCACGATCGGCTTTGCGCTGGACGCGCTTGAGGCGGCGAATTTCCCGCCGGGCGGCCTTGGCCGTCACGTAATCATGACGCATCTGTTCCGGGGAGGCAAAAACCGCGGACCCCGGTGCAGGCCGTTCCCCGGTCGCTTCCGCTGCCGACACCAAAGTGTTGCTTTCTGTTGTTTTCGGCAGCGTACCGAAGCGCCTTCCGGCCTCCCCCAATTCGCGGACGGTGGCCATGAACTTCCGGAACAAGCGGTACCCCAACGTCAGATGAAGCAGTAGGGACAGCGCTATCAGAGCAATCCACAAAAGGATCCAAAACCACCAAGGCATCTGAGTATTCTAGCCAACTTCCCGGGATTGCACCGACGAAGGACCGCTGTACTGCCTCAGGGCCGCCAGAAGCCAGGCCTGGGCCTCGTCCCTGAGCTGCAGGGGATCGATGATCCGTGCCGATCCCCCATGCTGGGCCACGAGCATGGGCAACCAGTCCGTGCTGCCGAACCTGACCTCGGCGAGCAAACCGCCGTAGGGCATTGGTGCCGTGCGTTCGGCGTAGTAGTCATCGGCCAGGCCGGCTCCTTGGCGGGTCAGCTGGAGCACCACCACCGCGTCGTCGTCGCCCGGAGTAAAAAGCCTGGCCGGGACGTCGGTCTCCGGTGTGCTTGCCATTGAAACAGGCCGGCCGTTGGGCTCGAGCGATTCAATCCGATCCAGCCGGAAGTTCCTGATCCCGGACTTGCTATGGCAATACGCCTCGAAATACCACGTGTTGTCCATGGAAAAGAGCCTCAGCGGGTCCACATCGCGTTCGCTGACCTCGTCGCGTTGCGGGGACAGATACCTCAAGCGCAGTTGGCTGCCGTCCCGCAAGGCCTGCGAAATGGCGGCAAATGCCTGGGATTGCTGCGGGGCAACGGACGCCCCGGCCACCGAACCGGCCAGCCTCGCTGCGTCCCCGGCTGCGCCGGCAAGCTTGATGGTCACCGATTCCAAGGCGCTCCCGGCGTCACCGTCCGGCAGTCCCGCCAGCGCAGGGAGGTCGCCCAACATGGCCAGGCCGGTCAGCAGCGCTGCTGCTTCTTCCTCGCTGAAACGGACCGGGCGGCTCAAGTCCAGGTGTTCGGTGATGTAGACATGGTCGTTCTCCCATTGGATGTCCAACAAATCGTCGGGGTACCCCTCGGGAAGTCCCGAACAGATGAGGATCTTCAGGTCGTCGATGAGGGCCTTCCGCGTGATCCCGAAGTGGTCCGCCACCTCCTGGATATGCAGTCCCTGATGGTGGACCAGGAAAGGAACGAGCTGCAGCATCCTGGCCAGTTGATCCTCGGATGTCCGCTTGCGGGCCCGTGTGGCGGGCGCAGCGTCCGGGAAGGACACCGGAACCGGCGGGGCGGCGTTGAAGGCCGCTGCTGCTTCCAGCCGACGCACGACGGCGGTGCGCAGGTCTGCAGGCTCCCTCACCGCCACGTGGGGGCCGTAGGAGGCGAGTTCCTCGGCGAATTGTTCCGGGTCGCGGAAGGGCACCGACAACAGGTCCCGTCCGATGCCTGCGCCCTCGGTGACGGCCGTGGCGCGGTGGCGCAGGGCGAGGACCCGGCCGGGCTTGACGTCGAGCGTGGCCGTCCGCAGGGGAAGTTCGCGCAGGGAATCCAATTCGGCCCGGGCGTCAAAGCCAGCCGGCGGGTCAAAGGAACGGTTGGTGAGGACGGTGACCGCCGTGGTCATCCTGGAGAGCCGGTAAAACCGCTTGGCTCCGCGGCCCAGGTCGAACCCCACGAGGTACCACTGGCCGAACCGGCTGCCGAGTCCCCACGGTTCGACGTCGCGGGTTTCTTCCCTGTTCGTGCTTCCTGCCAGGTAGCCGAAGCGGATGGGGTGCCTGCCATGCATGGCCGCAACGACGTCGTCGAAGGCCTGTCCCGCGGGCTTGATCCGCGGCTGTACGCCCGCAGGGAGTTCTGCTTCGCTAAAGCCTCCTGCCGCATGGAGCTTCCGCACGGCATCTGCGGCCGCCTTGCCCAGTGCCGCCCTCTCCCAGAGCTGGGCCGCGAGGAGGAGGACCGTTCCCTCCGCAGGTGTCAGGTGCACGTCGGGGAGCCTGTTGGAGTCCTTGCCGATCCGGTACCGGGTGGAGGCGGGATCGTCATTGCCGAATCCGGTGTCCATCAGGGTCTCGATCTCGAAGCCGAACTGCTTGAGGTCCACCTTGTCGCGTTCAAACATGCGGCCGAAGGCTGCGTCATTGTCTGCGGCGCCCCGGTACACCTTCTCCCTCAGGACGGCGCGGCTCAACCCCACCTTGGTATTGAGCAGGGCCAGGAGCAGGTTCAGGAGGCGTTCAGTACGGGATGCGGACACGGTTGCTACGTTACTAAAGTCGCGGCTTAAAACCGCAAGGGCGCGTCACCGCCGGTTGAGCCGGAGGTGACGCGCCCTTGCAGGAAGCAGCGCCTAGCGGACTGCTACGAGGTCAACAACAAAGATGAGGGCCTCGTTGGGCTTGATGGCTCCACCGGCGCCGCGGGAGCCGTAAGCCAGCTCGGAGGGAATCTCCAAACGGCGGCGGCCGCCGACCTTCATGCCGAGCAGGCCCTGGTCCCAGCCCTGGATAACCTGGCCCACGCCAACGCGGAAGTCCAGCGGAGCGCCGCGGCCCCAGGAAGCGTCGAATTCTTCGCCCGTCGACCAAGCAACGCCTACGTAGTGGGTTGACACGGTGTCGCCGGCCTTCGCCTCGGCGCCGGTGCCCTCAATGAGGTCGGTGATGCGCAGCTCGGTGGGTACATCGCCTTCCGGGAACTCAATCTCCGGCTTGGTGCGGTCGTAATCGCGCTGTCCAAATGACATGGTTGCTCCTCTGAATGTGTGGGGTGTCAGGTTCAAGCCTAAGCCAGGTGTCCGGCGAAGTGCCCGGCAGGCTCTTCGGTGGCTGTTACTTGACGCCCAGGATGTCGACGACGAACACGAGGTCGCCCTTGGCCTCGCCTTGGCCTTCGGCGCCGTAAGCAAGATCCTGCGGGATGACAAGGAGGACCCGGGAGCCTACGGTCTTGCCGGCGAGGCCCTGCGTCCAGCCCTTAATGACGCCCGTCAACGGGAAGCTGGTGGGCTTGCCGCGATCATAGCTGGAATCGAACTTGGTGCCGTCCTTCAAGGTGACACCCACGTAGTTGACGGTCAGGGTGTCGCTTTCCTTCACCACGGGGCCATTGCCCTTGATCAGGTCCTGCGAGACGAGTTCCTTGGGAGCGGCGACGCCCGCCACGGAGATTTCCGGAATGCCCTGCTCGTTCTCCTTGACCGTGGGCAGGCCTGCGGGCGGGGTCACGGTTTCGCCTTCAGGCTTCTCAAGGGCCTTGGGGGTCTCCTTGGCACCAAGCAGTTTGAACACGACGATCTGGGTGCCCGCTTGTCCGCTGGCGGAGGCGTTGCCGGGAGCCGCGAAAGCAACGTGCGAGCCGACCTTGGCGCCGACAATAGCGTTGTAGATGGCCTCGTTGCCTGCCTTCAGGTCCTCGCCCAGCTCGATCGGCTGGGGGCCGGAAGGGTAAGTATCCTCAATGGTCTTGCCATCGGTACCGTCGACGGCGATATACGCCAGTTCGGCGGTCTGGCCGGCCTTGATCGTTTCCCCGTCGCCTTCGTCCACAACCTTGACGGTGGGTTCGGAGACAGCCAGGGGCTTGGTGAAATCAAGCCCCGGGGCCTTGTCGTCACCGTTGTCGGTTACCTTCAGGGAGGACAGCTTGGAGATGTCTCCCGTGGACTTGCTCGTGGGCTCTGATTCGGGGGCATCCCCGCCTCCGCACGCGGTCAACAGCAGCAGGACAGGAAGGAGTGTGGCTAGGAGTCGTCGCACAAAAAGACACTTTCGTCGGGACAATGGATATTGGAGCAGCGGACGGATATTCGAGCAACGGACATTGCCGTGCCGCATCCAATCAGGTGCCTCTTGGAAAGAGACCAACATCCAGAGTAACCGCCGAAGCTGGGAGTCAGCTCATAGAGTCAAGGAGGGCGTCGACCCTCTCATCCACGCTGCGGAACGGATCCTTGCAGAGAATGGTCTGGTGCGCCCGGTCATTGAGCTTGAGATGGACCCAGTCCACGGTGTAGTCACGGCCCAGTTCCTGCGCCCGACGGACAAAGTCTCCCCGCAGCTTGGCCCGCGTCGACTGCGGCGGAGCGTCCACGGCATCCTTCACCTCGGTCTCCGTGACCAATCGCCGTGCCGCTCCCCTTGACTGGAGGAGGAAGAACAGGCCCCGCTGCCGCGAGATGTCGTGGTAGGTGAGGTCGAGTTGGGCAATCCTCGGCGAATCCAGGCCAATGTCATGGCGCTTCATATAGCCTTCCATGAGTTTCTTCTTGATGGCCCAGTCAACTTCGGTGTCGATGCTGCTGCTGTTCCCGCTCTCGATCGCGTCGAGCGTCCTGGTCCAAAGATCGATGATCAACGGCACGTGTGGATTGTGGGCCCCGTTGGCTGCAACAAACTCTGTGACTTTGGCCAGGTACTCCCTCTGGATGTCCAGTGCTGAGAGCTGCCTGCCGTTGGCCAGGCGGACCAGCGCCCTGCCGCTGAGGTCATGGGAAATTTCGCGGATGCTCCGGATGGGGTTTTCCATGCGCATGTCGCGCATGATAACGCCCGCCTCAATCATGCGGAGGATCAGGTCCACTGTGCCCACTTTGAGCAGGGCGGAAGTCTCCGACATGTTCGAATCGCCCACGATGACGTGCAGACGGCGGTAGAACTCGGCGTCCGCGTGAGGCTCATCACGGGTATTGATGATGGGGCGGGACCTTGTGGTGGCCGAAGAAACGCCTTCCCAAATGTGGTCCGCCCGCTGCGAGAAGGCGAAGGTGGCCCCGTGCGGGGTCTTAAGCACTTTTCCCGCGCCGGCGATCAGTTGCCGCGTCACCAGGAAGGGAATCAGGATCTCGGCCAACCGGGAGAACTCACCGCGCCGCGGTATGAGGTAGTTCTCGTGGCTGCCGTAGGAGTTTCCTGCCGAGTCCGTGTTGTTCTTGAACAGGTACACGGTTCCGTTGAAACCTTCGGCGGCCAGGCGCGCCTGGGCCTCGTCCACGAGGTCGTCCAGGATGAGTTCCCCGGCGCGGTCATGGGCAATCAACTGAGCAAGATCGTCGCACTCGGCTGTGGCGTATTCGGGATGCGAGCCGACGTCCAGGTACAGCCGTGAACCGTTGGTCAGGAAGACGTTGGAAGACCTGCCCCAGCTGACTACTTTGCGGAAGAGGTACCTTGCTACCTCTTCCGGCGCCAAGGGCCTGGAATCGGGGCTCGAATATGAGATCCCGAACTCAGTTTCGATGCCGAATATCCGCTTGTCCATTTCAGGCCTCCTCAACGAGCAACTGGGCAAGATCCTCGGGGAGCAGGCGACGGAAAGCCCGGCGTGTTCCGCGGCTGCTTTCGGATGCGCGCTCCAGGACGGCGGCTTCGACGGCCGTCGGTGGCAGGGCATCCACGTCCTTGTCCGCGGCGAGGGCACGCAGGGCCAGCCGCAGCGCGCCTGGAAAGTCCAGGCCGGCGTCCCAGGTGTCCTTGACGACGTCCGAAATCTGGTCCGCGACACCGCCCATCACCACAAAGCCGTTTTCGTCGGCAATCGAGCCGTCGAAGGTGAGCCTGTACAAGTGGTCCAGCTCCTGCCGGGGGCCAACCTCTGCTACGGCCAGTTCCACCTCGAAGGGTTTCTGTTCGGCAGTGAAGACGGCGCCGAGGCTCTGGGCGTAGACGCTGGCCAGGCCCCGGGCGGTGACGTCCTCGCGGTCGTAGGAATAGCCGCGCACGTCGGCGTAGCGGACCCCTGCCTGCCGCAGGCTCTCAAATTCGTTGTACTTCCCAACGGCAGCGAACGCTATTTTGTCGTATATCTCGCCGATTTTATGCAGCGAAGGAGAGGGATTCTCAGCCACCAAGGCGATCCCGTCCGCGCAGCTGATGACGATGACCGAGCGGCCGCGGGCGATGCCCTTCCGCGCAAAGTCCGCGCGGTCCTTCATCAGCTGCTCAGGTGAGACATAGAACTGCTGCGTCATCTCAGGCCTCCCGTCCGGCGATAGCGCGTGATTCGACAATGGCCGCCGAAATCGCAGCGAGTTCCCGTTCCGGAATCCTCCTGTGACCGGCGCGGTTAACGGCGTACACCACCGGCCACAGCTGCCTGACGGGGTCCGGTCCCCCGGTTGCGGAGTCGTCGTCGGCGGCGTCGTAGAGGGATTCGACGGCGACAGCCACGGCTTCGTCCTCGCTAAGGTTCGGCCGCCACAGCTTTTTCAGGGCACCCCGGGCAAAAACGGAACCCGAGCCGACCGAGTGGTGCTCGTACTCCTCGTACCGGCCACCCGTCAGGTCGTAGGAGAAGAGCCTGCCGGTGGCGGATCCGTGGTCGAATCCGGCAAAGAGCGGTATGACGGCCATCCCCTGCATCGCCATGGGCAGGTTGCCCCGGATCATGGCCCCCAATCGGTTGGCTTTGCCCACCAGGCTGAGGAGCGTGCCTTCGATCTTCTCGTAATGCTCCAGCTCGACTTGGAACAGCCGGGTGATATCGATCGCGAGGCCTGCGGTGCCGGCTATGCCCAGCACGGAGTACTGGTCTGCGGGAAAGACTTTCTCAATGTGCCGGCTCGCGATGACATTGCCCATGGTGGCCCGCCGGTCGCCGGCCATCAGCACGCCGCCGGCATAGGTCATGGCCACAATGGTGGTGGCGTGCGGTGCAGCCGGAGCTGCGCCGGCGGGAAGTGTTTGGTTGAACGGAAGGAGTTCGGGACGCGAGCGTTGGAGATGCTCTGTGAATGAAGACGTTGCCTGGTTGGCCAGGGGGCCGATTGATGGGTCCTGCATTGCTGCACTCCTTCGACTCGCATTCCGATGCCCGGCGGCCTCGCGCCGGCCGGGCAGTACATCCTGTGGTGGTTCGTTACTGGCCGCCCTTTTGGACGAAAGCCCTCACGAATTCCTCGGCGTTGGATTCCAGGACGCCATCGATTTCGTCGAGGAGATCATCCACGCCTTGCGTAGCTTCCGAGGCCTGGGCCTCAGGAGCGGCGGGAGGTGCCTCCGGGACGTCGACTTCAGTCTCAGTTTCCCGCGCCTGGGGTTGCTGCTGCTCCTGACCTGCCATTTCTTTCTCCCTACTGTCCGTCCGCGGGATGCGGACTTCCTACTGCCATATTGCCACGCGATGGGCTGCTCCGCCCGGCTTCGGCCGGGCTGTTTCCGCAGGTGACTGCTGTTGGTTAGTCTCGGGGCGCCGCAGGTTTCCGGCCAAGCAACTCGGCAAGGAACGGGCCTGCTTCCTGGTGCTTCCGGAACAGTGGTTCCGTGAGCGCCTGCGTACCGCGCAATGGCTCCCTGGTGGGTACGCGCTGCAGTTTTCCCAGTCCCGGGACATCGAAAATAACCGAGTCCCAGCTGGCTCCCACGACGTCCTTGCCGAAGGTGGAAACGCATTTACCGCGGAAGTACGCACGGGTATCCACCGGCGGTTCGCTGACCGCCCTGGTGACATCGGCGTCGTCGACTATCCGCAGCATGCGGTTCCTGGAAAGCAGCCGGTAGTAGAGGCCTTTCTCCGGCCGGATATCTGACCACTGCAGGTCCACGAGGCCAAGCCGGGCGTCATCCCACTCCAGACCGTCGCGGCTGCGGTAGCCCTCCAGGAGCGACTTCTTGGCCACCCATTCCACGGACGTTGCCGTCGCCGGGTCCGTGCCCAGCGCCGTCAGCGTGGACTCCCAGCGCTCCAGCACCTCATGGGTGTGGCCGTCACCGCTGATGGCGTCCGCGACGCCGGTTTCCTGGGCGAGCTTCGCCGCCGCCTCGAAGTACATCCACTGCAGGTCCAGGGCTGTCACGTGACGGCCGTCCATGAGCCGTACGGTGGCGGTGAGGCTCGTGTCGTGGCTGACCGCCTGCAGGGCGTGAACCGGCTCATGGACCTCGATCCTGGGCGCCTGGCCGGCCTCAATGAGGCTTAGCACCATGGCAGTGGTGCCGAACTTAAGGAAGTTCGACAGCTGGCTGAGGTTGGCGTCGCCGATGATGACGTGCAGGCGGCGGTACTTGTCCGCCGTGGCGTGCGGTTCGTCCCGGGTGTTGATAATCGGCCTGCGGATGGTCGTCTCAAGGCCTACCTCAGCCTCGAAGAAGTCCGCCCTTTGGCTGATCTGGTAGCCGGGGGTGGAGCTATCCTGCCCCAGGCCCACGCGGCCCGCCCCGCAGACCACTTGCCGCGAGATGAAGAACGGAGTCAGCCCGCGGATGATGTCGCCGAAAGGAACCGATCGCGGCATGAGGTAGTTCTCGTGCGAGCCGTAGGATACGGCCTTGTTGTCTGTGTTGTTCTTGTAGAGGTTAATCGGCGGCAGGTTGGTATCTGCGGCAACCTTGCGCACCGTGGCCAAGGCAACCAGGTCCCCTGCTGCGTCCCAGGTCACGGCATCGCGCGGGTTGGTGACTTCGGGGCTGGAGTACTCGGGGTGGGCGTGGTCTACGTACAGCCTGGCGCCGTTGCCGAGCACCATGTTCATCAGGAGGGAGCCGGATTCGTCCGCGCCGTCAAGCTCCAGTTCCTGGCGCCCGTACGCCAAGGCGACTGCCTCGGCGTCGAGCACCGGCGGCTGGTCGGTGAGCTGGCTCGGATCCGCGGCCGAACGTTCCAAGGTCCAGCCCCGGGCGTCGTGGAGTGGTTCCTCGTCGGTGTAATCCCAGCGCGTCTCCGCTCCCCCGGCAGCACGCTGCCGCGTGACGGTCGCGTACGCCTGGATGATCCGGGCAGACATCATGGTGGCGTTGGCGCCGGGCGCAGACGGAGCATGGATCCCATACTCCGTCTCCGAACCCATGACGCGCATTGCCCCGCCTGCAGGCAGTTTCTCCTGGGGCAGGTTGTCGTCTCGTGAGGTCACAGGTATTGGCCCGTATTCGCCGTAGTTTCAATTGACTTGCCGGGTTCCTGGCCGGCCTTGCCCTGGACGATGGTGCGGATGTACGTGATGCGTTCACCCTTCTTGCCCGAGATCCGGGCCCAGTCGTCCGGATTGGTGGTGTTGGGCATGTCCTCGTGCTCGCGGAACTCATCCACTACCGCCTTGAGCAGGTGGTCGATCCGCAGGCCCTTTTGGTGGTTGGTGAGGAGGTCCTTGATGGCGTACTTCTTGGCGCGGTCAACCACGTTTTGCACGACTGCCCCGGAGTTGAAGTCCTTGAAATACAGCATCTCCGTATCACCGTTGGCATAGGTGACCTCGAGGTATTCGTTCGACTTCTCCGTGGAGTACATCGCCTCCACGGTCCGCTGGATCATCGCATCCACCGTGGCCTGGACATCTCCGCCGTATTCGGCGAGGTCCTGGGCATGGAACGGCAGGTCGGTGGTGATGTACTTGCCGAAGATGTCAGCTGCTGCCTCAGCGTCGGGCCGCTGGATTTTTACCTTCACGTCCAGGCGGCCCGGCCGCAGGATGGCGGGGTCGATCATGTCCTCGCGGTTTGAGGCACCGATCACGATGACGTTGTCGAGCCGTTCCACGCCGTCGATCTCGCTGAGCAGCTGCGGGACGATGGTGGTCTCGACGTCGGAAGAGACACCGGTGCCGCGGGTGCGGAACAGCGAATCCATCTCGTCGAAGAACACCACGACGGGGCTGCCGTCCGAAGCTTTCTCGCGGGCCCGGGCGAAGATCAGGCGGATGTGCCGCTCGGTCTCGCCGACGTACTTGTCCAGGAGCTCCGGCCCCTTGATGTTCAGGAAGTAGCTCTTGAGGTCGGTGTTGCCTGCCCGCTCGGCAGCCCGGGCAGCCAGGGAATTGGCCACGGCCTTGGCGATGAGCGTCTTGCCGCAACCCGGAGGACCGTAAAGGAGGATTCCCTTGGGTGCCTTGAGGCCATGCTCCCGGTAGAGGTCGGGATGCAGGAACGGCAGTTCAACGGCGTCGCGGATTTGTTCGATCTGCGGACCGAGGCCGCCGATGTCCTGGTAGGTGATGTCAGGGACTTCCTCCAGCACGAGGTTTTCAACCTCGGCGCGGGGCACCTTTTCCAAGGCGTAGCCCGTCCGCGAATCCAGCGACAGTGCGTCTCCCACCTTCAGGTGGACGTTTTGGAGGGCACCCGAGAGCCGGACAACGCGTTCCTCGTCAGCGCGGCCGACCACCAGGGCACGGTCCTTGCCCAGAAGCTCCTTGAGCGTTACCAGTTCGCCGGCGCGTTCATAGCCGAGCGCCGCAACAACCAGGAGTGCCTCGTTGAGGAGGACTTCCTGCCCGACTGCGAGCTGGTTGACGTTAACCAACGGGCTGATGCCAACCCGCATCTTCCTGCCGGCGTTGAAGATGTCCACTGACTCTTCAGTGGCCGCCTGGCCGGAATTTCCTGCCGTCGGCCGGCGGCGGGGATTGATCTGGACAACGGTGCCGAAGCTGTACGGCGGTTGGCCTTCCTGCTCGAGGGCACCCTTGAGCCGGAGGATCTCAGCCTTGGCTGTTTCCAGCATGTTGACCAGTTTGCTGTTGTTCTGGGTGGCGGCTGCGAGCTGGCGGTCGATGTGGCGGAGTTTGTCCCTCAGGATGTTGATCTGCCGCTCAGCCACAGTCAATTCACTGGAAGGGTCCGGCGGTTGGATGGCGCCCCGCCTTTGGCGGGCAGCCTCTTCCGCTGCGGCATTCGCTTCTTCCGGCGTCGGCCGTCCAATGTCGTTGTTCGACGTATCCACGATTCATCAGCCCCTTCCTGCGCTTAACAAGACCATAGTCCCGAAAAGCTCAGGGGGCTGTGTGACATCCGGAATGCGGACCCTATTGTGACCTTTGTCAGTTTGTGACCGGGGGATCATCCTGGACGTTGGTTCCGGCAATGGCGTCCCTTGCGGCCCGGCGAAGCTTCTTGTCGGAGACCGAACGCTCCCCCACGGCACCCGGTGTCCAGGCGTTGAGGTCCTCTTCGCTGAATTCCGTCTTGGACGGGCGGCGCTTGACCGAAATTCCGGTCACGCCGTCGGCCAGGCGGCGGGTCACCAGAAGGAACCCCGTGTGGGCTACCATGCGGTGGTCCGGTCGGACAGCCAAGCCTTCAAGGTGCCAGCCGCGGACCATGGATTCCCACGCATCCGGTTCAGTGAAACGGCCATCGGCCCTGATGGCTTCGGCAGTGCGCGAAAGCTGGGTGACGGTGGCAACGTAGTTGATCCACACCCCGCCCGGGGCAAGGACCGTGGCGACCGCGTCGAGGCATTCCCAGGGCGCGAGCATGTCCAGCACCACGCGGTCGACGGAACCGGGTGCCTCGGCCTTGACCACTTCCTCCTGGAAATCCCCGAGGGAGATCTGCCAGGCAGGGTGCGGTCCGCCGAAGATGGTCTCCACGTTTCCGCGCGCGATGTCCGCGAATTCCTCGCGCCGTTCGAACGAGTGGAGGTAGCCGCCGTCGCCGATTGCCCGAAGCAGCGAGATGGACAGCGCGCCGGAGCCGACACCGGCTTCCACTACCCGGGCGCCGGGGAAGATATCGGCCATGGTGACGATCTGGCCGGCGTCTTTCGGGTAGACCACTGCAGCGCCGCGGGGCATGGACAGGACGAAGTCCGAAAGCAGCGGACGCAGGGTCTGGTACTGCTGGCCGATGTTGTTGCTGACAACGGAACCATCAACCTTGCCGATGATCTCGTCGTGGTTCAGGAATCCGCGGTGGGTGTGGAAGGCGCCGCCGACTTCCAGGGTAATGGTGTTCATGCGTCCACGCTCATCAGTGAGCTGGACGCGTTCCCCCACCCGGAAAGGTCCCCGACGGCGGGCTGCCCCGGTTGGCTGGGCAGCGCCCGTGGCTGCGCTTGTCTCCGTGGCGGCGGTTTCGCTGCTCATCTGGTTTTCCTCGCTCCTGTGCGGCTGGACTGCAATGGCTTGCTGCCCATGGACGCTAAAAATCTGTTTGTTCTTATTGCGGGCCGGCAGGTAACTCTACCGGCAAGAGTGTCAGGCGCGCCCGCTCCGGCGGGCCTCTTTACCTGTTATAGCCGTCACTACTGCTTCTTGCCGGAGCAGGCCGGTGACATATCCGTTGTGGTCCACCACCGCGTACTCACCGCCGTCGAGCTTGGCCAGGTACTGGATGAGCTCCTGGCCCTTGGACCATTCAGGGACGTATGCGCCGGCGGCCAGCGGGTGCGCAACGGCGGTGACCGGCGTCCTCGAATGGACCTGGGGTGGCACCGCGGCTGCGGCCCCGGGATTGAGGACGCCCTGGGGCTTGCCGTCCGGGCCGCAAATGACGACGGCGGGAGTTCCGCCGGGGGCCAAGGCCAAGGCATCGGCGACCGTTGCGGTGTTCGGAATTCCGACGGCGGGATCGGCCAGGCCGGCGGCACTGACGAGGTAGAGGCGGCTGCGGAGTTTACCGTGCTGGATGGAGCTGGAAGCGCCTACCCAGAGGAATCCGCAAACGAGGACCGTGATCAGCGTCAGGTTCAGATCCAGCCGCGAACCGCTGAAGAACGGCAGCGCGATGAACCAGATGAACAGTGCCACGGCAATGGCGCGACCGGACCATCCTGCGGCGATTGCGCCCTTCTCCTGGCTTCCGGTGGCCTTCCAGACGGCGGACTCCACCAGCCTGCCGCCGTCCAGGGGGGTGCCGGGAAGGACGTTGAAGATGCCTATCAGGAAGTTGGCCCACATGAGGATGTTTGCCAGCATCTCGATGACGCCCTCAAAAACCCCGCCAAAGACAAATGGTGCCAAGGCCCCGGCCAGGATGAAGTTCGAGGCCGGGCCCGCCATGGCCACCACCACGGCACGGCCTGGCGATGAGGTGAAGTTCTGGAACTGTGTGTGCCCGCCCCAGAGGTTGAGCACGATCCTGTCGGTGGGCCACTTGAACGCTTTTGCGCTCAGTGCGTGGGCAAGTTCATGGACCAGTACCGAAACGGCCAGAAGCAGGGCATATCCGAACGCCACGAAGTATGCGCCGATGCCCAAGCCCGGAAACTGGATGAGGACGGCAGGTCCGTAGACGATCACCGTGAAAGCCGCGATCAGGAACCAGGAGTAGGCAAGGTAAACGGGGATCCCGGCAATTTTCCCCAGGGGGATGCCGTCCTTCTTGGGGGCAGCGTGGTGATGGGGCGCGGAGGGACTGCTCACTTATAGGCCCCTTCGAGCGTGTTTCCGGTGGGGGTCGGAACGGACTGAAGATGACGGTCGGTCACCAATTGCGCCAGATCGGCTGACGTCCGTCCGCTCAGCGTTTCCCACAGAATCATGCGGGCATCATCAGGCAAGGGGACCTGGTGCGGAACTCCCACGGTGATGACGCCCGAAGCCATGGCCGCGGTGGCGCCGGGAACAGAGTCTTCCAACGCCACGCAGTGCTCGATCCCCAGGGAAGGATCGTCGCGCCGGAGTCGATCGACAGCCGTGAGGTAGGCCTCCGGATGGGGTTTGCCGTTGGTGACGGTGTCTCCCGTCACCAGGAACTCGAAGTAGGGCTTGGCCAGGCTCTCAACCACCACTGACGCCAAGGGTCCTTCAGACATGGTGACGAGCGCGCACCGGACTCCGGCGCCGTGCAGGTCATCCAACAACTCCCGGGCGCCGGGACGCCACGGCACTTGGTTCCGGACCTGGGCGATGACCTCGCTGCTCAGCGTATCGATGATGTGGCGGGCTTCCATGCGCACGCCTGCCGCCTGCAGGATGCCTGCGGAATGGAGGAGGGATTGGCCCACGAGCTGCATGGCCTGCTGGTGGGACCAGGTTCCGCCATGCGCTTCAACCAGCGCCCGTTCCGCGGAAATCCAGTAGGGCTCCGTATCCACGAGAGTGCCATCCATGTCCCAGAGCACGGCTTTCAGGGAGGGCTGGCTGGGTGAAGAATGCATGGGTTCAAGTCTACGTGGAACCGGGGCCCGCCCTTGCCGGGTCATTTTGCTGTCCGCGAATCCGGGACACGCGCCCGCGTAAATGCCATGCATCGGCGAGGGTCTTGGACGTAGGGTGAATGGATGAACAGTGTGGACGGGAACCCGGATGGACACGATGGTGCGGCTGAGGTTGAGCGTTTCCTCAAGGAACCTGCTGAGGGCCAGCGCGTCACCGTAATGATCGCTGCGTTCGAAGGATGGAACGACGCCGGGGAAGCTGCCAGCGATGCTTTGCACTACCTGAACAAACTGTGGGACGGCAAGAAGGTTGGAACCGTAGATGCCGAGGAGTACTACGATTTCCAGTTCACCCGCCCCACCGTTCGCCGCACATCATCGGGTGCGCGGAAGGTGAAATGGCCCTCCACCCGCATCTATAAGGCGGCGGTCCCGGACAGCAACGTGGACGTGGTTTTTGTCCTCGGCACGGAACCGTCCTACCGTTGGCGGGCGTACACCACCGAGCTTTTGGTCCATGCCGAGGCCCTCAAGGTGGATGCAGTAATCCTGGTGGGCGCCCTCCTGGCCGATGTGCCCCACAGCCGGCCCATCCCCGTGAGTACTACTACCGAGGACGACTCACTGCGCGAACGCCTGAATCTGGAGGCATCGCAGTACGAAGGCCCGGTAGGCATCGTTGGAGTCCTGGCGGAGTTTGCCATGCTCGCCGGGCTCCCGACCGTTTCTCTTTGGGCAGCAGTTCCGCATTACGTCGCCCAGCCGCCGTCCCCTAAGGCCCAGCTGGCCATCCTCCACCGGATCGAGGACCTGCTCCAGGTTCCGGTGGACAGCCAGGCGCTGGCCGAGGAATCGGAAGCCTGGGAACGCGGCGTGGACGAGCTCGCAACCGAAGACCCGGAAATCGCGGCCTATGTCCGGCAGCTTGAGGAAGCAAAGGACACAGCAGACCTCCCGGAAGCCTCCGGCGAGTCGATTGCCAGGGAATTTGAGCGCTACCTCAAGCGGCGGGGCAAGGACCGGCCCTGACGCCGTAGCTGCACGAACGAACGGCCCCGGCGTCTGGTGGACGCCGGGGCCGTTCGTTTCAGCAGGGGCCTAGAGTTCGACGCCGAGCAAGGCGTTAACGGCATCGCTCACCAAGGCGCCATCGGCAGAAGACACGGCGCTGCCGGTTTGGTTGCGGAGCGATTCTGCCGCCCAACGGTCGACGGCGGCGAGGGCACCGGGAGCGTTGAGGTCCTCCGCCAGCTCGGTGCGCATGGCGGCGATGAGCGGCGCGGCCGATCCGGCAGCCGCCCGGGTTGCAGCTTTGCGCCACGTGGCCAGCCGGTCCTTCGCCGCCGCGAAGCCGTCGTCGGTCCAGGACCAGTCGGAGCGGTAGTGGTGGGCCAGGATGGCCAGCCTGATGGCAGCCGGCTCCTCCCCCGCGGCCCGCAGCTTTGAGACCAGCACCAGGTTGCCCTTGGATTTGCTCATCTTCTCGCCGTCAAGCCCTACCATGCCGGAATGGGCGTAGTGGTGGGCCAAAGGAACTCCGGCCAACGAGTAGGCATGTCCCGCCCCCATCTCGTGGTGGGGGAAGACGAGATCAGAGCCACCGCCCTGAACTGTGAACGGGGCAGGAAGGTACTTCTGTGCGATCACGGTACATTCGATGTGCCACCCCGGGCGCCCGTCACCCAGGCTTGCTCCGGGCCAGCTCGGCTCGCCCTCCCTGGCAACACGCCACAAGAGCGGGTCCAGGGCCTGCCTCTTACCGGGCCGGGCAGGGTCCCCGCCGCGTTCGGCGAAGAGTTCCATCATCTCGGCCTCGCCGAGGCCGGAAACAGCGCCCAGCGTCCAGGCGTCCGTCGCCGAGGAGTGCTTTCCTGCCGCCTCGACGTCATAGTAGACGTCGCCGTCGGGCTCCCCGTCGGTTCCGTGGACGCGGTAGGCGACTCCGTCGGCAATGAGTTTCTCGATGGCGGGCACGATGTCCGGGATGGCTTCGACGGCGCCGATGTAATGATCCGGAGCCAGGACATTGAGCGCATCCATGTCCGTGTGGAACAGCTCGATCTGGCTGGCTGCCAGTTCACGCCAGTCAACGTTGGTGGCGTTGGCGCGCTCCAAAAGGGGATCGTCGATGTCCGTCACGTTCTGGACGTAGGAAACCTTGGATCCGGCATCCCGCCATGCCCGGTTGAGGAGATCAAAAGCTACGTAGCTCGCAGCGTGCCCCATGTGCGTGGCGTCGTACGGCGTAATGCCGCACACATACATGGACTGTTCCGGCTGCGGCGCAATGTCAACGACGCGGCCCAAAGCGGTGTCGAACAGGCGCAGGGGCGGAAGGCTGCCGGGCAGCCCGGGAACAGGGCGGGAGATCCACGATTTCACGACTCAACCTTAGTGCTAGGCGCTGATCACACCGAAACCGAGCAGGACATACAGGGCCAGGCCCAGCAGGATGCGGTACCAGACGAACAGCCGGTAGCTTCGCGTGGAAACGAACTTGAGGAACCATCCGATGATGACGTAACCCACCACGAACGCGATGACGGTGGCCAAGGCAGTCTCGCCAAGTCCGTAGGGCCCGGCGATGCCGTCATTGGAAACGGTCTTGTACAGCTGGTAGAGCCCGCTGCCGAAGACGGCCGGAATGGCAAGCAGGAAGGAATAGCGGGCGGCTGCCTCACGGGTGTAGCCCATGAGCAGGCCGGCCGTAATGGTGCCGCCGGAGCGGGATACCCCCGGGATCAGGGCCATGGCCTGGGCAAATCCGTACAGGATGCCGTGCTTGTACGTCAGTTGGGTGAGGTCGCGCTCCTGGCGGCCGATCGCGTCGGCCACGGCGAGGATCATGCCAAAGACGATCAGCATGGTTGCCACAATCCACATGCTGCGGAACACCGACTCGATCTGGTCCTGGAAGAGGAGGCCGAGGACAACGATGGGAAGGCTGCCGAGAATGACCAGCCAGCCCATGCGGGCATCGGGATTGTTCCTGGCTACTTTCCCGGTCAGTGAGCCGAACCAGGCTCCGATGATCCTGACGATGTCCCGCCAGAAGTACACGATCACCGCTGTCTCCGTGCCCAGCTGCGTGATGGCCGTAAAGGCAGCGCCGGGGTCGGCGGCATTCGGCAGGAACGAGCCGACAATGCGCAGGTGGGCGCTCGAGGAGATCGGGAGGAATTCGGTGAGGCCCTGCACCAGGCCCAGCAAGGCTGCTTCTATCCAGTTCACGTGAATAGACCCTACGTCATGAAGTATGGGAACTCCCCGTAAGCTATCAGCATGCAGCAGCGTTATGTCGGAAACAGCGGGTTCCGGGTGTCGTCATTGTCCCTCGGAACGATGTCCTGGGCACAGGAAACTGATGAGCAGGATGCCTCCGAACTGCTTCATGCGTTTGTGGATGCCGGCGGCACGACGATCGACACGGCTGCTTCCTATGCGCAAGGGCAGGCCGAAGCGTTGCTTGGTTCCATGCTCGGCGTAGTTGTTGCACGCTCCGAGGTGGTGATCTCCACCAAGGCAGGGGTATCCCTGTCCGACTCCAGGCGCAGCATCAATGCCTCCCGGGGGGCCATGCTGGCAGCCCTCGACGCGAGCCTTGCCAGGCTCGGTACCGATTACATCGACATCTGGTTTGCGCACGAGTGGGACCCGAACGTGCCACTCGACGAAACGCTGTCCGCGTTGGAACTGGCGCAACGGACGGGCCGTGCCCGTTACGTAGGTATCTCCAATTACAACGGGTGGCAGACCGCAAAGGCCGCAGCGGTGGCCGGCTTCACGCTGGTGGCCAACCAGTCCGAGTACTCCCTCCTGCAGCGCAAGCCCGAAGAAGAGCTGATTCCCGCGATCGAGGATGCGGGCCTTGGGCTCATGGCCTGGGCACCTCTGGGTCGCGGCGTCCTCAGCGGAAAGTACCGCGGCCAGATTCCAGCCGATTCCCGGGCCGCGCAAGGGCGCCTCACAGCCTACGTTGAACCGTACCTGGAGCCCCGGGGATCACGGGTGGTGGAAGCTGTTGCCATGGCGGCCCGCGGACTGGGGCGCTCACCCCTGGATGTCTCATTGAGTTGGCTGCTGTCCCGTCCCGGGGTCTCCGCGGCAATTGTTGGACCCCGGAACGCGGTCCACCTCAAGGAGCTTCTGGACGCTCAGCTCGCCGTCCTGCCTGCCGAGATATCGCGGGCTTTGGAAGACGTTTCCTAGCGACGGTCCAGGATGTCCAGCAGGTAGCTCCCGTAGCCGCTTTTGGCGAGCTTCGCTGCTTGCTGGCGAAGACCGTCGTCGTCGAGGTAGCCCATCCTCCACGCCACTTCCTCGGGTGCACCGATCTTCAGGCCCTGCCTGTTCTCGGTGGTGCGGACGTAGTTCGACGCGTCGTTTAGGTCACTGAAGGTTCCCGTGTCCAGCCATGCCGTGCCGCGGGGGAATTTCTGCACATGTAGTTTTCCCAGCTTCATGTATTGGCGGTTGATATCGGTAATTTCCAATTCACCCCGCGCGGACGGTTTCAACTCTTTAGCCATGGCAACGACGTCGTTGTCGTAAAAGTACAGGCCCGGAACTGCGTAATTGCTCTTAGGCTCGGCTGGTTTCTCCTCGATGGAAATGGCGAGGCCGTCGTCGTCGAACTCCACAACGCCGTAGGCGCTGGGGTCCTTGACCCAATAACCAAAGATTGCTCCGCCGTCGACGTCGCTGTAGTGGCGCAGTTGGGCGCCCATGCCGGGGCCGTTGAAGATGTTGTCGCCGAGGACCAGCGCCACTTTGCCTCCGGCAATGTGATCTTCGCCAAGGACGAAAGCCTGGGCCAGGCCATCAGGTGTGGGCTGCTGCGCGTAGCTGAGCGAGATGCCGAACTGGGAACCGTCGCCCAGCAGCTTCTGGAATTGGTCGGCGTCCGTGGGAGTGGTGATCACCAGAATGTCCCGGATGCCGGCCAACATGAGGGTGCATAAAGGGTAATAAATCATTGGCTTATCAAAGACGGGAACCAATTGTTTGCTGATTCCGAGCGTAATGGGGTGAAGCCGTGAACCTGTTCCACCGGCCAGGATAATTCCTCGCATAATTGTTGTCCTCTCCCCTGCCGTGGCGCGGCGTGCGCGGCTACGCTATCGCCATGCAGAGAATCCTTGTCACCGGCGGGGCCGGGTTCATCGGATGCAACTTTGTTCACTACATCATGGGCCACAGCCGCCTTCATGTCACCGTCCTGGACAAATTGACCTATGCAGGCAACCGCGCGTCGTTGGCGGGTTTACCGCCGGAGAGGTTCGAGTTTGTCAAAGGCGATATCTGCGATGCGGCGCTGGTGGAAAAGCTGACGGGGCAAGTGGATGCCGTAGTGCACTTCGCCGCCGAATCGCACAACGACAATTCACTGGAGGAGCCGCGGCCGTTCGTGGACACGAATCTCGTGGGCACTTTCACCCTTATCGAGGCGGCCCGCAAACACGGAACGCGGTTCCACCACATTTCCACCGACGAGGTCTATGGCGACCTCGCCTTGGATGATCCCGCCCGGTTCACGGAGGGGTCCGTGTACCGGCCCACGAGTCCGTACTCGGCCACCAAGGCGGGATCGGACCTGCTGGTCAGGGCCTGGGTCAGGTCGTTCGGGTTGCGGGCGACCATCAGCAACTGCTCAAACAATTACGGACCGTACCAGCACGTGGAGAAGTTCATTCCGCGCCAAATCACCAACCTCCTGGACGGCATCCGGCCCCGGCTGTACGGGGAAGGCCGGAATGTGCGGGACTGGATCCATGTGGAGGACCATTCCTCGGCAGTGGCGGCCATCCTCGAACGGGGCAGGATCGGTGAGACGTACCTGATCGGAGCGGACGGTGAGCTGTCCAACCGTTCCGTCGTGGAGAAGCTGCTGGTTCAGGTGGGCCAGTCCCCCGATGCCTATGACCTGGTAACGGACCGCCCCGGCCATGACCTCCGTTATGCCATCGACTCGGGCAAGCTGCGGAGGGAATTGGGATGGACACCGCGCTACGGTGACTTCGACGCCGGGCTGGCTGCCACCGTGCGCTGGTACCGGGACAACGAGGCATGGTGGCGGCCAAAAAAGGCCGAAACGGAACACAAGTACGCAGGACAGGGCCACTGAGGCCATGGCAGCAGCAGCGTCAGTGACCTCCCGGACCACACCGATCCCGGGCCTGCTGGTCTTCGGGCTGCCCGTGCACGGCGATCAGCGGGGGTGGTTCAAGGAGAACTGGAACCGGAGCAGCATGGGCGCCCTCGGCCTCCCGGATTTCGGTCCCGTCCAGAACAACATTTCTTTCAACGCCCGCCGCGGAACCACCCGGGGAATCCATGCCGAGCCGTGGGACAAGTTCATCTCCCTGGCATCCGGAAAGATATTCGGGGCATGGGTGGACCTGCGGGAGGGGCCTTCCTTCGGGGCAGTGTTCCACTGCGAGATGACGCCCGGGGACGCGGTGTTCGTGCCCAGGGGCGTCGGAAATGCGTTCCAGACCCTCGAGGACAACACTGCGTACACCTACCTTGTCAACGACCATTGGAGCGCCGGCGCGCAGGATGAATACACCTTCCTGAATCTGGCGGACCCCCACGCCGCTGTACCTTGGCCCCTGCCATTGAACCAAGCCACCCTGTCCGAGCAGGACAAAAATCATCCCCGCCTTGAATCCGTGGTCCCGGTGAAACCCCGCCGAATCCTGGTTCCAGGGGCCAACGGGCAGTTGGGCAGGGCACTCCGGGAGGCTTTCGCCGACGCCGATTACGTCGACTTCGCCACCCGGGATGAATTCGACGTAACTGACGAAGACGCCTACCGGAGCATTCCCTGGCGCAAGTACTCCACCATCATCAACGCCACGGCCTTCACTGGCGTCGACGCGGCGGAGACAGCGGCGGGACGGATCGCTGCGTGGAGGGTCAACGCAGGCGCCGTGTCCCGCCTGGCGAGAACCGCCGTCGAACATTCCCTGACTTTGGTCCACGTCTCCAGCGACTACGTTTTTGACGGCTCGGCGGAGATCCATACAGAGGATGAGCCGCCGAGTCCGCTCGGCGTGTACGGGCAAAGCAAGGCCGCCGGTGACACAGCCGTGGCAGCCATTCCAAGGCACTACATTGTGCGAAGCAGCTGGGTGGTTGGCGACGGGCCGAATTTCGTGCGGACGATGGCACAACTGGCTGAACGGGGCGTGCGGCCCTCCGTGGTGGACGACCAGTGGGGACGGCTGACATTCGCGGCCGATATTGCTGCCGGCATCAAGCATCTGCTGGCGTCGGGCGCCCCCTACGGCACGTACAACCTCAGCGGTGGAGGGGAACCGAAATCGTGGGCCGGGATTGCCCGTGAGGTGTACCGGCTGTGCGGTTCGGACCCGGACATGGTGGTGCCTGTGAGCACTGAGCAGTATTCCAAACCCGGTACGGCACCCCGCCCGCGCAACAGCACCTTGGCTCTGTCAAAGATCGAGGCTTCCGGATTTGTTCCGGCGCCCGTGGAATCACGGCTTGCCGGCTACGTTTCCAAGCTCAAGGAGTCCCGCGTGCCCTAGCGGCCGGGGCCTATTGGGCCTAAAGTATCCCTACGGCAACCTCGAACAGACGGGGCCGGGAGACAACTCAAATAAACAAGTTGGTCAGGGTGGCATCGGCCGCCCACGGCGATCCAAGGCGGTGCAGCAGCCCGGGATCGCCGGTCATTGTTTATGCCTTGAGTTGGCGCGCTTGCGCGAACCCGGAGTCTGGAGAGCCGATAATGCTGCTGCCGCGCATCTTTTCCATCGCAGCCCTGTTCCATGTGCTGGTGTCACGGCACCGCAGGTCTGTCCCGGGCCCCCGGGTCCGGTCGGGCAAGGCGGCCACCGCCCCGTCCAAGAGCCCGGACCCCTCCCCCAAGCCTGCCACGGACAGGTTCCGTAGCGCGGTGAACCTCGGCGGCGTTCGCGTCGATCTCTTGGATGCTGCCTCGGCATTGGAAGCCATAGCCGCGAGGGCGGCATCGGCCGGTGCACCCGCATTGGGAGTCTGCTCCGCAAACCTTGATCACATCCGCCATTTTGGTGTCGGCGGCAGGTGGTCCGGCACGCTGGAATCGCCTGGCGTGGAGTGGCTGACCCTCATCGACGGTTCTCCACTGGCCAGCGAAGCCCTCCGCCTCACCGGAATCCCGTGGCCACGACTGGCCGGCAGCGACCTCGTGGAACCGATTCTTGAAGAAGCGGAACGTCGTCGGTTGCGGGTGGGTTTCCTGGGCGGCTCGGAGCAAGCACACCACATGATCAAGGAGCGGTTCGCAGTGGAGCGGCCCGGGCTGACGGTGGCCGGATGGTGGGCGCCGGACAGGGAGGTCGTCACAGACGACGACGCATCCCGCCGACTTGCGGCGGATATTGCCGGTAGTTCGGTCGACATCCTGGTGGTCGGGTTGGGCAAACCACGCCAAGAATTATGGATCCATCAGTACGGTGCACTGACGGGGGCCAAAGTCCTGCTCGCTTTTGGCGCAGTGGTGGACTTCCTTGCCGGTCACATCAAGCGCGCCCCCGCGTGGGTCAGTGGCCACGGCATGGAGTGGGCGTGGCGGCTGATGTTGGAACCCCGCAGGCTCGCCCGCCGTTACCTTGTTGACGGTCCGGAAGCTTACTGGAGGCTTCGGCGGGACAGCGGCACAACAGGCGCGTTGGACCACCGACCGCTCAACGGTGCGCCGCATGAAAGTGCCGCCTTCAGTCATAGCGCGGGTTCATTTGTGCCTGCGCGCGAATTCGCGGACGTTGCCGTCATCGTGGTGACCTACAACAACGCGGACGACGTCGGCCCACTGATCACCAGCCTCAGGGCCGAGACCGCCGATCAGTCGATGAAGGTGGTCGTAGCGGACAATTCCCCGGACGGCAGGACGATGGCAGCATTGGCGGCTTTCCCGGACGTGATCGCGCATGGCACTGGTGGAAACCTGGGCTACGCCGGCGGCATCAATGCAGCCCTGCGGGAAGCCGGACCGGCGGATTCCTACCTTGTGTTGAACCCGGACCTGCGGGTGGAGCGGGGATCGGTCCATGCACTGCGCCGCCGCATGGAAGCATGCGGCGCCGGCGTGGTGGTGCCGGTCCTGTTGGATGATGACGGCAGCGTGTATCCCTCCCTCAGGCGCGAGCCCGCCCTCCTGCGGGCCCTGGGCGACGCTGTCTGCGGCAGCCACTTTAGCGGCCGGCCGGGCTGGTTGTCGGAAATGGATTACGAACCGGAGAGCTACAAGCATGCACACTGCGTTGAGTGGGCTACCGGTGCTGCGTTGCTGATCGACGCGGGTACGGCTCGGGTTGTGGGTGCTTGGGATGAACAGTTTTTCCTGTATTCGGAGGAAACGGATTATTGCCATCGTGTTCGTGGGGCCGGCTTTTCGATCTGGTTCGAACCCACTGCCCGGATGTGGCATGAACGAGGTGGGTCGGGTACGTCCGCGCAGTTGGCGGCGTTGATGGCGGTCAACCGGGTTCGTTATGTGCAGAAGCATGTGGGTGCCGGGAAAGCGGGGCTGTTCCGTGCGGCTGTAGTGGCCGGCGAAGTGGCGCGTCTGGGCTTGCCCGGTCACCGTGAGGCGATGCTGGCGTTGTTGAACCGGCGTCGTTGGTCTTCCCTGCCCCATGCGACGACCCGTGACAGTGTTCACCACGTGCCCGCCGCCGGTGCGGTGGTCATCCCGGCCCATAACGAGGCCGCTGTGATAGGGCGTACGTTGGAGTCTCTTCGCGGGGTGTTGAGGTGGGGCACTGTGGAGGTTGTTGTCGCCTGCAACGGCTGTACTGATGGGACCGAGGAGATCGCGGCCGGATTTGCCGGTGTCCGGGTGCTGCGCGTTGGCCAGGCATCGAAAACGGCGGCTTTGAATACTGCCGATGAAGTCGTGGAGGGTTGGCCCCGGTTGTACCTGGATGCGGATATCGAGGTAAGTCCGGAGGCTGTGGCTGCCGTTTTTGCGGCTTTGGGCGGGGAGGGGTTGTTGGCTGCCCGTCCTGCGTTTCGATATGACACCGCGGGTGCCTCCTTGCCCGTCCGGGCCTACTACCGGGCCCGGCTGAGGATCCGGGGAAATTCGGAGGCGTTGTGGGGCGCGGGGGCGTATGCGCTTAGTGAGGCTGGGCACGCGCGTCTGGGAAAGTTTCCCCCATTGACCGGTGACGACTACTACGTTGACCGGTTGTTTTCGCCTGCGGAGAAGGCTGTGGTGGGTACAGTCCCTGTAGTGGTGAGGACGCCGCGCTCCGTGAATGGATTGATGGCGGTTCTGCGGCGCACTTACCGGGGCAATGCGGAGCAGGACGCACACGACGGAGGTGCTTCCATGCGCCGGACGGTGCGGCAGTTGGCGGCCTCGGTGCGGGGGCCTGTCAGCGTTCTTGATGCTGTGGTGTACGCGGCGTTTGCCGGTGCTGGCCGGCGTCGTGCTTTCTTCTCCGGCCGCCCGCCCGTGGCGTGGGAGCGGGACGAGACCAGCCGCTAGCTAGAAGCCGCAGCTTCCGCCGCCTTCGATGCGGTAGAGGTGGACGGCGTTGCCGTCGGCGAAGGTGTCGGTGAATTTACCGTCACTGACGGAGAGGGTCCGGTTTTCATCGATAACGACGGCGGAGCTGCCGCCACAGGAGGTGTGAAATTCGACCTGTCCGCCGGTGTGCTTGTTTGCGGCGCTGAGGATGTACAGCTTGCCGTCGTGGAGCTTGGTGGCATGGTCAACGGGACCGGTGCCAGTAACCGCTCCATCAAGGAAGGGGGCATTGAGCACGGGCGCGAGCTCCTTGATTTGTCTGTTCACGGCGGTTACCGCGGGGCGGGCGTCACCCGGGCAGTCGCGCAGGACATGTTGGGTGACGCAGGTACCGCCGAAACTGTGGTTGAAGTACACGATGCCGCGTGCACCGTGGATGAGGCTGCTCCAGACGGCTGCGCGTATTTGCGGTCCTGTGATGGTTCGGGCCGAGGGGGCGTCTTCAAATGGGTGTCCAACTTCGACGAAAGCCCACACTGGCGAGTCCTTGCCGGCCAGCTCGCGAACACGTTCAACCGTCCATCCGTAGTTTGCGGCCAGGCGGCATTCTTCCTCGGTGAGGTCCCGGAGGTGGCCGTTGAGGGCTCCGCCTTCTGATATCGCACAGATGTTGGGGTCGGTGAACCAGTAGTTGTCTGCTGATGCGACGTCTTGGTAGTCGTTGATGAAGGTGCGTGCTTGGTCGTCACCCAGCCAGAAGGTGACGCCCTTGCCGTAGTTGGCATACTTCATGACTCCGGGAGGAGCTTCGGCTTTGAGGCGACGTTGAACGGTGTGGCCGCACTTGGCCTGTTCGGGCTCGCAGATAGGCCCCTCGCCCGGGTACCTTCCGGTCCATATGGCATCTCCTCCTCCGGCCCACATGTCCACCTCATCCCCCAGGGCGAAACCTGATGCACGGGCGGCCGGGAAGGTCGGGATGGCGTACATATGAGAGTTTCGGACAAGTTCGAGATCCGAATCGGGCGTGAGAACCACGTAGACGTTCAGGCCAGCGGCGGCGTCCTTTGCGACGTAATCCTTCTCGAGGGCGCTTTCGAACCAAACACCCACAGGGAAGTAGTCCTCCGTGCCGGGGAGCGGATTGGTGAACTGGGCGTAGAACGCTGCTCCGCCGTCGATGTTGCGCAACGTTGTTCCGGCGGGGTGGCTGGGTGTGATCAGTGGCTGGGCTGTTTCGCCGGACTGGTTGCCATGGAAAGAGATGGGCGCGGCACCGCTCACAGCAACTGCGCCCAGGAATCCCAGCAACGCCAGAGCGCCGAGGGCTGCCGCTGCATTCTTCTTCATGCCCGGTCGGCGGTGTGGTTTGTGGTTGGCGGGATGCTTTGCGGCATTCGCGCCAGCCGCCGCTGAGCCCCGGCTATGCCCAGCATGACGAACATCAGGTTGGCCGACATCGTGAAGGACAACGCATCAAAGAAGGCGTACGTTACGGCGATGGCTGCTACGGAGGCCAGCACCGCTTGGGCGGTTTGCTGGGGATCAGGAGCGGTGGCCAGCCTCCGGGCCCGCCAAGCGGCGATGAGTGCACAAGCGATCAGGGCAAGGAAGGATAAGAGGCCGAGGAATCCCAGCTCCACGAGGATGCCGAGGTACTGGTTGTCCACGATCACGTAGTCCGGAAGGAAGGTGCCGAAGCCGCGTCCGATCACGGGGTTGTTGGCCAACATGCCAAGTGCTGTGGTGTAGGCACTGGTCCGCGAGCTGATGCTCGGGTCTGCAGCGCCCACGGTGAACAAGCCGCGCAGGGTTCCGAGCATCCCGGGGGTAAGGACGTACATAGCCACGGCCAGGACCACGGCCAGCACCATGGCACCGCGGCGGAGCTTCTTGGGCCAGGCGGGAATCAGTGCCGCGACCGCTACGGCAAACGCAGCCAGTGCCGACCGGGACACCGACATGACTGCGGCGAAGGAGATGACTGCCGGAGGGAGCCAGCGCAAAAGCCAGCTTCGGGCACGGTCAGTAACCGCGAGCGCGATGGCGACCGGAAGGGTGGCTACGAGGACCACCCCGTACTCAAGGGGGTGGCTGGCCAGACCCGCGGCGCGGATAAATCCGCCCCTGGACTGCACTCCGGTCAATTCCGTGGCTGCGCTGAATCCCGGGAGGCTGATCCAGTCCACCAGCGATGACCCTGTGGCGAACTGCAGAAGGCCGAGGAGGGCTGTTCCGCTGCCCACCCAGACCAGAGCACGCAGTACTTTTGTCAGGGTCTGCTGACTGGCTATGCCGTCATTGAGGAGGAGGAAGATGCCTGCCCAGCCAGCCAAGCGAATCAAACCACTGTCAGCGGGACTGGTCTCTGGCGCCGGCACACCATGCAACAAAGCCAGTGCATAGCTTGCGAGCGCCACTCCGAGGAAGACGGCCATGGCGGTGCGGACCATTTGTCGTCCGGCGCGGGTGGGGTTGGTTCGCTGAAGTTGGTAAAGGAGCCACCATGCGAGCGCCAGGAGTCCACAGAGTGTGGAGGGCTTGCCGACCGACCCCAACGCGGAAATGGTCAGGTTCGAAGGGAAGGCGCAGGTGAGCAGCAGGTAAGCGACGACGAACCTGGAAACGTCGCGCCGTTCCGTTCGCTCCGGGAGAGCGGCGGCCGGGAGGGTCATGGTCTCAGGCGCGCGATAGGTCATGGGACATCTCCTGGCGGCTCTTGGTCTTGGGGCTCGCGGAATGCTTGGCGTGCCGGCTCGCCCGGCGGCGCAGCAGCAGCCTGTCCACGAAGACGGTAGCGACGCTGGTTACGGCCAGGCACAAGCCCTCCAACACCACTGCCCCCTTGAGCCGGGTGACCGGTGTGCCGCCGCCGAAGACGACCTCGGACTTCGACGGTGTTGTTTGTGTTGTGATGAGGTCTCCCTTTACCGATTGTTCGGCTTGGAGCTCCTTGGTGGCGTTGTTGATCCGCTCCAGGAGGTCGTTCAGTACGTTGTTGACTGCTTCGGCGCTTGAGTCGACTACCTGGACCTTCAGGACCGGCTGTGTAAACGTCTTGTTCCATTGCCCTCCGTTGTTGGGCAGCGTCACGGAGAACCCATTTTGGACGCCGGCCCCATAGAGGGTGCCATTTGTCAGGGAAAGGTCCACCGCCTGTTGGTCCTGGTTAACGCGTCGTTTGACTATGTCCGCAAACTCCACCAGGGTCATGGCGCTGCCGCCTGAGATCCAGTAGGCCGGCTCCCGCTCCGGGGCAAGGAATGTGACGTCAGCTTCGGTCCAGAAGACCGGTTCGGACGATCGGATGGCTCCTAGTGCTGCTATTCCGAGGACGAGGCCCAAGGCGACCAGGTACCAACGGCGTAGGAGGATCCCCAGAAATGTGGCCGCTGTCATGGCTAGCTTGGTCCGGACGGAAGGGGTATGACCCCGTCGGTCCGCCGGGCGTCGTCGGCTGGCTGTTTGGCGGTGGTGCTGACGGTGGTCCCTTTGAGGACGTCGTCGATGTTGATTGCCTCCATAAGCACCGCACCGGTGGGTGGCGTGGATTCGTCTGTTGGGACCTCCTGCTTGCGGCGTTTCCTGGTGAGTAGCAGTCCGTCAAGGAGGACTGCTACGAGGAGTGTCAGGGCTGCGCCTCCTGCGCCGGATATCAGGACCAACTGCGTGCGGGCTTTCACCTCTGGCGTGGCTTGCCGGTCAACGAGGAGGCTCATGGTGGTGATCCTTGCGGGCGCAGCTACGTTGAGTGCTTCTTGCATCTCGTTGAGAGAGCGCGGGGCCTCGTCCATGACTGCTTTCAGAAAGGACATGGTGAGCTCCGGTGTGTCTGCGTTGGCGGTGATGACGAGGATGGCCCCGTTGGTACCGCGGTCGGGTTCCACGGTGTAGGTGGCGGTTCCGAAGTTAGCCGTGACACGCTCCTTGACCGGCTGGGAGGATAGCTTCCGAATAAGGATGTCCAGGGCTTCGCTCATGCCGCCAAGGTAAAGATATGGGTTTCCGGCTTCCCCGATGCTTTGGCTGGATGGCATCAGCACCAGGCTGGCTTGGGCTTTGAACTTGTCCGGGGCGTTCATTTGCACGGCAACGCAGAGCATGGCGGTCACCAGCAGGCCTGCAACCACCACATACCACCGCCGCGCGACGCTCGCTAGAACCGTACGAAATTGCATCATCTGCTCCCAACTTGATGTGGACCGCTCGAAGTGCCCGGTTCCGTGGTTTGCCGGCCCTCGATGAGGGCAAGCATCTGTTCGGCCCGGACACACCAGGTGTGGGATCGGGCTGTTGACTGGATGCGCAGCCTCTGCTGGTGGGCAGGCGGAATCTGCAGAGCATCCCTGACACCATTTACGAACTCTGTTGGCGACCCTGTGATGCGAACGTACGGATTACCTAGCCACCTCGCGGCCGGCAGGTCTGTCGCGACGACGGGAAGTCCGAACGACAAGTATTCAAGGGTCTTCAGTGGGAAGCTGGAGACGTTGAATTCGGATTCAGCATAAGGCGTCAGTCCAACGCGGGCTGTTGAGAGCAGATGGCTGACTTCGTCAGGACCGACCGGGCCGCGCCATTGGATGGTTGGCCGGGATAGGAAGCGATCCAAGGCGCGGCGGGTCGCTACTTCTTTTTCGGTACGGGGACCTAATACAACCAGGGGAAGTCCCGATTCGCCGAGTAATTCCAGTATGCGGGCGTCCAGCCGCTCATTCAGCTGACCTACCAGAGCCGCGACGGGCATCGTTTTCCCGTGTTGCAGTGCCTTGGGCGTCCTGCAGCCGTTGGGAAGCAAATTCACCTGCCGGCCAGAAAATGCCTGGATTTTGTGCGCCAAACCTGGAGAGACGGCGGTGACGGTGTCCGCTAGGGCGAGGTTCTCCCTCAGGACGCGTTCCACATGCCTTGGCGCAAGTCCGAGGAGCGGGGCGGACCCCAACCAGTCGTCCGTTACGTGAAGGACCCTTGGTGCGTGGACTTCGCGGGGAAACACGACCAGGGGCGAAGCGTTGATGACTCCTTTGATGCGGCCGTTGTGGTCCCCGGCCAGAGCCCGCAGGGAGCAACGGCTGATTGCTTCGGTGCTGCGACGTATGAAGGGGCGGCTGAAACCGGGCAAAGCGGGTAAGCGCAGGCGTCGGAGTCCTGGTTGAACCATTTCGGTGCGGCCACGGATGCTCGCCAGGGTGCTGCGGCGGACATCGGCATGCCGCGCTATCGAGACAGGCTGGTCAACCCACAGGACGGGCGAGGCTTCAGCCAGCGCCTCTGCCAGCAGCCGGTCCGTTCCCGGGATGCCGTCCCATCGGCCGCCGGAGATGTACATGATGGCCCCGGTCATGGCCTGGACACCGCTGGAACGTGTATGTGCGCAGCAGCGACGGGCCGGGCATTGAAGTCGTCCGTGGCGGCCCGGCCCGTCAGTCGTTGCCAGCGCCTGGCGGCGACGTAGGAGCAGTACCGTGCAAAAGCGACCGCCTCCGCACGTGCGGCCTCGGCTGCCCCGGGGCGGGAGACGGTGAACTGCCCGTACAACTCCACTTGGCGTTCGGCGGCGCCGCTCAAGGAGAACCTGTCCTCAACCACATTCCGCCCAAGCGACCCCAACGCCCGTCGGAGGTCCGGGTCGTCGAACAGGCGGGCCAGGATAGCCGTAAGGGCCGGAATGCCTTCCCCGGTGGTGCCCGGACCTGAGCCATACCAGCCTTGCCAGAGGAACGTCGGCAACGTCTCCGGGGTGAGGAGCTCCCAGAAGCCCTGCTCCCCCTGCACTACCAGTGGCTTTCCAAACGCCAGCCCCCGCAGCGCCGAACCCCCCATGCCCAACACCACATCGGCGGCGGCGTAGGCGGGTCGGGGATCGGCCAGTTCACCGGTGAGGATCACAAGCCTGCGGCCCGCGTCGTCGTTGATGCGGCGGGCATGGTGGTGCACTATCTCGGCAGCCGGCCCCGAGCCCGCAATAATGAGCCGCACGGGCCACTCCCGGGAAAGAGCCCGTACAGACTCCATCGCTGCCAGTATTCCTTCCAGCTTCAGCTCCTGAGCCAAGCGCGTAACGCACACGACGGCCAAAGCGTCATCGCCCAATCCCCAGTGGCTGCGGAAAGTGCCGCCGCCGACAGTTGCCGCACTGACTGTTGCCACACTGTTGACGGAGGTGTCAACCGGCGGTTCCATGAGCGCCACACGGCGGCGTCCGGCGGCGGTCTCCACCTGGCGGATCTGTTCCGTGCCGACCACCAAGGGCATTGTGTACGGAATGAACGGCGCCACAGCCATGGACATGACCGTGGACACGGCCGTCGTGCCCGGGACGAGCCTGGCGGCGGCCAGGCATTCCAAAGCGGGCGGCCATTCGTAACCGTGGAGCACCTCGATCCTGCGCTCGCGGACGGTCTTTGCCAGGGCGCGGACAACACGGGGAGAAGGACGCTTGCCCGGCAGGGGCGCCTCCACGTAGTCCAGGCCGAGTTCCGTCGCGTGCCGCACCAAAGCCCCCGGCTGGCCAAACAGCACCACGTCGTGTCCCAAAGCCTGAACGGCGGCACCAAGTTCGATCGCGTTAAGCTGGCTGCCACCCAGCCCAAGGTCGTGGGGGTAGATCAGGATCCTCATGCCATTGCCTCCTCACGTCCCTTGCCCCAACGGCGCACGTCCCGCAGCTCGGCGCGCTTGAGGGCCAGGGTGGCGGCGATCGCAACCAAGCCGATTCCGGATCCGGCGAGGACCGCCACAACCGGCGAGCGCAGTTCCTGCGCAGCAAGGAAGGACCCCGCTCCGGTCACGACGGCGGCCCCCACCGGAAGTGCCAGGCGTCCGGCCATGTCCTTGGTCCGGACCCCTGCCCGCCGCAGGGTGCGCAGGTACATCGGGGTGGTCACCGCCACGGCAACCGCGAAGGGTGCAGCGGCAAGCCCGGGCATTCCGCCCCATGCAGCGCCCGCGATGAGGGCTGGAATCAGGGCCACCAGAGCTGCCGCCTGCACGTTGAAGATGGACATCGAAAGGCCAAGGACCACCAAGTAGTCATAGAGCAGTTCATGGATGATCCGCAGCGCAGCCAGCGGAGCCAACCACACCAGGGCCAGGCCCGCCGGTGCCCAGGCATCCCCGTACACGAAGGTCACCAGGGCCACGGAGCATCCCATCATGACCGCGCAGACCGGAAGGAGCACGGCCGAAAGGACGCCCAGCAGGGACAGCAACGCGGCACGCATGTCCTCCGGTCTGTCCTGCAGCCTGGCGAACGTGGCCGGAGCGACACTGCGCAGGGGCTGCGACAGGAGGGCCGCCGGCCAGCCCGCCATGTTGAACGCCATGACGTACAGGCCCAGGGTCACCGAACCGAGCATGTTGCCGGCCGCGAACTGGTCCACGTAGCCCACCCCGAAAGCCACCAGGCTGGCACCTGCCAGGGGCAGCCCGAACAGGAGGAGTTCCTTGGCTGATTTCGCGGAAAACCCGAAACGGAAAGGCAACGGGGAGAAGGCCACGAACAAGATCCCCGACACGACGCTTGCCGCCACGCGCCCCACGGCAAGGCTCATTGCGCCCATGCCGGCGATCACCAAGGCAAGGGATACCCCTGCCCCCAGCCACACGTTGACCTGGTCCACGGCCATGCGTTGGCCTTGCCGGAAATACCGTTGCAGCAAGGCAGCAGGGGTTGCCACCAGACCGTTGAGGACGATGCAGGCGGCCATGACACGGACAACGTCAGTGGCGGCGGGGTTCCCCATTGCTGAGGCAAAGTACGGCGCAGCGAAGTAAGTAGCGGCAAAAAGGATGACACTGCATCCCGTGGAAATGGTGGTGACCGTTGCAGCGATGGCCTTTGGATCCCCGGGCCAGCGGACTATGGCAAGGCTGACGCCCAGTTCGTTGAAGCTCAACACGGCAATAAGTGCCACGAAGGCCACCGCGTACGTGCCGAACTCAGCAGGACCCAGCAAACGGGCAAGGGCGATGCCAATGCCGATGGTTCCCAAGCGGGTCACGAACGCGTTGATGACACCAAGCCCGAACGCCTTTGATGGCGTGGGCCGGCCCCGCGTCGCGGACTGCTTGGAAAGGGTCACAAGATCCCCTCCAGCGCCGGAAAGTTGCCTCTCCGGATCACCCGTGCCGGCACGCCGGCCCAGGTCTCCTCGTCGGGAACATCGCTGAGGACGGCGGCGCCCATGCCGATGGTCGCCCCCGCACCGACGGACCGGCGCTCGCGGACACTGGCGTTCATCCCGATGTACGCTCCGCGTCCGATGCGGACATTCCCGCCAAGTGACACGCCGGCGGCGAAGGTGGCGAAGTCGCCCACGACGTCGTCGTGCGTGAAAGTCACTCCGGGCATTGCCACGACATGGTTTCCCAGGGTCACCGACGCCGTCATGGTGACGTGGGCCAGGATGATGCTTCCGTGCCCGATTTTGCAGCCTTCAGGAACGTGGACCGAGGTATCGATCGCCGTGGCGTACCGGTCTTCGGACAATCCGAGGGCGCGCAGGCGCATCACCACGCTTTCGCGGCCGGTTCCGGAGCCTATGCAGACGAGGAGTTTGGCATGCGGGAACTTCAAAGCGTCACGGATCGGTCCCAGCACATGGGCGCCGTCCACCACGCGCCCGAGTTTGTCCTCGTCGTCGTCGAGGATGCCGATGATGTCGAACGGGCCACTGCTGCGCACCATCGCCAGCACTTCGCGGGCCAGGCCGCTCGCGGCGATGAGGAGGAGCTCGCTCATCGTCCCCGCCCCGCTGCCCTGAGGATTGAATCGATAACCCGCAACTGGTCGCCCAGGGTCAGCTGGTGGTAGAGCGGGAGGATCAGCGTGTGGTCGGTCAGCCATTCCGTGGCCTCCAAGGTGGCGCTGCCGGTGTCCCGGGCGGAGTAGGCGGGCTGCCGGTGGGCCGCCATGATGCCGCGGCGGGCAGAGATCCCGTCACCTGCCAGGCGCGCCATCAGGCCATCGCGGCCCAGCGGGAAGGCTTCGCCGACCTCCAGCCAGCATGACTGGTAGTTACCGGTGCCGTAACCGGGGTCGCCCACCAGCCTCAGTCCCTCCACGTCGGCAAACGCATCGGCGTAGTTCGCCGCAAGATGACGACGGCGGGCTACCGCAGCGTGCAGGCGCCCCAGCTGGACCAGCCCGACGGCGGCCTGGAGGTCGGTCATGCGGTAGTTGTAACCGATCTCGAGGTACTCCTCCGCTGGTGCGAGGAGGCTCGCGTGCCGTTCAGCCGCGGAGACGCTCATGGCATGTTCGCGCAGCCGCCGCGCCCGCCCGGCGAGTTCTTCGTTCGGGGTGGAGAGCATGCCACCTTCCCCCGTGGTCAGGATCTTGCGCGGATGGAACGACCACGCAGCCAGCTCCGCTCCGGCCCCCAGCGGCCTCCCGCGGTACCGGGAGCCGATGGCGCAGGCCGCGTCCTCGATCACCGTGATACCCAGCGGGTCGCACAACGCCCGGATGGGGTCCAGGTCCACGGGAACGCCGCCTTGGTCCACGGCGATGACCGCCCGGGTGTCCGGGGTCAGGGCGGCGGCGACTGTCCCGGCCGTCACGCAACCGGTCACGCGGTCGACGTCGGCGAACACCGGACGCGCGCCCACGTACGTCGGCGCGTTGGCCGTGGCGATGAAGGAGAAAGAGGGAACCACCACGTCCTGGCCCGGTCCCACCCCGGCTACGGCGAGCGCAAGATGCAGCGCCGAAGTGCAGCTTGAGACCGCAACCGCGCACGCAACATGCTGTTCCCCGGCGAACGCTTCTTCGAACTCCCGCACCTTGGGGCCTTGTGCCACCCATCCGGAGGCGATGACTTCCGCGACGGCCCGGGCTTCTTCTTCGCCGAGCCACGGTTTCATCACATCGATGCGTGCCACCGCCGCCTCAACACCGGAAGTGGTCATGGGGCCACCGCCTGTGCGGCGTCGGGGCGAGCAACGTGCCGGGCCGCGGCGATCTCTTCGCGCAGGGGCCGCCACCATTGGACCAGGGACCGCAGCCCGTCCTCCAACCCGACCGCGGCCTCGAAACCAAGGTCCCGGCGCGCCGTCGTGACATCTGCCAACCGGCGGACCACGCCGTTGACCGCCCGATCGGGGCCGTGCTCCACATGAAGGGGCGACTCCATGACCCGCAGCAACGTCCGGGCCAGTTCGGCCAGGCTCGTCTCCGTCCCGCTGGCCACGTTGTAGACCCCTTCGGTGACGTCACTCGCCGCTGCCAGGACGTTTGCCCGCGCTACGTCTGCCGTGTGGATGAAGTCCATGGTCTGTTGACCGCTGCCGAAGATGAGCGGCGGCATACCGTCCACAATCCGTTCCATCCAACGGACCAGCACCTCGGTGTACAGGCCGTGGACGTCCATCCTGGGCCCGTAGACGTTGAAGTAGCGCAACAACACGTAATCCAGGCCGGACATCGCCCGGAAGCTGCGTGCCATCCCTTCGTTGAAGGACTTCGCCGCTCCGTAAAAGGTGTCGTTGTTGTGGTGGTGGTGCCTTTCGGGGGTGGGGAATTCCTCGGCCATCCCGTACACGGAAGCGCTTGAGGCGGCGATGAGCTTTCCCACGTTGTGCTCGGCAGCGGCTTCGAAGACGTTGAAGCTGCCGTCCACCAGGACTTCGAGCGCAAGCCGGGGTTCCTCTGCGCACTGGGTGATGCGGATGGCGGCCTGATGGAAGACCACGTCCTTATCCTTGGTCAGATCATGCACCAAATCCCGGTCACGCAAGTCCCCCTCGACCAGCCTGACCCGGCCCGAGGCGAGTGCGTCGTCAAGGTTTGCCCGGCGCCCGCGAACCAGGTTGTCGAGGACGTCCACGTGCGCCGCACCGGCGTCGAGCAACTGGTCCACCAAGGTGGAGCCGATGGTCCCGGCTCCCCCGGTCACCAGCGCCGTAGCGCCGAGCAGGGCATTCATTGGGAAACCTGCAAGGAAGCGTCGTTACCTGCCACGACGGCGGACTGACCGTCGGTGCCGAGGCTGCGGGTTACCGCTTCGAGCACGGACAGCACCCTGAGCCCCGATTCGCCGCTGGTGCGTGGTGTTGTCCGGTTGCGGATGGACGCGGCAAGTTCAGCGACCACTTGGGTGAGCGGTTCACGTTCCTGCAGCGCCGGGGACCAGGTGTCTCCCAGCCGGTAGGAGATGGCGCTCGCCTTCTTGTCCGCGGTGGAGCGGGGCTGGTGTTCCAGGCTGACCCCGCGATCGTAAACGCTGATCCGCTGCTGCGGGTTCAAGTCGTCCCATACCAGTGTCCGCTTGGAGCCGCCGATGATCATCTGGCGGATCTTGGTGGGGCTGAGCCAGTTCACGTGGATGTGCACCATCGCATCGTTGGGTAGGCCGAAGGTCAGGTGTCCCACGCAGTCCCTGCCGGTTCCGAGGGGGTCTGCGCCGTGGGCCGATATTTCCGTGGGGTGCAGTCCGCCGGGCAGGACAAAGTCCAGGATGGAGAGATCATGCGGGGCCAGGTCCCAAAAAACGTTCACATCAGGTTGCACCAGGCCCAAATTGATCCGTACGGAGTCCACGTAGAGGATGTCCCCCAAGGCCCCGCTGGAGACGAGCTCCTGGATCTTCAGGACCGCCGGGGTGAAGCAATACGTGTGGTCCGCCATGAGCACCAGCCCGCGGGACCTGGCTTCTTCCACCATTTCCAGGCCCTTGCTGCGGCTGTCAGCGAGCGGCTTCTCCACCAGGACATGCTTTCCCGCACGCAGCGCCGTCATCACTACGCCGTGATGGGTGTGCGCCGGTGTCGCCACGGCAACGGCGTCGAGGTTGTAAGTGTCCAGCAGTTCGTCCAAGGATTCGACGACGGCCACGCCGCCTACCGTCTCGGCCAGCCGCAGGCCCCGGTCGACGTCCAGGTCGCAGATCGCCACGAGTTCCCAGTCCGGGCTGGCTTTGAGGTTCCGGGCCAGATTGGGTCCCCAGTAGCCCGCTCCGACGACGGCGATCCGCAGCTTGGGCAGCAGGGCGCGGCCGTTCAGGTGGCCTGAGGGAATGGTTCTCATGCTCATTTTCCACTCGGATTCTGTGATGGTGACTCGGATAGGGAGGTGTCAGTAGGCCCCGGACGGTTGCATCATCGCCCGGAAGGTCCGCCACATGATGATCAGGTCGCCCGCGATGGACCAGTTCTCCACGTAGTAGAGGTCCAGACGGACCGCCTCTTCCCAGGGGAGGTCGGACCGGCCGTTGATTTGCCATAAGCCTGTGATGCCGGGCTTGATCAGCAGCCTGCGGTGGGTGTGTTGTTCGTAGCCGTCCACTTCGCGGAGCAGGGGCGGGCGCGGGCCTACGAGGCTCATGGAACCGGTGAGGACGTTCCAGAACTGCGGCAATTCATCCAGGGAGTACTTGCGCATCCACCGCCCGCACTTGGTGATGCGGGGGTCGTTCCGGAGTTTGAACAGCACCCCGGCCCCTTCGTCCTGCGCGGTGAGCTCAGCCAGCCGTTCCTCGGCATTGACCACCATGGAACGGAACTTGAGCATCTTGAAGGTTGTGCCGCGCTTGCCGATCCGCTCCTGCCGGAACAGCACGGGGCCGGCGCTGTCCGCTTTCACGATCATCGCCAGGACCAGAAGCAACGGTGCCAGCGCCAGGAGCGCCATCGTGGCGATGCAAATATCCATGAGCCGCTTCAGGGTGTGCTTGCCCCCCGAATAGTGCGGGATATCCACGTGCATCAGCGGTAGGCCTTCCACCGGGCGCCAGTGGATCCTTGGGCCGGCCACGTTGGTCAGGGTGGCCGCGAGGACCAGTTCGGCGGCATCTTCTTCGAGCCGCCAGCCGAGTTCCCGGATGAACTGGTTCCCGCCCGGCACCGGTCCTGCCACGATGACCGCATTTGCCCCGGTCTGGTGGACGGTGTGCGCGACGCCATAGATGGAGGAAAGGACCGGCACCCGCACTGCGTCCACTACCAGCGATGCCCCGCGACGCGCTCCCGGAAGGCACGCGCCAACTATGTCATAGGGCGCACAGGACCTTCGGTTGATCTGCTTGATGACATACCGCACGTCCTCCGGTTCGCCGACGACGACGGCGCGGGACAGGCAAAGGCCCCTCGCCTTTTGGCGTCCCAGCCAGCGCCGGAACGCCCACCGGCTCAACGACAGCATGGTGACGCCCAGGGGCAGGGAAACGAGAACGAACGTGCTCGCGGATTCGATTCTGAGCACCAGTGCCGCCACGGCCAGGAAACCGAAGACCCTGAGGCTCGCGGAGATGACGCGTTTGTACTCTTCGGCGCCGATCCCCAGCACCTTGGGGTCCCGGGTGCGGTAGGCCTCAAGGGCCCCTATCCACGCCAAGGCAATCACCAGGGCCAGGACAGTTTGACGGGTGCTTCCCTGGCCTGCAGCGGTGAGAGCGAGTCGGTCGGTGTTGATGAGGTAACCGGCAAAGACCGCTGCGGATACCAGCGTGCTGTCGGCGAAACGAAGGGTGTTGACCAGCATCCGGGTCCACGAACCACGGTCACGGGGTGGAGCTTCGCCTATGGTCATCCGGTGGGTGACTGGCGGGACGAGGTCAGGGGTGACATCCGACCTCGGCGCCGCCAGCCCCGCCTTTTCGGTCCGCTGTGCAGCAACGGACCCGCCAATCCAGGGAGACGCCGGCGGATTGACGTGGTCGGCAACAGACTGTTCGGCGAAAGCTCTTCCACCGTGGTGGGCATCCACGGTGCGGCGTAGTGCTCCCTTGCTTTGACGCAAGACTGGAACTCGTACCATGGAAGCCTTCTTCGCAAACTCTGCCAATTGCCTACCACCCAGTGAAGCCACGCGGTGTCGGGGGCGCACCAGTAGTCAGTACTCAACTTTGCTCAGTTTTCCCTCAGGGCCTACTCGCGGGTACACCCCTGCGGTACTCAGTACGGTGCGGTGGGACACTTGGTATTCGAAGCCGGTTTGCGCCCGTTTTCAGGCTCCCGCCGGTACAAAGCGGCTGATGGACAGCACAAAAACGGCCACCCTTTGGGGTGGCCGTTGTGGAAACTGAGTTACTCTTCCAGACTCTCCAGGTCTTCATCGAGGACTTCGTCGTCGTCCTCTTCATCATCGTCGAAGACCTGGAGGGGAGTAACCTCGGAATAGGCCTCGTACAGCGCATCCTCGTACACTTCGAAGGCGTCGGCGACGGCGAAGAATGCGGCCTCGACGGTGGGATCACCTTCCCCGCGACGGGCGGAAGCCGCCGCCAGATGTTCCTCAAGGGCGGCGGTCAATGACTGCAATGCGACACGCGGATCGATGGTCATGACTTCACGTTAGCCGGAAAAGGACCAAAATGGAGAGGGATGAAGGAACAATTTAGGGGCGTCTCCGTAGAGCGCCAACGTGACTATGCACGTCAGTACGAATACCTCGTACTGACGATAGGTCCTGAGGATTCCTTGCCCGAGGCCCGCCGCCGGCTCGCGGAACACTCTGAGTACGGCAAGTGGGAATTGGAACGCAGCCGCCTCTACATGGGCGGAAGCAGGCGCTTCTGGCTGCGCCGCAAGGTTTACTCCGTTCAACGGACGGTGTAGCTGCCCGGCTCAGGCCTCCAAGGGGCCCAGCCACGCGCTGGCCACCGTGTTATGCGCCGACTCGTCATTGGACGGGTGGAAGATCCCGGCCAGGACGTCGCGGTAAAGCCGTTCAAGTTCGGAGCCGCGGAAGTAGCTTGAACCACCCGAGACCCTGATGGCCAGGTCCACCACGTAGCGGGCGTTTTCCGTGGCCCGGGACTTCAGGCCAACAAGCTTGGGAAACCATTGCGGACCGTGGTCCACCATCCGGTCCACGTCCCGCGTGATGGCGGACAACTGGGGCAGCATCCCGTCCATCGCCATGGCAGCGTCGGCAATCTTCCACCGGATATCCGGGTCCTGGGCGAAGCTGCGTCCACCGTACTTCGCCGAGACACGGCGCTTCACGTTATCAACGGCCAGGGCGAAGGCGCGCTCGGCCAGTCCGGTGTAGACGGCAGCCAGCAGCGTTTCGAAGCACGCAAAGATGGCGAAGATCAGCAGGTCTTTATTCGGCCCGACGGGAAGCTTGCGGAAGATCCTCTCTGCCGGGATCACCGCGTCGGTGAGCAACGTCGTGTTGGACGCGCTGGCACGCATGCCCAGGGTGTTCCAGTCGTCCAAGGTTTCATGCCCGGGCTCGTCGCGGCGGAGGAAACCGAAGACCAGCTCGCCCTCCCCGTTGCGTGCGTCCGCATCTTTGCCGAACGTCCCCAGCCGGGTCCAGCCGCGTGACAGGCTGGTGAAAATCTTCCGCCCGGTGAAGCTGTAGCTGCCATCAGGCAACGGCCTCGCCACGGTACCGGAGTCGAACAGCATGGAGTCGTTGCCGGCCTCCGAAATCCCGAAGGCAAAGATCTCGCCCTGCCCGGCGTCCTTCAGGACGAAGTCCAGCGAATCGTCGCCGCGTGCGGACATGGCATGCGCGACGCCGGTCCACACCAGGTGCATGTTCACCGCCAGCGCCGTGGCCGGGGCCGCCGTTGCGAGCCGGCGCTGAAGCTCCGCCACCGCTTCGAGGCCCAGTCCCCTGCCGCCGTCGGCCTCGGGAACAAAGACTTTCAGGTAGCCGGCGTCGGCGAGGTCCTGGAGGTCTTCGTGGAAGAATCGGTTCTCCTGGTCGTAGCCGGCCGCGCGGCTCCTCAGCAGCTCCAGCAGTTCCTCAGGAAGGATGTCTTCCGGTGCCATGCCTGTCTCCCCTGTCTGCGCGTGCTTCACGGTGCCTAGTAGTTGGTGAGGAGACGGTTGAGGACCCGTGCACCGAACTTGAGGGAGTCCGCGGGAACGCGTTCATCCACCCCATGGAACATGCCCGTGAAGTCCAGCTCGTCGGGGAGCATCAGGGGCGCAAAGCCGTACCCCGTGATCCCGATCTTGCTGAGCGACTTGTTATCCGTCCCGCCCGAGAGGGTGTAGGGCAGGACCTTCGCTCCGGGATCTTCGGAGTGGAGGGCATCGATCATCGAATCCACCAGGTTGCCCGCGAACGGAACCTCAAGGGAGATGTCCTTGTTGTCGTAGCTGATCTCGATCCCGTCGCCGGCGAGCTCCCTGATGATGTCGAAAACCTTTTCCTGCTGGCCCGGCAGTGTCCGGCAATCAATGAAGGCCTCAGCGGACTCGGGGATGACGTTGTGCTTGTAGCCGGACCGCAGCAGTGTGGGGTTCGAGGTGTTCTGCAGCGTCGCGCCGACAAAACGCGCAACGGTTCCGAGTTCCTTGAGCAGGATGTCGGGGTTGTCCGGGTCGAACTCGACGCCGGTCAGTTCGGTAACACCGTCCAGGAACTGCTTGGTGGTGGGCGTCAACTCGATGGGCCACTGGTACTCGCCAATCCGGGTGACGGCGGCCGCCAGCCGGGTGACAGCGTTGTCGGTGTTGATCTGCGAGCCGTGGCCTGCCCGGCCATGGGCCACAAGGCGCAACCAGGACAGTCCCTTTTCCGCGGTCTGCAGGAGATAGGTGCGCTGCCCGCCAATGGTGGCGGAGAATCCGCCGACTTCGGAAATGGCTTCGGTGGCGCCGTCGAAGAGTTCGCGACGATGTTCGACGGCGTAGCGCGCGCCGTAGGTGCCGCCGGCCTCCTCGTCGGCGAAGAAGGCGAAGATGATGTCACGCTTCGGTTTGCGGCCGGTTCGGGCGAAATCACGCAGGACCGAAAGGATCATGGCATCCATATCCTTCATGTCCACCGCGCCGCGGCCCCAGATGAGGCCGTCCTTCAGCTCGCCGCTGAATGGATCCACGGTCCACTGCTCTTTCATGGCCGGCACCACGTCCAGGTGACCGTGGACGACCAACGCGTCAGCTGAGGGATCTTCGCCGGCCATGCGGGTCACTACGTTGGCGCGGCCCGGAGCGGACTCGAAGATTTCAACATCCAGTCCGACGTCGCTGATGAGCGCTGCCGTGTATTCGGCGGCGGCCCGCTCACCCGGACCACTGCCATCTCCGAAGTTGGACGAATCGATGCGAATGAGCTCCTGGCAAATCCGGACAACTTCGTCTTCGGGGCGGATGACAGACATGGATATTCTCCTTGCGTGGCTGGGCTTGCAGGTGAGGCGGACAGGCAGTGCGGGTTCCGCTGCTGCTGCGTCCCCTACCTCAGCCTACTCACCGGAGCCGTGAACCGGGACCGGAAAAGTCCGTCCGGGTAGCAAAGGAACGCCCGGCGGTTTTAGCCTTCTCCCGGATTTTTTAGTTCCTTGAAACCGTGTTAGAGTTTTTCTCGCTGCTTCGGAGCAGAGAGAAGCGTCAAACGCGGAAACTCCCTCTGAAATACCACCTGCGCGGGTGGCGGAATGGCAGACGCGCTAGCTTGAGGTGCTAGTCCTCGAAAGGGGGTGGGGGTTCAAGTCCCCCTCCGCGCACCAAGGCAAGGCCCGGAATCCACGGATTCCGGGCCTTCTTTGTTCCTGATCCCCTGCGGCAGCCATGGTGGCCGGTGGCGGCGGCAAGCACCCGTGGTGATTGCCGCCGTCGTATGTTCCTGCGTCAGTTGAGGGCAGCCACGGAACCGGTAAAGTGCCGGCGCCCGCTGCGCGGATTCCACGCCACATAGTCCGAACGCTGCCACGCCCCTGTTTCGGTCTGCACAGTGGAGATGTCCAGCGCCACGCGGCCGGGCAGGAAGACGGGTGCCTCGAAGGCCACCTCCCACACAAACGCCTCTGCTTTCACGGAACCCACGTCTGCCAACGCACGCGATGCCAGATACATGCCATGGGCAATCGAACCGCGAAGGCCCAGGGCTTTGGCTGACAGTGTGCTGAGATGAATCGGGTTGAAATCGCCGGAAACGGCTGCGTAATTGCGGCCGGTGTCCACGCCGAGCTGCCACAGCGCGGTGGGGAACGGCGGAGAGAAATCCGGCTTGGCAGCGCCGTTGGGACTGCCCGGCTTGTCGATTCCCGGCAGGAAGACTCCCTTGGACAGGTAGGTGGAAACGCCCCGCCACAGCAAGGAGCCCGACCCGCTGGAGCGGACTTCGGCAACGACGTCCACCTGCGTCCCCACCCGGTGACCGGACAGGTTTTCCGTCCAGGCGCGGATGTCCAGTGCGTCCTGGAAATGGATGGGGCTCAACTGCTCGATCCGGTTCCGCACATGGATCATGCCCAGCAGCGGAAGGGGAAAATCTTCCCGGTTCATCACGCTCATGGCCACCGGGAACGCCAGGGCATGGACAAACCCGGCGGGGAGGACGTCGCTGGCCGTCTCCCCTATCAGGTGCTGGTACGCCGTGAGGTTTGCGACGTCGGGCACGACTGCCCGCACTTCGTGGCTGACTTCAGGGAGCTTCCCTTCGGGCATTGATCCCAGGACGCGCCGGCGGGCTGCTGTCGCAGCGGCGTTGACATACAACTTGGACAGCGACGGAAGATCGCCAAGGATGATGGGCTGCGTCTGGATCATGCGCCCACCAGCTGCTGCCCGCAGACGCGCAGTACTTCCCCGGAGACACCGCCGGCTGAATCGCTGGCGAGGAATGCTATGGCTTCGGCAACATCCTGCGGTTTGCCGCCCTGCTTCAGGGAGTTCAGCCGGCGGGCGGCTTCGCGTACTGCCATCGGCATCCGTGCAGTCATCTCGGTTTCGATGAATCCGGGAGCCACGGCATTGATGGTGCCACCGAAAGGTTCCATCAAGGGCGCTGTGGCCCTGACCATACCGATGACGCCGCCCTTGGAGGCGCCGTAGTTGGTCTGGCCCCTGTTGCCGGCGATGCCGCTGGTCGAAGAAACGGAGATGATGCGGGGTGAGTCCTTGAAGTGGTCGGAGGCAAGCAGTGCCTCGTTGATCTTCAACTGTGCGGCGATGTTCACGTTGATGACCGATTGCCAACGCCCCGGGTCCATGTTCGCCAGCAGCCGGTCGCGGGTGATGCCCGCGTTGTGCACCACGATGTCCAGCTTCCCGTGGCGTTCGACGGCGTGCTCGATGATGCGTTGGCCGGCATCGCTTCGGCTGATGTCCAGCTGCAGGGCAGTGCCGTGGATTCCGTTGGCCACAGCCGCCAAGTGGTCGCCCGCGACGGGGATGTCCACAGCGACTACCGTGGCGCCGTCACGGTGCAGCGTTGCAGCGATGGCCGCCCCGATCCCCCGTGCCGCGCCTGTAACCACCGCGACCTTGCCCGCCAGCGGCTTATCCATGCTGCTTGGCAGCTTTCCGGCCGGCGAAGAAACCGTGAGGAACTGCCCGTCGACGTAGGCGGAACGTCCGGAGAGAAAGAACCGTACGGCGCCCAACGCTGACGGGCTGGTGGTAGCCAGCTCTTCGCCCAGCAGAATGCCGTTGGCCGTGGCGCCGTTCCGCAGTTCCTTTGCCAGGGAGCGTAGGAAGCCATCGATTCCCTGGCGGGCGGCGGAAGAGGCCGGCGTGGGCGCCGTCCGCGGAGTCCGGGAGACAGTGATGACGCGGCCGTTCGGAGCCAGGTCCCGCAACGACGTTCCGACGCTCAGCACCGGCTTGCCCAGGTCCTCGGGGTGTTGCACTGCATCAAGGACGACGATGATGGCTCCCAGCTTTTCCTTGGGAAGCGCGTTTCGCCGCACATCCAGCCCCCACCCCAGGAGCGTGGTGGCGAGGTCGTCGGCGCCTACACTGTCGCCGTTGACCAGCACGGGTCCGGTGATGAGCGGATCTCCAGGGTGGTACCGGCGCAGGATGGCCGGCTGGGGCAGGCCGAGCCGCTTGGCGACATCCCGGCCGATGCCGCTGTTGACGAGCTGAGTGTATTTGTCCGTCACGGTTCCCCCTACGCTGCTTCCAAAATAGCGACGACACCCTGGCCGCCGGCCGCGCAGACGGAAATCAGTCCGCGGGCCGGCCTGCCGTCAACCTTGCCGGTCCCGTGCAGTTGCTTGGCCAAGGAGGCCACGATCCGGCCGCCCGTCGCGGCGAACGGGTGACCTGCGGCCAATGACGAACCGTTGACGTTGAGTTTCGCCCGGTCCACCTTGCCAAGCGCGCCCTCGAGGCCGAGGCGCGTCTTGCAGAAGTCCTCATCCTCCCAAGCTGCGAGTGTGCTGAGGACCGTGCCGGCGAAGGCCTCGTGAATTTCGAAGAAGTCGATGTCTTCGAAGGTCAGGCCATGGCGGGCCAGGAGCCGCGGGACGGCGAACACCGGCGCCATGAGCAGGCCGTCCTTGCCGTGGACGAAGTCGACGGCGGCAGCCTCGCCGTCGAGCACGGTGGCGAGCTTGGGGAGACCATGGTTGTCCGCCCATTCTTCGCTGGCCAGCAGCACGGTGGAGGCACCGTCGGTCAGCGGCGTGGAGTTGCCGGCGGTCATGGTGGCTTCGGAGCCGAGGTTTTTCCCGAAGACGGTCTTTAGGGACGCGAGCTTGTCGAGGCTGGTGTCAGGGCGCAGGTTGGAATCGCGGCTGAGTCCCCGGTACGGGGTGATGAGGTCGTCGAAGAAGCCGCGTTCGTAGGCCGCTGCCAGGTTGCGGTGGCTGTTGAAGGCCAGTTCGTCCTGCGCTTCACGGGAGATCTTCCACTGGGCGGTGGTCAGGGCCTGGTGCTCCCCCATGGAAAGGCCCGTCCGCGGCTCCGCCGTGGAAGGAGCGTCGGGCGTGAGGTCCTTGGGGCGGATCTTTCCGAGGAGGCGCAGTTTCTGGACCGGGGTCTTGGCGCGACTGAGGTCCAGGAGGATTTCCCGGAGTCCTTCGCTGACGGCGATCGGTGCGTCAGACGCGGAATCGACGCCCCCGGCGATCGCTGAGTCCAGCTGTCCCAGCTTGATCTTGTTGGCCAGGCCCAGGACGGTTTCGAGGCCGGTGGCGCAGGCCTGCTGCAAGTCATAGGCCGGTGTTTCCGGCGACAAGGCGGAGCCCAGCACCGCCTCACGGGTGAGGTTGAAGTCCCGCGAGTGCTTGAGTACGGCTCCTGCGGCGACTTCGCCGATCCGTTCCTCCTGGAGGCCGAACCGTGCAATCAGGCCATCCAGGGCGGAGGTGAGCATGTCCTGGTTGGAGGACTTCACGTAGGCCCCGCCGCTGCGGGCGAAGGGTATCCGGTTTCCGCCCACGATCACGGCGGGCCGGACCGCCTGTACGTCACGTGCGGCATCGGCAGGGCGGTCGGTTGCAGCCATGGTTGTCTCCTTCGGCAAGGGGCTAGTTACTGATACCCAGCGTACCTGATACGCTGGGTATCGTGAACATCTCCCCAGCAGATTCCCGCGTCGGCCCGTCGGAAGATCCTGCCGGCGCCATCGACGGCAGGGCTGCCCGCTGGCAAACGCACCGCGAAGAGCGTCGGCGGGACCTCATCAAAGCCGCCCGCAAGGCCGTCCATGCCTTGGGCAGCGATGCCTCCATGGAGGACATCGCCGGAGCTGCGGGAACGTCCAAATCCGTGTTCTACCGGTATTTCGGGGACAAGGCGGGGCTGCAGCAGGCCATGGGCGAGGTGGTCCTCGGCCAGATGCAGCGACGCATGAAGGAAGCCGCCCAGTCTGCCCAGACTCCACGCGAGGGTCTCTTTGCCATGGTTTCCGCATACCTGCAGATGGCTGAATCAAGCCCCAACGTCTATGCCTTCATTACCCGGCTGACTCCAGGGGAAGCGTCGGCCCAGGACGCGATCGCAGCGTCCGGGGCTTTGGGCAACTTCTTCGAGCAAGTCACTGAGATGATCGCGACTCCGATGCGCCAGTACTTGGGCGAGGACAAGGAAGCGCTGATCGAGTACTGGCCCACCGCGGCTATTGGCCTGGTCCGGAACGCCGGCGAAATGTGGCTGGGAAGCCCGGCCAGCGACACGAAGCCCAACCAGGCCGCCATGGCCGCCAACATCACCGATTGGCTTTGCCTGGGCATCGCTCCGATGCTCGCCACCACCACCTGACACCAGCAATGACGCATTAGTTGTCCGGACTCACAGAAGGAAGAACCATGACAGAAGTAGTGGACCGCGCATCATCACCTGCATCGCCCGGTAGTACAACCGCCGCGGCGGATGGCGCCAAGGTCGCCGTCGAACCCCGGGTAGACGTTGCAGCCCTGGGAGAGCAGCTTCTGGGACGATGGGCGGACATCCGCCTGCATGCACGGGACCTGGCCGGCCGTGAAGTGGTGCAGAAGGTCGAGGGACTGACGCATACCGAGCATCGGAGCCGTGTCTTTGGGCAATTGAAGTACCTCGTGGACAACAACGCCGTACATCGTGCGTTCCCTTCCCGCCTGGGTGGGTCGGATGACCACGGGGGCAACATCGCCGGCTTCGAGGAACTCGTCACAGCCGACCCCTCGCTCCAAATCAAGGCGGGCGTGCAGTGGGGCCTGTTCGGTTCCGCCGTGATGCACCTCGGAACCAGGGAGCACCACGACAAGTGGCTCCCCGGAATCATGAGCCTCGAAATTCCCGGATGCTTCGCCATGACCGAAACCGGGCATGGGTCCGACGTCGCCAGCATTGCCACAACGGCCACTTACGATGAAGAGACCCAGGAATTCGTTATCGACACGCCCTTCCGGGCGGCGTGGAAGGACTACATCGGCAACGCCGCCAACGACGGCCTGGCCGCCGTCGTTTTCGCCCAGCTCATCACCCGGAAGGTCAACCACGGCGTGCACGCCTTCTACGTGGACTTGCGCGATCCGGCAACGGGCGACTTCCTTCCGGGCATTGGTGGCGAGGACGACGGCATCAAGGGCGGGTTGAACGGTATCGACAACGGACGCCTCCACTTCACCAACGTCCGGATCCCCCGCACCAACCTGCTGAACCGTTACGGTGATGTCGCTGTCGATGGAACCTACTCCTCCACCATCGAGAGCCCCGGCCGCCGGTTCTTTACGATGCTCGGCACCCTCGTCCAGGGACGCGTATCGCTGGACGGTGCTGCCGTTGCGGCCAGCAAGGTGGCCCTGCAATCGGCCATCCACTACGCCGCCGAACGTCGCCAGTTCAACGCGACATCACCCACCGAGGAAGAGGTGCTGCTGGACTATCAGCGTCACCAGCGCCGGTTGTTCACGCGTCTGGCCACCACCTATGCGGCCAGTTTCGCGCACGAACAACTGCTGCAGAAGTTCGACGACGTCTTTTCCGGAGCGCACGACACCGACGCCGACCGGCAGGACCTGGAAACCCTGGCCGCGGCCCTGAAGCCGTTGAGCACCTGGCACGCCCTGGACACACTCCAGGAATGCCGTGAGGCCTGTGGCGGAGCCGGCTTCCTGATCGAAAACCGTTTCGCTTCCTTGCGGGCAGACCTGGATGTCTACGTCACCTTTGAGGGCGACAACACCGTCTTGCTGCAACTGGTGGCCAAGCGCCTCCTGGCCGATTACGCCAAGGAGTTCCGTGGCGCCAACTTTGGCGTCCTGGCCCGGTACGTCGTGGACCAGGCTGCGGGCGTGGCCTTGCACCGGACAGGCCTGCGGCAGGTCGCGCAGTTTGTGGCGGACTCGGGTTCGGTCCAGAAGTCGGCCTTGGCACTGCGCGATGAAGAAGGGCAGCGCACCCTGCTGACGGACCGGGTCCAGTCCATGGTGGCCGAAGTCGGCGCTGCCCTCAAGGGCGCCGGAAAGCTCCCGCAGCACCAGGCGGCGGCACTGTTCAACCAGCACCAGAATGAGCTGATTGAAGCCGCCCAGGCCCACGCTGAGCTCCTGCAATGGGAAGCCTTTACGGAGGCATTGGCCAAAGTCGATGATGCGGGAACCAAGGAAGTGCTGACCCGGCTTCGCGACTTGTTCGGGTTGTCCCTGATCGAGAAGCACCTCTCCTGGTACCTCATGAACGGGCGGCTCTCGATGCAGCGGGGGCGCACGGTTGGCACTTACATCAACCGGCTGTTGGTCAAGATCCGGCCGCACGCACTGGACCTCGTGGACGCCTTTGGCTACGGCGCGGAGCACCTTCGGGCAGCCATTGCCACCGGAGCCGAAGCGACCCGCCAGGATGAAGCGCGGACCTACTTCCGCCAGCAGCGCGCCAGCGGCAGTGCCCCGGCAGACGAGAAGACGCTGCTTGCGATCAAGGCCGGCAAGTCCCGCTAGGCGTCCGTTACAAACGCCTTAAGCGCTCGACGGCGCCGTTCCCGATTTTCGGGGGCGGCGCCGTCGTGTGTTTGTTCCGTGGACTCCGGAGCTTAGGAAAGGACCGAGCGGTAGACCTCAAGGGTGGTTTCGGTGATCGATTCCCAGGAGAAGTGCTCCTCCGCCCGGCGCCGTCCGGCAGCGCCCATTTCCCGGGCCCGGGCAGGGTCGGAGACAACCTGGTTGAGCGCGGCGGCGAAGTCCGCTACGAACTTCTCCGGATCGAGCGGCGTTCCCGTGCCGTCGGTGACCTGCTCGAGTTCGACCAGGAGGCCGGTCTCCCCGTGCTGGACAACCTCGGGAATGCCACCGGTGGCACTGGCAACCACTGCCGCCCCGCACGCCATGGCTTCCAGGTTGACGATTCCCAGCGGTTCGTAGATGGACGGGCAGGCGAAGGCAGTGGCGTGGCTCAGGACCTGGATCAGCTCATGGCGGGGCAGCATTCGCTCGATCAGGATGACGCCGTCGCGCTTGGACTGGAGTTCCTCGATCAGTTGGGCTGTTTCGGCGGCCAGTTCAGGAGTGTCCGCAGCGCCCAGGCAAAGGACCAGCTGGACATCCTCGGGCAGGCTGGACGCTGCACGCAGGAGGTAGGGCACGCCCTTCTGGCGCGTGTTGCGGCCCACGAAAACGACGCTTGGCTTGCCGGGATCGATCCCCAACGCCCGGACTGCGTCCTCTTTTTCGTCCCGCTCCCACAGGGAGACGTCGATTCCGTTGTGGACCACCCGCACCTTGCCGGGATCCACGTTGGGGTAGCTGCGCAGGATGTCCTGCCGCATGCCTTCGGACACGGCGATGATCGCCGCCGCTGCCTCGTAGGCGGTCTTCTCCACCCAGGAGGACAGGGCGTAGCCGCCACCAAGCTGCTCGGCCTTCCAAGGGCGCAGCGGCTCAAGGCTGTGCGCGCTCAGCACATGCGGGATTCCGTGCAAGAGCGAAGCCAGGTGGCCTGCCATGTTGGCGTACCACGTGTGCGAATGGACCAGGTCCGCTCCAGCGATGTCCGGCACTATCCGCAGGTCCACGCCGAGTGTCTGGACAGCGGGGTTCGCATCGCCCAGATCCTCCGGGGTTGAGTAGGAGTCAACGGTAGCCCCGTGGTAATCGGCATCACGCGGCGCACCAAAGGCGCGGACGTGGAGATCAACGTGCTTTGCAAGCACCCGGCTCAGTTCGGCTACGTGGACTCCGGCACCACCATAAATTTCCGGAGGGAATTCTTTAGTCACAATGTCTATACGCACGCTAACCAACGTAGTCGTTCCGGCGTATGTGTTCTAGTGTGAAAGGGTCCGGAAAATCGGACTTTTGGGGGCTACGAAGTCGTACGGGGAGCTGTGACCATGGCGTTGAAGAAAGTATTGGCTATCGTGCTGGCGGGCGGCGAAGGCAACCGCCTGATGCCGTTGACGGCGGATCGGGCCAAGCCAGCCGTGCCGTTTGCCGGGGGGTACCGGCTGATTGACTTTGCATTATCCAATCTGGTCAATTCCGGATATTTGAAAATCGTTGTGTTAACCCAGTACAAATCGCACAGCCTTGACCGCCATATTTCGGAGACCTGGCGCATGTCCACGCAGTTGGGCCGCTACGTCGCCTCGGTGCCGGCTCAGCAACGCGTCGGCAAGAGCTGGTTCCTGGGCAGTGCCAACGCCATTTACCAATCCCTGAACCTCATCCATGACGATGCGCCGGACATCGTGGTGGTGGTCGGTGCGGACCACGTGTACCGCATGGACTTCTCGCAGATGGTGGAACAGCACATCGCGAGCGGCGCGAAGGCCACCGTGGCTGCCGTCCGCCAGCCGCTGAACATGGCCAACCAGTTCGGCGTGATCGAAGTCGACCAGGACGATCCCCAAAAGATCGCCGCCTTCGTGGAGAAGCCCGCCAGCACTCCCGGCCTGGCCGCTGATCCAACCCAGTTCCTGGCGTCGATGGGCAACTACGTCTTCGACGCCGATGCACTGGTGGAGGCGCTCCACGTGGATGCGGAGCGCCTGGACACCAAGCACGACATGGGCGGGGACATCATTCCCTACTTCGTGGACAAGGGCCAAGCCGGAGTCTACGACTTCACGCTCAATGACATCCCCGGAGCCACCGACCGGGACCGTACCTATTGGCGCGACGTGGGCACCATCGATTCGTTCTACGACGCCCACATGGACCTCATCTCCCCTGTCCCCATCTTCAATCTGTACAACTCCGAGTGGCCGATCTACACGCGGCAGAGCATTTCCCCGCCGGCCAAGTTTGTTCGCGGCGGAAACAGCACCGTCGGGACCGCCCTCGATTCAATCGTGGCCAGCGGCGTCGTGATCTCCGGCGGCATCGTGGAGGGGTCCGTATTGTCCAACGACGTCTTCGTCGAGGCCGGCAGCCGCATCCAGGATTCGGTGCTGATGGACAAGGTCCGGGTTGGTGAAGGAGCCGTCATCAAGCGGGCCATCCTGGACAAGAACGTCAAGGTGCCTGCCGGCGCAGCCATCGGCCTCGACCCGGCACTTGACCGGGCCCGCGGCTACAAAGTCACGGAGTCCGGCATTACCGTGCTGGCCAAGGGGCAAATTGTTCCCGAACCTGACGAAGCGGAACTGGCATTGTCCTCCGAGTACCGCCGGAGCCTTCCGGAAGCACTCAAGGCCGCCACCCAGGACGATCCCGTCATCCGCGATTCGGCGGAGAAGGTCGTGGCAAGCGTTCAGGCTCGCGTGATCGACCCCGCATCACAAGGCGCATCCAGCTAGTCACCCGCACCGGCATGACGGAACCGGAGGCAGGCCCAAGGGTCCCAAGGCTGTAAAATCAGGTCAATGAGCTCCACCGATCTGACGCCTGAGGAGATCCAGGCCTGCCTCAAGGTTTTAAGCACCATCCACGCCTATGACGAGGAACACCCCGATTACGTAGCCGTGCGTCGTGCCACCGGCAAGATGTTCAAGGCAGTCAAGCGCCACCGCCGTGTCACCAAGAGGGACCAGATCGCCGAAGCCGACAAGGCAGTGATTGCCCTGACGGCCACGGCAGCGCCGGACCGGATCGACGACGAGACCCGGGGCAACAAGCTGGCCCCCTCCGCTACGGGCGAGATCGCAGGCCACCTCATCCGTTCGCGTCCCTGCTACATCTGCAAGCAGCACTACACGCAGGTAGACGCCTTCTACCACCAGCTCTGCCCTGATTGCGCTGCCTTCAGCCACAGCAAGCGGGACGCCAGGACCGACCTCACGGGACGCCGCGCACTGCTCACCGGCGGGCGCGCGAAGATCGGCATGTACATCGCCTTGCGGCTGCTTCGCGATGGAGCCCACACCACCATCACCACGCGTTTTCCCAAGGACGCCGCCCGTCGCTTTGCCGCCATGGAAGACAGCGCCGAGTGGCTGCACCGGCTGAAGATCGTGGGCATCGACCTCCGGGACCCGGCCCAGGTCATGGCCCTGACCGACTCGCTGAACGGGGCCGGTCCCCTGGACATCATCATCAACAACGCGGCCCAGACCGTGCGCCGCTCGGGCAACGCCTACAAGCCTCTGGTTGATGCCGAGGATGAGCCGCTGCCTGTCGCACTCGAGGCGGCGAACGGCGGGCCGGAACTCGTCACGTTCGGGCACGCGCATGACAAGCATCCCCTTGCTTTGGCGAGCAGCGTCACGGAGCACCCGGTCCTGGCGGGCGACGCCATTACGTCTTTGGCACTTTCCACCGGCTCGGCTTCCCTGCAGCGGATCGAGTCGGGGACGGCCATCGACGCCGGAGGCCTGGTTCCGGACCTCGCCACCATCAATAGCTGGACCCAGGTGGTGGACGAGGTGGACCCCCTGGAGATGCTCGAAGTCCAGTTGTGCAACGTCACGGCGCCTTTCCTCCTGGTCAGCCGGCTGCGCGGCGCCATGAAGCGCTCTACCGCCCGCCGGAAGTACATCGTGAACGTTTCGGCCATGGAGGGCCAGTTCTCCCGTGCTTACAAGGGTCCGGGCCATCCGCATACCAACATGGCCAAGGCTGCCTTGAACATGATGACCCGCACCAGCGCCCAGGAAATGCTGGACTCCGACGGCATCTTGATGACCGCCGTCGACACCGGCTGGATCACGGACGAACGGCCTCATTACACCAAGGTCAGGCTCATGGAGGAAGGCTTCCACGCTCCCCTGGACCTCGTCGACGGCGCAGCCCGCGTCTACGATCCCATCGTCATGGGCGAGCTGGGAGAGGACCAGTACGGCGTCTTCCTCAAGGACTACAAGCCCTCCCCCTGGTGATACCACCTACGCCAGGCGGGTGATCTCCACCGAAACGGACAATGTGGATCCGCCGCCTCCGGAGAGGATGCCTTTGAGCGGCGGGACGTCCCGGTAGTCGCGGCCCTTGGCGACGGTCACATGGTAGTCGCCGGCCGGCTTGTGGTTGGTGGGGTCCCAGCTGCGCCATTCGCCGTCCCACCATTCCAGCCAGGCGTGGGACTGCCCGGCGACGGTCTCGCCGATGGCCGCCGAGGATCTGGGGTGGATATAGCCGGAGACGTAGCGGGCAGGTATGCCGCAACTCCGCAACGCACCTATGGCCAGGTGGGCGAGGTCCTGGCACACGCCCTGGCGCTGTTCCCAGGCCTGTTCAGCATTGGTGGTGACTCCGGTGGTGCCCTTCATATAGGTCATCTCACTCGCCATCCACGCGAACACAGCCATGGCTGCCTCGTGCGGATTAAGGCCCTCCACGACGCCGGGAATGATCCCCAGCACTTCCGTGCCCGGTCCCGTCAGCCTGGATTGGGGCAGCCAGTCGCTGAACTCGTCCTGGATCCTTGCCGAACGGATCTCGTCCCAGCCAACAATATGGTCGTCGCTGGGCAGGCGTTCGCTCCGGTGCACTTCCACGGTAGCCGTGGCAAGGACTTCGAGGCTTTCGTGCGGGACCTGCATATCGAAGGCCGTGACACGCGTACCCCAATAATCCCGGTAGGTGCTGACCGAAGCGTGGGCAGGAGAAACCTTCAGGGACGATTCCAGGACCACCTGCTGGCTATCCGTCAGCGGCGTCATCCGGGCCTCGTTGTAGCTCAGCGTCACTCGGCGGTTGTACTTGTAGGCCGTCTTGTGGACGATGCTCAGCCGGGTCATGAAACTTCTCCCACCCAGGCGTGTTCGTCAGCCTGATTGAAGTACTTACGGGAAATGGCGTCCGAAGCCTGGGTGACTGCCTTTTGCACACGCTCCATGTGCTCCGGAAGTTCGGACATGAGGTCATCGGTGCGGTGGAATTCCAGGAAGGTACGGGCCTGGCCGACGATCCGGCGCGCATCATTGATGAACCCCACGCGTTGCGCCGAGGGGTCCAGCTTGGCGAGGCACTCGTCGGCATCGCGGAGCGCATAGACGATGGAGCGCGGGAAGAGGCGGTCCAGCAGCAGGAACTCGGCAGCATGCTGGTCTCCGAAGGCGGCCCGTCGGGTGCGGATGAAGGACTCGTACGCTCCGGCGCAACGCAGCATGTTCACCCAGGACATCCCCGCGGACTGGACATCACGCGTCGACAGCATGCGGGCGGTCATGTCCGCGCGTTCCAAGGACCGCCCCAGGACCATGAAGAGCCAGCTTTCATCGTGGCTCACTGTGGTGTCCGCCAGGCCCCGGACCATGGCAGTACGTTCCAGTACCCAGTTGCAGAAGCGGTAGGTGCCCACCACGTCCTTGCGGTGCTGGTTGAGCCCGTAGTAGGTGGTGTTGAGGCTTTCCCAGAGGGACTGGGAGACAGTTTCCCTGGCCCTCCGGGCGTTCTCCCGCGCCGCCCCGAGCGACCCGGCGATCGAGGAAGCGCTCTGCTTGTCGTAGGCCAGGGCGTGCAGCAGCTCGGGAAGCCCGAAGTCGTCATTCTGCGGCTTGGCGCCCATGACGGCCAGGAGGTCCCGCGCAACGCTGCGCTGTTCCTCCAAGGGAAGGTGGTTAAGCCGCTCGAGGTGGACATCCAGGATCCTTGCGGTCCCGTCGGCCCGCTCGACGTAGCGGCCGATCCAGAAAAGTGATTCGGCAATACGGCTCAGCATGGGGCTGTGCCTCCTTCGCATGGTGCATTTCGAAGTTCTGGGGAATGGTCGGAGATGGCCGGGATCACTGCTGTTGTTCCGTTTGGCGGTCCCGCCAATTGCTTTCAACCGGCCATACGGATACCTGTTCGCGCACAGTTACCGACTGGCGGGGGATTACTTCCGCCGGCAATTGTGGCGAGTCGGCAAGGACCCAGGTGTCCTTGGAGCCTCCGCCCTGGCTGGAATTGACGATCAGCGATCCTTCCTTAAGGGCCACCCGGGTCAGTCCGCCGGGCAGGACCCAGACGTCGTCGCCGTCATTGACGGCAAACGGGCGCAGGTCCACATGGCGGGGCCCGAACTTGTCCCCGGACAACGTCGGCACAGTGGACAGTTGCAGGACCGGCTGGGCGATCCACCCGCGGGGGTCCTCGATCACGCGCTTGCGCAGGGCATCAAGTTCCTCCTTGGACGCATCGGGACCGATCACCAGGCCCTTGCCTCCGGAACCGTCAACGGGTTTGACCACCAGTTCGTCCAAGCGGTCCAGGACGTATTCCCTTGCTTCCTTTTCCTCGAGCCGGAACGTGTCAACGTTGGCAATCACGGGCTCTTCGTGGAGGTAGTAACGGATCAGGTCAGGGACGTAACTGTACACGAGCTTGTCGTCGGCGACGCCGTTGCCGACGGCGTTTGCTATGGTCACGCCCCCTGCGCGCGCTGCGTTCACCAGACCGGGGCAACCAAGCATCGAATCGGAGCGGAACTGCAGCGGGTCCAGGAAGTCGTCGTCGATGCGCTTGTAGATGACGTCAACGCGCTGCTCACCAGCCGTGGTCCGCATGTAAACGCGGTTTCCACGGCAGATCAGGTCCCGGCCCTCCACGAGTTCGACGCCCATGAGCCCGGCCAGGAGGGTGTGCTCAAAGTAGGCGCTGTTGAAGACGCCGGGGGTCAGTACAACAACGGTCGGGTCATCGACTCCGGCGGGGGCGGTCTTGCGGAGCGCGGACAACAGCCTGCGCGGATACTCCTCCACCGGCCGGATGTGCTGCTGCCCGAACGCTTCGGGCAAGCCCTTGGCCATGGCCTGGCGGTTCTCCAGGACGTAGCTGACGCCCGACGGCACGCGCACATTGTCCTCAAGGACGCGGAAGGTGCCGGCTGCGTCACGGACGACGTCGATGCCCGAGACGTGCACGCGGACCCCGCCTGCGGGCTCGAAACCGTGGACGGCCCGGTGGAAGTGGGCGCTCGTGGTCACGAGCTGGCGCGGAATGACGCCGTCGGCGACCACCGACATGCGGCCGTAGACATCGTTCAGGAAAGCTTCCAGCGCCTTCACCCGCTGGGCGACTCCACGTTCCAGCACGTCCCACTCGTCAGCCGGGATCACGCGGGGAACGATGTCGAGCGGGAATGGCCGTTCCTCCCCCGCGTAGTCGAACGTGACGCCGCGGTCCAGGAAGCTGCGTGCCATCGAGTCGGCCCGGGCGGTGACGTCGGCCAAGGAAAGTTCCCGGAGGGCGCCGGCTACCTGACCGTAGGATTTCCGGGCAACGTGCCCGCTGGTAAACATCTCGTCGTAGGCACCGCTGCGCGCAGCGGCCTCCGAATAATCCTGGAAGAGGTCAGACATGGGAATTAGACAATCACCTTTTTGGGTTGAGCGCATTTCGGGCCGTTCGTGTCGCGGGTTTCCGGGCCTTCGAGCGGGCCGGGCGGCCGCACGGAGCATGATTAGATAGCTGTGTGTCGAATCACAACCTCTCACGCGACGAGGCCGCTGCCCGTTCAGCCCTGATTACCACCCACAGCTACGACGTCACCTTGGATGTCCGCGCGGCGGCCGATCCCGCCGTCGAAGGTTATCCAAGCACCAGCACCATTACCTTCACCGCCGCGCCCGGGTCCGCTACTTTCCTGGACTTCATCAGCGGTGGAGTGCAGTCGGTGGTCCTCAACGGCCGCTCCCTGGACGTCAATGCCGTTGTTGACCGGGACAGGATCCTTCTTGAGGACCTGGCCGGGCGGAATGAGGTCACTGTCACCGGGATGGCCTTGTATAGCCGCTCCGGCGAGGGCATGCACCGATTCTTCGATCCCGCTGACGGCCAGTGCTACCTCTACACCCAATACGAGCCTGCTGACAGCAGGCGCGTCTTCGCCAACTTCGAGCAGCCCGACCTCAAGGCCTCCTTCACCTTCCATGTGATCGCTCCCTCCAGCTGGGAGGTTGCCTCCAACGGCGCCGCATCGGCCGGCACTCCGCTCGAGGACGACGGCGTGACCCTGTGGGACTTTGCTGCAACCAAACCTATGTCCACGTACATCACTACAGTGCTTGCCGGACCGTACTTCAAGGCAACGGACCGTTGGGAAGCAACGCTCGACGACGGCACCCGGCTTGAGGTGCCGCTGGCACTGTATTGCCGCGCGTCCATGCGGGACTCCTTCGACACGGACGAGCTGTTCAAGCTCACCAAGAGCGGCCTGGAGTTCTTCAACCGGCTCTTCGACTACCCCTATCCGTGGGGTAAGTACGACCAAGCCTTCGTCCCCGAATACAACCTTGGTGCCATGGAGAACCCCGGGCTGGTGACATTCACCGAAAAGTACGTCTACACCTCCCGGGCAACGGACGCGCAGTATCAGGCGCGGGCGAACACCCTCATGCACGAGATGGCCCACATGTGGTTTGGCGACCTGGTGACCATGACGTGGTGGGATGATCTCTGGCTGAAGGAATCCTTTGCCGACTTCATGGGCACGCTCGGCGTTGACAGGGCAACCGACTGGGATAGCGCGTGGATCAACTTTGCCAGCAAGCGGAAGGCGTGGG